>JBEHXV010000006.1:0-175438 GCA_048498515.1 Bacteroidota bacterium | reverse complement strand
TTGGTAAAGAGAAAGACGCCGAAAGTGGATTGTATTATTATGGGGCAAGGTATTATGCGGCTTGGACTTGTAGATTCATTTCCGTCGACCCACTTGCCGCTGATTATACACATTTAACGCCTTATAATTATGCTGGGAATAAGTCGATTGGAGATATTGATATAGATGGAATGCAAGGAAGTGGCGAATCACAACAAGGGGGGAGTCAGCCTAGTAATAATCCGGCGTCAAAAACATTTATGGAGAATGCAACATCAGGAACCTTAATTCATGCTAGTGCTGATATATTTAAGCCTGTTAAAAAACCAGTTGATTCAATTCCTGATAATAACAAACCTCTTACTCTAGGAGATAATACAAATATTGCATATAAAAAAATTGAATCACCTAAAAATGAAAAAATAATTGACTTCACAAAAATCAAACCGAGAGTACAAGAGCAATTATATGGTCCTGATAACCCCGAATATTGGGCGCTTAAAGGAAATTCTGAAATGGCTAACTTTGTTGCAACTAAAAATGCTGCTGATAAAGCAGATAATGGAACTGCGATTTGGGTAGGTTATATACTTGATCAGGTAGGAACTTACGGCAGTTTAGTAGTAGCAGCTCCTCCTGTAAAACCTGTACTCCCTAAAGTGCCTATTTTTTTACTAAAACCTTCACCAAAGCCTATGAAAGGCCTAGATAATCCATTTAAAAATAGTACTTTAGCTGAAATTGATCGAGGGTTCCAAAATCATGTTGAAAGTGGAAAATTAATTTTGAAATATGAAAACCCTAAAACTGGCGCTAAATCTTATCAAAATACAAAGTCTGGATATTCATATAATCTTGATCCGGGAGGTGTTTATGGAAAAAAAGTCGAAGGGCCTCATGTAGATGTTAATTATGCTAATCCGAAACCGTTAAATGTTTCCCCAAAAAAGAAATTACAAGTATCAGGAGGATTTTAATTATGATAAAAATAGAAATAGATGAAAGTAAAAAAAGTATTGAGATGATTCTTAATACTAGGGATATTGAAGAATTAATAAGTTATCTTCAATTTATAAAGGAGAAAAATGAGCATCTTCATTTGACGGCAGGAAATGAACTTAGTGAAGAAAAGAGTTTAAATGGAAATGAAATCATTAGCCATCTTAAATTAATTTACTTGAAGGAGTAGCTTAAAGATGGAAAAATTATTTTCCATTGTTGCCCCATAGGGGCAGAATGTTAGTAGCGGCGGGTTGTATAACCCGGTGTAAATGGTCTGAAGGTACGAAGCCAATGTAAAGATATTGTTAGTTGTATTTTATCGTTAGAGGTTTTTATAAACAGGTTATTAAAAACTTTGTTTCACATATTTTCTGATCCTACGAAAAGAATTACATCCATATGATGGATGACAAGAGCCGCATTGCTTAAAGATGGGAAAATTATTTTCTATTGTTGCCCCATCGGGGCAGAATGTTAGTAGCGGCGGGTTTTATAACCCGGCGTAAATGGTCTGAAGGTACGAAGCCAATGTAAAGACATTGTTAGTTGTGTTTTATGGTTAAGGGTTGTTGTGAACAGGTTATTAAATCTGTATTCCTTGTTTTTGATTCTATCCTGATCCTAAGAAAATTACATCCATATCATGGATGATAAAAGTCGCATTGCAGAAGTACAGATAAATCCAGGAACAGCTTTTTAGTGTAAGGTTTATGTATAAAATGCAAAATTAATCTTCATAAACAGAAACCTGTTTATAGCTTTGGCTCTCAGTTGTTTTTTTATTCAAAAAATTAAACTACATTAGTTTAAAATTCTTTGGCCCTTCAACACTCAACTCTTTTTTTATGGGATACAGTAAACACAGTCTGAATAAAAAACCAAACGAAGAAAAAGCAGCGTCTTCTGAAAATGGATTAAGTATGCCAGCAGTTTCGGTACTGCAAAAGGCTGCTCCCGAAGAAGAGCTCCAGATGAAAAGCGCCATCGTTCAAAAAGCGGCACCAGAAGAGGAATTGCAAATGAAGAGCATTGTTCAAAAAGCGGCGCCCGAAGAAGAATTGCAGATGAAAAGCGCTATCGTTCAGAAAGTGGCGCCCGAAGAGGAATTGCAGATGAAGAGCATTGTTCAAAAGGCTGCTCCCGAGGAAGAGCTCCAGATGAAAAGCGCCATCGTTCAAAAAGCATCACCCGAAGAGGAATTGCAAATGAAGAGCGTTGTTCAAAAAGCTGCTCCCGAGGAAGAGCTCCAGATGAAAAGCGCCATCGTTCAGAAAGCGGCGCCCGAAGAGGAATTGCAGATGAAGAGCGTTGTTCAAAAAGCCGCTCCCGAAGAAGAACTCCAGATGAAAAGCGCCATCGTTCAAAAAGCATCACCCGAAGAGGAATTGCAAATGAAGAGCGTTGTTCAAAAAGCTGCTCCCGAAGAAGAGCTCCAGATGAAAAGCGCCATTGTTCAGAAAGCGGCACCGGAAGAAGAATTGCAGATGAAGAGCGTTGTTCAAAAAGCCGCTCCCGAAGAAGAACTCCAGATGAAAAGTGCCATCGTTCAGAAAGCGGCGCCCGAAGAAGAATTGCAGATGAAGAGTGTTGTTCAACGTAAAGAAAATAAAACAGGTATGCCCGATCAGTTGAAATCTGGTATCGAAAATTTATCAGGCATGGATATGAGTGATGTGAAAGTACATTACAACTCATCGCAACCCGCTCAACTTAATGCACTGGCCTATGCACAGGGAAGCGACATTCATATCGGTCCCGGGCAGGAACAGCACCTGGCACATGAGGCCTGGCACGTAGTGCAGCAGCGCCAAGGTCGTGTAAAACCTACCATGCAAATGAAACAGGGAGTAGCAGTAAACGATGACCCGGGCCTGGAACATGAAGCAGATGTGATGGGAGCAAAGGCATTATCAACGGCATTACCGGTTTCTCAGCTTAAAGAACAAGCTTTTTATACAAATGGAAAAAGTATTCAAAGGCGTTTGTACGCCAATGTAGCGGATGCCGAGGAGGAATGGAATAACAACCTTGACATTGCGGAAGAATGGGAAATTAGTGATCTTATAAGTAATTATGTAGAAACAACCGAAGGCAACTGGTACAACCCTGGTTTTGATAAGCAAGCGGCCATCACCACCTTAAAGTACAAAATAAAGGCTAAAATGACCGAGAAGTACGAGAAGGAAGAAACCGAATCAGCTGACTTGGATTGGGGTGACATGAAAGCTTACCTGAATAATTTAGCAGCTGA
This sequence comes from Bacteroidota bacterium, assembly GCA_048498515.1. Lineage (GTDB taxonomy): Bacteria > Bacteroidota > Bacteroidia > B-17B0 > Aurantibacillaceae > UBA4416. The sequence continues at coordinate 172,206 of JBEHXV010000006.1, read as the reverse complement.
TGGAATTGCTAAGTGTATTTCAATTACCTGGTTAGGAGCAATGGGCGGACATAATAACGATACCTGGAAAATTAAAGGCCTTGAAATAAAAACCGAGGTGATGGGCTCTATCGCTTTGGATGCGCACACAAGGGGTAGGGGAAACAAGAACCTTAACCCGGCAAGGGATTCCATAAAATCGGTCATTAAAGTTTTTAATGAAAACCTGGCCGATCACATTTCTAAAGTATAATTACACGTTACATAAGAACAATACGATTAGGAAAAGAATGTACACGGGTATTACCTGGTATACATCATGATCGTAAAGTCATTTTCATAATAATTTTCTTTTAAAACAACACTGTTGCTTAAGGTTTTGCAAAACGCAAGAACCCTATGCCGGTCGTAAGTAACAAGCAAGCTGTTAGTGGCCTCTGTTTTATCCAACAGGTTAAAGCCAAAACCTATGCGGCAGTTGTTAAATAATTTGACGATGGTTTTAAACAGGTATTCCGTATCGGTGTTTGGATAGTTGAAAATACCACTGGCTAAAATATAATCGGTAAAAGGTAATTCCGCTTTAGTAACATCACCGGTAAAGAATGCAGTTTCGCCACTATTGGAATAACGCTGTGTTGCCCGCTCTAAAAAAACATCTTCCAGGTCAATACCAATATAACGCATGCCGGTAAATTTCTGATTTAAAAATCCGCAAAGATCACCATAACCACAGCCAGCATCCAGTACCGAGCAGTTTTCAAGGTCGCCAATTTGTGATAAGATCTCAAAGCGCTTGAATTGCCCTTCTTCTGTTTTCCATCCCAGGGCCCTCGCATTGTCCTCACCATAAGCCGCCATTTGCTCCTTATGATAACGGTGAATGTTGAATTGGTCAATGATGTTCATAAAGACACTACACTGCTAAGGGGTTTCTTTTCTCTTTATCAATGGGAACACCAAGAGTCGCATAGCCAGCAGGCCAATTAAAAAGCCAATGGCAAGTACCTGCAAAATGGTAAAGAAACTGGTTTCGCAATCGTCGTGGCTGTGCCCAAACGATGTATAGTCGGGGTTCAGGAAAAAGAACATCAGTCCCGAGATCATAACAAGCATTACCAGCACGATCAGTGTGCTTAAAAAGAAATTATTCTGTTTCCAGTCATCGCCCAACAGGCGCCTTTGAGCAATGGTATATAAACCTATAATGATAAATAAGAGCAAAAATCCCAAAGCTACGTAGCCAATGTAATCATCCGCTTTCATCTGGGCTTTAAGCTTCTGGTCAAAATCGCATGGATGGCTGAATAAAAGTTTATACAACTGCAATTCTTTTTTTATTTTTTTCCATAAGCTTGTTTCCTCAGCGGGTATCTTTTTCAAGATCACCACATCCGTCGAATCAAACACTACCATTTTATCTACCAGGGTGTTCCACATATCGGAATCGTTGTGGTCATCACCCAAATACCAAATGGCTACACCGCCCATTTTGTTTTTTAAAATAAGATCGTATTTCTCGCCAAGGGTTTTAGGATCATCAAACCACAACTGCTCAAGCGTATCTCCGTCAATCACCACATCGCTACGTTGCGCACAGGCGTTTTTATCATAGGTTTTGCCGTAATCATTCACGTACAATTCATTGATCTTGCTGTAAGGAATATAATCATTGAATAATTCGGTTTCATAATCCCACAGGCCGCCGCGGAATGGCATGCAGGCCAGGAATTTGCTTGGCAAAACTTTATAGTCCAGGTAATTGTGTATTCCCTTTTCAAGGCTATAATTGTTCCCCGTTAAAGGCACAAGCGAACCGTACAGGTTTTTTTTGGAGAAATCAATAATAAACTTGTTTGCATACACGCTCAGGTGTTTTATATCGTAGGTTTGAAACTCATCATAAGCCGGAACTGTGATACTGAGTTCATAGCCCTGCCCGGCAATTTTTAATTCGGCTGAAAGCTTTCTCACAAATTTTGAGAAATTATGCCTGTGATCCCCTTTTGGAATATCAAACATAAGGTTAACACCGTTAGCCTTTTGTGTTGTTTTAATGCAATGAATGATGGTTGAAATAAATTTATGTTGTGCCGCCTCGTTTGAAAGGAAATAGGAAAGATCGGCTTTATTCGGACAAAATACAGATAAGACCACCTTGCAGCCGTCCTTTTGCGCGCGCTTAACAATGCCTGTTGAATCCCAGCCATTGAGGTTTTTGGGCAGGCCGGTCTTCCCATTCAGTTCGTAACCATAATACGCCAGTGTGGTTATCAACTCAAAATGATAATCATCATAATTTTTTCGCCAGAAAGGATGAAAACCGAAAACCTCATTTCGTTGCGCTATCTTAAGCGTGTATTGTTTTGAAAGCGCTTTATCGATCGTTAAGGTGTCAATAATACCTCCCGGATGAAGACGTAATTCCCTGTATATATTTAGTTTTTTGTTAAGCGTTGTTTTATTTTCCTCATCTTTTACTTTTTCCTGGATAAGCGGAAACAGCTTATCTGCCAGTTGATCGATGGTGATATCCGTTTTCTCTTCTTCACTCGATTCAGTAGGTGCTACTTCAGGATGTACAAATACAGTATCAATTTTTTTCTTTTCTGTATTCAATGAAAGCAGCACATCAACAATGGTAACAATCTGCTTATTGATGGTTGAATTGCCGGCAATTTTTTTGTTTATTAAACTATCGGCAACATTTATTATTCTTGTTTTTTCTTTATCACGCAGATATTTTTTGATGCTGATCTTATCATAAAATGTTTTCAGGAATTTATCCTTGATCTCCTTCTCTTTTGCCTTTATATCGATAGAATCTTTTTTTAATGAGAACTCGGTCTTCTGATCCCCTTTAGTATCAGGCGTTTTAGGCTTTTGTGCGTGCAGCTGCAAATGTGTAATAAATATTACACATGTAAGAAAAAATATTCTTTTGTAAATATTTGTGACGAACTGCATGACGGTGAAGTAAAATTACATTTTTAATAAATATCAATAATTATTTATTTGATTACTTATAAAAAAAGATTACCATTGCAATGTAAATGATTTTTTTTGGATCAATCACAAAGTTTAAAAATTAAATTTTATGATGGGTTGATTTAAAAAAAATAATTGATGTCCTTTTTACCCGAGTTCTGTTTTATTTATAAATGAGGTTATGATATACGAAGCATTATCATGTCTGACTGACGAAATAAATGACTATTTCAGGAGCAGATTGAAGATAAATGAAGAGAAGATCGCTCTGTCGGGCCTGGTAAACCAGGACGGTACCATAGCTATACAGGGTGAGAATAAGATCGTGGTAACCCTGGTTAATATAGAGAAAGAAACCTCTAAAAGCATTTCCCAAAAGAACCTGGGATCTTTCAGCAGCTCTTCGCCACCGCTGCACCTCAATGTTTATATCCTGTTTTCGGCCTACTTTAGCGGAAACAATTATCCTGAAGCCTTGCGCTTTCTTTCCTTCATCATTGCTTATTTTCAAAACAAACCTGTTTTCAATAAAAGCAATACACCTGCTTTAGATAACCGGATTGAAAAACTTATTTTCGACATGGAAGATGTAAACCCCGATACATTAAGTAATATGTGGTCGACCCTGGGAGCGAAATACATGCCTTCTGTTTTATATAAGATGCGCATGCTCAGCTTTGATGAGTCGGTAATCAGGGAATTCAGGCCGGCTATTTCAAAAGTTGCCGATGATAATAAAATACTGCAGGAATAATGAACATTGAGTACGACATACTAACGACGGTAAGCTTTAAACACAGGTACTTTTCCGACCTGAAGTTTAGCGGCCTGCAGGTAGTGCCCGATAACGACAGTACACATACAATGATTAATCACGGCCTGGTATTTAAATCTTCGCGCGATGGTTTCAGGATCTTTTTTGATTCAGGAGATGGAAAACAAAAGGCGGAAGTTATTAACAGTAACATAACCTTGCGTTTTGTATTAACACTTACCGATCCGCTCTTTTATAATTACACATCCGATTTTACAAAGAATCTTGCCTCAGGCATTTGTTATTTTCATAACATCCCGGGTAAAAGACAGGAGGCTTCATCTGATTTCGCTTTGCACACCGGCGACTTTGTTTCTGAAAAGGATGTGATGAACGTTACCGATTTTGATAAGGATTATTTTACCAAACCCTTTGGCGTTATTGATCTTGCTATTACCGAAGCCTTGCTGGATGAATACAGCATTAGCTTTCACGAAAAGGAAACGTATTGGCGTTATGTGCTGGTAAGCGATCACCTGAAACATTTAACCGACCCCGCGGTGGTGTATGAAACGGAATTATTTGACGGCCCCAAAAAAATAGCACTGCCTGACAAGCGCGAGGCTGTAACGTTTGAATCAACAAGCCCGATCGGCATTTTTCAATTACCTAAAAAAATATTTAAACTGGTTGAAAATTACGATGCCGCTACTTTAAAATATAAAGTGGTGCTCAATACCCTTCCGCTTCCCGATGTAAATACCTTATCGGTTTTACCCCGCGAAAAAGGAAAGGAAACATTTAATTATTCAGAAATTTTTATTTACTAATTATATTAACCCTTAAAACCAAAACCCTATGCCATCAAAACTAATGACCCCGGGCGTTTACATCGAAGAGAAGAACGCCTTCCCCAGTTCAGCTGTAGCTGTTGATACAGCAGTACCAGTTTTTATTGGCTACACAGACGTAGCCGAATGGAACGGTAAATCACTCAGTAAAAAACCGACCAAGATCTCATCATTTGCTGAATATGTTGAGCGTTTTGGTAAGGAGTTCCATGCAAAATTCTCGTTAGCCGATCCGGATCCTAAGATCAAACAGGAAACCTTTTCATTGAATGGTACACCTAAGATTGTTAAGATAAAAGACAAGAACACTACTTATATGTATAACAGCATTCGCTTGTTTTACGCTAACGGTGGTGGCGATTGTTATATCTTATCGATAGGTACTTACAGTGGCAAGGCTGATATTGAAATTAAAAAAGAGGATTACGATGATGTATTTGCTATTCTTGAAAAAGAATTTGAGCCAACATTGATAGTGATGCCTGATGCTATTTTCCTTGGTGTTGATTGCTATACAGGTCTTTATACAAAAGTATTGGCACATTGCGAAAAAATGCAAAGCCGTTTCGGGATCTTTGATGTGGCCGACCACAAAGAAGGTGAATCGACTGATACAGTGATATTAGCATTCCGTAATAACATTGGCGCCAATAGCCTTAAATATGGCGCGGCGTATTACCCATGGTTAAAAACATCCATTGTAAACCCAAGCGAAATTACGTTTGAGAACCTTGATGAAACAGTTGACTTAGGTGCTACACTGAAAGAAGAGCATGTAGCCGAGGTGATTGCAAAATATAAAGAAAAGACAGCTCCTACCGCAATCGATAAATTAAATTATCACCAGGCGCTTAAAGCAGTGAGCCCTACCTATTCGCATATTTTAGAAGAGGTTCGCGCCAAACTGAATGAGTTGCCTCCAAGCGCTGCTATGGCAGGTTTATATACAACGGTAGATAACAGCCGTGGTGTGTGGAAAGCTCCGGCAAACGTTTCGGTAAGCAGCGTTAACGGCCCGGCTGTTGACGTATCGAGCGAAGGACAAGAAAAATTAAATGTTGACGCGATTGCCGGATTATCGATCAATGTGATCCGTTCTTTCCCGGGCATTGGAACCTTGGTTTGGGGTGGCCGTACTTTGGACGGAAACAGCCTTGACTGGAGATACATTAACGTAAGAAGAACCATGATCATGATTGAACAATCATTGAAACTGGCTACACGTGCTTATGTGTTCGAGCCAAATGATGGTAACACCTGGATCACTGTAAAAAGCATGATGGTAAACTTCCTGACCAATTTATGGAAACAGGGTGCTTTAGCAGGTTCGGCGCCTGAGCAGGCATTTGATGTACAGATCGGTTTAGGATCTACCATGACACCAACCGACATTCTTGAAGGTAAAATGTTGATCACTGTTAAAGTGGCTGTTGTTCGCCCTGCAGAGTTCATCGTTATTACATTCCAGCAACAAATGCAGCAATCGTAATTCATTAAAAAAATAATTCATAAAATTTTAAACACATTAAATAAAAGAAATTATGGCAGACGACGGATCAGCACAATCAACGGCCACATGGCCCCTAGTGAAATTTTCATTCCAGGTAAAATGGGACGACGCGGAATTTATTTTCCAGGAAGTAACCGGTTTATCTTCAGAAACCCAGGTAATAGAATACCGTGGCGGAAGCAGCCCTGTATACTCCACAGTGAAAATGCCGGGTATTCAAAAATTCTCGAACGTAACCCTTAAGAAAGGTATGTTCAAAGGTGATAAAAACATGTGGGATAAATACAATCTCCTGAAAATGAACACCTATAAGAGAGCAACCATTACCATCAGCTTGCTTGATGAATCACAAGCTGTAGCAATGAGCTGGACGCTTACCAATGCATTCCCGACAAAAATTACTGTAACGGATATGAAATCCGACGGTAATGAAGTAGCGGTTGAAAGCCTTGAGCTGGCGCATGAAGGTCTTAAAATAGCTTCATAAGCACTGAACTGATATGACGGAATATGGCTGTTAGAAAAATTCCTCCGTACTATCCTGTAGGGTTTTCGTTTCTTGTAAAAGTTACAGGGATCTCAGGTTCATATGAAGGAAGCTTTCAGGAAGTTACGGGCATTAATGCAAAGCTCGATACAATACCATTGATAGAAGGGGGGGAGAACCGCTTTGTAAGGCGGTTACCCAACCCTCCTAAATATGACAACCTGGTTTTAAAACGCGGCATGATCTTAAGTTCCGAATTGATTGATTGGGCACGCGATGCTGTAGAGAAATTTACATTCAAGACTAAAACAGTAACGGTAAGTTTGATCGACGAAGAACGAAATCCAATGGCAACATGGTCGTTCGCCGCGGCTTACCCCGTTGCCCTTAAGATCTCTGAATTTAAAGCACAGGATAATTCACTGGTGTGTGAGTCATTGGAGCTTGCTTACGAATCTTTTCAGCGTACACTCTGATTATATCAGGTAATTTTTGGATTTAAAGTTTTTGTTAATTTGAATTACCACACTAAGAGCAGTCGAAGTGTGGTAGTTTAAATTGACTATCTTTCCACTAAATTCTGTTACACAAATTTTAAAACAAATTTTATGCCTATAGAGGTCAGGGAACTCCTGGTAAAGATTACCGTTGACGAAAGCGCGAATAAAAAAACGGCTTTCGATGAAAAGGAATTGCAGGAACTTAAAAATAAAATAGTAAAGGAATGCACTGAAAAAGTGATTAAAAAACTGGAACACCAGTCGCAACGATAGGCTATGGCACTTGTTAAACTTAAAATAGAAGCATTCAGCAATCCTTCCTGCACCGCCTCGGTAGGTTCGCCGTTAAGCGTCATGTTTAACCCCGAAACCTATTCGCGTAATTATAAAGTACAGTACAACGACTCCAATGTTGTTGGAGAAAATAACACAACACTCCTTTTCAGGGGAATGAAAGGCAGTGAAATGAAATTGAAATTAACCGCTGATGGAACCGGTGTTGTGCCGCTCCCCAAAGGGATCAGTAATGTGGACGGTTACATTCAAAAAATAAAAGACCTGGTGTATTCCTTTAAAGGAACTGAACACCGCCCCAGCTTTTTGAAAATTGTATGGGGCAGCCTGTCGGTAATTTGTGTTTGCAAAGGGCTGGACATAACCTACAATCTTTTTAATCCTGATGGAAGCGCTTTGCGCGCTACCATTGACCTTACCCTTTCGGAAACCATTGATTTTAAAACAAAAGCGAAGGAAGCACAAAAAAGCTCTCCCGACCTTACACATATACGAACCGTAAAAGCCGGCGATACATTACCATTAATGACCTATCGCATTTACGGCGACAGCTCTTACTACCTTGAAGTAGCGAAGGCAAATAATTTAGGAAGTGTCTCAGCTATAAAACCCGGCGATCAGATCTACTTTCCACCTATAAAAAAATAAGAACATGCCGGCCAAATCCCCCATCGATATTAGCGACCCAACCCTAAGGTTTACCGTAAAAACACAAGGAAGCCCCATTAAGGATTATTACCCGGTGGTATCGGTTTCCATAACGCATGAGCTGAATAAAATTTCTTATGCCGAAGTGGAGTTGATTGATGGTACAGTTGAGTCCTCCGATTTTCCTATCAGCGAAAGCGATGACATGATTCCCGGAAATACCATTGAAATTACGGCAGGTTATGGCAGCGACGCGGAAGTGTCGATTTTTACGGGGGTTATCGTTAAACAATCCATTCGCATTGGCAGCGACGAGCCATCTCACCTTATTGTTACCTGCAAGCATAAGGCCGTGAGCATGAGCTTTAATAAAACAGAAGCTCAGTTCACTAAAAAGGCCGACAGTGACATCATTAAAAGCATTATAGGTAACTATGGGCTCAGCGCTACGGTTGATGCAACATCGCCGGCGCAGGATATTATTTTTCAGAAACTGGCTACCGACTGGGATTTTGTTTTATCACGTGCTGACTATTACGGTTATGTGGTTTCGTTTGATGGTGATAAAGTGCTTGTTGGAAAACCTAAATTAGACAGTTCAGCTGTATTGCGAATTGCTTTTGGCGATTCCATGCTTTCTTTTAACGGGGAGCTCAATGCCGAGCGCCAGCCAACGGCTTTGCAGATCAGTAGCTGGGATATAAAAAACCAGGCCTTGCTTAATACCAGTGCTACTGAGCCAACTGTAAATGAACAGGGCAACCTTAATGGAAAAAAACTATCGGCCAAGTTGCAGCAAAAACAACTTAACATTACAAATAATACACCCATCGCGCAGGACGATCTTAAATCCTGGGCCGATGGAAATTTATTGAGAATGCGCCTTTCAGCTATTAAAGGCGAGGTAAGCTTTATTGGCAATTCAAGCGTAAAACCAAATACCATTATCGACCTGGAAGGCGTGGGCGACCGGTTTAACGGAAGCGCCTTTGTATCGTATGTAAATCATGTCATCCAGGAAGGTTCATGGACCACCTATGTGAGGTTTGGATTTGAAATGCCAAAAGCATTTGAAAAACCTGACTTTTCATATGCCGACGCGGGCGGACAATTGCCAGCTATTAGGGGCCTGCAGGTAGCTACCGTAAAAAAATTATTCGAAGACCCCGATTCTCAATTCAGGATCTTGTTGACGCTGCCTTCCAATTCGGAAAACCAGGATGGTTTTTGGGCACGCATTGCCAATTTTTATGCAACCTCTGGTGCCGGTGCCGGTTTTTTACCCGAAGTAGGGGATGAAGTGGTGGTAGGTTTTTTAGAGAGCGATCCACGCCATCCTGTGGTATTGGGCTCTTTATATAGCAGTGGGAAAGCGGCCGCTGCAACACCTGCCGATAATAATAATTATATAAAAACCATCATCACCAAAAGCAAATTAAAGATCAGCTTTGATGATGAAAAGAAAATAACCATCATCACTACACCTTCCAACAACACCATTACCTTAAGCGATGATGCCAAATCGATAGAGATCGTAGACCAGAACAGTAATTCGCTGAAGATGACCTCCGACGGCATAAACCTTCAAAGTAATAAAGACATTACCTTGAAAGCAACGGGTAACATTACCCTTGATGCCACAGGCAAGTTGAACCTGAGCGCTAAACAGGATGTTGCCGTTGCAGGTATGAATGTGAACAATACCGCGCAGGTTGGCTTTACGGCAAAAGGAAATGCAACCGCCGAAGTATCGGCATCAGGACAAACGACCATAAAAGGAGGAATTGTATTAATAAATTAATTTAAGAAACATGGGAGCACCAGCCGCGCGATTAACAGATATGCACACCTGCCCGATGCAGACACCGGCCGTACCGGCGCCCATACCACATGTGGGCGGACCCGTTACAGGCCCGGGAGCGGCAACGGTTTTAATAGGTAACCTGCCGGCTGCGGTTATGGGCGATATGTGCGTGTGTGTGGGCCCGCCCGATTCTATAGTCAAAGGATCGGCAACCGTAATGATTTGCGGCAAACCGGCGGCACGAATGGGGGATACTACCGCGCATGGCGGAAGTATTGTACTTGGCTTACCAACCGTTTTAATAGGAGGATAGAACATGGAGCTGGAACTACAATCGTTTTTGGGAACAGGCTGGAGCTTTCCGCCTGATTTTGACAAGCAGGGAAAAAATGTCAGGATGGTTTCCGATGAGCAGGATATTGCCGAAAGTATCATGATCCTCTTAAATACAACACCCGGCGAACGTGTTATGCGCCCCGAATATGGTTGTGACCTGAAACGTTTTGTATTTGAAAGACAGGACTCTACCTTCATTACTGGTTTAAACCATTTGATCTATCACGCACTCTTAAATTTTGAACCAAGGGTTAATTTTATTGACGCTGTAGTAGTAAACCGCAACGACCTGGATGGGGTGTTATACATACAGGTTAATTATTCAATTATTATTACCAATACAAGACATAATATTGTGTTTCCTTTCTATTTACTGGAAGGAACAAATATTTAAAATAAGAACAGGGAGAACCAATGAGCCGCAGCATGTTTTTAAATATGAAAGAAGGCATAAGCCAGGCAGAGCGCTGGTTCGATACCCTGGTGCCCGAATACGTATCTATTGACTCAAGGGAGATCCCCGATTTTATAAAATTTATCACCGACCTTTCTGAAAAAGTTTACTACTACAACCTGCAGAATGAGGTCGCCGGTACCTGGGCCGATTTTTTTTCGGAAGACCCAAATATTTTAGCGGTATTAATAAGCCGTTTTAACCTGCAGGGAATTATTGAAGAATTTGAAGACCGGAAAATAAAGATCATTGAGGCCGAAACGGATGACGATGTATTGAAGGCCCTGGTCAATTTATTCCGTTTCATTTTACAGATCGCTACCGACCTGCACATGATTCGCCAGCGTTTCATAGGTACCAGGAGCTATGGCGAAATGACCGAAATAACAACCAATATTGATGAAATTGAGAATGAAGTAATGCAGTTAAGCCTGTATTATACAGAAGCAGCCCGTGAATTTGGCTTTGCCGATGAGTTTGATTTTTCTCACTTCAGGTTCAATACCAAAAGCGCCGATAGCAATACCCGTGTTTTTATTAGCGGTAATACCATTAAAGAACGGATTGAGAATGCCATGGAATTTTTTGTAAAGCTCTTTGATGAGTTCAATTCCAAATTTTCCATCCTTGTAAAAACAACCCTCAATTACGTTAATAAATCGGCCCTTACCGAAAAAACATTTTCGCCGCAGCTGGCTCTTTTTATCACATTCCTTGAACTCTATTCTTATCTCAGGAAGCAGATCAACGGCATTACCCGCAGGCACCTCGATTTTTATTTTAAAGAGGTGCTTGGCATCCCATCCGAATCGTCAAGTCCCGATGTAGTACATCTTTTATTTGAACCCGAAACGCAGATTAAAAGTTTAAAGCTTTCAACAACCGACCTACTTAGTGCCGAGATTCCGGGAAGCGAAGAACCCCTGATCTATAAGTTGGAAAATGAGTTTGTTGTGACGAATGCTAAAGTGGCCGAATTAAAGACCATAGCGGTAAGTGACTATAAACAGATACTGGCACCCGAGAAACAATTTCGTGACGTGAATGAAGTGCAGGTATTTAAAGCAAATAATCCTGTTTTTAATCCTCTCGCTTTTCAAAAGAAAACAACCGAAATAAACTCATGGCCTGTACTTGGTGAGGACCAGCATGAACTTGCCGGAAATTTAAGGGTGATGGATGATGCTGATATAGGGATGATCATTGCATCTCCTCTTTTTTACCAGACAGAAGGTGAGCGTACATTTACCTTAAGCCTCGAACTAAAATCCAATCCGGGCTTCAGCCTTAAAAAATACATCAGTAATTTTTCACAGATCACCAAGAAAAGGGAAGATACCGTTATTCATGAATTATTTTCTTCAGCCTTTAGGATCGAATATACATCAACCACCGGCTGGGAGCCCATTGGCCTTTATACGGTAATGGTAGATCTTGAGAAACAGCTGAAGGCCACGCTTAAGATCCAGTTTGTGCTGACACCGGCGCACAAAGCCATTGATGTGTTTAATACGGAGGTGCATGAACTGAAGTGCGATTCAAGCTTCCCCATGATAAGGTTCTCGCTTAACAATTTTGCTGAGCACCATCCATACAGTTTTTTACGCGAAACGCTGCTTGACCGAATTACGATCAATGTAAAAGTAAGAGGGTTTAAAGCACTGAAAATGCAAAATAACATTGGCCCCCTGAGCCCTGTTATTCCCTTTCAACCGTTTGGTCCGCAACCATCGGTAGGCTCGTTCCTTGATATTAAAAACACCAATGTGTTTAACCGTTACACAAAAGATTTTTCATTTGATCTGGAATGGCTCGACCTGCCGAGGGATAAAAAAGGATTTGAAGATTATTATAAAGGCTACGGCGTTCCGTATAACAATGAGATTTTTAAAGTAGGTATCAGCGCCCTTCATGGAGGGGTTTTTAGCCCGGCATTGCAACTTCAGCAAAAATTCAGGCTCTTTAATGTAAAACACAATACCGAAGAGCTGGTAAACAAAACAACCATTGAAGGTGTAGATTTTAAGCTGATCGAATTCCTGAATAAAGCCTGCCTTACAGATGAAGTAACCGTAGTGGACCCTTATTTTAAAGAAGGAGCGGTAAGGCTTGAGCTAAGTTCTCCGTCGGAGGCATTCGGGCACAAATTGTTCCCACAGGTATTTCCCAAAACGGTATTGAATAACGCCAAACGTTTCCGTAAAAAATTACCACTTCCAAATCAACCATACATTCCTGTTGTTAAATCCATATCGGTTGATTATGAGTTGGAATATTCGGAAAACTTTAAAAATGAATCTTCCGGTGATGCCATCAGTGTACAGGTGTTTCATTGTTATCCTTTTGGTTACCAGCAGATCTTTCCTGGCAGCGAAAAAAAGAATTATTATTTTATGCCGCAGTTTGAAGATGCGGGGAACCTTTGCATTGGCTTAACAGATGTAGAACCAGGCTCGGTTCTCTCGTTGCTTTTTCAAATGGAAGAAAAGAATTTCCATCACACGCTTCACGAACCGGCCGTCATCAAATGGAGTTACCTCGAAGCTAATTCCTGGGTTGAGCTCAAAGGCCGTGAGGTTCTGCTGTCAGATCATACCAATAATTTTATCAATTCAGGAATCGTAAGATTGCGCATGCCTTCCGAAATTTTTACCCGGAACACGGTATTAAGCGAAGGCATATTCTGGCTAAGGGCTTCCTGCGAAAAATTAAGCGCGGTGCAGGCCAATGTAGTAGCCATTAGCACCAATGGCATGACAGCGGTGCGGATGAGTGAAATAGATAACTTTAAAAATACGTCTCTTCGCCTTGAACCTGGAATGATAAAAGGCTTTGTGCGCACCACACCTGGTATTCAAACTGTATGGCAGTTATTTCCGTCGTATGGAGGAAAAGTTGGGGAATCGAACGATAAGTATTATGTTCGGGTAAGCGAGCGTTTAAGGCATAAGCAAAGGCCCGTGCAAATACGCGACATCATCCAGGTGATCCTTGAAAAATTCCCGCAGATCCTGATCGTAAAATGTTTTAGTACCGAAGATGAGAACTTAATGGTGCTACCGGGCATAAACCTTAATATCGTGCTCATACCAAGGGAGCGCGACGATGGCAGCTTCATTAGCGAACAGCCCAAAGTAAGCCATGCTATTCTTTTCCAGGTAAAGAATTTTATACAACAGCTTATCTCTCCTTTTGTACAAATTGAAGTGGGCAACGCTGTATACGAAAAAATAAAAGTCATTTGCAATGTTATGTTTACGGACTCTGCAGGCCGCGATTATGGAGCACTGTCGCGCCAGTTGACGGCCGATATTAACCGCTTTATTGCCCCATGGTTGCATGGCGAATCGGTTGAGATAAAAATAGGCAGCCGCATTTACACAACCGACCTGCAAATGTTTATTAAAACCCGGCCCTATGTTGGTTACATTACCGGTTTTTCGGTAGTGCATTTTTACAATGTAAAAAATATTGTAGCTAATGAACTGGAGGCAGAGATAGAGGATAGTGCCGTGGATAACCACGACTATATTTCAGGTTCCACACCTGCCGCGGTATTAATCCCGTCTTCGGCCCACATCATTAAGGTACTCAATGAACCTGAATTTGACAAGCCGCATCCTTCAGGTGTTGGCAGTTTATATATAGGAGAGGAATTCCTGGTTTCAGACAAGCAGGAGAGAATAACAGGGCAGCCGAAAACAGCGCTTACCAAACCGGAAGAACCGGAAGAAGAACTTTTTAGTTTAATCATAACGCATAATATTACTTAAAATAAACACCATGGGATCACAGGAAAATAAAAAACTGTTTGGCCGTGCCGAATTGAAAAAATATTTCAGGAACGGACAGGTGCCTACCGAAACTCATTTTGGTTACCTCATTGATTCGGCTATTATTAAGCACGATGATGGGATCTCGAAGGATGAAGAGAATGGTTATATCATTTCTCCTTTGGCTTCATCCAAAAGATTGATTACCTTTTATGGTAACATGGACAGGGTTGAGCCTTATTTTTATGTTGAGAAAGACAGTCAGAAATCAGCGAGCCTTAAATTTCAATCAGGGAAAATAGATGCCGAGCGTCATGGCACTGATGATAATTCTTTCTTTTTACACCAGAATGGGAACCTTGGAATAGGAAAACGTGCCGATAATAAATTAAAGCTGGATGTGAACGGCTTTATTGGATCAGTAGGACGTACAGGAACTTATAAGGCCGATACCGTGCCTGCCAACGGGCAATGGCATACGATCATAGAAGGGCTTAATAATTGCCAGGCGTTTGAAATTGTTGCGAGGACAGGAAAAAAAGGAACCGGTAAATTTTCGCTCATGCATGCCATCGCACTGTCTACTTATGGCCGATCGCGAAGTAAGATAAAAAAGACCAATGCTTACTTTGGGTTCTTCTGGAATAAACTTAACCTGAGGTGGATAGGAACTACTCATAACTATTCGCTCCAGCTCAGATCGAACCGAAACTTTGGAAAGGGAGTGGATATTTATTACAACATTACCAAGCTTTGGGATGACGAATTATTTTTACCGGAAGATTATTACCATCCTAAAAACACCAATAAATAGCATATAGCTTGTTAACCGCCCTATAGTCATGGAAACCATAAAACCAAAATTCATTGAAAAGAATGCTTCTACCGAGCCGGCGGAGGATTTTGAGCTATTGGTGGCCAGGGGCGTCAGCCTGCTGCAAAAACTTTCAGGACATAAATGGACGGATTACAACATCCATGATCCGGGTGTTACTATTTTAGAGCAATTGTGTTATGCCCTTACCGACCTGGCTTACCGCACTGGTTTTAAGTTGGAAGATATTCTTACCGACGAGCATGGAACCATTGACAAGCAGCAGCATTCTTTTTTTGACAAGGAAAAAATATTGACCAGCAACCCGGTTACCATTAACGATTACCGGAAAGTGATCCTGGATGAAGTGGATGAAGTGGAAAATGTGGACCTGATCCCGGTTATTTCAAAATACTCGCCCGATTTTATCAAGGGGCTTTATTGGATCTTCATCAGGGTGAGCGATCACGTTGTACCCCGTATTGAGGCTAATCCATTGGTAGGTGAGGAGATCACGGAAAAGGTAAGGAATTGTTTTTTATCCTACAGGAACCTTAGCGAAGACCTGGTACGGTCGTTTGTGCTGCTAAAACCACAAAAAATTGCCATTAAGGCAAAAATAATCGTAAAGGAAAATGTATCGCCCGAAGAGGTGCTCCTTAATATTCACAAAGAAATAAAAGACCTGCTTTCACCCAAAGTGCGTTTTTATACCGAAAAAGAGCTGCTTGACGAAGGGAGAAAAGTAGAGGATATTTATTGCGGGCCATTACTAAAGCATGGTATTATTCCCGATGATAAATTAAAGCCGCTTGCTACAGAAATAGACAGCGTGGAATTGACCGGGGCTATCCTGAAAGTAGAAGGTGTATTGTTTGTAAAAGAACTTTTTATCAATGACCAGGCAGGTAAAGAATCGGGTAAATCATTTCTCCTCAACGAACGCAGCTTTCCTTTAATAGATGATACTGAATTTGTAAAAGGCATTGAGCTGATTGCCAGCGATTATAAGCTAAGTGTAAAGTCGAACGTGTTTTACGAAATGCTTGAAAAAACAAACCGGTTTGAGGCCTGGGAAAAAAAAGTATCGATCAGGGCGGCCGGCGATGAAAAAATAAAACGAGGCACTTACCGCAATATTGGCCAGTACCATTCCATACAACATAATTTTCCGCTGGTATATGGCATTGGCGAAGAAGGTCTTTCATCGCATGAAAGCGATGCGCGCAAAGCGCAGGCCAAACAATTGAAAGCCTACCTTTTATTTTTTGAGCAAATCATGGCCAATTATGCCAAACAGCTCGAAGGTATCGGAGATCTTTTTTCAACGAATGTAGAAGATCTAGATGAGCGCTCGTACTATTATAATCCTTTATACCAGGTGCCTGGCATCAGCAGTATTCTTTTGCCACCTTCCGGAGAGCAGAACTGGAGTGAGTTTATAGAAGACAGGAACAATCCTTATGAGCGCGTTTTGAAAAACTCCCAGGAATCGATTGAGGTATACCGCCAGCGAAAGAATGCCATTCTGGATCATCTCTACAGCCGTTTCAACGAAAAATTTGTCACTTACCCGGTGGTGCTGTATGATGAATTTTATGGCAGCCCCGATCATAGCGACAAAGCAGGCCTCATCCTGAGATGGAAAGCACAGATATTAAAAACATTGCCGGAAACCGATTACAATAAGATAAGGGCTTTTAATTATTATAATGGTGGCAGCGAAGTTTCGGGCTTTGAGAAAAAAATGGCCTTGCACCTTCACATTCATCAACCTATGAAAAGGGAGTTGGCAGGTATTTTTGAGAACGGAAAGATCGCTTTTGTTTCCGAAAAACATCATAACCAGTTCAGGAACCCGGAAGATAACTCTGTAAAAAATGCGCGTTGGGAAGGAAAGTATTTTGATGTCATCGCAACCGGCGATGAGATTATTGAACTGAGCGAGATTGGTGAACTGATAGCCGGCGGCATTAACCAAAATGAAGCTTACATTTTCAGGAAACAAGGCATCTCTGTTTTAAAGCACGGGATCAATATTAAGAATTACCGCATTGGGCCGGCGCTAAACAATGAGGAGGGTTTTATTATTATTTACAAAGCTCCTACAGCCGACAAGTGGCGCATCATTAGCAGGCATCCCGACAGGCCGGCAGCAGTTACGGCTCTCGAAAAACTCATCTCATTCTTACGCGAGATCAGCATGGAGTCGGAAGGTTTTCACATTATGGAACATTTGCTGCTTAGGCCGGAATTGAACAACCAGGAATTTGGATTTAAGTTCTTTACCAAAAAAGAAGATAGGGATAAAGATCTTGTGATCTTTGAGAATGATACCTGGAGCGATTTCCTGACCCGTGAAAAGATCATTGCAAAGATCATTAACGAAGCCCTGATTGCCGGTGGCGAAAAACAAAGAACAGAGGAAAGCGACAAGGAGGTGTATAGTTTTAAAATGGGACGGAATAACCAGAGCAATAGCCTGGAAGTTGTAAATACCAGGGATTTTCACAGCCTCGATTCAAAAATTTATGGAGTGGGGGTGAAAAACATGACCGCTGAATTGCTGGCTTACGAAGAAAATAAAACGCGTTTCTATCCGCGCTTTCAAATGCAGGTGCGTTTATCGGATGGAAAGATCATTAAAGAAGATTTTTATAATTACCGCATTACCGTTGTATTGCCTTCGTGGCCGGCCCGTTTCCAGGAACCTGAATTCAGGGCTTTTACCGAAGACCTTTTCCGGTCGGGTGCACCAGCTTATTTGAGGATCAAATTTTTGTGGCTGGGTGTAACCGAAATGAAAAAATTTGAGAACCTGTATTTTCCATGGCTTAAAGCGTTTAACACACACGCGGCCTATGAGGAAAGGCACAGGTTTTCGGAAAAACTCGCTTTATATCTTGGCAAGGATTTTTTGATCCGGGCTTCCTGATTGTTTCGAAAAAGGACTAAGCAATGGCGCAATATCATGTCATAAAACAACAAACAGCCGACATTTTTTTTTCGGAAAGGGAAAAAACACCGGGCCTGTTTTTGGATGTAAGCCGTTTGTTTAATAACCGCATCAAAGATGTCACCGAAACCGTTTTTGACGCGCATGTTGAAGAAGATGTTTTGGTTCGTATAGATACGCTGGAGGTTGACCTGGGAGTATTGCCATATCCTTTTCGCGAAGAAGAAATGGCCACCAGGTACAGGGAAGCGCTGGAAGCAGCCTTATTGCTTAAGCTCAGCGAAATAAAGAACAATAAAGGACAACAGGGCGAAGAGCCTGAAGCGGAGATCTCTATTTCCTTAAAAGCTTTCCTGCAACATTATTTGCTGACGGGCGCTTTGCCATGGTGGGGAAGTGAACAGGATATGAATGATCCTGAAAAGATCTTTAACCGTTTGTTCAACGAAGAGCGGGAATCTTTAAAGCTATTGATCGAACGGGTAGGGCAGCACGATTACGTAAGAAAAAGACTGGTGTATTATTTTACCGAAAAAGTAGTGCAGGATGTCATTTATTTAATAGAACCGGGACAAGCGGCATTTATCTTCGAGTACCATAAAGATATTTCGGCGATCCAGAAAAAAGAACAGTTGATAAAAGCGGAAGCTACCGAGTTTGAAAAAGCTGTATGGGTCTTTATACTTGACTATTTATTTGATGACAAAGGCAGCCATTTTAATAGGAAAATCTTTGTAAAACATACGCTCACAGCCATGGCTGCCCGTTTTAACCTTTCGTTTGCGCGGCTGCTATTTTTGTTTGAAGAAGCCATCCGGGTTTCGGGTGAACTGATAAAATATGCGGAGGCATTGCCTTCCATTATTAAGGAAATTGCCGGCGAAATGGCTTACAACGTTCCATCCGGAACTCCTAAATACGAACTGTGGGAAGAACCATCAACAGCCATCACTACAAACCAGGAAAAGTATTCGGTGATAAGCCTTTACCTTTTAACAGGCTCATTTACGCCGGGCACCCTGATGATAGAACGTGATTACCTGATTTCTGTTTTTCTTGACCTGATGCGCACGACCCCACAGTTAATGAAAGAATTGTTGCTGGAACTGGGCGATACACTGAGCGTGAAGAAACGATTGGCCCATGAGTTTAACGACGAAGTGGTTAAGGAAGTCATCAGGCTCATTGAGCCGGCTAATGCCGACTTTATCATTAATTATTCAGAGGTTACTATAAAGATCCAGGAAGATAAAAGCATTGTTAAGGCGGAAGGAGCTGTCTTTAAAAAAGTGTTATGGGAGTTTATTCTTACGTTTCTTTTTGCTGAACGGGGCTCTGTATTCAATAAGCGTATGTTTTTGGAAAGCAACATCAGGCAGATGGCAAAGCATTACAACATTGAATTTAATGCCTTACTTTCTTTCCTGGCGCAGGGTATTACCGAAGAATTGAGTGTTATATCCGATAACAGCTCATTGTTTTACATGCTGATTGATATTTTAAAAGAAACCAATAACTCGTACAAACATAACGGGATTGATGTTTTGACTGAAACTCAAAAGAACGGCGTAAAAGATGCTGAAAAAAATAACGTTGTAAAAAGTCTGGCGAATGATAAAGGCAGGGATTTATTTGAAAAAGAGAAAGCTTTCGGAACTATTTTTATAAAGAACCTGTTGTTGTTTTGGATGGAGCATGGCCATTTACCGTGGTGGGCTGCTAACGAGATCTCTAAAACACCCGAGCAATTGTTGGATGAGCTCATAGCCCGGTTTCCGGATGAAGCGATTGAATTGTTGCAACAGGCAATGGTTGGCAGGGGTATTTCCTATATGTTCTTCCAAAAAAATGCACCGGCTGTTCTCAAAATTGCCGAACGGATGAGTGATGGAAAAATAGTATCGTCGTACCTTAAGCTGATGGCGCAACTTGAGGCTGAACTGAGAACGGTGTATCAACAAACCGATCTTAAGGCTTTACTGGCAATGGCCATTATGGAAAGCTATAAAGAATCCAGGTTCAATGCGTTTAATGAAAGCGCATTCTTTTCATACTATATACAGTTTCTTGCCCGCGAAACCGGTTCGGATGTAAAAGAAGTGGCCGATGTGCTGATAACCACCATCAATACCGTTGGCACCGGCAAACAGGCATCCGGAATTTCGAAATTGATTAAAGCCATTGAGCCCTTGTCACATGCAGCTACCTTTTTAAATTCTGGTAACCAGGCCTTTTCGGAAGAGGAAGTCCTTCGTTTTCTGTCGCACTACATGGCAACAACAGGCACAGTAGCCAACCCTGAAGAACAAGCCATATTGGTATTGCATTATTTTTTACGCAACAATCAATTGCCGGCAGAGTTGAGATACATTGCGGATACACGTGTTGAAGGTTTTATTTTAAGAGTGTTATTAGTACTATACCGCTTAAATGCCGGCGCTGTTTCACAGTTGCTTTCCAAAGATCACCTGTCGTCACAGGCAAAGATCAGGATCCACGATTTGTTTTTTTCCGATCCTGCGCCCCAAACAGCTCCTCTTAAAACGTTATTCCTTGCGTATTATGAACGCGACCTGATCCATTTTATTTCTGACCATGGTGTTTCTTCTCTTGAAAATGCATCGGACCTGAAAGCGTTTATTGGTAAAGCAATGGCAATGGATAACACCGGCCAACGCAAACAGGTGTTTTTAAAACTGCTTGGCTCAGCTTCCCTGGTTCAATACCTGGTGCGAAATTATAAAGGAGATGCCTACTTTGATGTTTTACAAATAACAGCTTCCGAAAAAGCGGTAGCTCTTGTAAAACGCTTGCAGTACGCTTTTGGCTTTATTGCTGCCGACTCTTTTGAACGCGAAAACCTGAACGAGATGCTCAGGGCGTTCAGCCTGTTATGGTTTGCCGAAACAGGCGGTAATGCTGTTTCGGATAGTGCATTTATCAGGGCTTTCTTAAAATTCCTGGCGCATAAAAAAAACTGGAACATGTTCAGGCTTTCTGAACAGTTTAACGTTGCGCAAAAAAACGCGGGGGCGTTTGTACCTGCCGATCTGTTGTCCTTTATTACAGAGATCCATGGCGAAGTCTTGTATCTTTCCGAAGATAAAAAGTACCGTGAGTTTTTAAAGGAGAATAGCCTTAAACCTTCGTTGGACCTGTTGAAAGAAGTACTGCCCAAAACTCTAACCAATGAGGCAACTGTACCGGATGAACATAAATTGTTGCCTGAAAATGAAACTGCAACAAAAGAACCGGCGAAGGACTTGCTTTTAAATGAACAGATCTATATTCAAAACGCCGGGCTTATTTTATTGCATCCATTCCTGTCTACTTATTTTTCGCGAACCGGCCTCATGCATGAAGGTAAATTTGCGGACACCGAAAAGCAGTTCAGGGCGCCGTTCCTTTTGCAGTACGCGGCTATGGGAAATGAAGAAGGAATTGAGCATCAAATGGTGCTGAACAAGATATTGAGCGGCATCAATGTGGAAGAAGCGCTGCCCAAAATTGTATCGCTAACCGAGCAGGAAAAGCAGGTGAGTAATGAATTGCTAAATGTTGTAATACAACAATGGGACAAAATGAAGAATACATCGATAGAAGGGTTCAGGGCTTCCTTTCTTCAACGAAACGGGGCATTGACACTTACGCCTGAAGCGTGGGTGTTGAAAATTGAACAACGCGGTTATGATATTTTATTGCAAACTTTGCCATGGGGCATGGGCATGATTAAAACATCGTGGATGGATAAACCACTTATTGTAGAATGGATATAACACTTATAAAAACCAACGCCAATGTACTGGCTCTTGAATTACAATGGCTGGCCCAGATCATTGATATCCGTATGAAATTGTACTGGGATCAACCCTGCGGCTATGCCGATATTACAGAGCTTCCGGTAAACGACCTGTCGAACGATACCTCTCAATATGCGGGCATTTTAAAACATTATAACATTAATTTCCAGGAGCGTATAGTGCTGTTGCTGTCTATTGCGCCACATATACAGCCTCATTTGCTGGATGTGTTCTTTATTAAGAATGCAACCTACGACAGGGTATTTACCGAATTTGGCGGCATAAAAGGGCAAAACCACGGAGGCTTTATTCCTACCGGCGAAACAGCCGCTTTTATTTTAGCGTCGAACGATTTTGAAAAACGTTTTGGCTTGCTCCGGATTTTTTCGGATGACCATGTTTTTAAAAAATTCGGCATCCTTAGCCTGATTGCATCTCAAGCAAACGAACCTTACCTGAGTGGCACCATTAGCCTGTCACCTGAGTACCTTAATTATTTCACCTTAGGTATTTCCTATAAACCCGATTTTGGTCCGAATTTTCCGGCAAAGCTTGTGTCCACGCAAATGACATGGGAAGACCTGATCCTGGATTTACATGTGATGGAAGAAGTGAATGAGATCAGGCTTTGGATAGAACATGGCCAAACCTTGCTGAATGACTGGGGAATGAGTAAGAAAATAAAGCCCGGTTTCCGTACCTTGTTTTATGGGCCACCGGGTACAGGAAAAACATTAACCGCCAGCCTGCTCGGAAAATCAACAGGATTGGATGTTTATAAGATCGATCTTTCCATGGTTGTTTCTAAATTTATTGGTGAAACGGAAAAAAACCTGGGTAATATTTTCGACCAGGCGCAAAACAAGAACTGGATCCTCTTTTTTGATGAAGCGGATGCTTTGTTTGGAAAACGAACGCAAACCAGCAGTTCAAATGATCGTTACGCCAACCAGGAAGTGGCTTATTTGTTACAGCGTATCGAAGATTTTCCGGGCGTGGTTATTTTAGCCACCAATTTAAAAGCTAACCTTGATGATGCTTTCAGCAGGCGTTTTCAGTCCATGATCCATTTCCCGGTACCGAACCCTGAGCAACGAAAAATTATTTGGGCAAATTCTTTTTCAGGTCCGGTTGTACTGGAAGAAGGGTTGGATATGAACGAGATCGCTGAAAAATATGAGCTTACCGGCGGGGCTGTTATTAATGTGGTGAGGTATTGTTTGCTCATGGCGTTAAAAAGAGGTGATACCACCGTTCTTAAAAGAGACCTTATAGCAGGCGTACGAAAAGAGTTTTTGAAGGAAGGGAAAACAGTGTAAGGGGATATTCATAAATAGCAAGATAAACGCCACCCTGTCACGACGCGTCGTGATCAAGGTCTCTGCTGAGATGCTGAAACAAGTTCAGCATGACCCCTGGAATTCAATTTGTTTTTGTTATGTAAAAAAGGCCATTGAAAAATGGCCTTTTTCTTTGTGCCATATCAGCATCAAATTCAGTTAGGGGCATACAGGAAAAAGGATGCCAATGTAGACAGTATGAACAGGATGACAACGATCAATAATCTTTTCATGCTTTCTGATTTTTGATAGAATAAAGATCGGGTATCTACAGGAGAAAAAACTTAGGGATTACCCCAGGGTGATTGTTAATTAATCAATCTTAGCTGAAAATTGCTTTATTGAATTCCAGTTCCTTCTGCTGCAGCTGCTTCTGCTTGTACAGAGCCTTCTAAATCATTCAATTCCAGGAAATTTAAAAGAGAATTTGGGAAAAAATTATCCGAAAAATTCTCAATTTGATTAAGTTTTTGCCATATTTTCAAACTATTTTTATCATCAGCCCCATATCCAATCACGCTTTCCAGTTTTGGAACATTAAAATGTATATTGCCTAATCCTGAATGCATTAATAGTTTCCAATTAGTTGTAATCATAGCTTTTCTTACAGGAGTTCTATCTATTCCGGCCTCTTTTAAATATAATTCACTGTCTTTTAATTCCTCGTCAGATTGTTTTTCTGATAAAGCTTGAATAAAATCTTCTTCAAAATCCCAATCATTTATAACGAAATAGTTCAATTGAAAATGTTTACATAATTCAATTAAAATTAGGGCAGTAGCTTTACCATGATGAGGAATGATAGATATGTTTAAGAAATTAAGATAAGCTTTTGAATATTTGACATCATTCATTATAGAGTGTACCTTTTTCTCAATAACAAAATTATAAGCCATTAAATCATTAGGGCCTTCTACTAAAACTACCTTTCTACTAAAAAGAATTTTGTTAAGGTTAGGTTCAACAGATTTTATGAAGCTATTATAGTTCTGGATCGTTATTATGTCATTTTCTGTTGATGTAAAATCGGTGATTTTATTATATTTTTTTAGTGTTCTTTTTTCAGCCTCGTCGAATTCAATTCTAATGATACTTTTGGTGTCAAAAATGTCTATCATTTTATCAGAATGAGTAGTATAAATAACCTGATGGCCTTTTTCTGCTAGATTACATAGAACCATCTTATAGAAATATTCTTGATGGTTTTCATGAAGAAAACTTTCTGGCTCTTCAAACAGAAATAAACATTTATCATCGACATTACTTTCAGCTATTGATTGGATAACTGCCATTACAAACATTGATACGTATCCGTCACCAAAGTGACTTAATGGTAAAAGATTATCATTATTCTCATTTAATCCAATTTTAAAAACCATTTGTAAGAAAATATCTTCATAATCTGGTAGGCCAAATTCAACTTCACAATTATTATTTCTTAAATTTTTTGAATAGTTAGCCTTTATGGTACTAATAAACTGACTTAATGCAGAATCTCTAAGAACATTTTCTGTTGCAGTTTTGGTTTCAGTATTAAAAGTCTCCTTTTTTGCAAGCATAGCTTCATCACATTCAACTATTTTTTTAATATGTTTCGCAAGAAAGGATGTTAGATTTCCCCAACTTGTTTTTCGAGTTGAGATTTCTTCTTTTATGTTATGGAAATTAATATAAAAAACACTATAATGTTTGTTAGCCCCAAAGAAGCTTGGAGATACGCTTGATTTAATTTCACCATCATCAAGAACTGTAGTTATTGTATGGAGCCCGTCAATAGTTTGGGGTTCGCCCCGATAATTTTGTCCATAGTCAGTGGCCTCTATTCTTGTTTTTATTTCGATTTGATTATCAAGATTTAATTTATGTAAATCCGATTTTTCAAAAGTATTTGCATTTACAAATTTCTCTCCAATACCATACAAAATGGCATTCATTAAATTTGTTTTTCCAGAATTATTATATCCAATAATTGATACTGGTTTCAAATAATCACTGTTAGGGAACTCGAAAACCTGACTTGCGCCAAAGGAACGATAATTTGCCACTGCAAGTTTTTGAAGTCTGATTTTAGACATATATTGAGTTATACAGGTTAGGGTTTATATGATTTAATAAACTAGAAAGAATCTTTTGTAAAAGATAAAAATAAATAACAATATGCTTCAGATCAATCTTTTATATCATAAGCAGCCTTTACTTCATTATAGTTATTGTGATTAATATTTGATTTTTTTTGAGCTGGAGGAATAATAACCACCTTTATTTGAACAGTACCATCCAAAATGGAATTAGGGCTACTTCCTATAGTTACAAGGCTATTACAATCCCATCTAATTTCAACGTTATTTACCATGGTTGCAAATCCCATGAAATAGTTATTTGTTGTACCTATATATGTGTATGGTAAAGCAACCCATGTATTATTACCTGTGCTCCAATATACCTGAACCGATGCAGAATTAATATTATCAGCGGTTAGTTCAGGAAATGAAAGTTCTGTAAACCATCTTGATGAATTATTTGACCATGCTGGTACAGAAAAAGTGCGAGTAGTTACATTAGCGCTACCATCCTTACCTGGTTCACCATCTTTCCCCTTTTTGCAGCCATTAATAGTTGTTATAACTATGATTATGGACAAAATTTGTAATAAATTTTTCATAATATATTATTGTTGTTTCACCCCTTCAATTGGCAGTTGTATAGTTGCTGGACTAACACTGGCTTTTTCATCTATTTTTTTCTTTATAAAATACCCAGATAAAGATAGAATGGATGTCACTAAACCACCAATAATTAGTCTTTTATACCAATTAGGGTTAGTTTCCTTTCTGCTTGAATTAGCTTTTGGAGTTTCAACATTAATATGAATGTTATTTATATTATTGTTTGTATTATTATTTGTATTGGTCATGTTTTCTGAACTTTTTTGTTGTGATTTAATTTTATTTTTATCGATAAATTGAAAGTAGGAAAATTCAGCACAGTTCGAATAATGCTTGAATTCCAAAGCTCTATGTTTATCTTTTTCATAATAACTATCCCATTCTCCTTCACAAGTAGCTAGCTTGCGTTGGCCCATTATTTTGTGCGAATCATCAAATAAATTAACTTCGGGACAACAATGATTAAAGAAATAGTGACTATCACTATGAATCATACTTGGCGCTTCTCCTTGTAATTGAATCTTATTTTGTTTAAAATCTGAAGGTAAATCTCCAGTATTAATTAGGAAATCATAGATATCAACGTGAGGATCTGTTTTTAAATAAGAGTTTAAATAAATAGTCCAAGCTCGTCTTTCACATAAATTTAAGATAGGACACCTTGAAGGTAAGCCTTTAGTTTCACCAACTTTATAATACTCTTCTTGATTCATAATTTTTATGGAGACCATAGAAGGGAATTCTTAGGATACTCCGGGGGTTATTACAAATATGAGTTATTTGTAATACAAAAACCCTAGGGATTACCCCAGGTTATGATTTTTTTGTAATCGATTTAATCTATGGATTTAGAGCATATGATAGCCTTCGGGTAATTCCCCTTTCCTGAAACGGTTTACCAGTTCGTGTGCCAGACGCGTGGGTTCAGGAATACGGTATTTGCCCGTGCATTGCTGTATGATCTGCAGGCAATTATGAAGGCTCATTAAATGACCAGGGGACACATACACCGGTGCTGTTTTGGTTTTGCTCCGATAGGCATAGCCAATGGTTTCTTCTTTATGAATGATTGGACTGTGGGCATGTTGTTCCAGGGAAGGCTCTTCATATTTGCCACATAAAATAGTTTTGGCGCAGCCCATACTTGGTTGGCCGGTCACTACCCCAAAATGAGAGGCTATGCCCATGCGGCGCGGGTGAGCTATGCCATGCCCATCCACCACCAATACATCCGGCTTTTGTTCCATTTGTTCCCACACCTTTACCAGGGCCGGCACTTCTCTAAAGGCCAGGTAACCCGGCACATAAGGAAAGTGGGTTTCGGCTTTTACCAGCGAATAAGCCACCGGTAGGAGTTGAGGAAAGGACAACAGGATAATACCCGCATAAATGGTGGTACTGTAAAGGTTCAGCGAAATATCGGCCCCGGCAATCGTACGGATATCAAGTTCCCGCTCCCCTGTATCTACTTTTGAGCGCAGCTCGTTTTGGATTTGGGTGGCCTCGGGGATCTTTATGTTCTCGTAACTGAGGGACATAACATGTTGCTGCAAGTGAATGAATTGTAATAGTATAAAACCTTTTTGATTTTTTTCGGTTTAATCAATTTGCCTGCCCGGAAAAAAAAACTATGGATTGCCCCAATATTGTATCAATTTTTAGTACTGGTTTTTTAAATTACATTATTAGTGTTAACTTGAGCCCTATGAAAGGGCCGGTAAGAATTGTTATAGCCGATGACCATGCCATGATAAGGCAGGCCATTGTGAGTTTTTTGCAGGATTATATCAACGAGGTGTTTATTGTTGGCGAGGCCGCTGACGGTGAGGAATTGCTGAAGGTGCTGAACAACCAGAAAGCCGACATTGTTTTGCTCGACCTGAACATGCCGGTGATGAATGGTGCGAAAGCCCTGGAGGAGATCAGGAAACGCTTCCCTGACCTTAAGATCATTTTGATTAGTTCTGATTTCAGTCCCTTTTTGCTGGAAAGCTACCTTAAAAAAGGCGTACATGGCTATATTCCCAAAGGTAGCGACATAGAGGTACTGGTAAAGGCTATCCTGGAAGTGGAGAAGAATGGCAATTGTTTTGCCATCTCAAAAAGCCTGGTGAAAACAAAAGCGGCGCCTTATCAAAATCCTTACAAACTAACACCCAAGGAAATGCAGGTATTGAGCTTTACCAGCAAAGGACACTCTAATAAGGAAATAGGTGGTTTCCTGGAAGTATCGGAAAGCGCCATCGAATACCATAAGACTAATATTTATAATAAAACGGGTTTAAAAAGCCTGGCCGACCTGATCTCTTATGGGATCAAGAATGGGTTGGATAATTTATAAATCCGAAATTGTTCCTATTGAAAAACCACGTCACCGATTGTGGCTTTTTTATTTCCACAAGAGTCATAAATCACATCTGGGGACATGTGGAAAAATGGCTTCGGAAAAAATTCCACATAAACGCGAATGGTTTTTAAATTATTGTTTTACAGTATTTTGCCATGGTATATGATAAGTGTTGCTTTGGTATAAGAATTACGGAGTGATTTGGATAATTCAATTTAATACTCACTTTCTAAAACTTTAAACACAATGACACAGTTCAAAAACAAAAAGGATTCGAATGAGGAATCTACAACCACGTCAACTACTTCGGGATCAACAGATATCACAAAAGATCCTAAAGAAACGTCAACCACTACCTCAAAGGATTCTACGACCTTTACCCCAAGTACAAAAGATGTAACTGCGGGTACAACAGATAAAACAAATACGTCAACTACTACCTCAAATGAAACGAAGGATAGCAAGTATGATGGGGATGATGATAAAGAAGTGCACCGTCATGAAATTTACAGTTCAGACAATGATGACGATACTTCGCGTTCTTCAAATTATGGCAATGATAAACATCAATACGGGCAACAACATCCATACGGCCAGCAAAACCAGTATGGTAATCAGTACGGTTCGAGCCAATACGGAGGAAACCAACACAGGCAACAAAATCAGAATGAACAAGGCAATCAGTATGGTTCTGGTCAATACAGACAAGGCAACCAAAACCAGTATGGCGGACAATATGGGCAAAACCAGTATGGTCAAAACCAATATGGACAGCAGAATCAAAACTGGGGGCAACACCATAATTTAAAGAATGAGAATCAGGGCTATGCGGGTCAGTATTCAGGACAATACGGTAACCAGGGTTATTCAAACCAAAACCAATACGAAAATCAAAACCAATACGGCAGCAATTGGAATGCAAACCAATCACGCGGCCGTTTTTCGCATTCAGAGAACCCTTCATACAGACAATCAGAATACGGGAACCGTTTTGAGAACAGGTCTTCACAGGATTATGGAAATGAACGCGGGTACAACGAGTTTGAAAGCGATATGAACAACCAGTACGGTTCAAACGACCGTTACGGTTCGGGACGCGGATCTTATAACAGCAGCTTTGGCCGTGAAGGACGTGACTCGAATTATGGTTCATCTTATGGCCGTGGTTCAAACTACTCCGGCAATGTAAGTCGTGGTGAATATGGTGAGAACAGGGGAATGCAAACCTACGGGTCGAACCGCGATACGTATCGCGACGACGAGCGCTACTATGGAAATGAAGGACATGGAGGATATGGTCACACCTCTTCTTATGGCACAAGCCGCGGCTATAATGACAGGGATACCGGTTACAACACGCCATACAACGAAAATTTTGGCGGTTATGGCAACGATTCGTCATTTAACGATCGTGGTTATGATAACTACAATCGTTACAACGATCAGTACCGTGGAGAAAGGAACCAGGATTCGGACCACAGAGGTTATAACGAAACAAAACGTCATGATTACTCCCGCGAAAGCCGAGATAACAGCCGTAATCTTTCGAACCGTTCGTTAGGCCATGGATATGATTCATCAAACGCTTATGGCTATGAACAACCATCTTATGGACAGGCTAACCGTTATGATGAAAATTACAGATATAACGAAGGCACCAGGGGCGACTACCGCGGATACGGATCAGGTCGCTCAAATGACTGGAATGAACGTTCAACTGCCTATTCAGGAAAAAATGAGCCTTACTACGAAAGAGAGGAACGTTCGGAAAAAAAACATAAAAAGAGCAGAAAATAATTAACCAGCCTTTTTAAAACAGAAAAGCCTTTTCAGAAATGGAAAGGCTTTTTTATTAATACAATAATTGTAGATTTACGTTATGAAAAAAGCAGAGATCGTTATTGTCGTATTATGCATTACGTCAGTTATTTTAAATTTCATGTTAGTACCCGGTGGCGTATTATTTACAGTGCTTACGTTCATGTTACTATCCATTCTTTATTTTAACCTGGGCTTTGCTTTGTTTAATGGCATCCGATTAAGGAATATATTTAAAAAGGAAAGTTACGAGGGAATAAAAGCATCGCGGATGATAGGTTGTATTGGCACAGGCATGGCCCTGTCCTTATTAATTGTCGGACTATTATTTAAACTCCTGTCATGGCCCGGAAGTTTTGTTAACCTGATGGCCGGTTTGTTTTTTGTTGCTGTTGTTCTGATCATAAGCATTATAAAATTGGTTACATCCAAATCTTCTTTTTACAAATGGATCATCATACGCTGCGCGGTTTTATTTACGATTGGGTTTATATGCATCAATCTCAGGCCCTATGCTATCATGGATTTTAAATACAGGAACCATCCTGCTTTTTTTGCGGCTTTTAAAGCGCGTGAGGCCGATCCCGGGAACCCCGAATTAGAAGAAAAGCTGGAAGCAGAACGGATGAGGATCGATCAGGATGAGTATGCTAAAGAGCATCCGCAATCAACAGAGCAACAATCAGGACACTGATAACAAAAGGTTATGTTGTAGAATAATGTAGGGTTATTTAAACAGTTATACTCCGCGCGTCATTGCGAACGAAGTGAAGCAATCTCAAACCCAACTTTGTGTGAGATTGCTTCGTCATTCTTCCTCGCAATGACGAAGATAACTCTACAATACTCTAATACACGATGTAATAAAAAAGGGATGCTGTTAAGCATCCCTTTTTCATTATGTTCTAGTTGTATTTATTTTCGGTCTTTGATCGCGTCTTTGGTCATAAGTACCATATCCAGGTGCGATTGCACTTCGGGAAGGGTTAAAGCAGCCCAGGTCTTGATTTCGGTATCTTCGCATTTGTTAGCTGTTTTCTCGTAAAAGTCAACGGCTTTTTCATGCTTATCCTTCATTTTGTCAACAAACGCTTTATCGTAGTCCAGGCCCTTCTTTTCTGCCAGCTTTTCAATGTCCTTGCGTTGGTCTTCGGTAATGTCAGATGGCAGCGCTACCATTTTTTTATCGGCAAGGGCTTTTACATCAGTGTTCATCTTGGTGTGGGCCTCTACGAGCATGGCGCTTAATTTTTTTGCCTCATCGGTTGTGGCGTTTACCGATGCGTTTTGTGCTACCGCAATCTCAAATAAATTGGAGGCATAAGCTTCCAGTAATTTATCTGCTTCTTTTTCGGCTTTGCCATCAAAATTTTCTTCATTAATGTCTTCAGCTACCTCTTTCGAGTCTTTAGTGTCGTTGCAGGATACGGCAATTGACATTAAGCAAACAGCCATTGGCACGCATAGTTTTTTTAAAGTGGTCATGTTTTTGGTTTTTAAGATTAATTTAAGTGTTAAATAAATATGCGTGCCACCTAAATACCCATAAATCAGGCCTATGAATGTTTTGCTGAGCAAATATTTACCCACTTAATTTTTCCAGCTTTGCCAGGCATTTTTTCAAATCGATCCCTTTTCCTAAAATGGCTTTAAAATAGGGGTCAATTTTTTCGATCCGTTTCAGTACATTGTGAATAGTGAAGTGTTGAGGCGACAGTCCTGGTTTTACTTCGGCCCATTTTAAAGGCATGGAAACGGTTGCTCCCGGGTGAGGCCTTAAACTGTATACGGAAGAAATAGTTTGTCCCTGTCGGTTCTGCAAATGATCGAGATAGATCATTATATCGCCGCGTTTTTTAAGATTCCTTTCCAGGCTGGTAAATTTGGGTAATTGTTCCTGCACCATCATGCAGATCAAATGACAAAAATCCTTTAACTGGTCGTAAGTGTATTTTTTGCCGGTGGGTACATACACGTGCAGGCCTGTAGCGCCCGATGTTTTGCAGTAGCTTTCGGTGCCGGTTTGTTTTAATACTTCATGCACTACATTGGCCGCTTCAATAACCTGTTCAAACGTGTTTTTTTTGGATGGATCGATATCAATGATCATATAATCCGGTTTATCCAGGGCCTTGATGGTGGAGTGCCATGGATTTATTTCAATACAACCCAGGTTATTGAGGTAGGTGAGGGTAGGCTGGTTGTTGCACAAAATGTAATCAATGTCTTTATTGGTTGATTCGGAAAAGATAGCTTTGCTTTTCACCCAGGCTGGTGCTTCATCGCCGGCATCTTTATGAAAAAAGCCCTGGTCTTTAATGCCATTGGGGTTTCGTTTCAACGATTCGGGCCTGTCTTTCAAATAGGGTAAAATGTATTTTGAGATACTGATGTAATAATTGATGACATCGCCTTTAGTGATCTTATCATCCGGAAAATAAATTTTATGGAGGTTTGTCACCTTTACCTTTGTTTTTCCAAAGCGCATCATGCCTTCTTCATCTGCTGTTTTTTTGGAAATTGTTTTTTGTGTGGAAGCCTTTTTGATTCCGGTGGCTTCGAGTCGAGAAGAAGTTCTTTTTTGTTTTTCCATATTCACATCTTTTGCCTGTTTATCATCCCTTAAGCGTAAAAAAATAGGATGGCGCATTTTTCCATCGCTGGTTATTTCGGTGAATTTTATTTCGCATACCAGCACCGGTTTCACCCAGGTAACGGGCATGTTGGTTTTCACATTTTCTTTGAAGGGCGATCCTTTCTGAATTAATGGCTTTAATAATTGGCTCATCTCTTTAAGGCTTTGATGAGTGAAACCGGAGCCTGTATGCCCGGCATACACCAGCTTCTTTCCCTTTTTTATACCAAGTACCAGCGCGCCAAAATATTTTCTGGAGCCTGTTGGTTCGGTAAACCCGGCAATAATGGCTTCCTGCGATTTGTGATGTTTTATCTTGAGCCAATCGCCGGTACGCATACCGGGATTATATTCAGAGTTGGCTTTTTTGGCCATAATACCTTCGAGGTTGTTTTTAACGGCTGCGTCAAAAAACTCGATCCCAGTGTTTTCAATGTGATCGGAATATTTTACAACGTGGTTTTTCTTTACCAGTTTTTTGAGCAGCATTTTTCGTTCAGTCAATGGCAAATGACAAACATCTTTTCCGTTAATGGATAATACATCAAATACCCTGTATTCCAAAGGAAAGGACCCTTCATAATGTTGCAATAACTGGAAATTGGATTTACCATCTTCATCTACCACAATCACTTCGCCATCCAGTACAGCTGTTATGTTTAATTTTGCCAAGGCCTCTACGACTACAGGATAAGAGTCGTTAAACGTATTCCCGTTACGGGAGTATAGCAGCACCTCTTTTTTGTTCACTTCCGCAATGGCCCGGTAGCCGTCCCATTTTATTTCAAAGATCCATCCTGCGTCGCTGAAAGGAATGTCTGTTTCTTTGGCGAGCATGGGTGCAATGAAATGCTCAAGTTTCCTGCTTTTTCCGGGCAGGTATTTTCTTATGCTTTTTTTTTTAATGAGCGTTCCGCTTTTACAGTTAATTTTTTTATGGCTGCTTTTTTTTCAGTGGCTGATCGCGATTTATCGCGACTCGAAGCCACCGGTTTGTCGTGATCCTTAAGCCACTTATTAATGGGAGAACTTTTAAGGGTATGCTCTTCGCTATTATATTCTTCCTCTGTGGCATACTCATCTTTGTGTTTTATCAGCAGCCAGGCATTTTCCTGTTTCCCGTTCCTTAACTTTACCAAAGCAAATTCGCCCTTCAGTTTTTTTCCAAAGAGTCTGAATTTTAAATTCCCGGCACGAAGGCCTGCTTTCAGTTTCTTTTCCGCTGTTTTTCTGTCTGAATTGTCACTATCGGAGAAATAGCCTTTATCCCAGATCTCTACAATGCCAGCGCCGTAATTACCTTCGGGTATGATGCCTGTAAAATCCTTATAGCTGTAAGGGTGATCTTCCACCATCATGGCCAGTCGCTTGTCCTGCGGGTTTAAGGAGGGGCCTTTTGGAACAGCCCAGCTTTTCAGGGTACCATCAATCTCAAGCCTGAAATCGTAATGCAGGTGTGAGGCTTTGTGCCGCTGAATGACAAAGGATAATTTAGAGGCAGAGCTTTTAGCTTTGCCAGCAGGCTCGGGTGTTTCCTTAAAATTACGTTTCTTGTTATACAATGATAAACTCATGATCAGGATGCTTTTTTGCGTTTTGGCGTATCAAGGCTGGCTTTTAACTGCGACATAATGTCTTTTGCCTTACTGTGCACCACTTTTAATTTAGGTTCTTTCAGTTTCGTACCTTTTGCTTTTGCTTTTATCATTTTCATCAAATCGGCAGAGTAGGTGTCCTTGTATTTTGAAATATTAAATTTTCCTGAGAGCTGCTCGATGAGCGAGACGGCCATTTTTAATTCATTGGCTTTTACGACCGTTTTTGCGGGAAGGCTTAATTCACCGGTATCCCTGATCTCTTCATCAAAACGGATGCGGTTGAGAATGATGATCTTTTCATTGGCGCGTAAAACAGCCAATGCTTCCTTATTACGCATCACAAAGGTAGAGATGCCGACCTTCCCGGTTTTAACCAATGCTTCGCGGAGCAGGGCATAAGCGCGCGCGCCCGATTTATCCGGTTCCAGGTAATAAGGCGTTTCATAATACATGCTTTCTATTTCGGTTTCATCCACAAACTCTGTAATTTCAATGGTCTTGGTTTTTTTGGCGTTGGCTTTTTCAAAGTCCTTATCCGTCAGCACCACGTATTCGTCGTTCGGTAATTTAAAACCCTTTACAATGTTCTCCCATTTCACTTCTTTCTCTGTTTTTTCATTTACGCGCATAAAGCGGATATTTGAATGGTCTTTCTTATCCAGCATATCCAGGTCGAGTGTACTCGACTCGGTAGCGCTGTATAATTTAACAGGGATGTTTACCAACCCAAAGCCTATTGCTCCTGTCCATATTGGTCTCATAACGTTTTATTCTATAATTAAACCTTCTTTTTCTAAAATAGTCATCAATAGCTTTTCCTCACAAGCCAGGTCATTTTTATCGCATTGCTCCATGGCATCCAACTCATTTAAATAATTATGCAAATTTTTATTTTCATACAGTGCTATGATGACCGGGTGCACATAGTATTTTTTGCAAACTGTGCGTGTATTTCCCAGGTGCTTGGCCACCTTGTCTAAAGCCGCTACAACATTGCGTTTGGTTTCGGTTATGGTTTCGCTCATGCCTATTTCTTTAAAAGCTGACAGGGAATGTACGGTGCCGGTCCATGTTCTGAAATCTTTTGCTGTAAACTCTTCGCCACCGCTGATGCTTTTTACATACTGGTTCACCATACCCGAATCAATGCATTTGCGATCTCCGTTCTCATCCAGGTACTGGAATAATTCTTTTCCCGGAATATCGCGGCATTGTTTAACAATATTAGCCAGCTTTTTACTTTTTATGCTGATGTTGTGCATCACACCCTTTTTACCTTTGAACATAAACTGCAAATTGGTACCCTTAATGTTCACGTGTTTGTCTTTTAACGTTGTTAAGCCGAAAGAACCATATAATTTTTCGTAAAGGTTGTTGCCAACGCGAATGCTTGTTTTTTCCATGAGGCAAACCACGGCAGCCAGCACTTTCTCCAATGGTAAGCCCGGACGCGAAAGGTCTTTTTCGAGTTGTTGCCTGATGGCGGGAATGGCCTTGCCAAACTCATGCAACCTGTAAAATTTGGTATGGTTACGCAGGGAGTTCCAGAGCGGGTGGTATTTGTACTGTTTTCTTTTTTTGACATCGGTACCGGTTACCTGTAAATGCCCGTTATCCAGTTTGCAGATCCACACATTTTCCCAGGCAGGAGGTATGACCAGCTTTTTAATGCGTTCAAGGGAGGGTTCATCTTCTATTTTTTTATTTTCCATCATGTAAACAAAGTTCTTCCCTTTTCTCACGCGTTTAATGCCGGGCTGTGTATCCTGCACATACACAAGGTTAACAGCCTTCGCGCTTTTCTCAGCATCGTGAAGGATGGTCTTTATTTTTTTATTGGAAATTTGTATCCCTTCGAGTGCCAGCATAATCTTATCCGTTAATGATCTCTCCTCCGTTGGGATGAAGTGTTTGTCCTGTGATATAGGATGAGTCGTCGCATGCCAGGAACAAATAACATGGCGCTACTTCCACCGGTTGTCCGGCCCTTTTCATGGGAGAATCGCTGCCAAAGGTGGATACTTTTTTAGGATCGAAACTCGCCGCTATTAAAGGCGTCCATATTGGACCCGGCGCTACGGCATTCACACGAATATTTTTATCCACCAGGTTTGCCGACAAGCTGCGTGTAAACGAAACAATGGCGCCTTTGGTACTGGAATAATCAATTAATTTAGCGCTGCCACGGTAAGCAGTTACCGAAGCGGTATTAATAATGGTGCTGCCTTGGGGCATAACATCCAGTAAGGCGCTGGTCATGTAAAACAGCGAGAAGACATTGGTTTCAAATGTTTTCACCAGTTGTTTTTCGCTAATGTCTTTTATCGAATCCCGTTCGTAATGCATTCCTGCATTATTGATAAGTACATTAACGGTTTTAAATTGTTTGATGATCTTTTTAGCGGCCGAGGTACAGAATTTTTCTTTGCCCAGGTCGCCTGCAATGAGGAGGCATTTCCTGCCGAAGTCTTCTTCTACAATGCGTTTTGTTTCCCGGGCATCTTCATGTTCATTATAGTACACAATGGCAATATTGGCTCCTTCTTTAGCAAACAATGCTGCCACCGCACGGCCAATACCGCTATCGCCGCCGGTTATCACCGCCACTTTCCCGTTCAGTTTTCCCGATGCCCTTACCACCGGATCATCAAACACGGGTGGTGGAATCATTTTGGATTCCCTGCCGGGCCTGCTTTGCTTTTGCGGTTTACGCAAGCGCTTTTTGGGATTTGATCTTTGCATACAGGGGAATTAATGAATGAATTTATCTTTGATGAGTTTCCAGAGCCCCAACAAAGGAGAGTAGTAATACACATTCTTTCTTAAATACTCCTTCAGTTCGGTAGTTCTGATGCTGCCGGTATTCAGGATCGCGTCGGTTAACTGGCGTGAGGTTACTCCCCATTTTTTTGACCAGTAGTTTAAATTGCTAAGGTCTTCGGGATGAATGTAGTGTGTGTCCTGGGTTTTCATGGCGTTTTATTATAAGTTGTGAAGTATGACCTTGTTTTGTGAATAGTAGGGCAGGGGTTTATTGGCAGGACCATTCAGCACTTCTCCTTCATGTGTGAAACGGCTTCCGTGGCATGGGCAATCCCAACTTTTTTCATCGTTGTTCCATTTTAACATGCATCCTAAATGTGTGCACTCCGCATCTACAAAATGAATAACGTTATTCTCGTCGCGGTAGGCGCCAAATTTTTCGCCTTCAAATTCAATGATCTTCCCTTCGTTGGGCTTAATGTCCTTTAAGCCTATTTCATCGCTGTGGCTTGGTTTTGTTTTAATATAATTGATGAGTCCTCCCACAAACTCTTTGAAGAATGTTTTTCCCGCCTTAAAGATCTTCATGCGCGAAGGGCTGTACAGCTCTTCCCACTTGTTTTCTATTTTATTAATCAGGTCCGAGATCAACATGCCGGCAATTGTACCATGGGTCATGCCGTTTCCGGAGTCGCCGGTTACAATAAAAATATTGTCGCTATCCATGGGGTTCTTTCCTATGTAAGCTAGCGAATCCATTGGTTCCATCACCTGTCCCGACCATTTGTAGATGACCTGTTTCATGAAAGGAAAATGATCTCTTGCCCAGGCTTCCAGCAGGTCGTAGCGCGATTCTTCCGGTTTGTTTGGTTCCGTGTCGGCAAGGCCGGTAGCATGGTCTTCGCCACCTACGATTAAAAGGTCGTATTTGTCGTTTAAGGCCTGTGTTCTTACATAATGATAGGGCGCAATTTCAGAATTCTCTTTAAAGTCGCCTGTATCCCACCACAAAGCTTTAGGTAAAGTATCTTTTTTTATTTTAATGCCAATGACATAGGTTCGGTAAGCATATTGTTTTAAATGCATGACATATTTATTATTGACCGGTGAGTTGGTAGCAATAACAACCTGTTCGGCTTTTACTTTAAAATTCTCATTGGTCACAATACCTGTTTTATCTATTTCCTTAGCATGGGTGTTGGTATAGATCTCTCCGCCGTTTCGGATAATGGCTTCGCACAAGCCTTTAATGTATTTTAAAGGATGGAATTGTGCCTGGGCATTGAACTGGATAGCATCATGGATTTTTGAAATGCCCGGGATAAGAGTGATTTTTTCGACATTAAGGTTTAATTTTTTACAAATCTCAAATTCCTTGTCAAGGTTCTCGGCTTTATCGCTGGGATGACTGAACAGGTAACCTTTTACACGTTCAAAATCACAGTCGATGTTCTCTTTGTGAATGGTCCTTTCCACAAAATTAATAGCATCGGAGTGGCTGTGACCAATCAGCCTGGCATTTTCTTCGCCAAACAGGCGTTCTAGTTCGTAATAACGGTCGTCCAACGCATTCACCAGGTGCGCGGTGGTTCGGCCGGTTTCGCCGCTTCCAATAAAACCATCCTCTACCAGGATCACTTTTTTACCGGTAAGGCTCAGGCAATAAGCCACGCTAAGGCCTGAAATGCCACCGCCAATAATAACGACATCGGTTTCTTTATTCATCTCAAGTTTTTGGTAAGAAATGGGCGAAGTAGAATCTATCCAATAGGGAATATGAGAACCTGCCGTAAATTTTTCCTGCGATGAATGGGTATGTTTTTCCATAATGAAACTTCTTTTTAAAGGATATGCAAAAAGAATTCCCGCCATTACCCGGCAGGGTAAGATTTAAATAACAGGTACTATTTTAGACTTGTTGATTTAAACACCGATGTACTGGCATCAAATTGCCTGTTTTAATCCTATGCGTATAAAAAGTTTTGTATTGATAGAAAAGGACGGCCGGTACCTCTTAATTAAAGAAGCCGCCCCAAAATGGGAAGAAAAGTGGTTTTTTCCGGGTGGGAATGTAAAGGATGGAGAAAGCCCGGAAGAAGCTGCCATTCGTGAAACAAAGGAGGAGGCGGGTTGCCGTGTGGTGTTGAATGGGATTATTTATGTAAGGTATTATTCCTCCTTTTTTGAAGGAAAGACCCATGTTTTTTATTCGGCTTCGGTGGTAGATGATGAGATAAAGACAATAGAGGATAAACACTCCTTAAGTGTTAAATGGTTCAGCTATGAAGAATTATCAAAATTGCCTTTGAGGCAAAAGATGATGGAGATAGTGAATTGCTATAGGGAACATAAGGGAATGATCCCGGTAGGGGCGTTTAAGATCATTTTTTAATTTATCTCATCACAGAGACACAAAGAACACAGAGATATTCAGACCTAATACAAAACCTGGCAATTCTCGCAATAATAGGTCATGCGTTTTCCCTTACCAAGGTATTCCCGTTTGATCCTGATATTACACCTCGGGCAGGTCCACTTAAAGTAAATGAGCCAATGCTTTTTGAGGGTATATTCTTTTTTCCATTTATAAAAATCAAAGCTATAGCTGCTGGCTTCTTTTATCAGCTCCTTTAATTTTTTTGGAGGAAGTTCCGCGCCCAGTGTTTTGGGATGAATTTTTGTAATAAAAAGCACTTCATTTTTTATAATATTGCCCACACCGGCAAAAATGTCCTGGTTCATCAACAGGTCGACAACCGATTCTTTCGGTAATTGTTTAATTTCCTTTTCCGCTTTTTTAGGGTTCCATTCGTCGGCCATCACATCGTGTTCCCAATCGTAATTATTATTCACATCGCCTTCGTGCAACTGTACGCTGCAGGTGTAAAAATTAACTTCGCCCTTTTTAAAGCTTAAGCTTAACCGTGGGGCAATGGCTTTACGTTCGTTAATTCTATAGGTGCCAAACATGAGCAGGTGAATGCGGATGTAAAATTCTTTGAAACAAATGAGCAATTGTTTGCCGTAGCTTTTAATGTCGGTGATCTTTTGATGTTCCAAACGCGCCATGTCAATTTTTGCATTGCCACTGGCTTGTAGCACCATCTTACCTTTATAGGGCAAGAGCAGTTCTTTAAGGATAAGGATGGAAGGACCTTCAGGCATATGATGTTTTTTTTGTCTTTATCAAATTATGGTGCCCGCCTGGTATGAAAATAGAATGAATGGAAATATAATCTTAAAACCATGTATTATGTCGAAGTGCATTTTCACCATCGAATCTACCGAAAGCCCCAACAGTTTAATAGAAAAAGCAAACCAGGCCATCACGGGTGCCGGCGGCACATTTTCGGGCGACGCGTCGACCGGTAGTTTTTCGCTTAAAACGCCTATTGGTTCTGTAACGGGTTCTTATACCATTGATGATATGGGCATTGTGATCCAGATTACGGATAAACCCATCTTTGTGAGCTGTAATAAAATTGAATCGGAGTTGAGGAAGTATATGAAGAGGTGATTTACCTCAAAATATATCCGTTGACTTCGAGAGCCTCAGTCAACGGTGGTTGATCCAGACGAGTCGGGACTCGAAACCACCTGCTCTTTAATTATGCTTCCAGCTCTCATCTTTTTTGCTCGCTGAGCTTGCCGAAGCGTCTTCCTTTTTCACGGCTTTGTTTTTTTCCTTTACCAGGTTGGCTTCTGCCGATGTTTCGATGAGTTCGGCATCTTTTGTGGGAATGATCCTGCGGCCAAAATGTACAGCAAACTGCTTGGTAAACTCCGCGCCAAAAAACAAGATCATGCAGGAATATGACACCCACAACATCATCAGGATCACCGAACCGGCGGCGCCATATGTTGATGCCGGCTGGGCCTTTCCAAAATAAATTCCCAACAAAAATTTACCCAGAATAAATAACAGGCCTGTGGCTATGGAGCCGATAATGACATCGCGCCACTGAACCCTGGCATCGGGCAGTATTTTAAACATCATGGCAAATAGTGTAGTAATGGCGCCGAACGAAATTACAAAGTTGAGCAGTTGAAATACCACCAGCATAAAATCGGGTAAATGCGCTTTTATCCATCCGCTAAAGGCTTCAAGGAATGCGGTTAACAGCAAGGAAATCAGCAACAGGAAACAAATAGAAAGCACCAGTCCGAAAGAGAAAAGCCTGTCCTTAATGGTTTTCAACCATTTCTTTTTAGCCGTTACCTTTACTTCCCAGATCTGGTTAATAGAAATCTGCAATTGTGAAAATACACCTGTTGAGCCAAGAATGAGTGTCACAGCACTGATGATGGTAGCCCAGATGGAACTTTTTTGCATACTTACCTTAGCGATCATTTCCTCTACCTGTTTGGCATTGTCGTAACCAATAGCCGAACCTATCTGGGCGGAGATCTCTCCCTGAACCGCTTCTTTACCAAAAGCAAAACCGGCACAGGTAATAATAATGACCAGTAAAGCAGGGATAGAGAAGATAGCATAATAGGCTATGGTGGCGCTTTGCCTGAAAGGGTCGGCCTTGAGCCAGGCAACGGTTGTTTTTTTAGTAATTTGCCACAGGTCTTTTGAATGTTGAATTACAGATATCATATCATGGGTATTTATCACACATGATTCAATTTTTATGCTTTCATAAATCCAACTATTGGGGAAATTTATCCCCGCCCTTGCATTTAACAAGCGGGTATATGATTTGAATTTTTAGGGCAAGTTTAACCCTATAATATTACTATCATGAAAGAGCAAACAGAAAACCAAAAAGTAACGGCTAATAACAATGCCGAAAAATCAGAGTTAATGCAGATTTTTGAAAACCAGTTACGCATATACAGTACCGGCGAAATTGCTTTGCTGGAAGCTATCCTGCAATCGGAAAATTAGTAAATTAAGAGTAAACTACTTTGCTTTTCCAATGAACTGAACGTCGCTAAAGCCGGTTTGCTCGTATTTTTTTCCCGGGTAAGTTTCCATGATCCTGAATTTAAAGCGGTAGCGGCGTACCTTATCCAGTTTCATTTTTTCCAGGTCAATGTACTGCATTTTATAAGTATCCTCAAGTGTTACCTCGGCATAAGGTTTATCATTAATAATCAATGATACTTTTTTAATACGGGAGTAGTCTTTCCAGGTTTGGTAATCCTTACGCCAACCATTAAATAAAGCAATGTTATTCAGGGTAGCGCCATTTACACCTTCCACTTCTTCCAGGTCAACTACAAATTCAATTAAGGTGTTTTTACCACCGTCGGGCGTTAACCAGGCGGTTTTCATATTTCCATCAATGGTGTTTTTTGCCACAAATGTATTTCCATCCGCTTCAGGTGCTTTTGCATCGGAACCAACTTCCACTTCCAGCTTTTTAGTAATGTTATTATCGAGGCTTAAATTGGTTTCATAAGCATCGTTACCCAATACATCAAACTCATCCACTTCGGAGTTCATAATGTAATATTCGTAACCGCCGCCTTGTGAAAAGCTAATTGTTGATAGTGCAGTGAAGGCTAAAACAAAAATGTATTTCATTGGAGGTAATTTTAAAATTTTATTAATTCTTCGTATAATTCTTTTACAGGCAGTCCCATCACATTATAAAAACTGCCTTCTATTTTGTCGATGCCAATATAGCCTATCCAATCCTGAACACCATAGCCACCGGCTTTATCGTAAGGTGTGTAGTTTATGAGGTAATATTCAATTTCTTCGGGTTTTAATTTTTTGAAATATACTTTACTCACATCATAAAAGGTAGTTTGCTTATTCCCACTTTTAAGGCAAACGCCGGTAAACACTTCATGCATTTTACCGCTCAGGGTTTCGAGCATTTTTTTTCCTTCTACAAAGTTAGCAGGCTTGTTAAAGGCTTTTCCTTCGCACCAAACTATGGTGTCAGCTGTGATAAGAATCTCTGTATCCTCTAGCTCATCGGGATAAGCGTCGGCTTTTTTTTCGGCCAGGAACAAGGGAATTTCTTCCGCCAGTAAGTCAACCGGATAATCTTCCTCCACATTAATGGGCTTGTTCAGGAAATTAAAACCAAGACTTTTTAAGAGTTCCTGGCGGCGAGGCGAATTTGAGCCTAAAATGATCTGGTAAGGAAATTCTTTGATGATTTGTTCAACACTATTCATAAAGGTATTTGATAATTAAGGTAAATGCTATTCCAAAAAGCATGATAAATTTAAGCAATAAACTTGCCATTTTAAAATCTCTGGAGCTTTGAGCCCTGATGACCTGAACGATCAGTAAAGTAAGGGGTAGAACTACCAAACCCAGTATGTAATACACGCTAATGTACTGCCGGTAAGTATAAAATTTAATGGATGCCAGCAGCAATAAACCAATGGTAATGACGATGAGAAAAAAGGTGACCACCTTGCTGGTGATCATACCCCATACAATGGGCATGGTTTTGCAACCGGTTTGTATATCGCCTTTGTAATCTTCCATATCCTTCATGAACTCGCGTGCAAATGACGTTAAAAAAGCAAAGGCCGAATAACCAAATACAATAACATAAAAGGTTTTTAAATAGCCCCCAAACAGGTGGCGTAACAAGAGCACATCGGCGCCGGCCGACAAATAATAGTCATACACCATTGGCATGACAGGAATTGTAGCGGTTAAAAGAGATACCACAATATTGCCTACCAGCAACTGTTTTTTAAAATGGGTAGAGTAGAACCAAAGCAGCAGGATACTCAGGATTTGGAAGGTAACGAGTTTGAGGCTATGGCATTTTAAGGCAAGGTAAAGACCAAGAACCAGGCCAATGGCATTAAAGATAATGTGTAGCGCCATAGCCCAGCGCCGCTTAATGGCCACATCCACCACTACCGTTTCGGGATGGTTGATCTTATCGGTCTTTACATCAAAGTAATCGTTAATAATGTAGCCCGCA
Source organism: Bacteroidota bacterium (assembly GCA_048498515.1). Classification (GTDB taxonomy): domain Bacteria; phylum Bacteroidota; class Bacteroidia; order B-17B0; family Aurantibacillaceae; genus UBA4416. The sequence continues at coordinate 128,180 of JBEHXV010000006.1, read as the reverse complement.
GCAGCTATTAATAAGGTGCTTAATAAAGAAATAGAGAAAAGGGCAGGGGTAAAACTAGAGTACTCATTCAATGGCGAAAATACCAGGTACTTCATGCAAATTTGGGTAATAGCAATAATGAGCAGGTTGCCAACCCTGATGAGTTTAAAAAATGCTATAAAGGGATTTTTAATCAAAGCCTGTAATTATGATAGAAAGTTAATGATTAATTTTTAATTTTATCATGATGTTTGATTTAAATTCTTCTTATTGGAACAAGCGCTACTTAACAGACGATTTTGGCTGGGATATCGGGACTTGTTCAACGCCTTTGCAACAGTATATTGACCAACTGCATAACAAAGAACTAACTATTTTAATACCCGGTGCGGGCAACGCTTACGAAGCAGAATACCTGTACGGGCTGGGGTTTAAACATGTTTTTGTACTCGATTTTGCTGAAGAACCTTTGCAGCGTTTTAAGGAAAGGCTGCCTGCTTTTCCTACGGATCAATTAATTGCACAGGATTTTTTTAAACATGAGGGGCAGTACGATCTCATTATTGAACAAACTTTTTTTTGTGCCTTGTCGCCAGAGCTGAGACCAAAGTATGTGCAGCAAATGCACTGCCTATTAAAACCAGGTGGCCGTTTGGCCGGTGTGCTGTTTAATGATCCCATGAACGCGGATAAGCCGCCTTTTGGAGGCAGTATTAATGAGTACCGCCAATTATTCGAACCTGTGTTTAAGATTAACGTATTGGAACCTTGTTATAATTCCATTAAACCCAGATGGGGGCGAGAGGCGTTTATAATATTTGAAAAGTTTCAATAACAAAAATCATATTCAACCCCGAAGGGGTTGAACAATTTAATAATCATATTTTCTATTCATATTCAAGTCCTTTGGACTTGTAAGAAATAATGATTTCAAACCCGGAGGGTTTGAATATGAATAACAGATAAATACAAAATGGTTCTAAAACCCTGAAGGGGTTTAATAATAAACGACCACCTTCGTCAGCTCTGTTATTTCCTTAACGATTAATAAATGATTTATATTCAATTCACGCAAGACTTGCATTGAATTTTTCGTAAATTTGATAGTAGCATTCGTATACCCTGGCTGAGGAAAGACACATATTTGAAGAGAAACAATACATGGGCCACAACCAGCTCAGTATTATATGGCGAACCATCATTGCCATGTTTTGCTTTGTAGGGTATTACTGGAGCGAGAACCCGAAGCCGGTGCAGGTTGCTATTTTTCACATCGGACATTATCCGGCACTCAATATTCCAAATTCAGGAAAAATATTTTTCGTATTAGGTATTTTAATTCTCATTCTTTCTTCCATACTCACTTATGTGCTGCACACGCACATCAAAGTATTTGCCGATTACATTGTGATTGACGGTTTCTGGACGGCCAGGAGGGTGAAGATCAACCTGAACACCATTACACACATCCGTAAAAGCCGCTACAAGAAACATATTTTCCGAAGGGCGGTGTATAACCTGCACAGCAAGGGCATTATCCGTTTTTTTACAAGCGGTAATGAATTTGTAGAGATGAAAGACGATACCGGTTTTACCTACCGCATTGGCTCTCAAAAAGCCTCAGAGCTTTACCAGGTGTTAAAAAAACAGTTGGGGGTGATTCATAATAAGTAGTACCGGCCAGACCAAAAATCACTACAAAAACCTAAATGAAAAACAAAGCCCTTCTTGTAACAACCATTGTTTTCTTTATAGTAGTAAATACAGGTTATTATTGGGAAATTTTTCTTGGAAGCTGGACCATGTTAATCGTCCTGTTTTTAGGTTTGGTGTTTATTGCCCTGGTTATTGGGTTAGTGTATCAATTAGTTTTATTAATTGCAGCAAAATTTAAAGACAGGTCCCGTTCAATTTTAGTTGTATTAATGACAATTGTTTTGGCCTTAACAGTTTATAGCCCCGGCGGACTGATTGATTTTGAACAATTTGAAGGAGAAGATCTGCTCGTTGCCGGTCGTGAAGGCGCCGCAAATTGCACAACAGTACTCAAATTAAAACGGGACCATACATTCCGTGAACGAAGTGTTTGCTTTGGCGTTACTATAATTACAGGAGATTATTCAATCAAGGGCGATACAATCAGGTTTGAAAATATAAGTTTTGGAGAAACATATCATCAATACGCTTTGATCAAATCAACTGTTTTAAAAAATAATGTGATTTCTAAGGAATTATTATTGTACCACGATATCAATGACACATTGCCTTATTCGTTATATCTGTCAACCAATAAGCTAATTCAGTAGTATTTTAAAAATTATCATACCACTGTCGTTGCCTTGGGATCTTCACATCGCTCAGCATGCTGGTCTTAAGATTAATGGTAAGGCTGTAGCTTTTCCTGAAACCAAAAGGAACCCAGTCAATGCGGGCCTCCCAGCAGCGCAGGTCGCGGTATATGTTAATGCTGGTGTAGCTTAAATTACGGTTGGTAAAATCATAACCACTGGTCATACCCAGCTTCCAGTATTTTGTGACGGCAATATCGCCGCTAAAGTTAAGCGCCTGTATGTCTTTTACTTTATTTAAAATTTTGGTATAGGTCACATTGTAATAAATGTTCAGGTTCCATGGCAATTTTTCCTGCGCCTGCGCTGTATTTGTTTGCACGGCGCCCCTTTCGGCACCGTTTGTCAGGTCGGGTTTTTTAATGCGCGACGATACAAGGTTGGAACTGAAGGAAGCATTAATGGCAATGTTCCCGGTTGTAAAATCCATTACCCGCCCGTTGGTATTGATTAAGAAATCTTTGGTACGGTAAGCCACATCGTTGTAGGTATATTCACCGGTATATCCATTATAAACCGTGTTGGTAAGCACCGTGGTGTAATAAGGATCGAAGTTGGAGCCAAAAACCAGGTCAAAATACTTCCAAATCTTTGTACGGCCGGTAATGGAAATATTGCTCATTTTAAAACTATCAGCGGCAAAATTATAACTACCGCTAAAGCTTAAGTTTTGCAGGATGGTGTATTTGTTAAACACAAAGCCGGTATCGGTGCGTTTCCTGATCTTAGCTTCCACGTTGTTGTTCAGGTTCACACTCAGGCTGTTTTGTGTGCCCTGGGCCGGGCCGCCAAACAAAGCGCCTTGATAAATACTGTATTTGGTTTTTATTTTATTCAGCGTGTCACTTAGCACATCCTTCCAAAAACCATATTGCTCTTCGCCAAAATCGGGCCGGTAGGTATAGTTAAGTGTTGGAATCAATAAGTGTCGTATCTGTTTGATACGCTTGCTCTTAAACATGTAATCCATAAAGAGCTTTGTGGTAAGGGAGCTGTTGAAATTGGCATCGTAACCCGTGCTGAAATTGCGGTTATAGGTTGTGTATACCCTGTTTGAGTCCACATTCAATTCCTTGTTCAGTGTTTTGGTATACATCACCGCGCTTAAATTCAGCGCAGGAGTTAAGGTGAAGTACTTAAAAAGTGTAATGTTGGTAGAGATAGGGAGGCTATGCCTGAAGCCATATTTTAAGCTATCGCCTATACTGCCTTTAAAAATGGTAGTGTCGGCACCCGACAAGGTGTTTCTGGCTTCCAGCAAATAGCTGATCCCGATCTTATCAAAAGCGTTTTGCCTGATACGACCTTCTCTCTTGAAGGGATAAAAACGGTTAATGTTAAAGGTGAGCTCAGGAAATGATAATTCCATTAACCTGGTTTGTGTATTTTGGTTATGCCGGGCATTAATGCTAAGCGACGAGGATTTAAATGTTTTGGTGAAATTAATGTTTGACTGGAAAGTATTGGTTAAGTACTGTCCTGTGTTCAGGGAATTGTATTTGTTGTATTTTGATGTCCTGATATTCACATCGCTGCTAAAACGGATGCTGGGATTGTTTTTCTGATCTTGCGCGTGGCGCCAGTTAATGGAAATGTCCCTTTGTTTCACATAGGTTAAGGGCACTTCCTTTTCACCTGTCCTAAACTCGGAGTAGCCAAGTGATAAGTAGCCGTTAAACTTATAATTGACATTATAATTGTTCAGGGTCCTTAAGCCCCAGCTACCGTTGGTGTATATGTCGCCACGAATGGTCATATCCGTACGATCGTTAATACCCCAGTAAAAACCGCCATCCTTTAAATAAAAACCAAGGCTTTCGCTGCTCCCATAAAAAGGCAGCAAAATACCCGAATGGCGTTTTTTGGTGTTGGGGAAAAAACCGAAAGGCAGGCCCAAAGGAGTAGGCACACCACCAATTTCAAGGTACATAGGACCGGTCACGATCTTGTCGTCGGGAATGATCTTGGCTTTCTTGGCTTTAAAAATAGTTCTCGAATCCTTATACTCACAGGGAATACATTGCAGGTTCTTCATGTAAACCACATTGTTGCTATCCTTTTTTACCTCGCTGCCCAACAGGATCAGGTCGCCCTCTTTGGTACTAATGTCGTAAATCTTTCCCTTTCTCGTTTTCAGGTTATACACTATTTTACGGGCCGCAATTTCCTGGGCGCCGTCTTTAAACAAAGGGTATCCCACCTCATTGCCTACGGTATCTTTTTTTCCATAGGCAGTCATGGTGTTATTCTTATTATCAATTTCTATAAACTCGGCTTTCAGGTTCATGCTCTCATATTCCACAAACGCATCGCCAAATAGGTAAATTTTATTTCCTGTGGTTTCGTATCTTATGGAGTCGCGTGCGTTATAAATTATCCGATGTTCGAGCGGGTCATCATTGTCTTCCTCGTCCAGGGTATCTACAGTTACACTTTTTACGGTGTCGTCTTTAGCTATTTCGGCGGCAGGTTCGGGTGAAGCTGTATTGGTTTGAGGGGTAACCGTATTGGTTTGGGAGTAAATAGCCGGGCTACTTATTAACAATAATAAGAGTATAAAAAATATATGTTTGAGCGTATTGATGGATCGCTGGGGCTAAATTTACCTAAACTCACAAAGCTAACAATTACTTGCTTAACTGGGTATGAATTTTAGAGATACAATGCAAAAAAAATGTAAATTTTTGTTGAAATTGCTATTGGCGCAAACGGCGTTTGTGCTTCTGTTTAGCTCATTTTACATTCATAAAGACGACCCTAAACGCAAGGTAAAGATCGTTGTGATAGATCCGGGACATGGCGGCAAAGATCCTGGCTGTAATGGTGTAACGCATAAGGAAAAAGATGTGGCGTTGGCTGTTGCCTTAAAACTCGAAAAATACATTACCGAGAACATTAAAGATGTAAAAGTAATCCTGACCCGTAAAACGGATGTGTTTGTAGAGTTGGAAGACAGGGCCAGAATTGCCAACGATAATAATGCCGATCTTTTTATTTCCATCCATTGCAACGCAGCCGGAAAGCCGGTAATGGTAAAGGATAAGAAAACCGGTAAAATGCGCGCAAAAACATTTAAAAACTCAAAAGGTAAGACCATTGTGGTTGAAACGGCTAACCCTGAGCCTTTTGGATCGGAAACCTATGTGATGGGCTTGAAAAATGAGGAAGGGAAAATGAAAGTAGCCCAGCGTGAGAACTCCGCTATTTTGCTGGAAGATAATTATGAAACCAAGTACCAGGGCTTTGATCCCAATAGCGAAGAGAGTTACATCATCATGAGCAATTACACTTCGGGGTATGTGATACAGAGTGCTGGTTTGGCACTGAAAATACAGGAACAATACTTTAAAAAAGCGGGTAGGGTCGATAAGGGCGTTCACCGCCAAAGTATTTGGGTATTATGGCGAACCTCCATGCCAAGTGTGCTAACCGAGATAGGTTATCTTACCAACCCGCAGGAAGAAAAGTTCCTGGGATCTGAAAAAGGACAGAGCTACCTTGCAGCCTGCTTATTCAGGGCTTTCAGAAAATATAAAGATGAGCAGGAAGGTATTAAGAAAACGTATGACGATGAGTTTGAAAACCAAAAACCATTAGAGAACGAAAACTATAAAGCGGTGTCGGAGCAGGAAACACATGAAGAGCAAACAAACGAACAGGACATTAAAACATTTGATGCACCCGAGGAAAAAGGCGATGTGGAACTGAAAAAGGATACGTTGAAAGCTGTTAAGCCAAAGAAAAATGAGGAACCGGATCCTGCTAAAATTAAAGCTGAAGCGGACGCGCAGGCAAAAAAAGATAAAGCAAGGAATGATTCGATAGCGGCGATCAAACTAAAAGAAGCAAAAACCCTTGCCGAACAAAAAGCAAAAGAGGAGGAACGCACTAAAAAAGCCAAAGCCGATTCGCTGGCGCAAGCTCAATCTGTACAAAATAAAGCGGAAGAGCAGGAAAAGAAATACAGGCAGTTAGTTACCCTGGCTGACGTTAATTTTAAGAATAAGAATTATGACGAGGCCTTGGCTATGTACAAAAAAGCTACTGCTACCGAAGCAAAGGATAAAAGCCACGCCACGCAAAAAATAAATGAGATTGAGGTTATTTTAAAGAAAAAAGATGAAGCGGTTGTTACGCCTTCGGTAACGCCAACTCATACTACAGCTGTTGCTGTTGTTGAAACTTCAAATGCCATTGTATTTAAAGTACAGTTTGCCAGCACCGATAAAGAAGTAGACGCTAAAACCAAATACGCCAACGTATCGGATGTTACCTTTTACAAATCGGGCGTTGTTTATAAGTATACCTCGGGCAGCTATTCATCCATTGCCGAAGCGGTAAAACAACAAACCAAATTGCGGGAACTGGGCTATAAGGATTGCTTTGTTGTGGCCTTTAAGAATGGCGTTCGTATGGATATGAACGAAGCTAAAAAGCTTATGGGAGATAAGTAGGTAGTAGTGTCAGTTTGAGCGGAGCCGAAACCGATACCTTCCTAAATCACTTCTCGATACGTCCTTCCTATCGTCAGAACTACTCGAAGTGACCGTTACCTATGTCGAAACGAAAAACGAATTGAGCGTATTAGAGCAAAGCGTTTGATTTAATTTTCATACCTTTGTGCCATCGTAAAAATTGCTGACATAGAATTAGGAGAATTTCCTTTGTTGCTTGCACCTATGGAGGATGTGAGTGATCCCCCTTTCCGTTATGTTTGCAAAAAATACGGCGCTGATCTAATGTACACCGAGTTCATTAGTAGCGAAGGCTTGATACGGGATGCCATTAAGAGCCGCAAAAAACTTGATATTTTTGAATACGAAAAACCCATTGGTATCCAGATCTTTGGAGGCGATGAAGAAGCCATGGCCCTGTCGGCAAAAATTGTAGATGCCACACAGCCCGACCTTTTGGATATTAATTTTGGTTGCCCTGTAAAAAAGGTAGTTTGTAAAGGTGCTGGAGCTGGTGTATTAAAAGATGTGGACCTGATGGTGCGTCTTACCAAAGCCGTTGTCAAATCAACCAATTTGCCTGTGACAGTGAAAACACGTTTGGGCTGGGACGATAGCATGATTAACATCATGGAAGTTGCCGAGCGCTTGCAGGATGTGGGGATCAAAGCACTCACCGTACATGGCCGCACCCGCGCGCAAATGTATAAAGGTTCGGCTAACTGGGAACCCATTGCCGCAGTGAAAAATAACCCGCGGATGCATATTCCTATCTTTGGGAATGGCGATATTACCACACCCGAAAAAGCCCTGGAATATAAGAACCGTTATGGTTTGGATGGCATTATGATTGGCCGTGCCAGCATTGGCTATCCATGGATTTTTAACGAAATAAAGCATTTTATGCAAACAGGCGAGCATTTGCCAAGACCTACTTTGGAGAACAGAGTAGAGGTAGCCCTTGCTCATTTCGACAAGTCTATTGAGTGGAAAGGCCCTAAGCTGGGCGTTTTGGAAATGCGCCCTCACTATACCAATTATTTTAAAGGCATCGATCATTTTAAAGACACCCGCATGAAGCTGGTAACAACAGATAATATTGAGGAGATCCGAGAGGTTCTATTGTCTATTCCTGAAAAATACAGTCAGGCTGTTTAATGTTTTCGAGTTGCATTAACGCTATTCAATATGATTTCCATTCATGTGCCGGTAGGGAATAAAAGTGCTTATCCGTAATATTTTGGGAGAACAAATAAACAGGGAACAAACACTCGACAATGCACGTACCACTGTTTTTATAGAGGGGGGGGCAGGTGTTTATTTTATTGAATTAATTGCTGCCAGTGGAAAATCGATCAACATTAAGCTGGTAAAAAACTAACACAAGATACTAACGAAAACAAGCCGGGTTTAAACCTGCCTTTTTAATTTGTTATGCCTTTTTGAATTTATCCTTGTCAGTTTTTTCCAATTTATTATATTCTTCTGTGAGAATACAAACAAGCTCATCGCTTCCAATTCCTCGAATATCTACTTTTTTTACAGAAAGAACATCTTTGTAAATGTCGGCCATCTCTTCTGGATTTATCCCTCTTCTGGAAAAACAAAATGATAATGAATGAAGTTTTTGTAATCTGGCAGACATATTTATGCATGGGCCAACAAAATCACTTCCATTTCCAACACTATAAATAGCACCTCTGGCAATACCACATCTTAATTTAGTGGGTGGCGAAATAATGCTGCTGGAAATTTTTGGTAAAAATTTTTGGTCATAATTTTTGCATATTTCATACATTGATACTACAACATTTCGAATTTGTTCTTCAGTCATTGCTTCTGTATTCCATAGAAATAATATTCCATCTCCTAAGTACTTTGATAAAAATGGTAAATCAGCCCATGTTTGATAACCTTCAGTATGTTTTTTTCTGATTAATTCAGATTTAATTTCAGTAAAAATCCATTTTAAAAATTCACTTAAATATTCAGGGACGGCTAGTTGAGGGTCTATTTGTTTGCAAAAATTTGTAAATCCTTCCAAATCAAAGATTACGCTAAGAGCATTGACTTGCTTTGATTGACTATCAATTTTTCCTAAACCTAAAATATCCTCATTGAAATTATCAAAAATGTTAGTTTCGATAACGTCAATCAATTCATTGTCCTTGGTTATTTCTTTATAAACAGTTTTAAATGTAGCCATCTTAAAATATTATTTAATATTAATTTAAAACAGACAATTGTTCCTCAATGGTTTTGATCTTTGCCATGGCATCGCTTTCTTTTTTACGCTCAACAGCTATTACTTCAGGCTTTGCATTGGCCACAAATTTTTCGTTCAATAGTTTCTTTTGAACCGACTGCAGGAAGCCTTTATTGTACTCCAGCTCCTTGGTCAGGCGTTCAATTTCATCTTCCTTATTTAAATTCTGCGCCAGCGGGATGAAAAACTCTGTGGTTTTAACCTGGAACGCAAAAGCACCTTCTACCTTATCTTTAGTGTATGAGAAAGCCGACAGGTTTGCCAGCTTAATAATGGCATCATCAAAATAAGAGCGGGTAGCATCAGAGCGTTCAATCACCTCCAGTTTTTCTTTTGGCGATAATTGTTTTTGTGCACGCACGTTACGCACCATCGCTACAAGCTCTTTCGATACTTCAAACTCTGCCAACTGTTTCTTGTCCAATTCTGTCAATTGTTTTGGCCATTCGGCTACTATGATGCAGTCTTTCTCGTCGCGCTCTTTTACTAAGTGCCAGATCTCTTCAGTAATGAAGGGCATCCACGGATGCATGATCTTTAATAAAGATTCAAGGTAGCCAATGGTTGCCTCATAAGTTGTTTTATCAATTGGCTGCGCTTTGCCATCAATAAATTCGGGTTTAATGGCTTCCAGGTACCAGGCGCAAAAATCGTCCCACACCAGTTTATAGGTAGCCATCAACGCATCGCTCATTCTGTATTTGGAGTAGTGATCGTTAATGATCTCGAGTTGTTCCGATAATTTTTGTTCGAACCAGGTAATGGCTGCTTTTTGCGCATTGGATTGTTTTACATCACCAATTTCGAAACCTTTTATCAAACGGAAAGCATTCCAAACTTTATTGGCAAAATTCCGTCCCTGTTCACAATAGCTTTCATCAAACATTAAATCGTTACCGGCAGGTGAGCACAAAAGCATCCCAACACGTACGCCATCGGCACCATATTTTTCAATCAGGTCTAATGGATCGGGAGAGTTGCCAAGGCTCTTACTCATTTTACGCCCCAGCTTATCACGCACAATGCCGGTTAAATAGACATTGGTAAATGGTTTTTGACCCGTATATTCTTTTCCGGCAATAATCATGCGCGCTACCCAGAAGAATAAAATTTCAGGTGCAGTAACAAGGTCATTGGTAGGATAATAGTATTTCAAATCGGCATTGGCTTTTTTCCAACCGTTTTTAATGATCTCCGGATCAAACACCGTTAACGGCCATAACCAGGATGAGAACCAGGTATCCAATACATCATCGTCCTGTTTTACATCTTCAATTTTCAATGATCCATTTTCAATTTTCAATTTTTCAAATGCCTCATTGAGGGTTTTAGCAACCACCGTATTCCCGTTGTTATCGTACCACGCCGGAATGCGTTGTCCCCACCATAACTGGCGGCTAATGCACCAGTCATGTACATTTTCCATCCAGTGCTTGTAGGTGTTAATGAATTTTTCGGGGATCAGTTTTACATCGCCACTCATCACCGCTTCCAACGCCGGTTTACTTACTGTATCCATTTTCAGGAACCATTGCATGCTTAAGCGTGGTTCAATAACAGAGTTTGTTCGTTCGCTGTAACCTACTTTATTTTTAATTTCTTCTACTTTTTCAACTAAACCTTGTTCGGTTAAATCTGCAATAATTTGCTTGCGGCAGGCAAAACGATCCATGCCAACATACGCCCCAGCTGCTTCGCTAATGGTTCCGTTTGGATTCAATGCGTCGATGGTTTGCAGTTTGTGTTTTTGTCCGAGGTTAAAATCATTAATATCGTGAGCCGGCGTTACTTTTAAGGCACCGGTACCAAAACTGGGATCAACGTAGTCGTCAAATATCAAAGGCACAATCCTGTTCACTACAGGAACGATCACATTTTTACCTTTCAAGTGGGCATAGCGTTCATCTGCAGGGTTAACGCAAACAGCCGTATCGCCCATAATGGTTTCGGGACGTGTAGTGGCAATGGTTACAAAATCTTCACTTCCTTCAATTTTGTATTTTACATATACCAGTTTACCACTTGCTTCTTTATGAATTACCTCTTCATCGCTCACGGCGGTTAATCCTTGCGGGTCCCAGTTTACCATGCGAACGCCTCGGTAAATCTGGCCTTTGTTGTAAAGGTCAATGAACACATCAATTACCGCTTCGCTGAGTCCTTCCTCCATGGTAAAGCGGGTACGGTCCCAATCGCAGCTGGCGCCAAGCTTTTTTAGTTGTTCTAAAATAATACCACCGTATTTTTCTTTCCAGTTCCAGGCATGTTTCAAAAAATCCTCACGGCTCAAATCGGCTTTATTAATACCCTGTTCTTTCAGTAATGCTACAACTTTGGCTTCGGTAGCAATGCTGGCATGATCGGTTCCAGGCACCCAGCAGGCGTTATATCCCAGCATACGGGCACGACGTATAAGCACATCCTGTATGGTATTATTGAGCATATGGCCCATGTGTAACACGCCGGTTACATTGGGAGGAGGGATAACAATAGTATATGGGGTTCGGTGATCGGGAGTTGATTTAAAGAATTGTTTATCGAGCCAGTATTGGTACCAGGTACTCTCTGCCAACGCGGCATTATATGTTTTTGCGATTTCCATTGATGGTATTAAAATTTTTGTTAAATTTCGCAAAAATAACGATAGTAAACCATATCGGTACTATCTTTATGGCACGATATTGGAATAATTATTCAACACATAAAAAACCCAAATAAAACCCATAAAAATGAAAAAATTAATCTTTACCCTCGGCTTAGTCGCTTCTTTAAGTACTTTATCTTTTGCTCAGGAAGGGCATAGCGCGAACGACGGCCATAACCATGGTGCAGAAACGGCTTCAGTAACTCCTTCAGCAAGCTTAGCCGATATTAAATTTGATAAAATGGTGCACGATTACGGTAACATTAATCAGGGTGATAATGGTGAGTGCGTATTTAAATTTAAAAACACTGGTAAAGAGCCTTTAATCATTACCATGTGCCAGGGTTCTTGCGGTTGCACAGTTCCTCAATGTCCAAAAGATCCTATTTTGCCAGGTAAATCAGGTGAGATCAAAGTAAAATACGACTCAAACAGGGTAGGGCCAATCAGTAAATCAGTTACCGTTCAGTCAAACGCAAAATCAGGAACTCAAACCTTACAAATTAAAGGTAACATTGCCGCTAAACCGGTTGATGAGGCATTCCCTCAAAACAAACCAGCTCAGGGCGCACCTTTAGAGAAAAAATAATAAATCATAAAACCCCACAAACATGAAAAAAGTATTAGCCGCATTAGCATTATTCTTTACCGTAGGATTTGCAGCAAATGCACAGGAAGGTGGATCTGTAGTTCCAAGCATCGATCCGAACGCTCCTGAGATTAAATTTGAAGCTGAAGTGCTGGATTATGGAACAGTAAAATTTGACGCTAATGGTGTTCGTGAATTTAAAATTAAAAATGTTGGTAAATCACCTTTAACGATCTCAAACGTACAAGGTCAGTGCGGCTGTACAGCCACTACCATTGATGGTAAACCAGGTTGGCCACAAGAACCAATTTTACCTGGAAAAACCGCCAGCATTAAAGTAAAATACGATACAAAACGCCCTGGTCCTTTCGAAAAAAATGTAACCGTTACATCTAACGCTAAAGAACCAAGCAAAGTAGTTAAAATAAAAGGTGTGGTTGAAGCGGCTCCTGCTGCTCCGGCACCAGCAACTCCGGATGCCAAGTAATTTAAATAAGATCCTTAAAAACCCTTTCAGAAATGGAAGGGTTTTTTGTTTATGCCTGTTCCTGGTATGCATGAGTGGTTTTGCCCAATCGCAACTTAAATTTACCGATACCAAAAAGAGCTTTGGCTTTGTGAAAAAAGGCGAAGTGGTGAAGCTTGAATTTGAGTTTTCGAATGAAGGGAATCAGCCCTTAATTATTACCGAGGCCAAAGTGGAATGTTCCTGTACTACGGTTGAGTTTCCAAAACAGCCCGTTGCTCCTTCTCAAAAAGGAAAGGTTATTGTGAGCTTTGATACCAAAAGCGTATACGACCGGCAGGACAGGATTGTTGAGATCATTTCCAACGCCAAAAATTCCAATCAAAAAATACGGTTCAAAGGCGTAGTGTTGAAATAGAATTTCTATATTTAATACTTGTTTTAAACCCCTTTACCATTAAAACCATTGGTTTTATATCCTGTTTTGTATTAGTAGCAACATGGCTTGCTGCTCAGCCGCTTGTTCCTTTTGTTGAGAACACTAAATGGGGGTATAAAAAAGGGAACGAGGTAATTATTAGTCCCGAATATGACTCGGCTTACGCCTTTAACCAGGGCAATTTACTGGCCATGGTATCTGTTAAAAGCCAGTTTAATAAAATTACCAATCCTTTAACCGGCGAAGAGGAGTATGAGCACGATTACTTTTACATAAATCCTAAAAATGAAAAACTAAAAATTTTGGCCGAGAACTTTCCTGACAGCATTTATGCTTTCCCGAACCAGCAGGAGTTTAGCAAGGATTATATGGACAGTTCGGGTGTTTTTAAAATACTGTTCCAGGATAAAGTGTATTTGGTTTCCAAAAAAGGTAAACAGCTATCACAGGGATTTGACAACGTTTATAAAAGCAAGCTAAAGGATTTTTACATGGTGGAGAACACAACCGAAGTTGAAAAACGGCTGGTGCGGATAAAAGGATTGGTAAGTACTGCCGGAAAAGTGATTGTAAAATGCAAGTATGTTGCTATCGATATTAATCCTGAAGACAGCTCGGTTTATTGCTGTAGCGCGGTATATAACAATAAGCTGAACGATGATGTATATGACCTTTCAGGAAAGCTCTTTTACACTAATAAAAACCACATTGAATTCTCGTCAAAAAGCGTCCATGTCTGTAAAACATACCTGCCCCGCGAAATGATCCTGGTGGAAAATTCGGTTACCAGGGAGCAATACGAATTGGATGGAACGGATTTTTATTATATGAAAAAGAACAAGGCCCTGGTCATTAATAAAGACAGCTGGTACGTTATTGACCTGAGTAACCGTAAAAAACAAAAAGTTGACAGGGAAGATTATTTTTTTAACCTTCAAAAAATTACCGAATAATGCCCTCTTTAAAACTCGATATTTCGGATATTTCGCTTCAGCTGGATGCAGCCCGACAACTTATTGATTTTGCCGGGAAAGAACACGTATTTTTATTTACAGCGCCCATGGGCTCGGGTAAAACTACTTTCATTAAATCGCTTTGCCGCTCTTTGGGGGTAAGAGATACTATGAGTAGTCCTACGTATTCTATTGTAAATGAATACAATGCGGTATCCGGAAAGGTTTTTCACTTTGATTTATACAGGTTAAAGTCGGCTGAGGAATTATTTGAGCTGGGTTTTGAAGAATACCTGTTTTCGGGCAATTATGTATTTATTGAATGGCCTGAAATGGCGATGCCGTTTTTAAACACTTACCTGACAATTATCATTCAAATGGAAGGCAATAATCGTTATCTTTACGCCGAAATTTAAAGTTCCCTCTTTCAATGATCCGTTTATTTGCTTTACCTGTTTTACTTTTTTCTTTTATGTGTTTATCCTCGCAAACCGAAAGCGTTGGAACAGGAACTATTACTGCTAAAAAAAAGAAGGGAAATTTTTATGCATCGTGGGGTTATACGCGCGCCTGGTATAGTAAAAGTGATATTCATTTTATCGATAAATCAAATAAGTACCATGATTATACAGGCCGTTATAACGATTACGATTTTACAATTTATGATGCCAAAGCAACCGACCGTCCTGATTTTGATCAGATAAAAGATGTGGTCAATATTACCATACCACAGTTTGTAGTGCATGCAGGCTATTATTTTAATAATAAAAAAGATTTTGGGATTGAATTAAATTACGATCACACCAAATACATTGTCACCAATTACCAGAAGGTTCACATAAAAGGAAATTTTAACGGCAATTATGTAGACCAGGATACAATCCTTGATCCTAATAACCTGGTTCACTTTGAGCATTCTGACGGTGCCAATTTCTGGATGCTGAACTTTATAAAAAGATGGAAACTTTGGGAACCTTCAAAACGATTTAATGTAGGATACGTGGTTAAGCCAGGAGCCGGTATTGTTTATCCAAGAACAGATGTGACCATGTTTGGAGAGCGCTTAAACAATAATTGGCATATTGCAGGCTGGATAGTGGGAGTAGAATCAGGTCTTAGAGTAGAGTTTTTAAGGCATGGAGTATTTGAGTTTGTCGGAAAAGGAGTTTATGCCGATTATAGAAAATGTCTTGTATTAGGAAAAGGAAACGGTTCAGCCAATCATCACTTTTTTGCGGCGCAGCTCACCATGACGATTGGTGCAATGTTTTAGCGTTGTTGTGATTGAACGCTGATAACGCGGATTTAGTAATTTTTTTTGAAAGTATAGTAGTGTCATGCTGAACTTGTTTCAGCATCTCAAAATATTGAAGAGACCCTGAAGCAAGTTCAGGTGACGAAAAACTGTATAGAAACTAAAACCCGATCTTTCCTTTCCCGGCTTCAAAACTATTTTTTAAGCCCAGCATTTTAATAGCGGTTACAGCGGCTTCATCGCCTTTGTTGCCATGCCTGCCACCGGTGCGGTCCTGGGCCTGCTCCATAGTATTAACAGTGAGCACACCAAAGATGAAAGGTTTATTGTATTTAAGGTTGAGGTTGGTAATACCCTTTGCAACGGCATCGCAAATAAAATCAAAGTGTTTGGTATCGCCCTGTATGACGCAGCCAATGCATATAATGGCATCTACATTACCCGATTCGGCCATGTATTGAGCGCCCAGTGTTAATTCAAAGGCTCCGGGAACCGTTTTGGTAACAATGTTATCTGCTTTTGCCCCGTATTTAATTAAGGTATCGTAAGCGCCTTTCATTAAGCCATGGGTTATAGCGTGGTTCCATTCGGCCCATATAATGCCAAATTTCATGTTCTCGGCGTTAGGTACATCGCTTCCTTCAAAGTTGGATAAGTTCTTTTGTTCGCTGGCCATATCGGTTTATTTTTTAGCAATAAAAAAAGGTGACTGGAGATCACCTTTTTTAGTCACGACAGGTCGTGATGTTTGGTTGTTATTGAATATTTCCCAGAGTTTTTACACGTGCAATGTATTTGTCAACTTCACGCGCATCGGAGCTTTTGCCGAACTCGTTCTTTAAACGCTCGTAGGTTGCCAGTGCTTCTGTGTAATTCGCTTTTTGTTCGTAAGCAAAAGCGGCTTTTCTTAAGTAAGTTGGTGTAGAGAAACCATTGTTGGCTTTATCGGCCGCTTTTAAGTAAAATTTAATGGCTTCATCAATGTTATTAAGCTCCATATACGCGTCGCCAATAGCGCCTGTGGCAACCGGTGCCAGAATTTCATCGTTACCGCTGAATTTCTCAAGCATTTCAATGGCTTCTTCAAATTTACCTGTACGCAGCAAGCAAATGCCCGCGTAATAGTTCGCTAAATTACCTGTTTTAGTACTACCGTAGTTATCGGCAATATCCCTGAAACCCATCATTGTTTTTGGGCCATCAGCTGTCTGAACATTAATGTTTCCATTCAAAGCTACATTAAAGCTGTCTCTTTCAAAGTAAGCCTGGGCAAAAAATGCTTCGTTGCTGGCTTCTTTTTCCTGGCCGGGTAGCCAGTAAAATTTATATAAGCTGAACAATGCTACTATTGCCAGAACAGCTCCACCACCATAGGTAATTGCTTTTTTATTTTTCTCGTAAAAAAACTCTAAACCACTAAAATCCATGTCGCCGGATGACGATGACTTTTTCTTTGGCTTCTTTTCAACTGTTTCAACAATTTCTTCTTGCTCGTTTTGTACTATTTCTTCAGACATATTAAAAATAAAATTTGAGTTGCGAAGGTAAATAAAAATATCTGCTTATGAAATAGCCATAAGCAAAAAAATGACGCTTTTTTTAAAGTGTAAGTTGTTGATTTTTAAACGTGTACGAAAGTTAGTCTTCGCTAACGGCGATATCTTTCGTTAAGTTTTCTTTGTTCCTCACCGAAACGGAAAGTCCGCCTATGACAAGGTATGGCGGCGGTATGGCCATATCATATCCTTTTGCAAATAAATAATAACTGCCTTTGTATAACTGGATCTTGTAATTTCCATCAGCATCGGCATCTACATATGTATCGTAACTGGTGTAGTCTTCGCCCGGAAATTCGGTGGTTCCGTATTTAATAAAAACCCGGGCGTTTGGAATCGGTTTTCCGTGATGGGCTACAACACCTTTAACGGAAGCTTTTCCGCCAATCTGGTTTTTTTTACATGCAGCAAAACTAAACAGTAATGCTAATACAAAGGTTATTTTACAAATGGTCTTCATGGCTCTGAATTTTACTTATTGTTCAGCGTATCGCTTATCAGTTAAAAATTTAGTATCGGTGAGTGTTTTTAAAAAAGAGATGATGTCGCTTTTTTCCTGTAAAGTTAATGAAATTCCGCCATTTAATGCTGGGTCTAAATTAGTAAGGTTTACAATACCCGATGTGTAATGGTCGAGACATTGTTCCAGTGTTTGCAGACTGCCATCGTGCATGTAGGGGCTTGTTTTTTCGATGTTGCGCAATGAGGGTGTTTTAAACTTATACCGGTCGGCCGGATCGGCGGTGATATGCGCGCGTCCGCTATCATTAATTAAAGGGTTAATGGCAAGGCCGTTGTTGCGGAACTGGTAGTCGCTGAACAAGGGTTCTTTATGACAGGAAGCGCATTTTTGCAAGAACAGGTTGTAGCCATTTTCTTCGCCTGATGTAAATGTAGCCTGGCCTTTTTTAACCTCGTCGTATTTACTATTGTATGAATACAATGTGCCCATGAACTGTGCCAGGGCTTTAAAAATGCGTTGTGTGTTCACATCAGCATCGCCATAGGCCTTTGTGAATAGCTGGTTGTACTTTCCACTGTTGGATAATTTAGTAACGACGTTGGATAGGGACTCATTCATTTCAACCGGGTTTGTAATGGGCGCAGCGGGTTGTAATTCAAGGTTTAGTACACCGCCATCGTGCATATAGTAAGGGTTCCAGTTCATGTTTTGAATGGCGGGTGCGTTACGTGTTCCCAATAAACCGTTAATGCCATGGCTCACGGTATGGCCTGCATGTGCAAAAGCCACAAATTGCTGATGGCAGGAGCCGCAGGAAATGGTATTGTCGGCAGAGAGGATGGGATCGTAAAAGAGTGTGCGTCCTAAAATAAAACCATCGGGTGTAATAGGATTATTACTGAAATTATAATAAGGAGTTGGCCAGCCTTCGGGAATAATTTCCTTTACATCATCAACCGGAATGAATGGTTTTACCTCAGGGTCGACGGAGCAGGAAGTAAGGAAAAATACGGAGGAAATTATAACCAGCAAGTGTTTCATTTGGGCGAATCAAATTTACTCAAAATCGCCCAAAAAACCAATTATTCAACAAACCAGCCAATGAGGCGCCTTCTTAATTTGCTTAGGTAGGTTTGTGCCTGGTAATCGGTGTAATTGTTGGTGGCGTTAATGCATTTTGAGAACTGTTTCACCCGGTATTTTACTTCATCGCTCAGGAGATCAAATAGTTCAAACGCTTCATCAAAATCAGCCGCGTTATCTTTTATGCGTCCAAAATGATCGTCGAGCGATTGGTCTAAAACCGTTTGTGGTTTTAAGCCTTTACGCAGGCATTGCAAATAGCGGTCGCGTACAATAAACGCTTCGGCCGACGAGTTCAGGAAACGGGACTTGATTTCTTCAGGTAATTCATAATCATTCTCCAGCTCATAATCCCACTCATCTTTGTAACGTTGTTCTAAATACTGGTGCGGAGCAACAAATACATGCTTCCAGTCGATAGGGAACTGCCACAAATTAAAACGGCGTGAGTTGTTACCAAGATCAACGATGTTGAATTTCTTTTTATGAGGCAGCACACGTGAGCCACGGCCAATCATCTGGTGATAAAGCGTTAACGATTTGGTGGCCCTGTTCAGGATAATGGTTTCCACTTCGGGCTCATCAAAGCCGGTGGTTAAGATACTTACCGAACTCAGGATCCCATCCTTTGTATTTCTGAACCATTCCAGGGTTTCGGCCCTGTCGCGGTCGCTAAAAGTACTATCGAGGTAACGAATAGGATAGCCCTTGGCTTTAAACATGTTGTATACGGCAATACTGGTAAGAATCCCGGCATTAAAGATCAGGGTTTTTGTGCCTTTGCCTATTTCTTCGTAGGCATCGAGCAATTTGCCCTGCATCATGGCCTGGGTGTACAGCAGTTCGTGAGAACCGGTTGTAAACTCTCCGTTGTTACCTACACGTAGTGTGCTTAAGTTCACGTCGCTCGAAAAGGTAACGCCTTCCGCTAAAAATCCTTTATCGATCAAAGAGGCAATGCTTTCGCCTACAATGATCTCTTTATAGGTTTGGTAAAGCGGTAATTTTTTGTTGCTGCTTAAGGGTGTTGCGGTAACGCCTAAAATATTGACGTTCTCAAAATAATGGAAGATCTTGCGGAACGAGTTATAATGTGCTTCATCCACAATCACAAGACCAATGTCTTCCAAAAATTGTTCATCTTCCTGCAAACGGTTGTTAAGTGTTTCAACCAAGGCGGTAAAACTTTGAAACTCGCTTTGCTGGGTCAATGTTTTTACTTCGGAGTTAATGACCTTATTTTTTATGCCAATGCCAATGAGCACATCCGAAGTTTGTTTGCTCAACTCAATACGGTGGGTTAAGATCAATACCTTACGGTTGAAATGATTGATGTAGCGTTTTGCGATCTCGGAAAAAATAATGGTTTTACCACCACCGGTTGGAAGCTGAAATAAGATATTCTCATTAGGCTTTGCCTCTTTAAGTTTATTAAAGATGGTATTAACGGCTTCTTCCTGGTAAGGATATAACTGGCGGGTAGATGTTGTTTCTTCGGTTTCCAACGTTCAAAAAAATAAGCCTCTAAACTTAGGATTTTTTTTGATTTTGGACAGAAAAAAGGAAGAAATAAAAATAACGAGTTATTGACAATAGTTTAAATGAGGACTATTTAGGCTTCTTTTAAGTTATTTCACTTACTTTTTTCCTTGATGAAAAAAGTAAACAAAAAAATCAAGAACGAAAACCAACCACCATTTTTTGTCCACGTGCCTGCCCCGGAAACGGAGTAAAAAATGGTGGTTCGCACTTTTCGTTCACGCTTACGCACCGCCTTAAAGTAACTTTGCCTTTAAAAAACGATGTTCCGGTCAAATAAACTGTATTATTACCTCATAATGGTAACGGTACCTTTGTATTTTTGGTCCTTGCCATCGTCAAAAATATAGAAGTAAGTGCCTGTAGGCACTTCTACGCCAAGGTAAGTGCCATCCCAGGTGTTGAGGTAATTGGTGGCGCTGAAAATCTGTTTTCCGTAACGGTTATAGATCTTTAAATTATTGTCGGGGAATTTTTCCACGTTCCCAATATAAAATACATCATTCTCTCCATCACGGTTTGGTGTAAAAGCGCTGTAAAAGAACAATTTGTCGCCCGGCTCCACCTTTACCCGCACCACATCGTTGGCATAACAGCCGTGTTGGTCGTTTGTAAAAAGCGTATAGGTAGTTGTTACCACAGGCCATACATCGGCATTGGGAGTGCTTTGGTATTTAATGTTATAATCGGGTTGCCACCAAAACACGGTACCGCCTGTTCCGTATAGGGTAATGGTTTGTCCTTCATCAATGGTAGTATCGGGCGAGGCATCGGTGTAAGGTGGTATAAAGGCCGATACCGTGACTTGTGATACATTATTGGGGCATTGCCCGTCGGAAACTTTTAAAGTATAAGTTGTGGTAACCGATGGTGAGGCAAAAGGATTTGGAGAAGACGGGTTATCGAGTCCCGCAGAAGGCGTCCAGCTAAAGGTTTGAAAGCTATTTCCGTATATGTTTTGATTGGAACCGATCTTTACTCCGGCCTCCTGCGTGTAGCAGTATCCTGTATCAATGCCGGCACCAAATATATTGATGTTATCAACTACAATATACATGGTACTAACATCAGTTACCGAATCCTTATCCATTACGGTTAACGTATATTGTACAAAATATCCGCAATTCGAAGCAACCGGGTTAGCCACCGTGGTTGAGTTTAAATAGGTTGAAGGCTGCCATTTATATGTATAGGGCGGGGTACCCCCGGTAGCGCTTGGACTACCTCCAATGGTAACGCTGCCATTAAAACAAACTCCTTTATTCATCCCGGCATCGGCATTTAGTTGCGCGTAAGAGTGCAGGGTAATTAGTATAAAGGAAAGTATGTAAAACAGGTATTTGGGCATTTATGCAAATGTAGCAAAGAAAATATATTTATTGTTTTAAAAATGCTAAAATGCGGTAAATACAAAGTTTCTACCAAATGGCAAAGTTGTTATATATCATGGCTTTGCCCCATTTTTCTTTTCCGAATTGCTTCTCTAATTGGGCTTTTAATTCGGATGATTGATATATTTTTTGCTTGTTTTTTTTAGGTTGTAATGCCACCGGGTCCTGTTTGGTCATTTCAACGCTTTTGGCAAAATAAATAACACCGCCGTCTTCGGTAGCCAGGCCAAGTATGGCACCCGGTAAACCTACAAAACTTTCAGGGCCAATTGATGGAATCACTTCCGAGCAAAACCAGGCATAGATCCGTGTGCTATCATTGGCCTGCCAAATGGCTTTGCGGCATTGGTAGCCGCAAATAGAGCGTTTACTTTCCGTGATCTTCCAGTTAAAACTACGGGTACTGTCGGCTATTAAAAAAAGCTCTCCCCAAATGCGTTTTTCTGTTAAACGGGCGTTGGTTTTGTAGTTTTGGTATACCACATTTTTGGTGGTCGACCAGCTCATGCGCTCCACCAGGTCGCTTTCCTGGGGTTTAAAAACGGATAAAGAATCATTGAAGTATAATTCAAAAATATCAACTTTGTTTTTATCTTCTTCTTTCAGCCATTCTTTCACATCGCCATTGTTCTTGAATTTTTTATACAGGTTGGTTTTGCGTTCGTATACAATTTTCCCGTAAGTGATCTGTGAGCAGGCCATTGTGCTCATGAGGCTCCAAAACAGGATGGTTAGTATAAGGTTCTTAAAAATCATCTTCCTCTTTTGTTTTATTGCTGTTAAACTTAAACGTGGCTTTCAATAAAAAATAACGCGAGATAATGTTTGTTTTAATATCGGTTACAACATTAGAGCTGATGTCACGGTCAATGTTAATGTTCTGGTTCAGCATATCATACGCGTAAAACCCAAGCATGAGGCTTTCCTTTTTTAAAAATGTTTTTGACAGGGAGGCGTTCCATACCAGGTAATTTAAATTATATCCGTTTCCACGTTTGCTTTTTATCGAATAGTCGGCATTACTTTCCAATAAGAATTTCTTTGGTAATTTGGCGCTGAAATTAGCCCAAATTCCTTGTGCTGTATAGGGCTTGGTACTGTTGCTGTTTAATGTAGAGGAAGAAGAGTTGTACTCACAATACCCTGTAAGCCCGGCGCTAAAATTTTCTAAATTCAGTTTTAAATCCAATCCCACATTTGTTCTAAGATCTTTAGTTATGTTTTCCCGGCCATTAATAACATTTTTAGTGCTGCTGTAAGAACCATTGGCATTTGGACCTACCTCCAGCTTTTTTGAAAAGAAAGGGTAGCTGGTGCCAATGTAACCATTAACATTATAATTGCCATTGACATTAATAGCCTGCGAAATGGTACGTCCAATGCTGTCGTAAGCCGTTGACGTGGAAATGTCATTATTGGTATAAGAAGCATTTAACCCGGCCCAGGTGTATTTGCCACTGATGGATTTCCAGGAATTGAAATTAAAGTTGAGGTTGTGTGTAAGCGTTGGTAATAGGGTAGGGTTACCAATATTGATAAAGTTAGGGTTGGAATTATCCCTTACCGGTTGTAACTGGCTAATGGTAGGATTTTGTGAACTTGTTTGGTACGTTAGGTTCATCATTTTACTATCAGTGAATTTATAGCGCAAGGTTGAGAAAGGCAGGATGTTGTTAAAGTTTTGGGTAATGATCTGTTTTTTGAACAGGTTATTGTTATGCACAAACACGTTCCTGCCTTTGGCGCCAATGGTAAAGCGCATTTTTTTTACTTCATAAATAAATTTTAAGCCGGCCCTGTTTATTTGCTTGTTGTTAATGAAGTTGTTGGTGAGTGTTGAGTCCAGCTGGTTGTATTCTCCGCCAATATTGTTGAGCGCCTGCTTATCTTGTTTATTGTGAAAGTACATGTAATCGTAGGATGCCTCTATCTTAATTTTTTTTGTGAGCGGTTCGGTAAATACCACGCCAGCAATATGACTTTGGTTATTATTAAAGCTTGTTTTCTTTTGATTAATGGTGTTGAAGGAAGAGCTGGTATCCGAATAAAAATAATTATCGGTTTTTAAGATGCCATTACCACTGTTTTCTGAAAAGGTATTGTTATAAGAAATGGTCAGGAGTCTGTCCTTTTTCATAAAGCGCCTTACCAGTTTTAAATTATTGGCTACGTCGTAGCCCCCTGCTTTATTTGTATTATTTATAGAGGTGTTCCTGGTCTTTGCCTGGTCGCTTCTTAAAAAATCGGTTTCATCTGTGCTTTTTAAATTGCTGGACAGTGCTTTTATTTTAGAGTTAAAGGTAAAATCGGTCAGGGAATCTATTTTTTGCTCAAGTCCAATGTTAATGGCATGTGCTTCATTTTTTTGAACAGCTTGTACAACATTGGCAGTGTAGTAGGTAGTGTCGGCCAAAAAGTACTGGGCATTGGTTGTTTTTTTCGATAACACCTCGCTGCTGTTATAAGAGTAATTAATATTGAGCTTGGTGTTTTTGCTAAGCCGGTCGGTATAATAAAAACCCGATTTAATGGTTTGAGGGATCCCTACGTTTTGGTTGTTTGTAAAATAGCTGTAGCTGTTGCCATCATCATCTTCCTGCCGGTTAAATTCATTGTCCAATCCAAATTTAAATACATCATCCCATCCAAAGCTCGACCGGGGTGTATTGGTGGCTAAACCAAACACAGATATTTTTAATTTCTTTTTAAAATAGTTGCCCAAAGCCTCGCCTTCATAAAACTTCTGAAAATCGCTGGCGCCGCTCACCTTGCCAAAGTAGCCCTTCTTGGCCTCGTCTTTTAACTTTAAGTTCAGAATCTTTTGTGTTTCCTCACCGGTGGCCGAATTGGCGACATCATCGCTTTTCTTTTCATACACCTGTACCGATTCGATGGCGCTGGCATTTAAATTTTTTGTAGCTACAGTGGGGTCGCTCCCAAAAAATTCGTCGCCATCCACCAATACCTTATCTACCTTTTTTCCCTGGGCTGTAATTTTTCCATCGGCGTCCACTTTCATTCCCGGTAATTTTTTAATAAGGTCTTCAACGGTGGCGTTGGCTTTTGTTTTAAACGAATCGGCAGTATAGATTAATGTATCACCTTTATAATATACAGGGTCTTTAAAAGCAAAAATGGTTACTTCATCCAGCGCTATGTTTTTTGGTTGAAGGATGATCTTGCCAAAATCGTAGTCGAGGTTTTTAGTATCGCCAAAAATAAAATAACCCTGATCGGCAAATTTTGGATGAGAGACAATAACCTGGTAAGTATCAACCGGCAGAGGCTTTAATTTGAAATAGCCTTTTTCATCGGTCCTGGTAAAACCTACCAGTGTCGAATCCATTAATTTTATGGCCATGACAATGGCGTTTTGAAGAGGTTGTTTAGCGGCTGTATCTTGTACATTACCAGCTACATTCAACTTTTGCGAAAAAGAAGAAACGGAAATAAAGAGTAATAGTAAGAGAGGTAGGAGTTTCTTCATATACTTTTGCTTATAGCGAATGTACAACGCTAATTTTATGCAAAGGATACAAAAAAAGTTAATGCATTTTGTTAACGACGTGTTAACGGCAGGTTTTAGGGATAAAAGGCATTTTGCTTTAACAATATTTAATAAATGCCAATCCTGTTACCGCTCTTAAATAGAATGCATCTTAATAACAAGATCGACCAAACGGTTGCTGTAACCGTATTCGTTATCGTACCAGCCAATTACTTTCACAAGGTTTCCAACAATGCTTGTAAAATCGGCATCAAATAAAACGGAATGAGGGTTACCAACCACATCGCTCGATACGATCGGATCTTCAGTATATTCAAGAATACCTTTCAGGTCGGTTTCCGACGCTTTTTTAAAGGCCAGGTTTATCTCTTCAACACTTGGGTATTTTGTGAGCACACAGGTAATATCGGTTAAAGAACCATCGGGTACCGGAACACGTATTCCACAACCTCCTAATTTTTCTTCCAGCTCCGGAAAAATTTTGCCTAAGGCTTTAGCGGCACCGGTACTGGTAGGAATAATATTTAAAGCCGCCGCACGCGCTCTTCTCAAATCCTTGTGTGGCGCATCGTGCAGGCGCTGGTCGCCGGTGTATGAGTGTACCGTAGTAACATAGGCTTCTTCAATGCCCCATTGTTTTAATACTTTAAGCATAGGCGACGCGCAGTTCGTAGTACATGAAGCGTTTGAAACGATCAGGTCATCAGCCGTTAAGAGTTCATCGTTAACACCCAACACAATGGTTTTTATATCATCGTCTTTTGCAGGCGCCGAAAGAATGATTTTTTTTGCTCCCGCATTAAGGTGTTTTTGTGCCGAGGCTTTATCCAGGAACAAGCCTGTGGATTCTATAACAATATCAATATTCAGGTCTTTCCACGGAAGACTTTCCGGATCTTTGGAAGCGAAGATCTTTATTTCTTGTCCGTTAATATAAATGTGTTTTTCATCGTGCGTTATCTCACCATTGAACCTGCCATGTACCGAATCGTATTTTAATAAATGCGCCAGTGTATTTGAATCGGTAATATCATTAATGGCGACAATGTTAATGGCCGGATTAAAAATGGCATTTCTGAAAAAGACCCTTCCTATGCGTCCGAACCCGTTGATGGCAACATTTATTTTTTTCATAATTTATGGTGTTTAAATACAGCACAAATTTACACAAATAATAGGTGCGTGTCCTATTTTGTGTCATTCGGAACCGAAGGCTTAGTTAATAAATATTAAAACGGAATTTGCAATAAGATTAAGGATAGTGTCACTTCTAGTAACTCCGACCTAGGAGGAGTATATCGGGAGTCAGGTTCTCGATTTCGCTACTCGAACTGACAAGAAAATGCTAGAACCAATGGAACCTGTCATCTGGATGAGCCAGAGTTTTAGCCAATTTGCCGTATGGGAAACGAACTTTTAGTCCTGCCGTGTAACACACATCCATAATGTTAATGGCTTTTTCGGCGCGGCCCACACGCATACGGTAGTCTATAAAAAGGCCAACGATGCCAAAATTGTGTTCAATGCCAGTACCAAGGTTTACACCAAGCCAGTTATCTTTAACCGTTGTATTGGAACCGTAATAATCCTTTAAATTCAAATAATCGGATTGACCGGTGAAAAAACCGTTGAAGGTATTGTAGCTTAAGCCTACAAAAGGGTACATGAGTGTTTTTTTGTTTGGGAAACGGGCCATGATCTCAAGGTTGGCTTCGTAGGTAGCAGCCTTTACATTGTACCAGGTAGGCTCAATATTCAATGTTTTGAAATGGGTGAATAAAACGGATGTCCTTACAAAATTATTGAACTCATATACACCGCCGACACAAAATCCGGGCTCGTTGTTTTTGTCTTTTATGTTACGGGTAAGGTATACCACACTCACGTTAACCCCTGCTTTTACAGCCAGCCTGGTATATTGAGGTTCTTTGAATTTTTTAGATGGCGCTACGGTATGGGTTTTTACGGTTCTGGTTTGTGTGAAAACAGGAATTGAAATAACCAGTAGCAGAAAGGTGATTATGAGAGACCTGTAAAACATCGTTCTAAAGATACAAAATTATAGAGTATCCAAGCTTAAAAATTGATAAGTGGTACAGTTCAATGAATAAGTGGTTTATTTTTACAGATTACCGATGACGGCTAAGGCATCAATATAAGTGACGTGGATCCTGGGCGCCATAATGGATTTTGGGTTTTATGCCGGGAATATTGATCTTTAGTCCGGCGGTATAACACACATCCATAATATTAACCGCGTTTTCCTGTTTCCCGAGGCGCATACGGTAATCGGCAAAAAGGCCAACGATGCCAAAATTATGTTCAAGTCCGGCACCTACATTTATTCCCAGCCAATGGTTTTTTACCGTGATATTGGTTCCGTAATATTCCCTTAAATTTAAATAATCCGACTCACCGGTAAAGAACCCGTTATAGGTATTGTAGCTCAGGCCAACAAAAGGATATACCAGGGTTTTGTTGTTTGGGAATTTTGCCATTATTTCCAGGTTGGCTTCGTAGGTATTAGCTTTTACGTTCAGCCAGGTAGGTTGTATATCAATAGGTTGAAAATGGGTATACAGACCAGAGATGCGGACCAGGTTATTCACCTCATAGGTTAAACCACCACAAAAACCGGGTTTGTTATTGCTTTCCTGCACGTTCCTGGCCAGGTAAATAACGCTGATGTTAACCCCGCCTTTAACACCCCAACGGCTGTATTCAATGCTTCGTTTTACCTTTGGGGCCGGAGTAGCGGCTGGTTTTACTGTTTTTTTGCTTTGCGAATAACTTATGGTTGATAGTACCATAAGTATCCACAAAGCGGATAATTGAGCGGATTTAGAATTCATGGTATAGTTTTTTACATGCTGTAATTTATTACTAAAATGACACTGCCTGGCGCTACTTTTTTATAAGTGGCTGGTTTTTTCTAATAACTGGTTAAAATTAACGCAAACTGGCCCCTAATTTTTCGGTATAGGTTTTAATCAGTTTTTGCATCACGTTGTCAATCTGTTTATCGTTCAGGGTTGCTTCTTCGTCCTGCAGGGTAAAACTTAAGGCATAGGACTTTTTACCTTTTTCAAGTTTATCGCCTTCATAAATGTCGAACAGGTTAACTGATTTAAGGATTTTGCGTTCGGTATTAAAAGCCAGTTCTTCCAGTTCTTTGTAAGTTATTTTTTTATCCAGCAGCAGGGCCAGGTCGCGGCGCACGGCAGGGAACCTTGGAATTTCGGTAAATTCCAGCTTGGTTTTGCCCAGTACAGCCAATACATTGTCCCAGTTAAAATCGGCATAAAATACTTCTGCATTCACATCCATTTTTTTGCAGATGGATTTATCAACCAGGCCAAAGCTCACCAGCTGTTTGTTTTTTTGAGCAAAAGATAAACCGTAAGTAAAGGCAGGATCATTTAACTCGTTTATTTTAAAGCTGATGGAAAGTTTATTTAAAACAGATTCTATGCAGGCTTTCAGGAATGCAAAATCTGCTTTATTATTTTCTCCATATGGGTTCTCAGCATATTTTCGCCCGGTAACAAACAAGGTCAGGTGTTTTGTTTCGGCATATTTGAAGTCAGCTTCAACAGTTTGGTAAGTTTTCCCGAACTCAAATACTTTAAGGTCGGCCTGTTTGCGGTTAATGTTATAAGCCAGGGTTTCCAATCCGCCAAACAGCATGGAGTTTCTCATTACGTTCAAATCGGCGCTTAAAGGATTGAGCACCTTTACCAAAGGCGTTCCTTCGACATAATACGATTCTTTGGTCAAAGAAAGCCCCATCATTTCATTAAAGCCATATGCAGCCAACAAATTGGCGGCTGTATTTTCGGCAGTTGTGGCTTTTTCCCTGTCGGCAAAATTGGCCGTGAATTTAATTTGTGAGCTTTCCTCCACATTGTTGTAACCATAAATGCGCATTACCTCTTCAATCACATCGGCTTCGCGGGTCACATCGGTTTTGTATTGCGGCACCGATAGTAACAATCCATCATTGCCTTCCTGTTCAATAGAAATGCCTAAGGATAAAATGATATGCTTAATAATGGCACGGTCAATTTCTTTACCAATAAGCGATTGGCAATTGCTGTAAGAGAAAGCTACTTTAAATGGTTCCAGTTTTTCCGGATAAATATCTGCAATGTCCATGCTCAGGGTTCCGCCGGCCAGTTCAAATATGAGAGCGGCGGCGCGTTTAAGCGCTGTAACAGTCATTTCGGGGTCGGTACCACGCTCGAAACGGAAACTGCTGTCGGTTTTTAAGCCGTGTTGTTTGCTGGTTTTACGTACAAAAGCGGGGTTAAAGTAAGCTGCTTCCAAAAAAATGCTGGTAGTTGTTTCAGAAACGCCGCTGTCCAATCCTCCAAACACACCGGCAATACACATTGGTTCATTTTCGTTGCAGATCATCAGGTCGTTGGCAAACAAGGTGCGTTCTGTCCCATCCAGCGTCGTGAATTTTTTATTCTCCAAACCGGTTTTTACAACAATTTTGTTGCCTTTTATTTTATCAAGGTCAAAAGCATGTAATGGCTGACCAAGGTCGTGCAGCACAAAATTGGTGATATCAACAATGTTATTGATCGGGCGCAGACCAATGGCCAGCAGATAATTTTTTAACCAGTCGGGCGAAGGTTTTACGGTAATTCCCGAAATAACCAATCCGCTATACCGTTTGCAGGCTTCTGTATTCTCAATCACCACATCTACCTTGTTGAGGTTACTGGCCGGAGGCAATTCATGAATGTTGTGAAGCTTAGCTTCAAAGGTATCTGTATTATTACGGCAGTTTAAAATAGCGGCCAGGTCTCTTGCCACACCATAATGCGAGGCTGCATCGGCCCTGTTGGGAGTTAAACCAATTTCCAATACATGATCTCCCTCCAGTTTAAAAAATTCAGCCGCAGGCGTACCAACCGCAGCATGTTCAGGAAGGATCATAATGCCATCATGACGTGTTCCCAAACCAATCTCATCTTCCGCGCAAATCATTCCTTCACTCACCGCACCACGAATTTTTGATTTTTTGATCTCAAATGGTTCGCCGCTAGTTGGGTAAAGCTTGGCACCAACAGTTGCCACCAGTACTTTTTGCCCGGCTGCTACATTGGGCGCACCGCATACAATGCTTAACAGTTCAGGTCCGCCAACATCTACCTTTGTCAGGCTTAATTTATCGGCATCAGGATGTTTTTCTTTTTCAACCACATGGCCCACAACAATTCCTTTCAGCCCGCCCTTAATGCTTTCAAAGCTTTCAATGCCTTCTACTTCCAAACCTGAAGAGGTAAGGTGTTCGTCCATTTGCTCGGGAGTAAGGTCGGTATCAATTAAGGTCTTTAACCAGTTGTAAGATATTTTCATAGTCTGTTTTTTTACCACAGAGGCACAGAGAAAACAAGATCTTTGCGCAACCAGGGTCAATTTTAGAGACGATAAAAATACTAAAATAAACTCATTTTTAAGACATGAAAAACAAAGCCTTTCCAATAATTTTAAACAGCGATTACAGGCAATAAGCAATCTTTACATTGATGACAAAATCCATATGGGATAGACTTGAGAAGTCATTATCCGAATAATGATAGGGCTGTGCCAAAGGAACATACTTGTTGGAATAAGGTTGTTGCCTTGCCTTGACGGTATAGGCTGTTTTTACCTGACATAACTGAAATAGTAGTTCGTTGCCAATAAAAATATGTTTTGTCAGTTTAACGTTTAGTCCAATCCCGCCGCCAATGCCAAATTGTTTGTATTCTCTGTCCATAATGTATTTGGACATTAAGTCAGCTGTAATGGAATTGTTTTCGGACCAATAATATTCCTTATTCGTAAAGCTTGCTTCTTTATAAGAGGTGCAGGCATTGACCGATATCCTGAAATACTCCCGGCTAATGAAATTGTATTTTAATTGATAGTTTAACCTGAAACCTTTATCAAATACAAAGACAACAGGAGTAAAACATTTCAGGTAGGCCTGTAGTTCATGCGAGAACCGTTTTTTATACATGTGTTCAATACCAAGCGGAATATCGCCAACCAACAGGTTTGACGGGATAATGTGTATAAAAAAGGAATGTTTCTTTACTTGTACGGTTTGCGCGTTTAATTGCGAGCAAAAAAAGAAAAGTATGAATAGACGTTTCATTTTATTTGAAACGCATATGCATTAAATATATTGTACATTTGCAGCGTGTCGCAAACAGGTAAAAACATACAGCAGGCCAAGGAGCTTTTAGAGAAAGGAGAATTAGTGGCCATTCCTACCGAAACGGTTTATGGCCTTGCTGCCAATGCCCTGGACGCGGTTGCCGCCGCAAAAATTTTTGAGGCTAAAGAGCGGCCTACTTTCGATCCTTTAATTGTTCATACACATTCCTTATCTCAAGTTCATGAGTTTGTAACCGAAATTCATCCGCTTTTGTTAAAACTGGCTCAGGCATTCTGGCCAGGGCCGCTAACCTTATTGCTGCCTAAAAAAGAGATCATTCCCAACCTGGTAACCTCCGGTTTAAACAGGGTAGGAGTACGGGTGCCAAATCATGCCATGACCCTGGAACTTTTAACGCAATTATCATTTCCCTTAGCGGCGCCAAGTGCCAATCCTTTTGGCTACATAAGCCCCACCAGCGCGGCACATGTTGAGAAACAATTGGGAAACAAGATCTCTTATATTTTAGATGGAGGGCATTGTGATGTTGGCCTGGAGTCGACCATTGTTGGCGAGGAGAATGGTGAATTGATTGTTTACCGTTTGGGTGGCTTATCGGTTGATGACATAGAAGCTGTTGCAGGAACCGTTTCAGTACAGCTAAACCAATCGTCAAATCCCAAAGCGCCCGGACAACTCAAAAGCCATTACGCTCCTAAAAAGCCGGTTGTTATTGGAAATTTGGAAGAACTCAAAAACACCTATGCTCATGCAAAATATGGAGCCATTGTTTTTGGAAGCGATCTGAAATTCAAGTCCAATGTACTTGTAAAAGATTTGTCGCCTTCTAAAAATTTGAGGGAAGCAGCCGTGAATTTATTTTCTTTTTTAAGAGAACTGGATGAAGCTGATGTTGAACTGATTATAGCTGAGTTTGTTCCTGAGCAGGGTTTGGGCCTGGCCGTGAACGACCGTTTACGAAGGGCTGCAGCAGTACAATAATTATTGAATTTAAAATTTTCTTAACGGGATAAATTTTTCAATATCCTTATTTTTTTCCTACATTTACCGGTGTTATGTCAAAGATCACGGTAGCTATAGATGGGTACTCATCGTGCGGGAAAAGTACGCTGGCCAAGGCCCTGGCACAAAAACTCAATTATAACTACATTGACACCGGTGCCATGTACCGTGCTGTAACCATTTATTGTTTGAGGAACGGGATTATTGAGGATCACAAAATAGATCACGAAAAATTACTGGTATCGTTAAACGATATAGAAGTTTCTTTTGTGTACAATACCTTAACTAAAACTTCCGAAGTATTTTTAAATGGCGAGCATGTGGAGCGTGAGATCCGTACCATGGAAGTTGCCAATAATGTGAGTGCCATAGCTTCTATTAAGCCGGTGCGCGAAAAAATGGTCATCCTGCAACGCGCCATGGGTAAGAGTAAAGGGGTGATTATGGATGGGAGGGATATTGGTTCTCATGTATTTCCGAATGCCGAGCTCAAATTATTCATGACAGCTGATACGGATGTTCGGACCCAACGTCGCCTCGACGAGTTGAGCAGTAAAGGCGAACACCATAGCTTTGAGGATGTGAAACACAATTTACTGAAGCGGGATCATGATGATACTACCCGTAAGGAAAATCCTTTGGTACAGGCCAAAGATGCAGTAGTGCTCGATAATACCGATTTGAACAAAGAAGAACAACTGAATTATGTTCTGAAACTCATTGATGATCTTTTATTGACAAAGGATGAGTTTAGCAAGCCTGCTGCGCGGCATTGATTTTTTTCTGCCAATTGATACGCAAAAAGAATTGGAACGCAGATGACGCTGATTGGACAGATCTACACAGATAATTTTAAGTGAAATGATTTATAAACTAAGTCCTGCTTAATTCAATCACAGTAATCTCGGGCCAAATACCTAAACGACCCGGATAACCTAAGAAACCTAAGCCGCGGTTTACATACAAATACTGATTGTCTTGTTTGTAAAGACCTGCCCAATGTTTGTAAAGATATTTAACAGGGCTCCATTTAAAGCCTGGGATCTCAATGCCAAACTGCATGCCGTGGGTATGACCGCTCAGGGTCAGGTCAATATCATTGTATTTGGCTTCCTGGCTCACTTCCACATCCCAGTGCGAAGGGTCGTGTGATAACAAAATTTTAAAAGGATAACCTTCGGTTCCGGCATACGCATTTTCCAGTTTTCCATAACGCGGAAAACGTAAATTGCCGCCCCAATTCTCAATGCCTAATAAGGCAATCTTTTGTCCGTCCTTTTCAATAGGCACGTGTTCATTCATTAACAGGCGCCAGCCCGATTTGGCATGAACGTCTTTTAACGCTTCAAGGTTGGCTTTTTTAGCGTCGGGACTTCCCCAATCCTTATAGTCGCCATAATCATGGTTGCCAAGGGTTGAATACACGCCGTAAGGCGCTTTCAGCATTTTATAGGATTCCAGGTGCGGATCGGTTTCTTTCGCTTCATTATTTACCAGGTCGCCCGTAAAGAAAATAATATCCGGTTTTTGATCCAGCACAATATTAAAGGCTTTTACCAATGGACTGGTATCCATAAAGCTTCCCGAGTGCATGTCGGATAATTGTACAATCTTAAAGCCTTCAAAGGCTTCGGGCAAATTTGGAGAGCTCACTTTTACCTTATGCACACGGTATTTGTATGCTCCGCGTACCATTCCATAAATGAAAGAAATAGCCGGCACTACTGTAAATGTAACGGCCAGGTAGCTCAAAAATTTTAAGCGGCTGATCCCTTCCTTTGTCACTTCGGTAGAATCGACCGGCGCTTTCCGAAACAAAGAAGCGATCCAACGGAATAAACGAATAAGGTCGTCGATGGCTAAAAATAAGATGCCAATGAACTTGCAAAGGAACAGGATAAGAAACATGGCCGACACAAAACGCATGGTTGTAGACCAGTTTGGTGGAGGGTAAACCAGAGAGATGGCTGCTAATAAAATGCTGATCCCCGCCAGGGCATAAGCAGTGTAAAGGATGATTTTTTTCTTGCCGGGTGTATAATCAATGCTGATGGTTTTGAGGGCTTGTAAAAAATACAATTCGACCAATGTGATCAGAATGAAAATAATAAGGAATCGTATGAACATAATGTGCTTAAAATTACAACGGCGTAAAGGTATTGTTTTATAATAGTTTAGCTGACAGGTGCTTGTTATATTTAGCTAAAAATACGGGAAATTAGGCAGATGTTAGCCCGCTGTCGGTGAGTGTTACTTTTAGGCATTTTATCCGTTTTGGCCCATTGATAATAATTGTTAATTACTGCCCAAAATGTTAATCACTTTTAGATGAATGGGGAACCAAACGATTAACTTGATAGTATATTTGGCGCACAAAACAAACACAAACAAACACAAGAACATGAGCAAAGAAGTATATATTGTATCGGCCGTGAGAACACCTATGGGTTCATTTGGCGGTACATTAGCAGGCATTCCTGCTACAAAACTGGGAGCGGTAGCCATTAAAGGTGCCCTCGATAAAATTAACCTTGATCCCAAACTGGTGAACGAAGTGTTTATGGGTTCGGTATTACAGGCCAACTTAGGGCAGGCGCCTGCCCGCCAGGCGGCAAAATTTGCCGGCCTGCCGGATAGCGTAAATTGCACTACGGTGAACAAAGTATGCGCAAGCGGTATGAAATCCATTTCATTAGCGGCCCAGGCTATCATGCTGGGTGATGCCGATATTGTAGTGGCAGGTGGTATGGAAAGCATGAGCGGCGTTCCTTTCTATTCTGATAGCACCCGCT
The DNA here is from genome assembly GCA_048498515.1 of Bacteroidota bacterium. Classification (GTDB taxonomy): domain Bacteria; phylum Bacteroidota; class Bacteroidia; order B-17B0; family Aurantibacillaceae; genus UBA4416. The sequence goes on along the minus strand of JBEHXV010000006.1, from coordinate 93,275 downwards.
GGGGAAGCAAATACGGCGACGTTAAATTAATTGACGGCCTGGCCAAAGATGGTTTAACGGATGTATACAGCAATGTACCGATGGGAAATTGTGCTGAGATCTGTGCGAAAGAATACAAATTCACCCGCGAAGAGCAGGATGCGTTTGCCATTGAATCGTACAAACGTTCGGCAGCAGCCTGGGAAGCCGGTAAATTTAAAGAAGAGATCGTTCCGGTAGAAGTGGTGACTAAAAAAGGCACTGTTTTATTTGCCGAAGATGAAGAATATAAAGCGGTGAACTTTGAAAAGATCCCTGGTTTAAAACCGGTGTTCCAGAAAGACGGAACTGTAACAGCGGCTAACGCTTCTACTATGAACGATGGCGCCGCGGCATTGGTATTAATGAGCAAGGAAAAAGCGGAAGCCCTGGGCTTAAAACCATTAGCTAAAATAAAAGGTTATGCCGATGCTGAGCAGGCGCCTGAGTGGTTTACCACCTCGCCGGCAGTAGCGGTACCAAAAGCGGTTGAAAAAGCCGGCCTAAAAATGGGCGACATCAATTACTTTGAATTGAATGAAGCTTTCTCGGTAGTTGGTTTAGCTAACATGAAATTAATGAACCTCGATGCTTCAAAAGTAAACGTGAATGGTGGAGCGGTATCTTTAGGTCATCCTTTGGGAGCTTCGGGTGCCCGCGTAGTGGTTACCTTAATCAACGTGTTAAAACAAAACAATGCCAAATATGGTGCAGCCGGTATTTGCAATGGCGGTGGCGGCGCTACGGCACTGGTTATTGAAAATGCATAATTAAATTTTTAAAACTAAGAATCCCCAAATGCGAAAGTGTTTGGGGATTTTTTGTTGACTTAACCTGATACCGAATAGAATTGGAATAATGGTTATTTTTGAGAAAACCTAATCTAAACCTAATCCTATGAAATCACAATTCTCAAAAGTGACATTTTTAGTTGCTTTAGCAATTATTACAGTATTCTTGTCATCATACATCAATAAGCAGGAAACAAAGTCAAATCAGTATTTGTCTTTAAAAATATCAAATCAGGCTGCTACGGCTATGTTCATTGTTGATGAAAATGGAATAGTGGAAGATATTCCGATTGGGGAGAATGTTTGGAAGAATTTAAAAGAGAACACATCCAAAATCACTCAAACGATAAATAAAATTTCTAAAAAAGGTTACGATTTGTTTTCGGTTAGCAATGAACCGAGCGGTGTAAATTACATATTCATTAAAAGATAATCCTTATTAAAATAAAGAATCCCCAAATGCGAATGTGTTTGGGGATTTTTTGTTTGCTGAAATTATGGTTATTTTTAGTAAACCTCTCACAAGTAAAATAAGCTATGACAGAAATACAAAAGACAATCAAAACATTAAAAGACAAGAAAAATCTTGGGCGCTTTCATGTAACTGTAGACGGTGTTGAGAAATACATTGACGGTTTTGTGCTGGATACTTCTAAAGATTTTGTTTTGCTCAGGGAATTTGTAGACTTTTATGCGCGTAGCTTAATCATCATTCCACTCAATAAATTAAGCAAAATTACATACGACAAAAAGCAAAAGAGCTTTAACAGGATACTTAAACTGGAAAAATTGGTCGATAAATCACTGGTCTTCGACAAAATTACATTGGAAAGTTATGCGGAAATCTTCAGGGCGATAAAGAAAAAACACAAATATGTAATAGTTGAAGAAGTGTATGAAGGAGAAAGTAATTTTTGTATTGGGGAAATTGCAAGGGTTAATAAAGAAAGTGTTTCCATCTTTTATTTCGACATCACCGGAAAGGTTGATGATTATACAACGACAACGCCTTTTAAAGACATTTCAAATATTGAATACGACAGTCATTATTTAAATACATTCATTAAATACCTGAAAAATTAGTACATGGCCTATGTTGGTGTTGTCACCAACACCTCTCATTTTAAATCGTTTGTATCATAAGTAGTAATCCTTATAATACATTGTTGGGGAATAACACCAATAATAACGAAAAATTGAAAACGTATTATTTTAATTAAACAATTACTTAAGCAAAGATGTTGTTGGACATTAGGGTAAATTTCCTATATAAACCAGGCCGGTGCAAACTGCAAAAACAGGAGCATAATTGCCTGCATTGAAATATCAATAATTATTTTATCTTTGTTAAGAGCTTGGCAAAAGTTGATTTTGTACTGAAATGTAGTAAGCTGTAGGTGCTATGTTAATCCAGATAACTTTAATCAAACACGCATGAATACTTATACTCATAAAGTCACCGAAAACAATAGTAAGGCTGTTTCTAATAATACACAAAATCAACAACATGCCGTTGAGCCGGCTTTCGGGTTTATAGACAACCGCGAGGAAGCTATAATGCATCGCAACCTCCAGGAAGGGATAAATAATAGTCCAAAAATAAAACAATTAAAGGCTTACCAGGCTATGGCAGATAATGCTGTCCAAAAGCAAGTAAAACTTAATGAAAATAAACTGAGTTCCAATACAGTACAACTACAGCCAGCAGCGGAAGGTTTTGGGGGTACTGATGAACTTTTTACATATAACGTGGTACTGGGACAAATAACTCCAAGTGGTGGAGAAATTTCAGTTAGCGTAGACTCAGGCAATAACATTTTATTCGCCATACCGTTCAACGACCATCGTTGTCAAATCCATATTCATTACACTCCGGCTGATGTACAATATGTTACTGGATCTACTATTATGCCTGGTGATACAGCGAGAGCCCATGTGTATAATCAGGATAGATCAAAAAGAAACATTTGTAATATACAAGCAATACCAATGATTATACAATGCATTCCAGCTGCAAAAATGCTTGAGGCAAAAATGAAATGGGATCTTCAAAAAATGGGAAGAAGGACGTATCGCAGTCTCACAGCTACAGAAATGGCAATGAGAGGAGATCATAAATAGGTTATAGTTTCATGAAAACACCCCTTATTGATATCCATTGCGATTTACTTTCTTACTTACAGGATGCACCTCATCCTGATCCTCTCAATAGAAACAGTATTGGTTGCAGTTTACCAGCTTTGGAAGAGGGCAATGTGAAACTGCAGGTAATGGCCATTTACACTGCTACGGAAAAAGGAAGCACCGAACTTGGACTAGAGCAAAGTTTGATCTTTAAAAATATACTCCATAAATATAATGACCATGTCATTTTATGTAGTGAGCCGGATGCCATAAACGCCGTAGCTTCGTCATCAAAAACAGGGGTCGTTGCAGCTATTGAAAACGCTGCCGGATTTTGTGAAGAGGATGAACCTTTGAAAGAGGGGTTTAAAAAGCTGGAGAATATGATTGCCAATACGGAAAGGATCCTGTATATTGGTTTTACCCATCACCTGGAAAACAGGTTTGGAGGAGGCAACAGTAGCACGACAGGTTTAAAAGAAGATGGGAAAGCATTGCTTGATTATCTTAACGGAAAGAAGATTGCTGTTGATTTTTCACACGCCAGCGATGCATTAGCGCTTGATATACTTGACTATACGTCAAAGCATAACCTGGATATTCCCATTATCGCCAGCCATTCAAACTTCAGGAGTGTCTTTCACCATCCACGTAATTTGCCCAACGAGATTGCAAAGGAGATCATTAACAGAAACGGATTAATAGGGATTAATTTTTTGCGTGCTTTTTTAAATAACCAGGACCCCAATGCGATGTATGACCATATTCTTTATGGGTTAAATATGGGAGGGGCAAAGGCAATTTGTTTCGGGGCGGATTATTTTTATACCGACAGTCATCCCGACCAATCGAGAAAACCATTTTTCTTTAAGGAGCATGAAGATGCAGGTTGTTATCCTTCTATCCTTAAAAACCTCTCTGAGCGAGTTTCTACCGAGGTAATAGAAGGGATCGGCCATAAAAATGTCATTAACTTTATTCAGCGAGTATGGCAGTAGAATCGCTGTCATTAGCAGAAATTAAAATGAAAGAAATAGTTTACATATGTAGTTTTATTATTTTGGCCAACTTACTGTGCGCCCAAACTACCAACGAAAAACCGGATAAATACGATTGGACCGATACAACGCTCATTCCAGTTATCTTACAAAGCCAAATCATAGATAAGAAAATTGTAGCGATTGATATTGGTAAAAAAGCAGTGATCTATGTCGGTGAAAACGGGTTCCGGCAAAAGGTGGTTAAAAACATGAATGGTTATGCCAAAAAAGACATGGAAAAGATCATTCAGTTGATCGATTCTGCCTCTGCAAAATCAGATACCATCTTCATCAATCCTTATTTATCCCATTTGGGTTATTTGATCTCCGCTGAACTTAAGAATGGAAATGCCAGGGTGTTCTATAAAAAGCAAAAGGCCTTTGTTCCTGTTATAACACACCGGCTCGAAAAATACGGCATGTATGCCCACCGCTTCTTTTACCTTCCCGACAGAAGACCCTTCTTTTCGGTCATGGAGGTTTCCGGGATTATAGAAGGTAACAAATACTTTTCCGATCCAAAAGAACTAGGACAGGTTTATGATAAGTTAGCAGATTTAGGTAAGGAGTAATTGAAAATAAACAGAAAATAAACAAAATGCTAAATAGATTTATTATAGTATATCTTTTTCCGGTTTTTGTTTTTGGACAGACTAAAAATGAGAGAGACACAGCGGGGATAAAACAAAAGATTCTGCTAGAACTTAATTCTAAATACTATTACGGTAAATATAAAAACGGCCTTTTCTTTAAGGTAAAGGGGCAAGAGGGTGAGTATCAAAACCAGGGAATGTACCATTCTTCCTATTATCACCTTAATAAGGACAGCTCTTTTGTTTATTACAGCGTGTTTGAAGGTGGATACAATATGACATTTGGAAACTGGACAGGCTTTCAAAATAAAATAACGTTAACCTGGGATAGTCTTAAAACATTCAGCGCGGTAAAGGATACCGGTATTTATAAAAAATACTACAGGTATAGCAGGCCAAACCCTTTTAAAATAAGTAACAAAAAATTTACCATCAACGACAGCTGCTTAATTCCTGTAAAATAATTTGAGGCTTTTTCAATAACAATATATACAGGTTAATACCGTTAATATAATAATGAGTGTGTCTGTTTTTAAAACCCTGATCTTAATTTGCTTTACAGCAGGATTGTGCTCCCTTCGGTTGAGTGCCCAGGAAAAAGAACAGGCTGCTATTTATAAGATACAGGAAAACGATACCCTGACCGCTGAACTGGCTTATGCAGGCTGTAGTGGTGGTTTAAGCTATAAGTACAATTTTTATAAAAAGGACGGAAAACTATTTGGGATCTCTTATAAGTCTATAGAAACAGCTGAACAAAACCCTGTCTGGAAAATTGATAAAATAGTTTCGCTGAACCGAAACACAATTAAAAGTATTGAAGAGTATGAGCTTCATATTTTAAATTATATACCATCGCCACATACAAATGGATTTACTGGAGGCGGGGAGTTTAAACTATACTCGGTCCGGGGTTTTAGTATTAAAAAAGAAGTTAATGGATTTGATTCTATTAAATTTGGAGATAACATTCACAGTATATTCAAGTGAAAACCTTGTGACTTTTAATGCATAAACAAACTTATTCATAGCCCATTTTTCTCTTTTGAGCGATTTTAACGTTGCAAAGCTCAATAAATAGATTATCTTTATTTTACCCTATTGAGTAATAACGTTTTTAAAAATCTCCCTCATGAAAAACTCAAAAAGCACTGCCCGTGGTGTGGCAAAATCCCTGTTTATTATTAGCTTCTTATTCATTAATGCCATGGCATTTGGCCAGGATACCTTAAAGGCCGGTGTGCCACTTGATTTTGGAAAACCCTATGATTTTAGTCTCAAAAACAAATGGTACTATTTTAAGTTGAATGACACTTTAACCGTAAAGGTTGTCGATCATTTGCGGCTTCCAATTTCCCTTGGTTTCACGGAAGGCTCTGTAACCATAGTTGAAACCCAAAAAGGGGATGTCATCCGGATCATTGATCCTAAAAACAATTTCAATTCTTACCGTAAAGGACAAACCATCAAAGTTGCACCGGCAAACAAGCCATCTACAAGTTCTGTATCTTTTGCCCTGATTGAAAATCCGGATGCAAAAAAAGCCGGTTCTTCAGGTTTTGACCTCGCGGTGCAAAAAACAACCTGGGGCAGTTTGCTCACTAATTGATCCTCCTGGGTAAAAAATTCCCCGTTGTTATTGGCCCTGGTTTCGCATACTTTAAATATGAAACCGGTGTATACCTTAATCATGGCCTGGTGCCTGGCTGCTGTTTTACTCATCAGTGCCTGTCGCACCCATTTTAAAACAGAGAATGTGGCTTTCCCTGTAAATACCGGCCAAAGCCAGTTAGCGGAAGGCCGCAAGCTCACCATTTCCATTTGTGCCCCTTGTCATTACGATCCGGCTACTAAAAAACTAACCGGCATTCAAATGCATGATCTGCCAAAAATAGCCGGGAAGGTGTATTCACGTAACATTACGCAGGACAAAGAAAACGGTATTGCGAACTATACAGATGCTGAACTGGCTTATTTGATTAGGACCGGTATTGCTAAAGACGGTAGCCTTATGTCGTATATGCAGCGGCCTAACCTGGCCGATGTTGACCTGGCGGCTATCATTGCCTTTCTGCATTCTGATGATCCATTGGTACAGGCTTCGAAAACAGAACCGCCAACAACGCATTACACGGCCATTGGCAAATTTGGAATCAATCATTTTCCGGGGCCATTGAAATATCCTGCTGAGCCAGTAAAAAAGCCTGATATAAAAGTATGGAAGGCAGGCTATGGCAAATACCTGGTTGATAACCTTTCCTGCTACCATTGTCATTCGAAAAGCTTTACAAGCGTTAATGAGCTGGAACCCGAAAAATCGAAACGCTATATGGGTGGTGGTAATAAATTGAAAGATGGTACTGGAAAAATTGTTCTATCAGCCAATGTAACCTTTGATATGGAGACCGGCATTGGTTCATGGAACGAAACCGATTTCAAAAAGGCATTGAAAGGCGGCATTAGCAAGGATGGTTCAAGCCTTCATTTCCTGATGCCACGCTATACCGAACTGAGTGATGAAGACATCTCGGCGATCTATGTTTATTTATCCGCTGTGCCTAAGATCAAACATAAAGTAAAACAGTAGTTTTTTTGGTTTATTTTATAGATACATAGAAACAGCTATCTTTATTTAAACATTTCGGTAAATGGTCCTGTTAGCCGATAAACATATAAAGAGAAATGAAATTACAACTACTGGCTTTACTTTTAGCAGTTTCAATCTCATTATCCTCGCAGGTAATAAGATCAAACTCTAATAAAATCACGATCCGCGACGGACAGGAATTAAAAAAAGATTATTGGACCCTCGCTCCTGAGGTAAAGCCCGATATTTATGAAACCATTTCATCAGAAAATCCGCACAGGGTTACTTTTATTTCTGATATCGACTCCATGAGCTTTGATGTGAAGCTCGATCAAACGTACTTGTTTGTGATCCTTTTAAATGGAAAAGATTCAGCCTATACACAGATCTCTGGCGTAAAGCAGCTTACAGGTGTTTATACCTTTGTTCCACCGCCACCGTTTAGCGATCTTCAGATAAAACAACTTACGGAAACGGTAAGTTCTTTTAAACGCATACATGCAACCGGGGCAGGCGAGAAGCAGGACCTTTCGGACCTGGCAGCTTTTGGAAAGGTGGTTGGTAATGCACAGATCATTGCCCTGGGTGAGTCGACCCACGGTACCGGCGAGTTCTTTAGCATGAAACACCGTGCGCTCGAATATGCCGTTACAAAACTCAATGTACGGGTATTTGCCATAGAAGATAACCAGTTGAATGTGGAGCTGGTAAATAATTATGTGCTGAACGGGCAGGGGAAATTATTAACAGTAATGCGCGGCATGTTTGGGGTATGGGTGAGGCAGGAGGTGCTTGATATGATAGAGTGGCTTAAAAAGTATAATATGGAGCATCCGGATAAAAAAGTGGAGTTTGTTGGCTTCGATATGCAAAACCCGGTCATGGCTTTTGACAGCCTGGAGTCTTTTTTGACAAAAAGAGATAAGGAGTTCAATAGCAAAGTGCAGAAATTATTGTTCGATTACCGGAAAGGCTTCCCAAACAGCTATACCGCTGGTGACAACGATAAAACAAACTGGTTCAATAGTACACAACAGGTTTTGAACATGATGCGCTCTGAAAAAAACAAGTGGCTGAGATCCTGCAAAAACAAAAGCGATTCCCTTTCGGTGGAATGGGCTGTTCAAAACGCCAATGTAATTCGCCAATCGGCACGTGGCCTGTTAACCGGGCAATTGAAATTGTACAGGGACAGCGCCATGGCCGAAAACATTAAATGGACCCTCTCAGTCCGTAAAAAAGGCACCCGTATGCTTGTGTGGGCGCACGACTTTCACATAAGCCGTGGCGATGATCCCATAGCGCAGAACAATTATTATGGCGGCATCTCCATGGGCTCCTGGCTCTCAAAATGGTATGGCATTAATTATAAAGCCTTTGGTTTGGAAACTTTTTCGGGCGAATTTACAGCCATGAAAACCTATACGGATTACAACCTGATTCATTGTACCCTGGCCCTTGCACCTGTTGGCACACTCGATGAAGCTCTGCACCAGATCGCGGATAAAAAACACAATCCTTATCTTTTTCTTGATCTAAATAAAGTGCGATCAAAACCAACCGAATTCAAATGGCTTTGCGAACCAACGTATGTGAGGTTTGCCAACCATGTATGCGAAGGAAATTCATACAACCTCAAACATTCCGTTCCTTACCAATTCGATGGTATTTTCTTTATTGATAAAACCACCGGATCCAGGCTTATTAAGTAATGAAAGGAATAGTTACGTTGTGTTTTACTTTTTAGGGTAATGCATCTCAGTTCCCATTTCTTCAATCTGTCGGTCCTGTAGTTTTGAAAAGAGCAGGATGGCACAGGTAGCGCCCATGCCGGCATAAAGCATATCCGATTGGGTATCCCATACATAACCCTGAGTGCCCAGGAAAGAGTCGCCCGATGAACCCGAAATTAATGATACCAGCCACTCGATAAACTCATAACACACGCTGATACTCAGGCACACGCAAATGGTTAGGAAAGGAACCCAGCCTTGTTTTACCGCTTCCTGTCTTACCAGCAGCTCCCTTACAATTAAGGCAGGAACAAAGCCCTGGGCAAAATGTCCCACCTTGTCGTAATTATTGCGTTGCTGGTCAAATAGGTCTTTTATCCAGTCAAACAAAGGCACTTCGGCATAGGTATAATGTCCGCCAATGAACAGGATGTAGCAATGTACCAATATCATGACATAGGTAAAGTAAGTGAATTGAAATTTTTTAAAGATCTTCACTAATACCACAAAGCCAATGAGCGCAGGGGCTACTTCCAGGAACCAGGTAAAATAGTCGTGCGGATAAATGGCCGAAGGAATAAGCCCGGCAAAGAACAAAAAAATGAGAGCAATGTATTTTCGTACCATGTTACTGTAAAATTAGGCTTTTAAAAAATCGCCATCTACGATCATTAATTTTACGCCGGTAGCCGAAAAAGAACGGTGCGAGCTGGCATCGTCGGAAACCACAAAGCTCATGCCTTTGGTCATGTGTGTTTTTTCTCCCGTTTGCAACTCGCTGATGAATTCTCCTTCCAGGCAATGCACAATATGTCCTTTCTGGCACCAATGATCGGCCAGGTAGCCGGCAGAATATTCAACAATGCGAACCCTTAAGCCGCCGAACTGCATTGTTTGCCAGTATGACGTACCGGTTTCGCCTTTGTGTTCTGTTCTTTCAACCGCGTTCCAGTTGATGGTAGTGTAGGGAATAGTGCTCATGACCTATAGTTTGTTTTATAAAAATTGTTTCAGCCATTCTTTGGCTTCTTTCGCATCGGTAAAACTTTTCATGGGGATTGGCGGTTTTTTAAGGGCAAACACCATGTTCATAATAAGTTTTGAAAGACCGGGCTTGGAAACCATGGCCATGGCGGAGTAAATTTCGGGTACCTTTTCGGCCGAGTACTTTCGTGTTTCTTTATCAGGTACAGGCGAATTGCTTAGGTAAATCAGTAAAGGAACCGGTTTGTTGCCGGAGAGCCCCTTTACCAGGGTAACATTATTTTTAATCAATTCAACGGTGCGTTTTTGAGGCTTTGAAAGCGAAACAAGGATGCCCTCATCAAACCAGTAGGTAGCAATGTCACCTTCTGTTATTTCTTTGTCTGTTGGAATTTGTATGTTGGACATAATGTGTTATTAAAACTTCAACCTGGCTTGCACCTTTATTTCTGTTCTGTGATTGGAATCTATTTCATTTAAGCTGCCAGGCGAAATAACCGATTTATTATCATACACGGTGCTTGCTACACGCAGCCAGATCTCAAAATTGCGGGTAATGTCCCAGTTCACGATAAAGTAAGCCCGGTGCCCTTTATAGTATAAAGCCGGTACCGAATAGCCGTACAGTACATCATTTTCATAGGCGTACACACGGCTATCATAACTCTTGGTATCAAATACGGCATAGCGCAAGGTAAGGGTAAAAGGGAATTTCATGCGTTTATAAATAAGGTCCTGTACCAGGGCAACGCCATTTTCATCGGGATCGTTGGCTTTATCCACATGCGTGTATTCCAGGCGCGACTTGAACTTAAGATCGGGTGTAAGTTGTGCCGACAAGTTGTAACGGTAATTGTATTGTACATAAGGTACCAGGTAATCGTACAGGTTATCCTCGTCGCTGTTCTCAAATTTGGTGCGGTGACGGAACCTGAAATACATATCAATTTTTTTGGAAGGCGTGTAATTCAGTTGCGTAAAAATATCACGCCCGGTTGAAGGAGCGCTCTTGCCAAACTGGAGCCAGCCAAATTTGTACTGGTCAAGGTACACGGAGAAAGTGAGTGTTTTAAAGATCTTTGCCTCCATGCCAATGTACAGGCTTTGTTCATTTTGCGGCAATGTATTCTCCGAGATAGCGTTGCCGAATAAATTCTGGAAGTTCTTCTGAAAATTACGGTAATGCGCTGTAAAGGTAAGCTTAGGATCGAGTGCTAAAATAATTCCCTGGCAAAAGGCTTTGCCGCCACTGGCGCTCATGGAGTATTCGCCAAACAGGTTAGCGTTCCGGAACACGTAATTATAATCCACGCCACCTACAAAATTATGTTTCCCCTGGAAATCGAATTGGTTGTACAAGGTAGGCGATTTGATGAGTTCCTCGCTTAAGTTCATGTTTTGTGCGGTAACACCAATGTGCAGGCTTTTATGATTATAAGATACATTACCGCCAAACAAGGTTTGTGTAATGGTGCCTTTATCCTGTATCAATGAATTGGTATTGTGCAATCCTCCAAGTTGCAGGCTGCTTACACCAACCACATCAATCTCGCCATTGTCGAGTGTGTCGCCCAGGGTAGCATTGGCATCTATTTTTTTGTGCGATACCAAACCTGTTATTTCAAAACGTTTTAAACGAAAAGTGCCGGCTGCCCCTCTAAAAAAGCGGTTCTCGTCAAACGAACGGTAAGGTTTAATGCCAACACCGTAACGCTTTACATTCATAGGCGAAGCCGATTTGCCAAAGGCAAAACCCTGCCATAAGGTTAAGCCCTGCCCGAAGGTAGCCTGGTAATCGCCAACTACCAATGTTTTAATAGCCTTTACATTTTTAATGGCAATGTGACCCGTATAAAAATCGAACCCCTGTTGTTGTGAACCTTTAAAAAATTCCTCGCCCGCGTCTTTTTCGCCCGCAATGGCAAAGGACACATTGTTGTTGTACTGAAAGGTGTAGCGTGCAAAATAACGGTTAGGATTGCCCAGGTAATAAGAGTTTGGCTTAAGGGCTTTAATGCTGTCGCTTACGTTGTAGCCGGCTTGTGGTTCGGCAATGGTTTGGTAGCGCACCACTAGTTCGTGCCGCCCATCCTTAAACATTTCCTTTGCACTGAAATGGGCCGAATTGAAATTATCGCTCACGTATACAAAAGGCAGAATTTTTTTGATGCTTAGCAGATCAAAGCCATCAATGCTCTGCAGTTCATAAATGTTTATCAGGTTGCCGTTCTTTGCGCGGTGTTTAAATAAGTTGTTGATCTGTATATCTGTGAGCAGCTGAAGTTCATCCAGCTCTTCGCGTTTTGCCCTGTTTAAGTTAATGGGATGGCTCTTGTAATAGTTCCAGGTATCGGTCAGGCTCGAAAGGTCGCCGTCTTCGCTTTGCAATTGTTCCGAAAGCAATTCAATGTTCTGATTAATCATCTCTTCTACCTCCTCGTTGTTTTTTGAGTTGGTAGTATCTTTTTGCGCATGACTGTTCAAAGCACACAGGCCCAGAAACCAAAATAAAAGTATGTGACGTTTTGATATGATGGGTTGTAATTATTTAGCTTCAACATCAGGAACATCAGTTGGCTTTTTCGATTTGTCCTTACCAAAGGCATAACTTAAGCCAATTTGGGGCGACATGCCCAGAACACTGTGGTACATCGAACTCACGTCTATCTTTAAGCCGTTGTAATTTACGCCAAGCCCAAAAGCGGCCTGGGTAGGATAGGAGGCGCCACCCACACGAATGTAAATGAGCGATGAAGGACTGTATTCGATACCACCCTTAATGTTTATTTTTTGAGCCGATGTTTTTTCAGCTTCCGCAATCACAAATACTTTTTTGGAGAAAATATACTGCGCGCCGAATTTAAAAATAGTGGGAACCTTTTCGTTATTGTAATTGGTGATCTTTGCTCGGAAAGGATTGTAAATATGAGTAGATACAACTACCTGCGGTGTGATCCGGGCAGTTAAACCCAGCGAACCTGTAAAAGCATTGGCCTGCCCGTAAATATCGGCAATTTTGGTGTTAATGTAATCAATGGCAATACCTGCCGAAATGTTTTGTCCAAGCAACATGCCATAACTCAGACTGGCCTGTGACTCGCGGTACAGTTTATAGCCAAGCGATGAATAGGCAAGTCCGAAGGTTCCTTTTTTAATGGGCATAGCCGCGGCAAAACCACTTTGGGTGAGCTCTTTTACAAAAAAACGGTTCTCGTAAAAGGCACCAACCTCGGCACGCCTCACAAAGCCAAGGCTCCCCTGGTTGTTACGGGTGCTCCATACATCGTAAAGGCAGGATGAGGCATGACCCAGCGCTGCCGAGCGGGGACCAATGGGGCCGTCGCCATTTGATGCGGAAATTACCAACGGCAACAGGATAGCAGAAAGTAAAAATTTCTTCATTTAACCAAATATACTTTTATTTCTCTAATTTTAAAAGCCCCGCCCGGCTAAAAACATTAAGAAATTATTAAGGATAGCTCATCGTTCCTTTTCAATTGAAAAAGGCTTTTTTTGCAAAAGTTCAGGCTTTTATTTAGCTTTCTGTACTATATGATAACTATGAGATTAAACTACTTGGCCTTTGTTTTTCTATTACTGAAGAGCTCATCTTTTTTGGCACAAAATAACACAACCGATTCTTTAAAGCAGGTTCTTAAAACCGCTAAGCATGATACTACGAGATGTAGTATTTTAAATGCGCTCATCGAAAGTGAGAACGATGATAATGTGTGGCCCAAATACAATGAACAGCTAAAGCAAATTTGTGAACTGAATTTAACTAAGAAGAATTTAAAACCAATTGAAAAGAAACGCTTCACCGTTTTTTACGCAGCCGTATTTAATAACCTTGGTTATTATGCCGAAAATATTGAAGCGGATATTGTGAAAGCGCTGAGCTATTATGAAAAAAGTATAAAGCTTAACGAAGAGGCCGGTAACAAGGCTGGTGTTGCTACCATCTATAACAACATGGCCTTTATTTATAAAACTAAAGGCGATATTCCTAAAACCATGGCGTATTTTGAAAAAAGTCTTGCTATTTATACACAGATCGATTTTAAGGAAGGGATTGCCGCTGCGTATAACAACATTGGGCTGGTATACGATCATCAGGGTAATGCCGAAAAAACGCTTGAGTACTATGACAAAAGTTTAAAGATCCAACAAGAGATTGGTAATAAGGAAGGAGTTGCCATGTCCTTCAACAACATTGGCTTGATCTATGACGACCAGGGTAATATTCCAAAAGCCCTGGAATACTATCAAAGAGCTTTGAAAATACGCGAAGAGATCGGGGATAAAAAAGGAGTTGCCACTTCATTAAAAAGCATTGGTTATGTGTACAATACCATGGGCGATATACCAAAAGCATTGGAGTATTACCATAGGAATTTGAAGATAAGGGAAGAGATGGGCGATAAGAAAGGAATTGCAGGCTCTTTGAACAACCTCGGGATGATCTATAAAAACCAGGGTGATATTGACAAGGGACTAGACTATTCGCAACGCAGCCTTAAAATATATGAGGAGATTGGTGATAAGTACGGCATTGCTATTTCGCTAAACAACATGGGTTCTATTTACGAAAGCAAAGGCGATTTGGCGAAAGCCCTTGAATATTACCATGAGAGTTTGAAAATAAGGGAAGAGTTCCAAAACAAAGAAGGCATCACCAAATCGCTGATCGTGATTGGTTCGGTATACCACGATCAAAAAGAGTACCGCAAAGCCATAGAGTATTCGGAAAAAGGCATGGTACTGGCCAAGGAACTCGGCTTCCCTGAGAATATAAAGAATGCCGCGCAAATACTTCATCTATCTTATAAAGCAACCGGCAATACGGCTAAGGCATTGGAAAATTATGAATTGTTTGTGGCCATGCGCGATAGCATTATTAATGAAACCAATAAAAAGGCATCGCTCAGGTCGCAGTTTCAATACGAATATGAGAAAAAAGCCGCAGCCGATAGCGTAAAGGTGGCCGAAGAAAAAAAGGTGGTAGCCGTGCAGCTGCAGCAGGAAAAGACACAGCGCTTTGCTTTGTATGGTGGCATTGTGTTGATTGCCCTGTTCTCCATTTTTATGTTCAACCGCTTCAGGGTTACACGCAAGCAAAAGCAAATTATTGAGTTAAAGGAAAAAGAAACCCAGGCACAAAACGTTATCATTACCCAGCAGAAACACCTGGTGGAAGAAAAGCATAAGGAAATAACCGACAGCATCAATTATGCCGAACGGATCCAGCGCAGCTTTTTAGCAAGCAAAGAATTACTGGATGAGAATTTAAAAGATTATTTCGTCTTCTTTAAACCAAAGGATGTGGTAAGCGGTGATTTTTATTGGGCCGCTTCAGTACCGGGTGGGCAGGGTACTGCAGGCAGTAAGAACGAATTACTGCCTGCTGTCTCCAGCCAATTGTTTTTCCTGGCAACGGCAGATAGTACCGGTCATGGCGTACCGGGCGCCATTATGAGTTTGCTGAATATTACAAGCCTTGAAAAAGCCCTTGAAAATTCGGTCAATCCGGCAGAGGTATTAAATCATACCCGTAAGATCATTATCGATCGCTTAAAAAAAGATGGTAGTGCCGAAGGTGGCAAGGACGGCATGGATTGCAGTTTAATTGCGTTTGATTTTGAAAAGAAACAAATGCAGATCGCGGCAGCGCACAACCCTGTATGGATTGTCCGTTCCGGTTCCCTTTCCCCCTTTGATAATACAGGGGTGTCCGCCAGCCGGCGGACGGGGGATGTCGAACTCATCGAAATAAAACCCGATAAAATGCCGGTAGGTAAACACGATAACGATCAAAAACCATTCGCTCTGCAAACAATTGATATCAAAGAAGGAGATACGATCTATACCTTAACCGATGGTTTCCCCGATCAGTTTGGCGGCCCGGATGGTAAAAAGTTCATGAGCAAAAAACTAAAAGCCTTGTTAGTGGAGAATAGCCATTTGCCAATTCCCCAGCAAAAAGAGTTACTGGAAACAACTTTTACAAACTGGGTGGGCAACCTGGAACAGGTAGACGATGTGACAATTATAGGTATCCGTATTTAGTAAACGCTTTACACTATTTGAAGTACTTCGTGTGTCATCGCGAGCGGAGCGAAGCGATCTCATACACTGTTTTGGTCTGTAGTGTTTGAGGTTACATCTCCGCCATCCCTCAGATCGCAACGACGTTAAAATAAAAAATCCCGGAACTAAGTTCCGGGATTTTTTATTGGAGTAATTAATTATTAGTAATAAATCGCCCGTCTTACTTCTGAGATGTGTTTTGCAAAACGGATCACCTGGCGGGTATAACCGTACTCATTATCATACCATACATACAGGACGATGCTCTTTTTATCAGGAGAGATGATGGTGGCGTTACTGTCGTAAACAGAAGGGCAAGGATTTCCAACAACATCGGTCGATACCAGCTCGTTACTGAAAGCATACTGGATCTGCTCAACCAAAGCGCCGTTTAAGGCATAGTTACGAACGATCTCGTTCACTTCATCGCGTGTTACTTCCTTGTTGATGTTAAGGTTTAAAATGGCGAGCGATACGTTTGGAGTTGGTACACGCACTGAGTTGGCAGTGAATTTTCCGGCCAAATGCGGTAATACTTTTTTCAAAGCGCTTTCGGCGCCTGTTTCGGTAATTACCATATTTAAAGCTGCCGAGCGGCCACGACGGTATTTTTTGTGGTAGTTGTCCAGCAAGTTCTGGTCATTAGTATAGGAGTGTACGGTTTCAATATGTCCTTTCTGGATGCCTAATTCTTTATCAATCACATAAAGTATTGGCATAATGGCATTGGTTGTGCAGGATGCCGCCGAAAAAATTTGCTGGCCTTTTACATCAACCGTTTCGTGATTCACACCATGTACTACATTTGGAACATTGCCTTTAGCGGGCGCTGTTAATAATACTTTGGAAATGCCTTTGGCTTTTAAGTGGCGGCTTAGTTCCACATCGTCCCTGAAAACACCGGTGTTGTCAATTAACAAGGCATTATCAATGCCGTATTTTGTGTAATCCACATCTTCGGGGTTTTTCGCATCAATCATGTGAACGGTGTGTCCGTTAATGATAAGCGCTTTATTTTCAAGGTCCTCAATCACAGTTCCCGGAAAGTTACCGTGAACCGAATCGGTGCGTAATAAATCAGCACGCTTAATAATGTCATCAGGGCTGCCACCGCGTGTTACAATAGCGCGTAAACGTAGCTGTTCGCCTTTACCTGCCTGAGAGATCAATTCGCGGGCCGCCAAACGGCCAATGCGTCCAAAACCATACAATACCACATCTTTAGGGCTAATGGTTGATTTGGCGCCGATAAGGTCTTTTAATTTATTATTAATGAAATCGCCAACTGTTTTAAAATTTGCTTTTTCCTGTTGGTATTCAAAAGCCAGTTTCCCGATATCGATCCTTGAAGGGCAAACGTTTGAGTTATAAATTTCGTTGGCAATCATCAGGGTATCGTTCACCGAGATCGTTTTTTTAACGATGTTCTTTGCATACTGGTGTAGGTTCATGATCTCGCTGGCGCTTCTGTCAACCAGCTGATTCCTGAAAAGGATCAGTTCAATTGATTTCTCGAACCATAATTTACCAATCACCCCAATCAGTTCAATAGCTGCTTTCTCCTGGGTTATCCAATCATTTAATTGCGATTTATAATCTGCGTTTACTTTTTCTAAGGTATCCATTTTATTGTTGGTTTATATTTTCTCTATTTTATGATTAAGGACACACGATTAAAGATTCAGGATTTATAAATCTTTAATCGTGTATCTTTTGTCTTTCATCTTCTAATTAATCTTCATCATGCGCATCATAACCCGGCTCCGCATCATCATCATTGTCCATGTCCTCGTCTTCATTTTCAAATTCATCTTCCGAATCATGTCCCTCGTCACCCTCTTCACCTTCCAGGTGGTTCAGGTCGCCCTCGTCAATACCATTCGTATCATTTTTAATAGCTTTGTAAATTTCGCTTTCTTCCGGTTCGGCATCTCCCAATAAATTAGCCATGGCCTGGTCGGGAGTTAACTCGCCTTTTGCCATAATGGTTTGCTTGTATTGTTTTGGCGGGTTGCCAATTGATTTGGTGATGGCCGGAAAAGTACCTTTAGGATTGTCCGGCAAAATTTTCATCAGCTCTATGCAAAAGGTCCATTTCACTGCAGGGTCAAACACATATATAAAACGCTGGCGCGGACTATCGATATACTTTGCAATTTTAGTGGCCGACATGAGTTTTTTAGGAGAAACCCCTTTCCTGATCTCGTCCTCATCCAGTTCCAGGTCTTCTTTTTGCAAGGTAATCTCCTGGTCCTTACGCCAGTAATCATCGCTTACAAAAAATGAAGCGGCGTGTTTTTTATCAAACTTATAAGCGTCCTGGATGATGTTGTGAAAATCCTCGAAGGTTTGTCCTGACAGGATTTCTATTTCGCGATAAACGTCCTCGTTATCCTCAATGAATAGTTTAAATTTATATACTGCCATCTTAATTAGTTAATTTGATAATTAGTCGATTAGACAATGTTTTTTATTTAATTGACTCATTGTCTCATTGCCACATCGGCTAATTGTTTTTTGTTACTATAGCATTGTTCCCGTCAAAATTAAAACTCCAGCCATCTTCAAAAATTTTTGGCAGGTAGCGTTTGTATAATTTCAAACGGGCATTTCCTTTTATCTTGTTCTTTTTGGTTTCGGCATCCGAGTGCATGTCTTCATCATCGCGATCAATAGCGTGAAATTCATAGATGTTTACCTTTTGGTGCTGATCCATAAAATCCTTCACAATCATTACAATGGTATTCATTACCCGGTACACTTCGCCGCGGTTTGTGGTCACATATTCTTCGCCTTCAAATTCTTCGTTCACCACACCAAACACAATGGTTGAGTGTAAAATGTTGTCCTGTCGTCTTCCAAACCGCACCTCATACCGCAGTCCCGATGACGTGTTGAAATAATACACGCCGGCACTTTTAATGGGTGGGTATTCAATTGGAAAAATAGACGCGGCTTCCTGCATATGCTTAAGCTAAAACAGCGGTTGATTGTTTTTTGAACCTATCGGCTAATACCAGGTCTTTGGTACCTCCCGAATAATCATAGAAGCCTTTCCCGCTTTTCACTCCCAGGTGACCGGCAGTTACCATGTTTACCAACAGCGGGCATGGCGCATATTTTGGGTTTCCAAAGCCATCCTGCAATACTCGCATAATGTTCAGGCACACATCCAGTCCAATGAAATCAGCCAATTGCAATGGCCCCATTGGGTGGGCCATTCCCAATTTCATAACGGTATCAATTTCCTCAACGCCGGCAACGCCTTCGTATAAAGTAATAATGGCTTCATTAATCATTGGCATTAAAATTTTATTAGCCACAAAGCCCGGGTAGTCATTTACTTCAACAGGAACCTTGTTTAATTTCTTAGACGTTTCCATGATCAGGTTGGTTACTTCGTTGCTGGTTGAGTAACCGCGAATTACCTCGATCAGTTTCATTACCGGAACCGGGTTCATAAAATGCATGCCAATCACTTTATCGGCACGTTTTGTTGCCGCTGCAATTTGCGTAATGGAAATGGAAGAGGTGTTACTTGCCAAAATGGTATTAGCAGGGCAAATCTCATCAAGCTGTTTAAAAATGGCCAGTTTCACATTCACATTTTCGCTGGCCGCTTCTACAACCAGGTCGGCATTTTTAGCACCTTCTTCCAGCTTTGTAAAGGTTTTGATGTTACCTAAAGTGGCTGTTTTATCCGCTTCGGTAACTGTTCCTTTGGCAACCTGCCTGTCAATGTTTTTGGCAATGGTGGCCAGGGCTTTTTGCAGGGCCTGTTCGTTTATATCTACAAGGCTTACAGAGTAGCCAAATTGAGCAAATACATGGGCAATACCATTTCCCATGGTACCGCTTCCAATAACTGTAATATTTTTCATGTTAGTTGTGTTAAAAAGCCGGTTAATAATGCCTTATTACAAATATAATAAGGCTGTAAATCTAAATCCTGTAAGGCATAAATACAAATAGAGTTTTAAACCATTTTTGCCTTTTTTTTGATAAACTTATTTTTTTAGTTAAAATTCACTGAAACCTATATATTTGTCGGAAAAAAATATAGAACTATGAATTTTCCAGCAGACTTAAAATACACTAAAGAGCACGAATGGGTTCGTGTAGAAGGTAACCAGGCAATTATTGGGATCACTGATTTTGCTCAGAGAGAACTTGGCGATATTGTTTATGTGGATGTGAACACAATAGGTGAAGTAGTTGACCGTGAAGGTGTTTTTGGAACCGTTGAGGCCGTAAAAACAGTATCCGACCTGTTTATGCCGCTTACCGGCGAAGTGTTGGAATTGAATAAAGATATTGACAGCGATCCTGCACTGGTTAACACCGATTGTTATGGAAAAGGCTGGATGGTAAGAGTTCTTATGACAAATGCTGATGAAGTGGCACAACTTTTATCGGTTGAAGAATACAAAAAGTTAATTGGCGTATAATAAACCCAACCTTATAAACGTTAAAACCTTCTGCCTGGCGGAAGGTTTTTTTATGGCCTTTTTAGTAAATGTTAAAAATCATTTTCAAATATTCTTTTTGGTGCGCAGTTATATGGACAGCCGTTATTTTTGGTCTTTGCTGCATGCCGGGGCGTTATGTGCCAACAACCGACTGGCTGGAACTGATAAGCTTTGATAAATTTGTGCATGCCAGCATCTTTTTTTGTTTAACCTCTTTATGGCTCATTTATTTTCACAAAATCAATAGATTAACACGTTCCTCCATTCTTTTAACCTGCCTGCTATGTATTGCCTACGGTGGTTTGCTGGAAATAATGCAGGCAACCGTATTTAGCCAGCGCAGCGCCGACTGGCTTGATTTTATTGCCAATTCGTTTGGTTGCTTCATGGGACTGTGGTTCTTTTCCAGGAAGAAGCATCTTTTAAATAAATATACGGTATGACATTAGCTCCTTTTTTCATCAAGGAAAAAGTAAGGTTATCTTGTAGAATAAGGTAAGTTTAAATAAATCTATTTTCTCTTTCTTTTTTCTTAGTCAAAAAAGAAACAAAAAGACAAGTCAAAACGATCGCGGCCCGCTCTTTTAATTTTTAAGTTTCGCAACTGAAAAACACTGAAGGTTTTTCAGGCTCAACTAAAAAAATTAAAATTCACAGCTCACCGGCACCGCGTTTTGACAGGCCTGCGCGCTGCTTTGTAAAGGCTTATATATTAATATAGCATATAAACTACCAAATAAATTCCGGAAAAGAGAAAATACCTGCTATTTTAAATCCTATAATTAAGCTATTTTGTGAGTAAATTGTAAATAGCTTTTTGGTTATTAATAGTAATTTTGTTCTCCCTAATTTAACAAAAAACTATGTCAGCAACTACAGAACATATAAAATGCCTTATTATTGGCTCTGGCCCCGCGGGCTACACAGCAGCTATTTACGCGTCGCGCGCCGATTTGAAACCTGTTTTATATACAGGCTTAACACCCGGCGGGCAATTGACCGAAACAACCGAAGTAGATAATTTTCCGGGTTACCCCAAAGGAATTACCGGCCCCGAATTGATGGAAGACTTAAAAGCACAAGCCGAGCGTTTTGGTACCCAGGTAAGGTTTGGCCTGGCTACCAAAGCCGATTTGACATCGAACCCAAAACGGATTTGGATTGACGAAACTCTTGAAATTACGGCCGATACGGTAATTATTTCAACCGGCGCGTCGGCCAAGTGGCTTGGATTGGAGAACGAAACACGTTTACGCATGAATGCCGGCGGCGTATCGGCCTGCGCGGTGTGCGACGGGTTCTTTTTCCGTGGGCAGGATGTGGCCATTGTTGGAGCGGGAGATACAGCGGCTGAGGAAGCAACCTACCTTTCCAAATTGTGCAATAAAGTGTACATGATCGTTCGCCGCGGCGAAATGCGAGCCAGCAAGGCCATGCAACACCGTGTAAACAATACTGCCAATATTGAAGTGATTTATGAGAGCGAAACCCAGGATGTTTTAGGAAAAGATCAGGTAGAAGGTGTGGTGATAAAAAATCACAAGACCAACGAGTTTCGTACATTAAACGTAACTGGCTTTTTTGTGGCTATTGGCCATAAACCTAACACGGATATTTTTAAAGGACAATTGAACATGGATGAATTGGGTTATATTGATGTACTTGGCGCATCCAGTAAAACCAATTTAGCGGGTGTGTTTGCCGTTGGCGATTGCGCCGATAAAACCTACCGCCAGGCGGTAACAGCCGCAGGAAGCGGTTGCATGGGGGCTTTGGATGCAGAACGCTATTTGGCAGCAGAAGGAATTCACTAATTTAACGTTTAGTTTAAAGATATTTTTATTATTTTGCACCGGATTTGGATTTACGAGAAAGAATGATTTTTTATAGACTAACATACTTATTTTTACTACTAATTGCTTTTCAGGTGGGATTTTCTCAACGTTTTTCCGACCAGGTACCCCAATTAAAGCGTTATACACCGGCCGAAATTACAGACCCCGACTATGGAATTATCCGTTACAATAAACTGGTACCAAATATTGGCGGCGATTCCATCCGTTACACCAAAGACGGGTACAATGCCCAGGGCTGGCAGGAAGACTATTATGTAAGTGGCAAATTGCTGCACAAAGGTTTTTATGTTGATGGGGCAATAAAAGTATTTAAGAACTATTACGAGAATGGACAGGTGGAACGTAATTTTACGACCACCGATCCCAAGCATAGCAAGCTCGAGATTTATTACGATGATGGTAAAGTACGCTCTACCATTAATTATTTCGACGGTAACGCGCAAAACCAGTACGACTTCTTTAAGAATGGCACCCCGGAATATGTTGAGGAGAACGACAAGGATATTGAGTTCTTATACAAGCGTAACTCATGGTACGAAAATGGTTTGCCAGCCAGCATATTTGAATTGGTAGATAAGAAAACAAAAAAATACCTTAAGAAAGAGTTTTACGAAAACGGAAGGGTGAAAGAAGAGGGGAGTATGCATTTCCGGAAAGATCTGGGAGATTATCAGAAAGAAGGTGTCTGGTCCTATTTTGATGAAAAAGGGAACCAAACCAAAACCGAAAAATACCATAATGGTGAAAAAGAATAGTTGAAAGCCGTCACATTGTGACGGCTTTTTTATTTATAAAAAATAACAGTTTATGATAAACTCAGAAACACCAGGCAGTCTCTTATCTGCATTTTATGCCGATAATAACCTTGATGTTGATGGAGGGCAGGCAAGCTCCCGTGTAAAAGTAGAGGTCAGCAAATTCTTCCATTTTTATTTCCCCAATTTCGATGCAAGACGAAAGGCGGTGATCCGGCACGACATTCATCATATTGTAACAGGGTATTCAGCTTCGTCGCTCGCCGGCGAAAGTGAAATAAGCGCCTGGGAAATAGGTTCGGGATGCAAAAACCATTGGGCGGCTTTTTTTATCGACACTTCAGGTCTGATGATTGGTATCCCGTTTAATTTTATGCGGGTGCTCAAAGCCTTTGCCAGGGGAAGAAGAACCAGGAATTTATACGATGATTCGTATGCCATTGAAAAAGCTATGGCAATGCCGGTTATTGAATTGCAAAAGGAATTATTGCTTCATCAATTTCCTGTTGATACTAAAGTAACTGTAACAGATCTGTTTTTGTTTTTATGCTTTGCATTATTTGGAACTGTTTTTTCAATCATAACCCTTGTGTTGTTACCAATCATTATGCTATACACCATTTACTGTTGGATAGTGCCGGAAAGATAAAATCCCGGAGAATAGTTTTCTCCGGGATTTTATCTTTCCCCTTTGAAGGGGAGATGTTGTAATAATTATAATTTGAGATCCTGAAACAAGTTCTGGATGACCACAAAGCTTACTACTTCTTCAACAGCTCCGCTATTTCCACTAATCGTATAAACTCAGCACGGTAACCCTCTTCATCTTTTCCTTTTGAGGCTTTGGCGGTGGTTATTACTGTTTTAAAATCGGTATTGCCTTTGAACTTAGAATCGCGCAACAGCATGCCGAATTCGGCAACTGCGGCAGAGAAACGGCAGTTTTCGGAAGTCATGGAAAACGCAGTTTTTTTATCGGATACTATGTGAGTAATGAGTTGAGAAGTTGATTCTTTAGGCTCTTTGTACCTGAATTTAATGGTCATTACCTCGCTGCTACCCGTAGCGGCGCTACTGGTTGTTTGCTGGTACTTCAAATTATCCACACTTGCAATAAGTTCAGAAGAACCCGCAGGAATGATCTCATAAATAGCCGTTACTGTATGTCCTGAGCCTAATTCACCGGCGTCTTTTTTATCATCGTTAAAATCTTCATTGTTCAACAGGCGATTCTCATAGCCAACCAAACGATAGCCTTTTACTTTTGCCGGATTAAATTCTATCTGCAGTTTCACATCTTTTGCAATGGTTAGTAAGGTTCCGCCCATTTCTTTTACCAGTACTTTTTTTGCTTCCAGTATGTTGTCAATGTAAGCATAGTTGCCATTGCCTTTATCGGCCAGTTGCTCCATTTTCGAATCTTTGTAATTGCCGGTACCGAAACCCAATACACTTAAGAATACACCGTCTTCCCGTTGTTTTTCAATTAAACGGGTCAACTCTCCATCACTGCTTACACCCACGTTAAAGTCGCCGTCGGTTGCCAGGATAATACGGTTATTGCCTTTTGACATGAAATTTTCTTTAGCTGTTTTGTAAGCCAGTAAAATACCTTCGCCACCGGCAGTAGAACCACCGGCCTGTAATTTTTCAAGCGCGTCGTAAATTTTATCTTTATGGTTGCCCGATGTAGATGGCAATACCACACCAGCCGCTCCTGCGTATACTACAATAGCTACATGGTCCTGTGGGCGCATTTGTTCAACCAATAAGCGCAAACCTGATTTTAATAAAGGCAATTTGTCTTCCGAATTCATGGAACCCGAAACGTCCAGCAGAAACACCAGGTTATTGGCCGGTAAATTATCCATGGCAATTTCTTTTCCCTGTAAGCCAATGTGAACGAGCTGGTGTTTGTCATTCCATGGGCAATCGGTGTATTCGGTAGTAATGGAAAAAGGTTTATTGTCTTCGGGTTTAGGATAGTTATAGCTAAAGTAGTTTATCATTTCTTCAATACGCACGGCATCGGCTTGTGGCAATTGTTGCTGGTTCAGGAAACGACGTACATTACTGTAAGAGGCCTTATCCACATCAATACTAAAAGTAGATAAAGGATCTTTTTTTGAATCCTTGAATTCATTATCGTAAATGCGGCTGTACTCTTCGGTATTGTAATCCTGGCTTTGATTATAACCTGTGCTATAAGCGGGAGCTTTTTCTTTTCCTTTCTTTCCATACGCACCTCGGCTACCTGAAACAGAAGTAACGTTTTTAGTAGCCATGTATTGATATTCTTCCCTGGTAACAGTGCGTCCTGATTTTGTATCGGCGTTCATTACTGGTTGAGACTCCTGAAAAATTACCATCTCATTTAGTTTCACGCCTCCGTCGACAGATAATGAAATGTCGACTTTTGTGGCTTTGGATACATGGATGCCGCTTATGGAATTTTGGGTATAGCCTACATATACTCCCGAAATTTTGTAGGTACCCGGCTGTATGTTTTTAAACGCATATTCTCCATTTATGTCGGTTGTCCGTACATCAAGCTTTACGGAATCTTTACTGTAAAGAATGACATTTACAAAAGGGATTTCTTCTCCGGTGGATTTATCAGTTACTTTTCCAGAAATAGAACAGGTAGTTGTAGGTGTTTGCTGCGCGGAGCCTATCAGGCTTGCCAGCATCAGGATAAGGAAGGAAAGTGTTTTCATGGCTATGGATTTTTAATGGTTTAAGGTTTCAACACCATTAAGACGCCAACAAATATTAAATTCCATAAAAGAGGTTAAATTTTTTTAGCAGGAGATAAAAGATTAAAGACCAAGGATTAAAGATTTGTATTTATTAAAGTCAAATCTTTAATCTTAGATATTTTTGTCCTTAATCTACTTATGTTATCTGTGTTATCACCGTTCTATTACTGAACTCCGGATCATTCTCATATAGCTGGCATCATCGCCTGCACGCAGCTTGATCCAAATATTGGCGCGATTGCGCACCCGGCACTCCATCCTGCAAAAGAAGGCCATATCCTTAATTTCAATTGGCTTAACAAGTGCGGGTTTCATTTGGGGGCAATTAGTAAAGGCATTAAATGATTCCCGGCTCTCTCCGAAAGGACGACTGACAGGATTCAGGTTTTGGTGAGATTGTAATGACGGCTTAATAAACAGGAGTGTTTTTTGTTGCGCGTTTAATGCACAGCTAAAAATCAAGCCAAGAAACACATATGTAAATTGTTTTCTGATACTTAAAGGTAGTTCTTTTATACGTTTAAGCCAATTCATTTATGTTAAATGCTTTGGTACATCTATTGTTGTGCGGGAGCCGAATTTTGGTCGGGCGTAGCTTTTTGTTTTGTCCCAAAGAAGAATTTAAAGCCGAACTGGAATACCATATTGTTGCCCCGGTTAAAGGTTTGGCTCACAAAGCCCGTCCTTAAAGCCGTACGTTTAATAACAGGAATTACCGAATTGCTGTACCTGAAATTGAAGCAAATGTTTTTTGTGAAATTAAAATCAAGCCCTGCCAAAATGCTCACGTCGTTTGTGTTATAATACTGGTTGTTGGTTGTTCCGTTTAATGTATAATTGGTATTGCCAACGACATTGAGTTGCATTAGCCGGCCATAAGAAGCGCCAAATTCCAAATCAACCTTATTGATCCGGTTGCCTTTCCAGTTAAAGAAGATCTGTTGCCTGAGCATTACAGGAATTTCAACATAACCCAATGAAATTTTATAATAACCATTGTTCATGGAGTCGGGTGGTTGCATACTGCCTTTTTGAGTAAAATTGATCTCGAATTGGATCAGCGACCGTTCGGCTACTTTTGCATTGGCCACAAGCCCGCCGGCAAAACCAAGTTTATGAAAGTTCTTACGATTGGGGGCTGTATTGGCTCCGTTAATGTCGCTTACGGTAAGTCCGGCAGAGATACCGGCTTTAAAAACCTGGGAGCTTACATTGCCTGCAACAATTAAGAGGATACAGAGAATTATTTGCCGCAGGAACTTCATATTTATGGTCGGGAAAAAATGTTATTTCAACATGCTTTTCAGCTTTTCAATGGTATAATCTATTTCCTCTTTGGTTGTGTATTTGCAAAAGGAAAAACGAACCGAGGCGCGCGATACATCGGCACCAATACCTCTTAACACGTGTGAGCCCTGGTTGCTTCCACTGCTACAGGCACTTCCGCCGCTGGCTGCAATGCCGGCAATATCTAAATTAAAAAGCATCATTTCGGCATCGGGATGTGCGGGAAAACAACAGTTTAATACGGTATAAAGGCTTTTTTCGTTCGATGTTTCGCCGTTAAACGCAATTCCGGGAATTTCTTTTTCCAGGCGCTCTTTCATGTAGTTCTTGAGCCCTTGTATGTGAGCAATATGCTCATCCATTTCGGTATAACAAATTTCAAGGGCTTTGGCCAGGCCAATAATGCCTTGTGTATTCTCGGTGCCACCGCGCATATTGCGCTCCTGGGCACCACCATGGATCATGGGCTGAATTTTAACAGCGTGGTTCACATATAAAAAGCCAACGCCTTTTGGCCCGTGGAATTTATGAGCGGCACAGGTAATAAAGTGCACTTTTATTTTTTGAAGGTCCATTGGGTAATGCCCCATGGTTTGCACGGTATCGCTGTGAAAAATAGCGTCGTATTTCGCACAGATTTCACCTACTTTTTCCAATGGCAGTAAAGTTCCTATTTCGTTGTTGGCATGCATTAAAGAAACAAAGCTGCGCTCATTGGTTTTTAATAATTCTTCGAGGTGATCGAGATCAATGTTCCCTTTGGCATCCACATTTACCCAGCTTAGCTTTATTTTCCCTTCTTTTTCCAATACCTGTAGGGTATGTTCAACAGCATGGTGCTCAATTTTGCTGGTAATGGCGTGCTTAATACCTAATGAATGAATGCTTTGGTTAATAGCCATGTTATCGGCTTCGGTACCACCCGAAGTAAAGAATATTTCGGCAGGGGCCACATTCAGTAATTTAGAAACCGTTTTACGGGCCACTTCAATTGCGGAGCGGGTTTTGCGGCCAAAGGCATGAATGGAGGAAGGGTTTCCGTATTCTTCCCTCATGTATGGCAGCATGGCTTCCAGTACGTTCTCATCCAGGCGGGTAGTAGCGGCGTTATCTAAGTATACTTTCATGTTGGTAGTTATGAGTTATAAGAGATGAGTTATGAGTTTATTAAATTTGTTCGTAAAGCTCGTAAAATTTAATGTGTGGTAAATTTTTATTTGGGTTATTATCAGATTCTTAATTGTCAAATCGACTCATTGTCACATTGTCTAATTCTTAATGATCTCCTTAATGTCTTCAATAATTTTTTTCGCCAAGGCATCAGCTGTGCTTAGGCTTTCGCTTTCGCTATAAATACGGATGATTGGTTCTGTGTTTGATTTGCGTAAATGAACCCACTCCTTGTCAAATTCTATTTTCACGCCATCAACTGTATTAACGGGCTGTTTGGCATATTTTTCCTTTACGCTAATCAATACCTTGTCCACATTAATTTCAGGGGTCAGTTCTATCTTGTTCTTCGAAATGTAATAATTAGGGAAGGACTTGCGCATCATGGAGGTTGTTTTACCATACTTAGCTAAATGGGTTAAAAAGATAGCTACACCAACTAAAGCGTCGCGGCCATAGTGAAGCTCCGGTAAAATAACACCGCCATTGCCTTCGCCGCCAATAACGGCTTTGGTCTCTTTCATCATGTTCACCACGTTCACTTCGCCCACTGCCGAGGCAGAGTAGGAGCCTCCGGCTTTTTCGGTTACATCGCGCAAAGCGCGGGTCGATGATAGGTTGGAAACCGTATTGCCGCCTTTATGGTGTTGCAAAACAGCATCGGCTACTGCTACTAATGTATATTCTTCGCCAAACATTTCTCCATCCTCGCATACCAATGCCAGGCGGTCCACATCCGGGTCAACACTAATGCCAAGGTCCGATTTTGTTTTTACAACGGCTTCCGAAAGGTCCCTTAAATGCTCGGGCAATGGTTCCGGATTATGAGCAAAATGACCTGTTGGCTCGCAATGGATCTGGTGAATGGTTTTCACGCCCAATGCTTTCAATAACATGGGAATGACAATTCCGCCGCTTGAATTAACAGCATCAACCGCCACCGAAAAATTAGCTTTTGTAATGGCTTCCACATCCACATAAGGCAATTTCAATACTTTGTCAATGTGAATTTGCAGCAGGTCGTTACGCTGTTCGTAGCTGCCCAACTGGTTTACATCACAATAGTTAAAATCTTCTTTATCAGCCAGTTCTAAAATGTATTTTCCTTCGTTATCGCTGATGAATTCGCCTTTGTTATTCAGTAATTTTAAAGCGTTCCATTGTTTAGGATTGTGGCTTGCGGTTAAAATAATACCACCATCGGCATTAAGTTCCGTTACAGCTACTTCAACAGTGGGTGTGGTGCTCAAACCAAGGTCAATGACATGAATGCCAAGGCCAACCAACGTGCCGCATACAATGTTATTAACCATTTGTCCCGATAAGCGGGCATCGCGGCCAATAACCACGGTTACTTTGCCATTGCTGGTAGCTGAGCCTGTCGAAGCCAGGATCCAGCTTCCATAAGCTGATGCAAATTTCACAATATCCAATGGGCTTAAGCCATCACCGGGTTTACCACCAATGGTTCCCCTGATTCCTGAAATGCTTTTTATTAAGGTCACGCGTATTTAATTTTTGAGGTACAAATATACCATTAGCGCTTTGATTAAGGCGAACTATTTTTCTACAATATAGCAATTTAATTGTTCAAAATTTTGGGTGAAATTCTGTATTTTAAGGTTAAATTTGTGTTTTAAAAAGAAACACGGTTTTTTATGAGTGAATTTGAAGGGGACGGGCCAAGCAACCAGGATTTTGAAAAGAGCTTGAAACGATTTGAGGACATGATCTCCACAGGTTCGCACCAGTTTTTTGACGCGGACGAGCTGGAAGAGATCATTGATTATTATATGCAGTGGTTTAACCTGGAAATGGCCAAAAAGGCCCTGGATTTTGCCATGGAGCATTATCCGTATTCCTCCTCCATAAAAATAAAATTGGCACAGTATCTTTCCTCGCAGCACCATACGCGCGAGGCGCTTAATTTGCTTAATGAAATTGAACTGGTTGAAAGTAACAACAGTGAGCTATACATGACCCGTGGTTATATTTACAGCCAGATAGGTTTAAGTGAACAAGCTATTGAAAATTATAAAAAAGCGCTGCCTTTATCGGAATTTAAGGATGAAGTATATGTAGCCATAGGCATTGAATTTTTGAACGATGATAAAGCGGATGATGCCTTGTATTACCTCAAAAAAGCCATTAAACTCAATGCCGATAATGATGTGGCCCTCAATGAACTGTCGCTTTGTTTTGAAATGACGGGTAAAAGCGAGGAAGCCATTTCGTTTTACGAGAATTATATTGAAGATAAGCCTTATAATCATTATGCCTGGTTTAACCTGGGCATCAGTTATAACCGCTTGGGCTTGTATGAAAAAGCCATTGATGCCTATGATTATGCCATTGCCATTAAAGATAATTTCTCATCGGCTTATTTCAATAAGGCAAATTCCCTGGCGCAGCTCGATCGTTACACTGATGCCATTGATGTGTACCGTGAGACTTTTAAGCACGAAGAGCCCGATGCCAGCACCTATTACTACATTGGCGAATGCTATGAGAACCTGAACCAGTACGATGAGGCCCTGGTAAATTATAACCGTGCCATAAAACTGGATGCGGCTCATGCCGATGCCTGGCTGGGGATTGGGATTGTACTCGACTATCAGAACAGGATCACCGAAAGCATTCATTACATTAAAAAAGCCATCGAAATTAATCCTAACCAGCCTGAATACTGGTACGTGTTTGGAGAGGTGCAGCATAAACTGGGGTTCCTGGAAGAGGCCGCCTCGGCTTACCAGCGTGTGATTGAGTTGGAGTATGCCGAGTTTGACATTTACATTGATTATGCCAAATTATTGTATGATGGGGCTTACTACAAGGATTGCGAGAAAATACTGGCCGAAGGCATTCAAAAATTTCCTGATACTCCTGAATTGTATTACCGCATGAGCGGTTTGCAAATGGAACTGGGCAAAAAACAGGAAGGGCTTGCTTTTTTAGAGCACGGCCTGGAACTGGATTATGATAAACACACTGAACTACTGGAATACTTACCTGTATTGGTTAACGACCTCACGGTTATGCAACTGATACAATCGTTTAAAAACAAACCACTATAATTTTATGATCAAATATAACGTTGACCTTCCATATATACCTGAACGTACCGAAAGACCAAGAACCAGCGGTTTAACCATGGTGATGGATAAAGGTATTTCCTTAAAACACGCGCAGGATTTTGTAGAGAGCTATTCCGACTATGTTGATTTTGTGAAGCTTGGATTTGGAACCTCCGTCATGTCGAAGAACGTGAAAGAAAAAATTAAGGTATACCGCGATGCCGGTATTAAAACCTATTTGGGCGGAACGTTGTTTGAAGCTTTTGTAGCAAGAGGCAAATTTGATGAGTACCAGAAATTCATTGATTCCTATGGTTTGGATACGGCGGAAGTATCGGACGGGAGCATTAACATGGAGCACGACAGCAAATGCGAATACATCAGCAAGCTGGCCAAAAACTTCACGGTGCTATCAGAAGTAGGCTCCAAGGAAGAAGGCATCATTATTCATCCGGCAAAATGGGTAAGCATGATGAAGGCCGAGTTGGAAGCCGGTTCGTTTAAAGTGATTGCCGAGGCCAGGGAAAGCGGCACCGTAGGTATTTTTCATAAGAATGGCAGCGCGCATTCCATGCTGGTAACACGCATTACCAGTAAAATTAAAGTGGAAGATATTATTTGGGAAACACCGCAAAAATCGCAACAGGTGTATTTCATTAATTTATTTGGCCCAAATGTGAATGTTGGTAATATTGGTGTGGATGATGTGATACCATTGGAAACCTTACGCATTGGCTTGCGGGGCGATACTTTTTTTAATTATTTACCGGAGGGTACAAAGGACAAAATATTTTAATGAGGCAATGAGCCAATTGGATAATTGGTACAATTAATATTTGAATCATCTGAAGTATACAAACTTTAAACTTGGAACCTTCAACTTTAAACTAAACAAATTATGAAAGAGATAACAGCAAAAGAATTAAAACAATTAATTGACGATAAAAAAGATTTTCAATTGATAGACGTTCGTGAGCAATACGAATTTGATGAAGCCAACTTAAATGGCGAGCTCATTCCCATGGGTGAGGTGATGGATAACATCGACAAGATCTCAAAAGACAAGCAAGTGGTGGTGCATTGCCGCAGTGGTAAGCGCAGCGCAACAGTAATTGGCGCCCTGGAAAGCCAGCATGGCTTTACCAATTTGTATAATTTAAAAGGCGGTATCCTGGCCTATATTGAGGAAGTAGGATTGTAAAAGTTCCTTGTTTCTGGTTTCAGGTTATTTTGACTCACTCAATTTAAAACTTTAAACCCGGAGCATAAAACTTGAACCTTTTAAACCAGAAACTTGTAACCCCAAACAAACATATGATTGAACTGTTTAAACATTTGCTTCCTTTAAACCAGGAAAATTTTAACTGGATATTTGACAATTATGGTACTGCCATTTACATTGTTTTATTCCTGGTGATCTTTATTGAGACCGGCCTGGTGGCCATGCCATTTTTGCCTGGCGACTCCTTGTTGTTTGTAGCAGGCTTATTTGCTTTCCAGGGAAATTTAAATTTCACCTATTTATTTGGCCTGTTATTTATTGCAGCGGTATTAGGCGACAATTGTAATTACTGGATAGGACGGAAAATAGGCATTAAAATATTTGACATAAAGTTAAAAGGCCGGGTGCTTGTAAAAAGAGAATACCTTGATAAAACGCATGAGTTTTTTGAAAAACACGGGACAAAAGCCATTATCATGGCGCGTTTTGTGCCATTTGTAAGAACTTTTGCACCCTTTGCGGCAGGCATTGGCAAAATGGAATACAAAAAATACTTATTGTTTGATGTCATAGGCGGCGCTTTATGGATAGGCGGTTTATTATCTGCCGGCTATTTATTAGGAAACGTAGAGATCATTGCAAAACATGTTGACCTTGTTTGCATTGGAATTGTTGGTGTGTCGGTATTGCCTATTATTGTTACAGCTATTAAAAATAAGATGGCTAAGGCCTAAGGGTTTTACCTGATATTTTGAAGCCCTGAGAATCCTATTCTCAGGGCTTTTTGCTTATCAAATGGCAGGAATCACTGAGTGAAAAAATTTGTTAAATCCAGAAAATATCCTAAATTTATAAATGTCAAAAAACTTCACTCACTTAAACCTGCAGGCATGAGATCATTATTTACCTCCTTATTCCTTTTATTCTTATCCTTTAATATCTACAGCCAATGTAGCCCGGGATATGTAGAAATAAAAGTTGTTTTAACCACCGATAACTACTCCGGTGAAACATCCTGGCTACTGAAAGATAAATTTGGCAACGTATTGATGACAAATGGAAGCCTGAGTAATTCGACCACCTTTACCAGCACCCTTTGTGTATCAACAGCCAGTTGCATGACGTTTGAAATTAGCGACTCTTATGGAGATGGCATTTGCTGCGGTTATGGTAACGGAAGTTTCCAAATCTACGTTAACAATGTATTACAACTTAATCATAACGGGCAGTTTGCACATACTTACGCTTATAGCTTCAACTGCCCTCCGGGCGAAAGCTGCAACAGTGCTATAGCTGTTACTACAGGTACCTATACCGCACCGGGTAATGAATATTTTTATAAGTTCAAACCTACACAGGTGGGGCTTTATACCATAACAACCTGTAGTCTTGCCTCCTGCGATACAAAACTATGGGTATACGAAAATTGTAATGGTCCGTTTACCACCAATAACACCGGTACTATTTTGTACAACGACGATTACTGCGGAACCCAGTCGGAAGTTTCAGGCGCGCTGGACACTGCAAAAACCTATATTGTGCGTGTAGGTTCTTATAATAATACTTGCACAGGTTCCATTCCTTTTGCCATTAACTACCAGGGGCCAATATCGGGCTGTACTACTTACAGCGCCTGCAACTATAACCCACTGGCTACTATCGACGATGGTTCCTGCCTGTATTATCCTAATCCTTTATGTTCGGGACCCGATCTGACGATTGTACAACCGCAATTCATCAGCTCTTTAAGTCTTGGTTCGGTAACTGCCAACACCGGCGACTGCCGAGTTGCAGAAAGTTGCTTAACGGGTTATGGTGTAAGGACCGTGATTAATTTTGATACTTATATTAAAAACATTGGCGACCTGGATTATTACATTGGTGATCCTGCGTCAAACCCGGGTCAATTTACAACCAACAATTGCCATGGCCATGCGCATTACGAAGGATATGCAGAGTACCGATTGTACAAACCAAACGGACAGGCTATTCCTATTGGTTTTAAAAATGGTTTCTGCGTTCTTGATTACGATGGTTGCCCTGATGGCGGTATAGCCAAATATTCTTGTGGTAACATGGGAATTACACACCAATGTGGCGATATTTACAGTGCAGGCCTCGATTGCCAGTGGATAGACATTACCGATGTAGATACCGGCCAGTACGTGATGGCGGCAAAAGTAAACTGGGATCAGTCGGCCGATGCCTTGGGTCATTTTGAAAAAACATACACGAATAACTGGGCGCAAGCCTGTATTCGAATCACTAAAAACTCGTCAGGACAAAAGAACTTTGTATTGTTGCCAAATTGTGCGCCTTATGTTGATTGCGCCGGAATTCAGTTTGGCAATACCAGTGTAGATTGTAATGGTACCTGCGGTGGAACCACTAAAATGGGCGATCTGAACAATAATGGAACGCAGCAAATGCTCGATGGGCAGTTGTATGTAGACCGGATCCTGAATCAAACCATTTCCCCTACCAGTTGCAACGATTTGAATAATACCAATACCATTACGGTTTGGGATGCAGCCTTGCTGGCCAATTGCGTGCTGCATGGCGCCGGAAATAATACCAAATGTTTGTTCCCGCGCGGGAACACCAATCCCAATTATACAGCTACTTTAAGCATAGGGAACTTTGATGTATCGCAAAACTACATTGATGTGTACATTAAAAATCCAACAACCCGCATTCTTGGTTATGAGTTTACCATTAGCGGCGCTACCATTTTAAATGTGGTAAACCTGGTGCCTGCATCCAATTATCCTGAAAGCCCTGACTTTTTAATTGGTGGCAATAAAGTGATTTGCCTGTCTTACAGGGATTCGGCTATTGCTAAAAATGCAGCAGCGCAGCCTTTATGCCGTATTTATTATACCAATGCAACTGCCAACATCTGCATTAACAGTGTAGTGGAATTGGTGAATAAGGAATATGAATCCATCAATAAAGTAGTGCAAAATAATTGTATTACCGTTACAGGCATTAGCCAGGTAGTGGATAAGGATCATTATTTCTCTGTGATCCCGAACCCGGCCAGCAATGAGATCCAATTGACAGGCTTTACCAAAACTGGCGATAACAGCCTGATAGAAGTGAAAGACATTTCGGGGCGGGTGCTGTATTCGGAACACGTGTATTTAAGCGAAGGTTTTAACCATTCCATGAACATCAGCAGTTTTAGTTCGGGAGTATATTATGTAACCGTAAGTTCTAAATCGGGCTCGGCTACAAAACCACTGGTAGTGACGAAATAGGTTTTGTGCCACTGCTGGTGATAGCACCAACAAAGGCTTAGGTTTAGGCTCCGTTCGAACGAATAAATAACCTCTTAACTATTTTCAACCCGGAACCATAGGTTCCGGGTTTTTTTATGTTTTGAATTTACTACATTTGAGTAGCTCAACTCTAAAACAAACACCATGAAATACATTATTCATTTTTTCATTCTTACTCTCATCAGTAAGTCTTTATGGGCGCAAAACAGTTTTGTGAACGACAGCCTGGATGCATACATTAACCGTGAAATGAAGCGCTGGAACTTTCCGGGAATGGCTATCGCTGTTGTAAAGGATGGTAAGGTTGTTTTTATGAAAGGCTACGGCTATGCCAACCTTGAACAAAAAACACCGGTAACCGAGAATACTGTTTTTCAGATCGCTTCAAACAGTAAAGCCTTTACCGGAACATCCCTGGCATTGCTGGAATATTATAAAAAACTAAGCCTTGAAGATAAAGTGAAAAAATACCTGCCATACTTTAAAATGGACCAGGATTGGAAATCGAACGAAATAACCATTGCCGATGTGCTGTCGCACCGAATTGGTTACGAGACCTTCCAGACCGATTTGCTGAACTGGAACAGTACTAAAACCCGGAAAGAGCTGATTGAGAACATGGCTAACGTGACGCCAAAATTCAACCTGCGCGAAACATATGGCTATTGCAACATGGGCTTCCTAACAGCCGGAGAGATCATTCCGGTGGCTTGTGATACCAGCTGGGACGATTATGTAAGGTTTCATTATTTCTCGCCGCTGGGCATGAGCAATACCAATACCAGGTATGCCGAATTTATGAAACATCCCAATGCCTCAAAAGCCTATTCGTTGGTAAATGATAAGGTTGCGGAGATTGTGCCTGCCAATGTGGATAACCTTGGTCCGGCAGCTTCCATTACTTCATCGGTGAACGATTTGAGCAAATGGGTGATCATGCAATTGAACAATGGGAAATACAATGGCAAACAAATTGTTCCTGAAGAGGTGATTGAGCGCAGCCGCGAATCGTTTATGGTTGTGAACCGGGAAAGCCGCCCGGGAAATAATTTCAGTAATTACGGCCTGGGCTGGTTCTTAAACGATGCGCATGGAAAGAAGGTGGTTACGCATGATGGGGGAGCCAATGGCTTTTTAAGCAAAACGGTTTTGATCCCCGAAGATCATTTTGGTTTTGTGATCCTTACCAACAGCGATGCGCAGTATTTGTTTGAGGCCCTTGGTAACCAGATTATTGAAGCGGAGACCGGGCAACCATACCGGAATTTAAGCAAGTTGTATTACAATGGTTTTATGGACAACCATGAGGCGGAAAAAGCAGGCATTGCGGACTTGAAAAAAACAGCGGCTGCTTACAGGGCTCCGGCAGGGGCTTATGTAAAAGTAGCGGGTGTATATACTAATAAAGTTTACGGACAAATTGCCATTGAGGCCAAAGAAAACCATGCGGAAGTGTCATTCGAATTTCATCCGAATTACAAAGCAAGGATCCAGTTCCTTACAGCCACTACCATGCTTTTGGAATACAGCGACCCGACGCTTGGCACCAAGGAAATTACCTATACCGAGAAAGGCCCTGACTCGACCATTGAAATAAAAGTGACCGACTTTATTGACGCGGATACTTATCTCTTTACAAAAGTCAACAGGGTGTACAAGCCCTTTATTACCAAATAATTTTTTGCGTTTTTAGTGGAGTAGGAGTGATTAGCTTCGCTGATCCCTCCTTTCCCGAAGTCATAATGTAAAAGTTCGATGCAAAGCATCGACTTTTTGTTTTCCCTTCCGTTTATGAAAGCAGAGCTTTCAACACTTCATGGAAAAACAAAAAGCTCCCACGTTTATCGTGGGAGCTTTTACATTTATTCGTGGAGCCGGAGGGATTCGAACCCTCGTCCAAACAAGGAATTAATAAGCTTTCTACAAAGTTTAGGACATACTTGTTTTTCGATCTAAGTCAGGCGTATGTTCATACCAAACTTAAACTTAGCTATTGATATTGTTTTAGTTAATAGCATGGCTAAAACAAGTTGCTGATTTATGATGCAAAATTCCCGTCGCTAAGCAACGACGCTACGGGGTTTGCAAAGGTTGCTAAATCTTGGATTAAGCAGCCATAGCGTAAGAATTCTCTTCGCCAAATAAAAGTTTGAAGGTTGATTTTTAGGTGCCATATCTACAACGCACCACCTGCTTACTTATCAATCGCGCCCGCTGTCAAAACCGGTCGGCCCCAAAATGTTAAAGAACTGTTTTTTAACGGTGTAAAGATACACAATTTTTTGCTTCACAGGTATCTTCTCAGTACCAGGTACAAGCTCAATCCTTATTTTTCTGAAATTAATAGTAATTTTATCCCGTGAGTAAAACCCAATGGATACATTACCGTCCGCTTGAATGGATCTTTTATGGTAATTTTTTTTACGGCATCTGCGCCGTTGCACAAGCCATTGAAGCTACTTTGCAACAACGTGTTCCGCTCAATCCCTGGTCTTTTTATGCTCTCCTGTTCGTGGCCACGGTGCTGTTTTATAATTACCCTTATGCCCGTAAACTTAGCAAAGCAGGCAATAATCCACGCACTGCCTGGAACATCAAACATTACCATTTTTTGTACTGGAACCAGGTTATATTGACTGTTATTTTGATTGGTTCGGGCCTGGTGTTCTTATATCATTACCACGAGGTCATCTTTAACATCAGCCTGACACATTGGGCGCTCATCCTGCTTTTTCCGGTAATAGCCGGTTTGTATTATGGTTCCAATGTTTTATCCAAACGCTACAATCTGCGCAGTATTGGTTTGTTGAAGCCCTTTGTGATTGGCTTTACCTGGGCCGGTTTGGTGGTTATTTATCCTGTATTGTATTATACTATACTGCAAGGAGAGCCATATGTATTTACATTGCTTGGTACGATGCTTTTCTTAAAGAACCTGATGTTTATCTCAGTGTTATGCATCATGTTCGATATAAAGGATTACGCTTCCGATTATAAGCATGGATTAAAAACCTTTGTGGTACGGCTTGGCCTGAGAAAAACCATTGTCTATATTTTACTGCCATTGCCAATACTGGGGCTTTTAACATTCATTACTTATGCGCACATGCACCAGTTCAATATGATGAGGATCCTGCCGAACATGATCCCTTTTATTTTATTATTATTTACAGCAGCATCGCTGCGCAAGCGCCGCACACTCATGTATTACCTGGTAATTATTGACGGGTTAATGCTGGTGAAAGCCGCTTGTGGGATTGTTGCCATGTTGTTGTCCTAAGATAATATGGCTTTTTACTTTTTTCCTTGATGAAAAAAGTAAGAGAAGAAATAGTTAATTTTAGAAAGTACGACAATGCCAAATCAATACTTAAACACCTTCCTCTTTGCCTGGAACCCGGTAAAATACCCCTGGCCCGAAATAGGGGAACAATGCGGGCAATTAAAAAAAGGTGAAAAGATCATTGAAAGCTGGAGTTGTGCCAGCCATAAAAAGGTACGGCCAGGCGACCGCGCTTTTTTAGTATTGGTAGGGGCAGAGCCCCGGGGCATTTTTGCTTCGGGCTATGTGGCATCCGAACCCTTCATAGGCAAAGATCATCGTGGCAATATGAAGAACCGTGTGCTCATAGACTTTGATGTGCTGCTTGATCCCAATAAAGAGAACATTCTAACCCTTGATTTGCTTAACATGGGCAAAATGGCCAAACAGGTATGGGCGCCGCAGGCCAGCGGGATTGTGATAAAACCGGAAATTACCGAAGAACTGGAAGCGCTATGGGATGATTTTTTGAGGACAGAGAAACGATGAATAAATGATCTGAATTTTATTTTCCTCTCCCCAAAAACTGTAAACCTTTTGCAAAAGCGTATTTGTAAAAATCAATGGCCCGGTTGCCGCCCGTTTTTTGATAGATCTTTTGTTTTTGTTTTTCCACGGCGCGTTCCACAATGCCAATCTCATCGGCAATTTCTTTGGTTGTGACCCCTTCCACCATATAAGGTATGATCTCTTTTTGGCGCAGTGAAAATTTCTTGTGCAGCCCGGGCATTTGATGGATATAAGTGTCGCCTTTCGCTACCTTTTTTATGCCTTTTACCAATAGCTCTATATTTCCTGCAAAAGCGTCTTTGCTGATATAACCCCTGGCGCCGCGTTTTATGTAATTCTCAACCAGCAATTCTTCGTAGTGCATGCTCACGATCAGGATCTTTGTTTCGGGCCAGTGTTTCATAATATGATCCAGGGTATGATTGCCGTTCATGACAGGCATGTCAAGATCAAGCAACACCACATCTGGCCAGCGCTTCAGCTCATCCAGCAGTTCTTTTCCATTGTTGCATTGCGCTACTACTTTAATGTCAAGTAGCTCCAGTTCCTTTACAACAGCTTTTCTGAACTGTGTATGGTCCTCCGCGTAAATAATGGTTGTTTTATGCTTCATAAAAAACAATAAAAAGAAACAGCGTAAAAAGAGGGCAGGGGTTAATGTGTTTTAAAGATACTCATTTTTTTGTTACGGACATAGCCCTGCCACCTGCTTTTATAATTTTTCTTTTTCGGATACCAAAACTCCTGTATTAATAAGATGCACCGTCTATTCTGGTCTTGAAAATTTCAAATACTTTATTGGATAATGGATTTAACAGTTTGATGTTTTTATTGCTGTAATGGTTACCTATATACAGGTATTCTAATTCAGGAGATAACATGATGGAATTGAACATATTTACAGATGGTATTTTAATGCCAATGGTATTTAAGGAGCTGCTCAAATCAATCACTTTCAGTTCTTCCGCTTGTGTGTCATACACCAATATGGCGTCACCTATCATCTTCAATTGCCGGATATCATAAGGAATTTTAATTAAGGTATCCATTTTTTCATTGATATACCTTGATATGGCTTTGTCATTGTTGTCGTATAACCACAGGACGTAGTTTCTTGTATCTACTAAGCGAATGTCGTGTACCGGAAATTGATTTAATGGCAGATTCCTGAATTGCGGCAGCTCGTTACGAAAAAAATAAGTAAC
Organism: Bacteroidota bacterium; assembly: GCA_048498515.1. Classification (GTDB taxonomy): domain Bacteria; phylum Bacteroidota; class Bacteroidia; order B-17B0; family Aurantibacillaceae; genus UBA4416. The sequence continues at coordinate 52,408 of JBEHXV010000006.1, read as the reverse complement.
AGAATCTTTTTTCTGAAAAAGCAAGGCTACTTTTTCATTGGCAGTGTTTATATAATGAAAAATGGCATATTGGTCGTTAAAGTAAATGTTTTTAGGGTTCCCGTCCTTGTAATCCGTAATAGTTTTTTCATTTAGCTTAAAATTGATTTTGGAGTTAAAAATGATAGAAGTGTAGCCGGTTTTATCACCTTCCAGTTTAATGGCATATGATTCGCCAATAGTGTAATTGGTTTGCTCAGTTTTGGAGTCGTACAGGGGGCCGTTAAACTCATAATTACAATATTCTAACCTGCCAGTTTTGCTTATTTTAATCAGGTGTTTATTCTCTTCATCACAAAGCATTATCAATTCATTATCGTTGAACTGAACAGGTACCGTAAAATTATTCTGGAAAGATTGTCCTTTTACAATACCATCGGGCTGAATGCATGCCCAATTGATATTATCTATCACGGGAAATGTGTTAAAATTGTTCCATGTGGTAGAAGTTTCTAAGTCCGACAGATCGTGACCATAAATGCCTGATACGGTTGCCTTCCCTGATTCCCATAGTAGCATCAACTGGTTATTCGCTATAAAAAAAAGCTCTCTCAGGCTATTTTGCTCAATTTTGTAAGTATTGGTATGGTAGGTGATTTTTTCGCCGTAAGAAGTAGGGTTCTCGCTCTTCAAAATAATCATGTTCGGTTTGTATAACATGATTTTTTGATTATAAACACTACAAGCCACTTTAAAACCTTCCGCCTTTTTATCACTCACATATTTTTCGAGGCCGTCGTTTCCCAGGTAACATTTATAGGCATACCTGGGTGATCTGTATGTTTTTTTAGTTTCCAATGATGCCGGTTTAACTGAACTGGTGTTTATGATATGATCTGTAACATAATTATAAACGATATGACTTGTCGTAATGGTGTTGGTTTTTTTACTACTGTCTTTCACCGAAACTAAAATGCTGTGCATTTTTTTTAAGAGCGTTGCCGATAGTACCGTACGTACCAGATCCATATCTCCATTCTGTAATGTATACCGTTGTATAACCAGTCCGTTATTGATGAATTGTGCCAGTTTTCCCGTTGAATTTAAATCAAGTTGATATTCTTTTTCCAGTTTTATGGCAGTCAGTATTATTTCTTTTGCTTTTTCATGGTTATTGTTTTTGTAATAGTTCGATGCCTTGCTTTGGAACTCACGAATTATGTTTATTTTTTCTGTTCTGCTTAAGGCCGCTATTTTCTCATTTAGTTTAGTATCAAGGTCTTTCACCGCTTTTTCCCTTGCCGCCAGGTTGCCATTCGCTGTTTTTAAATTCCTGAGTGCTTCTTCTCTATCCCGCGCAATTTGTTCGATCTCTTTTAGTACCGTGTCTCTTTCCCGATTAGCGTTTAGTTTTTCAAACCTGGCAATCATTGCTGAGCTATCGGCCTTTCCTTTCAGAATCAATGCCTCTTTCTTTTTGTTTTCTGCTCTTTGTGTTAATGAATCGGAACGCAGCACTTCTTTATTGGCGCTATCAATTTTATACGTTGAAACACCAATGGATGCCGCTGCAACTGCCAAAACGCCGAGTAATGTTAACAGGGCTGTGTTTCTTAGTTTGATGCTTTTTTTAGTGAAAATCAGGGCATTGTCGATCCGGTCTAATACATCCCGGGACGGCGTTCCGTTTTTTAAATTTTCATTGGTATCGTCAATCAGGGCTAAACCATTTATGTTTTCAAACCATAAAGCTGTATGGTTAATGTGGTCATCTATGGTTACTGGAATAAGCGGTTTGTTTTTACTATGCTCCAAAAAAAGATGGATTTCACTTTTAATCGGTTCCGATAGTTTTGCTCCTTCGCTGCCAATTAACACAAATGCATTGGTTTTTTGGATGGCACTTTTTATGGTTTCGGGCAATTCTTTACCAGGGCTAATGCTTGACAGCTGATCGATATAACACGCATAACCAAGTCCTATAAAGTGTTTGGCAATGTTATAAGCATAATCCAGGCTGTCTTTCCTGGAATATGAAATAAACAGATCATACCCGAAAATTGTTTTGTATAACCTTGTTTTCTTAAAAATTGAAAATAATGCCATAAATGATTACTTCCCTAAATCTAGTTCAATATCTCACTAAAAACAATACGTAAAAATACTCAATTTAACATAAGCCTTATCAGTGTCATAATATGCCTTATATAACAATCAGTACTGGCTTGGATATATAATTTTTTAAAAAAACTGTGATTTTTCATCGACCCCTGCGAATAATAGGGTAAAACAACTAATCTATGAAACGAGTCATTAAACTACTAGGCTTATGTGCCGTGCTCCAGGCCTGTGAAATAAAAACCATTAATTATCATTCCTGTTGTGAGCATGGCATTGAAAAAAAGACTATTCTTAACCCATTATTAAGGGATACCCTTGCCGGCACAAAACTCTGACATGACCACTGCTGAAAAAACAACACTATTCATCCCGGTAATTGACGCCCATAAAGGCATTATTTACAAAGTGGCCAATTCGTATTGCAAGAACCCGGACGATCGCCAGGACCTTGTACAGGAAATTATTTTGCAGCTATGGAACTCGTTTGAGAAGTATGACAGCCGGTATAAACATTCCACCTGGATTTACCGGATAGCCATTAACCATTCCATTTCTTTTTACCGGAAAGAGAATACCCGGAAAGCCATTTCAAAACCGCTCAGCGATAACCTGATGCAGTTTAATTTTGAAGATCCCACACAGGATCAGGAATTGGAAATCAATTTAAACCTCCTGCAAACATTTATCAATGAACTTAAAGAACTGGATAAGGCACTCATGATCCTTTACCTGGAAGATAAAAGCTATAAAGAAATTGCCGAGATCATTGGAATAACGGAAACAAACGTGGCTACCAAGCTGAGCCGCATTAAAGAAAAACTGAAAGAAAAATTCACACTTAAAAATACATAAACATGGAAGATATGGAATTAAAATTATTATGGCAGAGTTATGATGCCAAACTGGAAAAATCGCTGGCCCTCAATGTGAAAAACATGGAAGAGATTCATAAACTAAAAGCTATCTCTGCCTTAAGGGGGTTTAAGGGAACACGTTGGCTGGGCATTGTTTTTGGCATATTGTGGGTGTTGTTTATCGGATTTTTAATATTCAATTCGCTTGAGCTCTCAAAGATCTTTTTTGTACTCTCAGCTTCCATTCACCTCGTTGTATCGGTGGTAGCAGTTATTGTTTACATAAAACATTTAAACCTTATCGATCAGTTTGATAATAGCCAGACTGTTTTGGAAGCGCAGGAAAAACTCATGGTACTTAATGCTTCCAATCTTAAGGTACTGGGGTTGTTGTTACTGCAGCTGCCGGTGTTCTCAACCTTTTACATTACGTTCGACTGGATCAGGGACGACCCGCAAAGTTTTTGGCTCATACAAATGCCGGTTGTAGTCATACAGGCCCTGATGGGAATTTGGTGCTACCGGAACCTGGATGAAAAGAACCGTGATAAGAAATGGTTCAAGTGGTTCATGCGTAAAGGAGAGTTTGGATCTATAACAAAAGCCCTTGCGTTTTTACAGGAAATAGAAACATACAAAAAAGAGTAAGCTGCAATTGGAATGTTTGTATCGGCCAGAAGAAATGAAGCGGAAGAAAAAAGTCTTTATCTTTACCATTACATGATGAAAGAATACCTGATACAAACATTCAAGTATAACGACCAGGCAAACCGGGCTTTGCTAAGTGCTATACAAAACCTGCCTCGTAAGGAAGAAGCCGTTAAATTGTTCAGTCATTTAATTACGGCGCAGGATAAATGGTTCAACCGAATTGAAAAGAAAGTGGATGACGGTACACTGACTTGGTTTGGGCCGGTGTTCTCAGAACAAGAACTGGCTGGGCGCTGGGAACAAAGTGTGGCAAACTGGATTACATTACTGGAACATGAAACAGAAGCAGGATTGGAGAATAATGTCACCTTCATGCGGCCGTCGGATGGAAAAACGATGGGCGTAAGCTTAAAGGATCTTTCACTGCAGTTAAATTACCATTCCATTCATCACCGGGCACAAATCAATAGCCTCATTAGCCAGCAAGATCATAAAGTACCGTTAACCGATTACATTTTTACAGCATTAAAAGAGCTTGACTAAGAGGCCTGGGCGAAATTTTGGATTAGCTTTGCGAAAATATTTTTAAACAAATGATTAAATAATTTGTTTAATTAAAAATAAGGCTATAACTTTGTCCCGTCGATGGCAAAAAAAGTAAATAAAGAACGCAACCTCTCTACCGAGGAAAAAATTAAGGAAGCGGCCCGTGTGGTGTTTACCCAAAAAGGTTATGCTGCTGCCAAAACCAGGGATATAGCGCAGGAAGCCGGCATTAACCTGGCTTTGTTGAATTATTATTTCCGGAGCAAGGAAAACCTGTTCGAGATTATTATGATGGAAAGCGCGCAGAAATTCTTTGTATCGCTGAAAGATATTTTGAATGATGAGAGTACCGTGCTTGAGAAAAAACTGGAGCTCATGATCGCGGAATATATTGACATGCTCATTAGCGATCCAAATTTCCCTTTGTTCATGTTAAGTGAAATTCAGGCTAATCCTGAACTATTGTTAAGCAAAATGGGGGCTAAGGATTTTTTACAGCGCTCGGTGCTGTTCAGGCAATTGGGCCAGGCTATTATGAAGAATGAGATCAACATCCATCCTCTGCACTATTTAATGAATATCATCGGCATTACCGTGTTTCCTTTTATTGGCAAGCCTCTTTTAAGATCGGTGAGCGGTTTAAGCGAGGAACAATTTAATGCCTTAATGCTGGAAAGAAAAAAACTGATCCCCATGTGGATCAAAGCGGCCATGAAACTGAAGTAAATTTTTTTTATCTATAAATTAAACAAATGTTTAAATCAAAATGATAAATGCGATGAGAACTAACATTAAAACAGGAAGTATTTGCCTGGCTTTGCTTTATACGGCTATGGTAAATGCGCAATCGTTGACGCTTGAAAGCTGTTACGACCTGGCAAAGCAAAACTACCCATTGGTAAAACAACGGGAACTTATTCAAAAAACAGGGGAGTATACGGTAGACAATATTTCGAAAGGGTATTTGCCGCAGGTATCGGTTAATGGGCAGTATACCTACCAATCGGATGTGACGAAAATTCCCATTACCATTCCCGGTGTTTCAGTCCCAACCATTGATAAGGACCAGTACAAAATTTATGGCGAGGTGGTGCAGCCTATCACCGATCTCATAACGGTAAAGCAGCAAAAAGATCTGCAACGATCGACGGTACAAACACAAGAACAAAACCTGGAGGTGGAGTTATATAAATTAAAAGAACGCATTAACCAATTGTATTTTGGCGTGTTGTTGGTCGATGAGCAGCTGGTGCAAAACGAACTGTTGAAAAAAGACATTCAATCGGGGATTGACCGGATAAGTGGCGCTTTGGCTAATGGCACGGATTATAAATCGAGCCTTAACAAATTGAAAGCTGAGTTATTAAAGGCAAAACAACGGGATATTGAATTAAAGAATTCGCGCAAGGCTTATCTTGATATGCTGGGCTTATTCATTAACCAAAGCACTTCGGAAAACACCCTGCTCGAAAAGCCAAAATTAGTGGCAGGTTCCGATGGCATTAACCGCCCGGAGCTGATCTCTTTCGAATCGCAAAAACGCTCTTACGATCTGCAAAAGAAATTGGTAAACAGCAAATCCTATCCAAAATTATCCCTCTTTTTCCAGGGAGGTTGGGGCAAGCCTTCTCCGGTAAACATGCTCAGCAACGAGTTCAAGGAATATTATATTGGTGGAGCACGGTTAAACTGGTCGTTTACCTCATTATACACCAACCGTAAAGAAAGAAAGATCCTGGATTTGAACAAGGGCCTGGTCGATTCACAAAAAGAAACCTTCTTGTTCAATACCAATTTTAGTTTAAAACAACAAAACGCGGAACAGGCCAAACTGGCAGAACTATTGATCTCCGATAAAGAGATCATTGAACTGAGGTCTTCTGTAAAAACAACATCGGCTGTTCAACTTGAAAATGGCATTATTACCTCCAACGATTACATTAAGGAAGTAAATGCCGAAGACCAGGCAAGGCAGGCCATGCTGCTTCACGAAGTACAATTATTAATGGCACAGTATAATCAAAAAACAATTACCGGAAATTAAAATTTACGCTTATGAAAACCATTATTTATCTTCTCGCATCTGTTATAGTGCTGGCAGCCTGTAACAAAAACAAAAATACCGCCGACGCATCCGGTACTTTTGAAGCCGTAGAAACCATTATTTCGGCCGAAGCGTCGGGCTTGCTGAAAGAGTTTAAAACCGAAGAAGGCCAGGAGCTCAAACAAGGCCAGGCTATAGGATTTATTGATACGGTGCAATTATACCTTAAGAAAAAACAATTGCTCAGCCAAATCAAATCGGTGCTGGCACAAAAGCCAAACATTGCCGTACAGGTGGCGGCATTGCAAACCCAATTGCAGAACTATGAAAAAGAAAAAGTGCGTTTCACCAACCTGGTGAAAGCCGACGCCGCCACACAAAAGCAACTCGACGATATCAACGCGCAGATAGACGTGGTTAAAAAACAAATAGAAGCGCAGCAGTCGGCATTGGGTATTACTTCGCAAAGCATTAATGAGCAAACCCTGCCGCTTGATGTGCAGATAGAGCAACTGAACGACCAAATTGCTAAAAGCAGGGTCGTGAACCCTGTTAACGGAACGGTGTTGTCAAAATACACAGAGCCCAATGAAGTAGTTGCCGTTGGTAAACCTTTGTATAAAATAGCCGACCTCTCATTCATGACCTTAAGGGCTTATGTGAGCGGGAACCAATTGCCACAACTAAAATTGAATCAAACGGTAAAGGTGATGATTGATGATAAGGATGGCGCTTTAAAAGAATACAGTGGCGAAATTACCTGGATCAGTTCCAAGGCCGAGTTTACGCCAAAAACCATCCAGACAAAAGATGAGCGCGCCAATTTGGTGTATGCCATCAAAGTAAAGGTAAAGAATGATGGCTTCCTGAAAATTGGCATGTATGGAGAAGTAAAATTTTAAGAACATGGCAGTGGTTACACTTCATAACATAACAAAAACCTACGGTAAGGAAAAAACCGTGGCAGTAAACGCTGTATCGTTAAGTGTTGAGAAAGGTGAATTGTTTGGACTGATTGGTCCGGATGGAGCAGGGAAGACCAGTATCTTCAGGATGCTCACCACCCTGTTATTACCAGATAGCGGATGGGCAACGGTAGACGGATTTGACATTGTAAAGGATTATAAACAGATAAGGAATACCATTGGTTACATGCCCGGAAAATTTTCGCTGTACCAGGACCTTAGCATTGAAGAGAACCTGGAGTTTTTTGCGACGGTGTTTAATACCACCATACAGGAAAACTACCAGTTGATTGAAGACATTTATGTGCAGATAGAACCTTTTAAAACCCGCAAGGCCGGAAAACTATCGGGCGGCATGAAACAAAAGCTGGCCCTTTGCTGCGCATTGATCCATAAACCAACCGTATTGTTTTTGGATGAGCCAACCACCGGTGTGGACGCCGTGTCAAGAAAAGAATTCTGGGATATGCTTAAACGGTTAAAAGCGCAGGGCATAACCATTCTTGTTTCCACGCCTTACATGGATGAGGCCAATTTATGCGACCGCATAGCGCTGATGCAAACCGGCAACGTATTGTCGGTTGATACGCCGCAAAATATTACCAAAGCTTATGGCGAAAATCTGTATGCCGTTAAAGCCGGTAACATGATAAAACTATTGCGCGATGTGCAGGCCATGAAACAAATTAAAAGCTGCTTTGCCTTTGGTGAGTTCCACCATGTGGTATTTAAACAGGATACGGAGCAGGAACGTCAATTGTTTTTAGATAAATTAAAAGTACTGGGGCATGAGGATGTAATGTTCCAAAAAACTGAACCCGGTATTGAGGATTGCTTTATAAAACTATTATCCACAACAAACCAGTAAGTCATGGGCACCGTCATTAAAGCCAATAAACTAACCAAGCGTTTCGGAGATTTTATTGCCGTGAATGAGATCAGCTTTGAGGTTTCATCGGGCGAGATCTTTGGGTTCCTGGGCGCGAACGGGGCAGGGAAGACAACTGCCATGCGGATGTTGTGTGGCTTGTCAATTCCTACCTCGGGCGAGGCAAGTATTGCGGGTTTTGATGTGTACAAACAAACTGAAGAGATCAAGCGCAGTATTGGTTACATGAGCCAGAAATTTTCGTTGTATGAAGATTTAACCGTAGCCGAAAACATTCGTTTTTACGGTGGTATTTATGGATTAAGTAATCAACAGATCAAAGCCAAAACAGAACAGCTCCTGCAAAAGCTGGGAATGCAGGAACAGGGTAATAAGCTGGTAGGTTCTTTACCTTTGGGATGGAAACAAAAATTATCCTTCTCGGTAGCTATTTTTCACGAACCCAAGCTCGTGTTCCTCGATGAACCAACAGGAGGCGTTGACCCCGTGACACGCCGGCAGTTCTGGGACCTTATTTACGATGCCGCGCAAAACGGCATTACAGTATTTGTCACCACGCACTATATGGACGAGGCCGAATACTGCAACCGTGTATCCATTATGGTAGATGGAAAAATAGAAGCGCTGGATACTCCGGCCAGGTTAAAACAACAATTTAATGTCGCTTCCATGGAGGAAGTATTCTTTCAGCTGGCAAGGGGCGCAAAACGAAAAGCAGATTAAGATGAAGCAGTTTTTTATATTCGTCAAAAAAGAATTCAGGCATGTTTTCAGGGATCGCAAAACCTTGCTGATGCTGTTTGGTTTGCCAATTGTGCAAATTGTGCTGTTTGGCTTTGCCCTTACCAATGAAATTAAAAACTCTAAAATAGCGATCCTGGATTATTCGAAAGACGCGCTCACGCAGGAGATTATCACTAAGATAGAAGCCAGCAATTATTTTGAGATCGATCAAAGCATTTCTTCCCACAAACAACTGGAGAATGCGTTCAAAGAAGGCAACATCAAATCAGCTGTTGTATTCCCCGACAACTTTACAGATAATTACAGGCACTTAAACAAAGTACAGATCCAGGTCATATCCGATGCCTCTGATCCCAATACGGCTACTACACTTACTAATTATTTAAGTTCTATTATTACTGATTATAACCAATCGCAGTTAACGGCCAAACCGCTTAGCTACCAGATCATCCCGGAGATCCGTATGCTCTATAATCCTGAGCTGAAAGGTGCTTTTAATTTTGTGCCAGGAGTAATGGCCCTGGTGTTGTTGTTGGTTTGTGTGATGATGACCTCCATTTCCATTGTCAAGGAAAAAGAACTGGGTACTATGGAAATATTATTGGTATCGCCTTTTAAACCCATTTTAGTCATTATTTCCAAAGCGGTACCTTATCTCATTGTGTCGCTCATTAATCTCGCGGTTATATTATTGCTCAGTGTTTTTGCTTTAGGTTTGCCAATTAATGGTAGCTTATTGCTATTAATTGCCGTAAGCACCTTGTATATCATCACGGCTCTTACCCTTGGCCTGCTTATTTCCACCACAACGGCGTCGCAGCAAACGGCCATGTTGTTGTCGTTGATGGGTATGTTGCTGCCAACCATGCTCTTTGCCGGTTTTATGTTCCCTATCGAAAACATGCCCATACCCTTGCAGGTCATTTCAAATGTTGTTCCCGCCAAATGGTATTACATTATTGTGAAATCCATTATGATTAAGGGTCTGGGTTTTTCAGCTATCTGGAAAGAAACAGGAATTTTGGCAGGTATGACGTTGGTACTATTGGCCATAAGTATTAAGAAATTTAAAATCAGGTTGGAATGAGAACGATTTTATTCATACTCCAAAAAGAGTTCAAACAGATCTTCAGGAACAAAGCCCTCCTGCCCATGATCTTTGTGATGCCATTGATACAGCTCATTATTTTACCTTTGGCAGCCGATTATGAAGTGAAGAACATTAACCTGGCCATAGTAGATAACGATCATTCGTCTTATTCGCAACAGCTGGTTTCAAAGATCACAGCCTCGGGTTATTTTAAACTCGCCGGTTATTCCGGTTCTTATAATAATGCATTTGACTTAATAGAGAAAGATAAAGCCGACCTGATCATGGAAATTCCGGCCGGCTTTGAAAGGAACCTGATCCGTAACGGCAACAACAAGCTATTAATTGCTGTGAACGCTATTAACGGCGTAAAGGCAAATTTAGGTGGCGCTTACCTCAACAGGATCTTAATGGATTTTAATGCGGAAGTTAACCTGCAGTGGTTCCAGTCGCCGCGTTATAATGCGCAGCCTACCATAGAAGTAGCTTCTTCCAATTGGTACAATCCTTTTATGAATTACAATTTTTTTATGGTGCCGGGTATTTTAGCGGCGCTTATCACCATGATCGGAAGTTATTTAACAGCCCTTAATATTGTAAAGGAAAAAGAGATAGGCACCATTGAACAGATCAACGTAACACCCATCAAAAAGATCCACTTTGTTTTAGGAAAACTCATTCCCTTCTGGATCCTGGGCATGGTTGTTTTCTCAGTAGGACTTTGGATCATTTCCTATTTTGTGTACGGCATTGTACCACTAGGTAATGTAGCAGTGCTTTACTTGTTCCTGGCCCTGTATTTAATTGCCATCCTGGGCCTGGGTTTATTGATCTCAACCTATGCCGATACACAACAGCAGGCCATGTCCATTGCTTTTTTCTTTATGATGATCTTTATGCTCATGAGCGGTTTGTTCACTTCGGTCGACAGTATGCCAACCTGGGCAAAAGCCATTGCGCACCTGAGTCCTCTGACTTATTTTATTGAAGTAATGCGAATGATCGTTTTAAAAGGTAGTTCGCTTGCCGATTTGAAATGGCATTTGCTGGCCATTCTTTCTTTCGCGCTTGTATTAAATACCTGGGCGGTGCTTAATTACAAGAAAACGAGTTAGTACAACGGAATATCATCCCGATGGAACGCTGATAACGCGGATGGTTATGGTATATTATGATTTTAATTTCAAGGTTCATTCGGTATTTAAAAATCAGGGCCATTAATTTTTAAATCATAACAAATCTGTTTCATCAGCGTCATCTGTGTTCTATTGTTCTGCACCTTAATGTAGAAGATATTGCACAAAGACCGGTTTTTTATCAAGGCATTAGATTATTAAGATACGGTTTATAACTAAAACCTTATCTTATGAAACACCGAATTTTATCTTATGCTTTTTTAGTATCGTTAATCATTAGCTTACAAAGCTGCGAAGTAGTGGGCGGCATTTTTAAAGCCGGTTATATTACTGGTATTGTGGTTGTACTTGTTGTTTTGGCGCTTATCATTTTCCTGATCTCAAGAGCGTTTAAGAAATAATTTTTTTGACACAGTTTGTCACTTCGAGCGGAGTCGAGAAGTGTTCCTAAGATATTATCTGTAGTTCTCGACTCCGCTCGAACTGACACAAAATTTGATGTCAATAACACAATCATTCTCTTTGTGATTAAACGTAAATAGTTTAGCTTTGTTTAAGCCCTTTAAACGCTTAATCAATTCTACTTTCTATGAAACATTACCCATACCAGATCACATCGCTTGAGCAATACCACGAGCACTACAAAAAAAGCATTGAGCAGCCCGAAGCCTTTTGGGAAAGCATTGCACAAAACTTTAGTTGGAAAAAGAAATGGGATACCGTATTGAACTGGAATTTTAAAGAACCAAAAGTAGAATGGTTTAAAGGCGCACAACTAAACATTACCGAAAATTGCCTGGACAGGCATTTGGCTCAATTGGGCAACACTCCCGCCATTATCTGGGAACCAAACGACCCTAAAGAAAACAAGCGCATATTGACCTATAACGAGCTGCACTTAAAAGTGTCGCAGTTTGCACAGGTCTTAAAAAATAATGGCGTAAAAAAAGGCGACCCGGTTTGCCTTTACATGGGCATGATCCCCGAGCTGGCTATTGCCGTGCTGGCTTGCGCCAGGGTAGGGGCAGTGCACTCGGTCGTATTTGCAGGTTTTTCGGCGCAAAGTATTGCCGACCGCTTAACCGACGCCACTGCTGAGTTTGTGGTGACGTGCGATGGTGCTTTTCGCGGACAAAAAGATATTCCATTAAAAAGCGTGATCGATGAAGCGGTGGCAAATTGCCCCTTCGTTAAAAAAGTGATCGTGTGCAAACGAACCGGTATTTCAGTAAATATGACTAACGGAAGAGATGTATGGTGGGAAGATGAACTGAAAAAAGTGGAAGCTACAGGCTTAACCAATTTTGAACCTGAAATCATGGACGCCGAAGACCCTTTGTTTATTTTATACACTTCCGGTTCTACAGGGAAACCAAAAGGCGTGGTTCATTCCACCGCCGGTTACATGATTTATACCAATTACAGTTTTGTAAATGTATTCCAGTACCAACCTAAAGACATTTTCTTTTGCACGGCCGATATTGGCTGGATTACCGGGCACAGTTACATTTTATACGGACCACTAAGCGCCGGCGCCACCACCGTTATTTTCGAGGGTATTCCAACCTGGCCCGATGCCGGGCGTTTTTGGGACATTATTGATAAATACAAGGTAAATACATTATATACGGCGCCAACCGCCATTCGCAGCTTAATGGGCTTTGGTTTGGAACCGTTGAAGGGAAAAGACCTGTCTTCCTTAAAAGTATTGGGAACTGTAGGCGAACCAATTAATGAGGAAGCCTGGCACTGGTACGATACCCACATTGGTAAAAACAAATGTCCTATCGTGGATACCTGGTGGCAAACCGAAACCGGGGGCGTGCTCATATCGAACCTGGCAGGTGTTACACCGGCAGTACCATCTTACGCCACTTTACCCTTACCCGGCATTTTGCCTTGCCTGGTTGATGAAAACGGAAAAGAAATTGACGGCAATGGCGTTTCGGGGAACTTATGCTTAAAACAGCCATGGCCTTCCATTATCCGAACTACTTATAAAGATCATGAGCGCTGCCGCCAGGCTTATTTTGCGACCTACGAAAACAGGTATTTTACAGGCGATGGCGCCTTACGCGATGAGAAGGGGTATTATCGCATCACCGGCCGTGTGGACGATGTGTTGAATGTGAGCGGGCACCGCATTGGAACCGCCGAAGTGGAAAATGCCATCAACATGCACGATAAAATTATTGAAAGCGCAGTGGTAGGTTATCCTCACGATCTCAAAGGACAGGGCATTTATGCCTATGTGATATATGACGGCAATGTTGAAAACGATGCACAGATCAGGCAGGAAATTATTCAAACCGTTTCAAAAATTATTGGTCCTATTGCCAAACCCGACAAGATCCAGTTTGTAAAAGGCCTGCCAAAAACCCGCAGCGGGAAGATCATGCGCCGCATCCTGAGAAAAGTGGCAGAGAATGAATTATCGAGTTTGGGCGATACTTCAACCTTATTGGATCCTTCGGTGGTGAACGATATTGTAGCCGGTAAATTATAACAGCCATACATGCAAAGCAGAAGAACATATGAACACACAGTAGCTTATGTGCTCCTGGCATTATTTATTGTGGATGTTGCGTGCATTGCCTTGCGCTATTCAGGCTATTTCCAGATCTCACTGCCGCTTGGCCTTATTAAGAATCTTTTGGTTTTATACATCATTATTTTTGAATCTGAAAATTCGCAAAAAGTAAGCAGGAGGATTAATTACTTGCTGTTGCCCTTAGCAGTGTTTGGTTTTTTATTCATTATTCAGCACTGGCCGTTTGGACGAGAATTGTTTTTTGGCTCCCTGTTTTTGATGTTGCTGCTGTTATTTATCGACACCATTAAAAATGGCAGCAGTAAAACCAGGTTGCTTATTTTAATGTTTGCTCTGGTACATTATGTAACGGTGTTTTTTTCGGTACACAGGCTCCCTGCAGGATATTTTGCTCCCATCATCGAATTGTTATTTACAGGAATTGTGGCCACGGTACTTCTTTTTTGGTTGTTTAAACATAAATCTAAACTGAGTGATAATTCTGGCAGCTAATTTTGTGAGTTATGGTATCGTTTAATAAATTTGCGTCATGGAAACAACAGCAAAAAAGGACCCTGATGTTGTACTGATCGGAGCCGGTATTATGAGCGCCACATTGGGCGTATTTTTAAAAGAGCTCAACCCTTCGCTCACAATTGCAATTTATGAACGGCTCGATGCGTTGGCTGCAGAAAGCTCAGGTGCCTGGAACAATGCCGGAACGGGTCACTCGGCCTTTTGCGAATTAAATTACACACCACAACGCGAAGATGGCAGTATTGATATTTCAAAGGCCATAAAAATTGCCGAATCCTTTGAAGTATCGCGCCAGTTTTGGGCATACCTTGTCGAAAAAGAAGCGGTTGGTTCTCCTGATGTCTTTATTCGGGATATTCCGCACATGAGCTTTGTGTGGGGAGCTGATAATGTATTTTATTTGCGTAAGCGTTTCGAAGCCCTTTCCAAAAATGTGTTGTTCGAATCCATGACCTATTCCGAAAAATGGGCGCAGCTCGAAGAGTGGATGCCCCTGATTATGGAAGGCCGCGATCCCGGCATTGAAGTGGCGGCCACCCGTACCGAGATTGGAACCGATGTGAATTTTGGTGCTTTAACCAAAGCCATGATCGGCTATTTGCAATCGCAGGAAGGAGTGACCTTATATTTGGGACATGAAGTGCGTAACCTTGATAAGCTGGAAAACGGGCAGTGGAAAGTAAAAGTAAGGAATTTGTTGACTGATGAAAAACGCTACCTGAACACAAAATTTGTATTTATCGGCGCCGGCGGAGGCTCTTTACCCTTACTCGAAAAATCGGATATCAAAGAAGCGGAAGGCTATGGTGGTTTCCCGGTAAGCGGGCAATGGCTGCGTTGTTTGAATGATGACGTGATTGAAAAGCATAGTGCAAAAGTGTACGGCAAGGCATCGGTTGGCTCACCGCCCATGTCGGTACCGCACCTCGATACCCGGATGATTGATGGAAAGAAGGCTTTATTATTTGGTCCTTACGCCGGTTTTTCCACCAAGTTTTTAAAAAATGGTTCTTACTGGGATCTGGCCGGTTCGCTAGAAATGGATAATATTTTGCCAATGCTTTCGGCCGGAGCCCACAATATGCCACTTACCAAATATTTAATTAAGCAGGCCAGCCAGTCGGATGAGGACCGTTTTAAAGCCTTGCTGGAGTATTTTCCTGAGGCCAGGATGGAAGACTGGGAACTGGTGGTGGCAGGGCAGCGCGTGCAGGTCATTAAAAAAGATGAAGAAGAAGGAGGTGTACTGGAGTTTGGGACCGAGATCGTGAGTGCCGGCGATGGTTCACTGGCAGCCTTACTGGGGGCATCGCCGGGCGCGTCTACATCAGTAAACATCATGCTCGATGTATTAAGAAAATGCTTTAAAACGGAAATGGCATCGGCTGAATGGCAGACAAAATTAAAACAAATGATCCCTTCTTACAGGCAATCTTTATCCGAAGACCCTGAACTATGCCATAAAATACGTCAACATACAAGCGAAATTCTTCATTTGAATTTTGTACAACCAAAAGAAAATTTACTTCATTAACCCGTTTTTCACTCCAAGTAAAACCTTGATGTTGGCAAAAAATCATTAACTTTACTTTAATGCCAAACAGGGATATGAAATACCGTACAGATGAGGAGCTGGTAGAAGCCATCAAATCTAAAGACCATGCGGCATTTAGTGCGTTATATGATAGCTACTCCGCGCCTTTATTGGGCTTAATATTGGGTATTACGCAAGACCTGAAATTGTCCGAAGACATTCTTCAGAAAACATTTATCCTGGTTTGGCAAAATAGTCATCATTATGCTTCCTCCAACCAGCGTTTTTTTACCTGGATGTTATGCATGGCGAGGAACCTGGCAAAAGAATCCTATAAAATACCTGAAATTAACGATAAGTCTCAAATCCATTCTGAGTCTGATTCCGTATCTGCTAATATTGTACTACCCCTGATCTGTTTAAAAGGCTATTCTGTTGAAGAGGTTGCCAAAGAACTTGATATGACAGAACAGGAAGTAAGAATAATGTTTAAGAATGAGCTCCACCATTATAAAACAGTGATAAGTTAATGAAAAATATAAATGAGTATATAGATTCAGGTATACTGGAAAAATATGTATTGGGATTTACTACTGAAGAAGAAAACTCCGAAATAGAAAAATTAGCCAGCGAACATGAAGCCATCAAAATTGAAATAGATGAGATTTCTGATGCTTTGCTTCGCTACGCTCAAAAAAATGTGACTGTAAACCCAACCATAAAACCCATGGTGATGGCTGTGATTGATTATACAGAACGCCTGGCAAAAGGCGAGGCTCCAACATTCCCACCCATACTGAACGAAGGAATCACCATTGCCGATTTTAGCCAGTGGTTGGAAAGAAAAGACCTGGTATTGCCCGACGATTTTACAGATTTTCATGCAAAGATCATAGGCATGGACTCTAAGAAAACAACGGCTATTGCCTGGTTAAAATATGGTTCACCTTCCGAAACGCATACGGATGAATATGAAAAATTCCTGATCCTGGAAGGTACCTGCGATATTACGATTGGTGAAAAAACAGTGTCGCTGGTTCCCGGCGATTACCTTGCCATTCCTTTACACGTAAGCCATAATGTAAGGGTTACTTCATCTATTCCCTGCAAAGTTATCCTGCAGCGCATAGCTGCCTAAATTTGTTATTTAAATAAGTTATATTGTAAAGTAACGTAGGTTTAAATTATATTTTTCTATTTCTTTTTTCTTAGTCAAAAAAGAAACAAAAAGACAAGTCAAAACGATCGCATCCCGCTCTTTTAATTTTTAAGTTTCGCAACTGAAAAACACTGAAGGTTTTTCAGGCTCAACTAAAAAAATTAAAATTAGAAATAAGTTTTTTATTGTTTTTTAAAGGAATTTCAGAATACGCTTCACTATTTCACCCCTCACCGGTGCCGCGTTTTGACGGGCCCGCGCGCTGCCTTGTAAAGGTTTATGTGTCAATATAAGATATAGACTAACAAATAAATTGCTGAAAAAGAGAAAATATCAAGCTTTGTAATAAATAGTATTAGGGCAGCGCGTGGGCGTGAACGAAAAGTGCGAACCGCCATTTTTTCACTCCGTTTCCTGGGCAGGCTTGTGCGCAAAAAAATGGCGGTTGGTTTTCGTTCTTGATTTTTTTGTTACTCTGCACACATACCGGCTCAATTGTGTGCCACACAATTGCCCTCATCAAGGAAAAAAGTAAGCAAAATGTATAAAATAAACCTGCATTATTCTAGTAAACGATGCTTAAATAAATCATGAACATCCTGCTTGCAGGATGTTTTTTATTGCCATCTATTTGTCAATACCGCCATCTATTTATAAAATACCTCCGTGTATTAACCGGAGCTATTTTAAAAAAAAGGATAGTCTTTCTTTTGTCGAAAGTATTACTATAAACTAAAACTTAAAAACATGAGAAAACACTTAAAAAAACTTTGCCTGGCAATGGCAATTGGTGCCGCAGTCACTACACAGGCACAACAAACATGGTATTTTGGTAACGGAGGAGGGTTAAAATTTACCTCGGGCGTGCCGGGAACATCAGCAGGAGCTGTATTGAACACCCCCGAAGGATCGTCTGTTCTTGTAGATGCAAGTAATAATGTTATTATGTATTCGGACGGATCGAATGTATGGAACGGAAACCATGTATTGCAATTTTCGGGGCTTTTGGGAGATCCTTCAGCAACACAGGCCGTTCAAATTGTGCCAATTCCGTTTTCGTCACCAGCTAAGGCGTTTATTTTTACATTGGCCGAGGCGGAGGATGCTTATGGTAACGGTAGTAATACAAGTGGCTTGCGTGCTACATTGGTTACTATTTCGGGTACCGCTCCGGCAACAACCTTATCCTACATCTCTTCTAATTTTAATATTAGGCTAACAGATGGGTTAAATGTAATGGGCGAAAAAATGGCGGTAACACCCGATGGAAGAGGAGGGTACTGGCTGGTTGTGCACGGTGTTGGTATTTATGATTCCAGCGGCTCGTCAGGAGGAACAGGATACAATTCGGCCGACAAAAACTCTTTTTATGCTTATAATGTCAAATGCGGCCAGGTATCTGTAAACAGTTATCCTTACGGAACCTCGTTGAATTATACTGAAAAAAAGAGTACGATCACTAATGCCGCTATCACAGCTCATAAATCATGGGATCATCCATCGGGCAGCGGTTTTGTTATGTCGAATGATTTACAGTTTAATGGTGAAGGACAAATGAAAATTGTAAAAACCTCCTCGGTAACCGCAAAGGTTGCCTGTACACTTCCCTGGGCAGGAAATGCAAAGCCATCATCGGGATATACTGTAAACCCGGTGGCCCAGGTTTATAACATGAACCTGCTAACCGGCGATATTGACAACGCAAGTGCTCAACAAATTAACCTTGGGTTCAATCATACAAATACAACTGCGAAAGACGGCACAGCTTATGGGGTAGAATTTTCGCCAAATGGCAACTATTTATATGTGAGCTCAACTCATGGCAGTGGCGGATTTGGTGATATGACTTCACGTGTTTACCAGGTCGATCTCACAGTTCCATCTCCTACAAGTGCAGTGGTTGCATCTTTGCCTCATGCCAATGCCGACGGTTTTGGCGCTTTACAACTGGGGCCCGATAATAAGATTTATATTGCACGGCCCGGAAAAACATTTATTGATGTTATCGGCTCTCCGAATAACCATGCGGCGTCAGGTGTAGGGTATGGAACATCAGTGGCTATTTCGGGTATATGTGCAAGCGGCCTGCCTTCGCCGGCAGTGAGTACAAATACACTTACCACCCCATCGCTCGCAGCAGCCTCTGTTTATTGTTCAGGACAAAATATAACAGTAACAGGCGGATATACAGGATACCCTCCTTACAACCAATTTTGGGAAATGTATGGGAGCGATGCCATGGGAAATGCTGTAGACGCTTCAGGTGCGGTGGTTCCTGGTGGGCCATCGGCTTCATGGTATAATACCCAGGAATGGGTATTGGGTCCTCCGGGTGTGTTTACGTTTACCAATACAGCATCCATTCCCTGCAACAGGTATTACTCGGTAAAGCTGGCACTTACAAATGGTTGTGGCTCATGGGATGAAGTTATAAGAACATTTTATTTACAGTGCACTCCTACACCAAGCATCACAAGTTCGGTAGCCAACCCGGTTTGCTATGGTACGCCGGTTAACCTTTGTGTAAATTATACTCCCGGTGGAGGAACTGTCATTGACTGGGCAAGCGCGGTATACAACTATCCGTCGCCGGGCGATAATGTTTCATGCATCACCACCGGCCCTACCCAAAACATGACCTATACGGCAGGAGTTACTATTAATGGTTGCAGAGCTACGTCTACATACAGCATAACTCTAAGGCAAAACTATCCTGATTTTGGTTTGGCAGGTAATTTGCCATCCGGTTCAAGCCCTTACTATAACATTACAGCAACACCTGTAATCCCATCGCCATCCGGTATAAGTTATGCCTGGGATGTGATACAGCTCGATGCCATAGATAATCCTGTAACGTCAACCGAAGCCTATAACTGGTCATGCTGGTGGACAGGCGCTACTAATTTTATTTCGTACGATTATACCCAGGCAAATGGCGGTCCTCCTTGTAATATATTCACTGCTGGTAAGTTTCAAACCGATAAAAAATATAAAGTAACATACGCTACATGGTCGGAAACGTATAATTGTCCATGGGTATCAAAAGCGTTAACTATTATGATCGGACATGGAAAAAATACCGACAATCCATTCATCATTGAAGAGGCTGAGGCTAATGATATCCCACAAAGCGTAACAGGTATTGCTACTATTGCGAATAAGGAAGAATCACTGTTTATTTATCCGAATCCTTCAAATGGAGTTTTTCATCTGCAGTGTCCTGATAAAACTAAAAAAGATATTTACGTTTATGATGTGATGGGCAGATCGGTATTTGCGAAAACACAAGTTGCTGAAAACCTGGTGGAGATAAATTTAGAGAACCAGCCAAAAGGCATTTATTTTATTGACATTCTTAGCGATGGAAAAAAAACAAACCGCAAAATTATAGTACAATAGTTTTTGGATTGATTGTGTAAAAAAAAGGCTGCCTGGTAAGCAGCCTTTTTTATATTTCCATTTTTGGTTTATGGCAGGGTATTTGCAAATCCATACCCAACCGCTCACTCCTTATGACTAATTACAAAACCATTCTCTCCCGCTTTAAGATCACCGAACTCAATACCATGCAAAAAGCAACGCTTGATGCAGTCCCAAAGTCTGAAGATGTGGTATTGGTTTCACCAACAGGTTCAGGTAAAACACTGGGTTTTTTATTGCCTTTGCTGCAATTGCTGTCAAAAGACAAACGCCAGGTACAGGCGCTTATTATTGTACCATCGCGCGAACTGGCTATACAAATTGAGCAAGTGTTCAAAAAAATGGGAAGCGGGTTTAAGATCAATAGCTGTTATGGTGGTCACTCGGTTCGTATAGAAGAAAATAATTTGCAGCACCCGCCGGCAATACTGGTTGGTACTCCCGGAAGAATAGCGCACCATTTGCGCCGCAAACAGTTAAGAACAGATAGCCTCCAGACACTTGTGCTGGATGAGTTCGATAAATCGTTGGAGTTTGGTTTTAAAGAAGAAATGGAATACATCATCGGGCAATGTACCGGTTTAAAAAAACGAGTACTCACATCCGCTACTGTATTATCTGAGATTCCACCTTTTGTTGGTTTGCAAAACAGCATTGTGCTGGATTATACCAATGAGCAATCGAATCCGGCTTTGCTTATAAAAACTGTAAAAGTAGAGGGTGATGACAAGCTGGAGGCATTGATGTTATTGCTTGGTAAGATTGGTCCTAAATCGGTGATCGTGTTTTGCAACCACCGTGAAGCCGTGATTAGGATCTCACAGCAGCTTTATGATTATAAAGTGGATCATGGTTTTTATCACGGAGGCCTTGAGCAAATTGACCGTGAAAAAACACTAATCAAATTGCGCAACGGCACCATTCGTTTGCTCATAACCACTGATCTTGCCGCCAGGGGATTGGATATTCCTGAGATCCAGGCAGTGGTTCATTATCAGATGCCGGCAACAGAAGATGTGATGATCCATCGCAATGGCCGGACGGCCAGGATGAACGCAGGTGGTATTGCGTACTTTTTACTGGACAAGGAAGACCGTTTACCGGCATTTTTGAAAATAGTGCCTGCCGAAGAAAGCCTGCCTGTAAAGCTTGAATTACCTAAGCCTGCTAAATGGAAGACCCTATACATTGCCGCCGGTAAAAAAGACAAGATCAATAAAATGGATATTGTGGGTATGTTATTGCAAAAAGGGCAATTGCAAAAAGACGAGTTGGGAAAGATTGAAGTACTTGACAACTCTGCTTACGTAGCGGTACAAGCCGATAAGGTTAAAAAAACGCTGGAACTCATTAAAAACGAGAAAATAAAGAACCGTAAGATCAAAATAGAGATTTCTTCATAATACCCTTAATTTGGGTTTGTTTTGCGGAAATTAGGATATTGTTAATAATATGTGTATATTTGTGAACTTCTTTTGAAGACTGTAGTTAAATCAGCTTGTAAATGCCAATTGCAAATCGAATACTTTCACATTTTTCTTAAAAAAGTATTTAATAACAAAAACAATTAATGACATTTGCCGAATTAAAACTGATCAAGCCGCTGCTTACCGCACTTGACAAAAAAGGTTACAAAGAACCTTCCCCAATACAACAACAAGCCATACCGCACATTTTACAAGGAAAAGATATTTTTGGCTGTGCTCAAACGGGTACAGGCAAAACCGCAGCTTTTGCTTTGCCTATTCTGCAGTTAATGAATGCCAACCGCAAACCCAATCAGCGCCGCGAAATAAAGGCCCTGATATTGGCGCCAACGCGGGAACTGGCTACGCAGATAAACGACAACTTTAAACTTTACGGCGCTGGCCTTGGTTTTAGTCACGCTATTATTTTTGGCGGCGTTTCACAATTTCACCAGGTAGCGGCCTTGCAAAAAGGAGTGGATGTTTTAATAGCCACACCCGGCAGGCTTCTGGACCTGATGAACCAGGGATTTGTGAAATTGGGCGCTGTGGAATATTTTGTGCTGGATGAAGCCGACCGCATGTTGGATATGGGCTTTATTCATGATATGAAAAAGGTGATTGCAAAACTTCCTGAAAAAAGACAAACGCTTTTCTTTTCGGCAACGGCAGCGCCTAACATTATGAAACTGGCAAATACTATTTTGAAAAACCCGGTGAGTGTGGCTGTAAATCCTGTTTCATCAACTGCCGAGCTGATAAAACAGAAAGTATATTTTGTTCAAAAAACAAAAAAAGCGGCTTTATTAAAACATATTATCCAGGAAAATAAGATTAACCATGTGCTTATCTTTACAAGAACAAAGCATGGCGCCGATAAAGTAGCAAAAGCGTTAAACGGTTTCCACATTAAAGCGGAAGCTATTCATGGCAATAAATCGCAAAACAACAGGGAAAGGGCCTTAAAAGGCTTTAAAGATAGAACCATCAAAGCATTGGTGGCTACCGATATCGCTTCGAGGGGAATTGATGTGGATAAACTAACCCATGTTATTAATTACGAAATACCGGAGCAGGCCGAAGCCTACGTGCACCGGATTGGAAGAACCGGCAGGGCAGGGGAAAGCGGCGAAGCCATTTCGTTATGCAGCCATGAAGAACTGCCTTATTTTAAAGGGATACAGAAATTAATTAAAAAAGATATTGATGTGATAAAAAAACATCCATACGCTTAAACCGCATTCTTAATTTTTAAGAATAACAACAAATAAAATAAATAACAACAAAAAACAAACAAAATGAAAAACGGAGTAGTAAAATTTTACAACGAAGCAAAAGGTTTCGGATTTATTAAAGAAGATAACGGTACCGAGATCTTTGTTCACGCAACTGGTTTACAGGAAGAGATTCGCGAGAACGATAACGTTGTATTTGACGTACAGGAAGGTAAAAAAGGATTAAATGCAGTAAACGTTAAGTTGGCTTAATTATAAATTCATTTATCAGTAAAAAAAATCCCGCTCTCTAAGGCGGGATTTTTTATTTATGAAAAGACAGGTCATGTTGTCCGCCAGCTGGCGGATCAGCATCTCTTAATTTTAAAGAAGAAATCCCTTATAAACTCAGCAACCAGTCAATAGCCTGCGCTTCGCTATTAAAGGCTTTGCTTGGTTTGGGAGGCTTGTTGAATTTTAAATAAAAACTTACCAGGAGTTTTTGCCCCAAATTAGTAACCACCATGGCATCGGCAATCGTAAATTGAAGTCCTTCGGCGCTTGCCGAAAAATCACGCGATTCGGGAGCAAAATGTGTCGTGTTATTTGGCACCATTAATACCAGGATGGGTTGGCCTTTACTTAACTCACCAATAGCGTTATTCATTTCCCTGCATTCATTTACACCAATAACAACATCACCGGCCATTTCAACACGCACAATTTTATTGGATAATAATTGAACTTTGGAATACTCTAAAACTATTTCCTTAACAATTTTCACATCTAAATATAGATGTCTTTTTTATAGAAATCAATTTTTAATCGGTGAAATAGGCTATTTTATCGTTAATAAAGATTAATTAATCTGATATAGTGACGAACATCAATATTAAAATCATTTAAATAATCCCATAAACGAATCTTTCCATGTTTTTTTCTTTTCACTCGGGCACACAAAAGCAGTGGTATTGACATTGGTTTTTTGAATGGCGCCATATCCTCCGGCCACATCAATAAGTTTGGTGTAACCCTTTTGTTGCAACAACGAGGCGGCTATCATGCTGCGGTAACCACCTGCGCAATGAATATGGTATTCTTTATCCTTTGAAAGGGAATCCTGCCAGTCTGTAATAAAATCCAGCGGGTGCGAATCTACCTTATCCAAATGGCTGGACTCGTATTCTCCTGGCTTTCTCACATCCAGTACATTTAAAGCAGAGGTATTGAATTTTTCGGCAAACTCAACCGCGTCAATTGATTTAATAGAAGAAGTATCGTTGCCCGCTTCTTTCCATGCGCCAATCCCACCTTTTACAAAACCAAGGCAATTGTCGTAACCTACACGGCTCAGGCGCATGACGGTTTCTTCTTCTCTCCCTTCGGGTGTTACTAAAATAATTGGTTGGTTAATGTCGGTGATAAGCGCGCCAACCCATGGCGCGAACTGTCCGTCAATACCAATAAAAGTAGAGTTTGTAATGTGTTCTTTGGCAAACTCCTGTGGTTTACGAACATCCAGTACAATGGCTTTGGTTGAATTTAAAAGTTCTTTTGCTTCGGCCGGTGTTAAGGCTTTTGTACCTTTAGCAGTAATGGCGTCATAGTTTCCGTAACCTGTTTTGTTGAGGCCCGCGTTTTTGGCGAAGTATTGAGGCGCAGGTAATATGCCGGTTGTTAGTTCCTTAACAAAAGCATTTTTACTCATGTCCGTAGCCAGGGCATAATTTGTCTTTTTTTGGTTGCCCAAGGTATCAAAGGTTTCCTTGCTCATGTTTTTACCGCAGGCTGAACCCGCCCCATGCGCAGGATACACGATCACATCATCGGGCAGGGTCATGATCCGGTTTCGTAGCGAATCGTACAGCATACCAGCCAGGTCTTCCTGTGTAAGGTTTGATTTAATGGCCAGGTCGGGCCGGCCAACATCTCCTATAAATAAAGTGTCGCCCGAAAATATGCAATGTGGTTTTTGGTTCTCATCCAGCAATAAATAGGTGGTCGACTCAAGGGTATGGCCAGGTGTATGTAATACTTTAATGGTTAGTTTTCCTATTTTAAATTCCTGGTTGTCGCTGGCGTTAACACTTTTAAACTGAGTATTGGCATTGGGGCCAAACACAATGTCGGCACCTGTTTTTTGCGCAAGGTCTAAGTGGCCCGACACAAAATCGGCATGAAAATGCGTTTCGAAAATGTATTTAATGGTAGCGTTGTTTTTTGCAGCCAGGTCAAGATAGGGTTTGTATTCACGTAAAGGATCAATAACGGCTGCTTCGCCTTCGGATTGTATGTAGTAAGCGCCTTGTGCCAGACAGCTTGTGTATAATTGTTCAACTACCATAAATAATAAATATATCGACAAAGTTAGATATATTTTATAAAATATGAGTGGGTTTAAAGCTTAAAATAGACGAAAAACAGTTAACAATCATAATGTTAACTACCGGCCATGTCAAACAAAAAAGGAGCAAATTAATTGCTCCTTTTAAATTTAATGTGTTGTTATTTATTTCATATCGCTTACAATGTTGCTGGCTTCAAAAATGTAATTGTCTTTTTGAATATTGCCGGCCCATTTAATTTGCCTGTTTAATTTACTTGTATCAGAAGTTTGCCAGGTTTCGCGGTCAAATTTAACCAGGTCGGCATTAAAACCTTTAATATCCAGTTTCAGGTCGTCGTATTTCTTATTCTGATCGCGCATTTGTTTATATTCAGCACGGTACTTGGTTAAATTAAGATTATATTTTGTATCGTCTTTTTTCGCTTTCAGCTCTTTTGATTCCGTTTCAATTAATTTAAAGGCAGTACTTGCTTTAATTCTTTCGGCGCTTGCTTTTTTAATTTTGTCGTAATTAATGGTTTTGTATTCATCATACGTAGCCTTGCTTATTTCATCCCAGGCCAATGGGTAATCCATTTCTTTCTCCCTGTAAGCATCAATGTAGGCATAAGGATCGGGAAGCACTACATCGGGCATAACTCCTTTTAATTGGGTGGCACCGCCATTAATACGGTAAAATTTCTGCATGGTTATTTTTACTTCGCCAATTGGTTTTATAGTGTCAAACTGAGGTAATAAGAACTGGTCGAGGTTTAAAAACTGCTGTACGGTACCTTTACCAAAGCTTTGTGTGCCCACAATAACGCCGCGTTTATAATCCTGTATGGCAGCTGCTAAAATTTCGGAAGCAGAGGCGCTGTTATGATTTACGAGAACTGCTAAAGGACCGTCCCAGGTAACATCTGTATTTTTATCTTCCAGCACTTTTACTATTCCTCCTTTATCTTTTACCTGAACTACCGGTCCTTTAGGAATGAATAAGCCCGCCATTTCAACTACTTCCTGCAGCGATCCGCCACCGTTATCCCTTAAATCAACAATAATTCCTTCTACACCCTGATTTTTTAATTTCTCCAATTCTTTTTTCATATCAACGGAGCAGCGGTGCGCGCCATTGCGTGTAAAATCGGCATAAAACATTGGTAAATAAATATAGCCTATTTTCTTTTTGCCGGTAAGAACGGCAGATTTAGGGTATGTATCATCAATTTCAATCACGTCTCTTATAATAGGAATTACCTTGAAGCTACCGTCCGGTTTTTTTACGGTTAACCTTACTTCGGTGCCTTTTTTTCCTTTAATTAAATCAATGGCATCATCCATTTCCATCACGGTTACATCAACCGGTTTATTTTCGCCCTGAGCCACTTTGTGAATCTCATCGCCAGCTTTCAGTTCACCCTGTTTAAAAGAAGGAGAACCTAAAATAATTTCGGAAACTTTTATAATGCCATTATCATTTGATTGAAGTTTGGCTCCAATACCTTCAAACTGACCACTCATGCTCTGGTCAAATTTCTTTTTATCTTTTGGAGCAAAATACTCGGTATGTGGGTCGTATAAACCGGTAATGGTATTTACATACATGGCAAAACGGTCCTTGGCGGTAATCTTGTTTAAACGTTTAAACCAGTTTGCGTTTGCTTTTAAGGTTTTGCGGCGTGCATCTACTTCAAGGCTGTCGAATGATTTTTCGGTGAATGCTGTGTCTTTCTTTTCCTTTGCTTTTTCCTGGGAAGTGAGCATATCATCCAGGCGGCTGATGGTTTGGTACTTCAGCATTTTTTTCCATTCGCTTTTTAATTCTTCCAGCGACGTGGCATACTTTATTTTTTTACCATCGGTTTCATACTCTTCGTCAACGGTGTAATTAAAAGGTTTAGAGAGGATTTCTTTACTCCATTCTTCTTTTTCTTTTACACGTTTGGTAATAATATCGTACGACAGGTTATAAAATTCAAAGGTACTGTTGTTTACCTCATCATCAATGGTATTGCGGTATTTGGCCAGGGCGTCCACATCTTCCTGCAACAGGAATTTTTTGCTGGCGTCGAGGCGTTCAAGGTATAAATTATAGGCTTTCTCGCTAAAGCTGTCGTCAACCTTTAAGGGGCTGTAATGTGCTTCTCTCAAAGCTGTCATCAGCATGTCCAGTAAAACCTGGTTGCGGCTGATTTGAAAATAAGTAAATGAACAAAGACTTATAACGGCGATAAGTAGTACTGATCTTTTGATATATTTAGTTTGCATAGTGAAACAAATTTAAGGGTAATAATTGATTGTAAGGTTAATGATTATAACGAATAATGTCCGTTAGTAACATTCTTTTATTGTTTAAACTTTGTTAATTCATAGCCAATGTAAACACTTACATTTACAGCTCATTTTTATACCCATATTTTGTGCCATGATAGATTTTACACGTTCTGAATTAACACATTTTGTGATACATTATGTTGGTAACAAAGGCCTTGGAGAAGAGCTGACGCTTAGCGAAAAACAGATCCAGATCAGTGATGATTTTTTAAACGATACCGTAATGCGTTACCTCACTTCGCCGTTTAAAACAGATATTTACTACCAGTTCAAGTCAAAGAACGAGATGCATTATCATGACGTGAAAAGTTATGTGGCAGATGTGTTTGGCTCGCAAAAAAACTTTATTGACAGCAGCAAGCACATAGCCGAGCATCTTTACAACCAATCCATGCATCCAAAAATAAAAGGCGGGGAGTTTTATACCTGTTATTTTAAAGATTGCAATATTGACGGTGTAATTTGCGATGCCATTGGCCTTTTTAAAACTGAAAATAAGGATACGTACCTTAAGGTTTTTCAGCATATGGATAACTTTGATATTGAGTGTGATAATGGAATTAATATCAATAAACTGGATAAAGGTTGCCTGATTTTTAATACCGAAGCCGATAAAGGTTATAAAGTGAGTATTATTGATACAAACAATAAAATAGCCGATTGCGCTTTTTACTGGGTGGAAGATTTTTTAAATACCAAACTGAAGGAAAATGCTTATTTCCATACCTCAAATTTTATAGATACCTGCAAGGGTTTTTGCGAAGAGGTATTGACCGAAACTAACAACGTGAGCAAGCAGGATCAAATGATGATGCTGAACAAAAGCACCAGTTTTTTTAAGGAAAAAGACAACTTTAACATCCGGGAATTTGAAAAAGAGATTCTCCCGCAACCTGAATTACAGGAAGCTTTCAGGGACTACCGCAAAACGTATAACGATAAAATGGACCTGACGGCTATCGATGATTTTGAGATTTCGCCTACTGCCGTAAAGAAAAACCAGAAATTTATGAAGAGCGTTGTAAAGCTTGATAAAAATTTCCATATTTATGTCCACGGCCGCCACGATTACGTGGAAAAAGGCTATGATGAGGAGAAAGGGCTCAAGTTTTACAAGCTATATTACTCTAACGAAGATTTTGGTTAATTGACCGATTAATTTAACATTTTGGTAAAGTATTTGATGTAAGATTTCGAAAGATTTTTGTATTTTTGAACGAAATAATTATATATTTGTGAAAAAAACTACTTTGAAAAGAACGCTTAGCTCCCTTACGTTTTTATTGTTTTCTACAATCTTTATGCAGAATTTGACTGCGCAAAGTTTCTCACGTGCAAACGATTGGAAAAAGTTTCGTAAAGAAGTAATTATTCAGGCCGGTATTGCCGAGTTTCTCGGAGATTTAGGTGGCCGTAACCAAATTGGAAAAGATTATAGCCCTGTGGATTTGGAATTTAGCTTAACCAGGCCGGCAATTTCATTGGCTTACAGGTATAAATTCGCAAAAAACTTTAACGTTCATGCCAGCTTTAATTATTTACTGGTAGCCGGTGATGATAAATTAACTACTGAACAGTTCAGAAGTAACCGAAACCTTAATTTTAAATCAAATATCTTTGAATTAGCGGCCCGTGCCGAAGTTTCTATTTTTTCTAAAAAAACCGGTCACCGTTATGGAATCAAAAAAACACTGTCGAGAAGGCATAAGAACCGTACCTGGGAATTAATTGGTTTTGTGGGCGTAGGAGGTTTTTATTACAACCCTAAAGGTCGCCACCCGACAAGCGGGCAGTACATTGCTTTAAAACCTTTAAATACCGAAGGCCAGGGTTTACCGGGTGGCCCTTCAAAATACAGCAATTTTTCCGTGTCAATTCCTATGGGTGTGGCATGGCGCATGATCCTTAATAAATACTGGAATATTGGTATTGAGCTCAACTACCGCAAAACATTTACCGATTACATTGACGATGTGAGCACAAGGTATTATCCTGACAGAACAGCCCAGCTAAACGCTTACGGTGGTACTTCTGTTTTAATGTCGGACCCGAACACCGGCGCCATACCAAACGCTACGGCTAACAATGCCGATGGTACAGGTGCTCAACGTGGCGATAAACAAAAAGATTCGTTTATGGGAGTACAAATTACTGTAGGTCGTTTCTTCCCACCTAAACGTAGTAAATCGAAATTACGTTCTAAATTCTAAGAATATTACTGAAAACTATTTAAGATCAAACCTCCAAACTCAGTTTGGAGGTTTTTGTTTGTAGCCACAATCTCTTTTCCAAACAACCAGTTCTCTTTCCCTGAAAAATCGCTCACAGAGCCGCCTGCTTCTTTTACAATTAAAGAACCAGCAGCCACATCCCAGGCATTAAGGTTGTATTCAAAAAAAGCATCCACACGTCCGCAGGCCAGGTAACAAAGGTCAACTGCAGCGGCACCTATGCGGCGTATGCCATGCGTGTTTTTCATTAAATGGCTTAATACTTCCAGGTAATTATCCAGGCGGGAAAAATTATAGATGGGGAAGCCCGTAGCAATGAGGCTGTCGGATAAAGCCGCTCGTTCCGAAACACGAATGCTGTGCCCGTTTAAAAAGGCTCCACCGTTCTCCCAGGCCCAAAAACATTCGTCCTGTGCTACTTCGTATACAACGCCAATAATAACCTGGCCTTTGTGCTCAAGGGCAATACTGATGGCGTAGGAGGGAATGCCATGAATAAAATTAGTGGTTCCATCGAGCGGGTCCACAATCCAGTTATAGTCTTTGGTACCCGTTTTGGTATTTTCTTCAACAATAAAGCCGGCTTCGGGAACAATAAGGCTGAGTTTTTCAACCAGTAATTTTTCCGATGTTTTATCCACATAGCTCACCAGGTCGTTCAATCCCTTTATTTCAACCTGTGAGTAGGAAAATGTTTTACGTTCGGTACGTATAAATTCCCCAACAATTTTGGCGCATTGCACAGTGGCTTCGGTAATTTGCTTTAAATCGGGCATGGTATTTTAATTTGTTGTAAATTTAGGTAAAGCCAATAACATAATAAATTAAGCTAGTTTTAAATTTTATTTTGCATTGATAAGTTTTATCTATATTTTTCAAAAAATTTCCACTCATGAGCACTACACTACAAACACAGCGATCAAAAGTATCCAAGCTTGCCGAAAACATTATTGGTTCCGAAATTATTAAGTTAGCCGCGGAGGTGAACGAAAAAATAAAGCAGGGCGAAAAAATATATAACATGACCATTGGCGATTTTAATCCCAAGGAATTTCCTATTCCTGCGGAATTAAAACAATACATTGTTGATGCGTATTTTGATGACCAGACCAATTATCCTGCAGCCGATGGAATGCTGGAGTTAAGGAATGCCGTTTCCAATTTATTAAAAGAACGTGGCAACCTGGATTATAAGAATGATGAGATCTTGATTGCCGGTGGCGCAAGGCCTGTTATTTACAGTATTTTCAGAGCCCTGGTCGATCCGGCGGATACAGTAATTTTTGCAGTGCCATCCTGGAACAACAACCACTATTCATATTTAAACAATGCCAAAGCCGTTGTGATTGAAGCAACTCCTGAGCAAAATTTTATGCCAAGAGCGGCAGATATTAAACCACATATTGAAGAAGCTACCCTTGTAGCCTTATGTTCGCCGCAAAACCCAACAGGTACTATTTTCAGTAAAGAAGGGCTGGAGGAGATTTGTGACATGATATTGGCCGAAAACAAGCGCCGCGGCCCGGATGCAAAACCGGTGTATTTGATGTACGACCAGATTTACTGGGCCTTGACTTTTGGCAACAATAAACATTACAACCCGGTGGTATTGCGCCCCGACATGAAAGCGTATACCGTGTTTGTTGACGGTATTTCCAAATCGCTGGCAGCAACCGGCGTGAGAGTGGGATGGAGCATGGGACCAAAAGCCATTATTGATAAAATGAAAGCCATCCTCACACACGTTGGGGCATGGGCGCCAAAGGCAGAACAAATGGCCACTGCAAAATATTTAAGCAACTTGCCAATGTATGATGCGTTTATTGAAGAGCAAAAAACAAAGGTTATCACCCGTTTGGATGGTTTTTACAAAGGTTTCCAGGATTTGAAAAAGGAAGGCTTCAGGGTAGATGCCATTCCGCCGCAAGCTGCTATTTACCTTACCATTAAATTTGCTTTGCATGGAATGAAAACCGCCGATGGCCGTGTGTTGGAAACGACTAAAGATATCACCAAATTTATACTGGATGAAGCTAAATTGGCCGTTGTGCCGTTTTATGCCTTTGGAGCTGATGATAATTCGCCGTGGTACCGCATGAGTGTTGGAACCTGTAAGGTAACAGATGTGGCGGATGTGATCTCTAATTTAAGAACGGCTCTCGCAAAATTATCTTAATATGATAAAAGGTACTTCGAGTAGTATTTGAGAGAACTAACAAAAATTAATTAGCAATACCATAATAGCCCATACATTTTTTGTATGGGCTATTTTATTTTTTCATATCTTTACTAAAACAATTTAGTGAAATGAAAAAAATATTAGTTTTAATTCTGTTCGTTGTAACCCTGGTTCCTGAAACATTTGCCAGTAGTGGCGATACCACCTGGGTAACCATTTATAACCTTCGCAAAATTACCCAGTGGGGCAATTACGATACATCGGCAGTATTGCCAACCGGTAAAACGTACCGCAAAATACGATTGCATTATATTTTAGGGCGCTACGCCTGTCCATCGGGTACACAATATTGCGGCTCATGGGATTATACCACACAGGTATATGCAAAACCTGCCAATGCCGACACCGTGGAGATTGCCCGTGTGATTACACCTTATGCTACCGATTGGCTTACTACTAATCGCAGTAACGATTATGTGATGGATGTGACGGATTATGCATCCATTCTTAATGGTAACCTGGATTTTCGCTATAAATACGATGGTTATTCCTGGGGCTTTACCCTTACCTTAAAATTGGAATTGATTGAAGGAACCCCGCCCATGGAAGCTACAGCAGTGAGGAATATTTACGACGGTTATTTTGCTTACGGTAATACAAGCGATCTTATTGAAAGCCACTTAATTGAAAAAGCCTATTTGTATAATAGCCCCAATGCAAAAGCATTTATTAAAAACACCATCAGCGGGCACGGATCGGATGATAATGAGTGTGGAGAATTTTGCAGTAAATATTACGACCTTAAAATAAATGGTTCCCAGGTAGCGCAAAAACAATTATGGAAAAGCGATTGCGGGCTCAATGACATTTCGCCACAAACCGGCACCTGGTTGTTTGAAAGGGCTAACTGGTGTCCGGGACAAATTGTGTATCCCATCAATCATGACATTAGCGCGTTAACAAGTCCTGCTGCTACCTTTTCGGTTGATATTGACATGGAGCCTTATGTATCGCCAACTCAAACCAATACGGGAGGGTATAATATCGTTTCGCAACTCATTACATACTCGGCGCCAAATTTCAGCACCGATGTGTCTATTGAAGATATTATTGCGCCAACCAACGATCCTAATTATGCCCGTTCAAACACCGTTTGCCTGAACCCAAAAATTAAAGTAAAAAATACCGGAACAAACCCGGTTACCGATATTGTTTTTGATTACAGCATTAGCGGTAGCGCCGTAATGTCGTATACCTGGACAGGAAACCTTAACTTTTTAGAGGAAACAATTATTGATCTTGGGCCACTATTGCCATTGTATAATGGCAACGCCACCAACCAGTTCAATGTTGCAGTGAGCAAAGTAAATGGCGCAACCGGCGATCAGAACCCGGATAACAATACCTACAGGTCTACTTACAATACCGTAAAAGTGTATCCAAACAAAATTATTATTTACAACACCACCAATGCCGCTACCAGTGCCATTAACCCGGGTTTTAATGAAACCCATTGGACGATCACGAATTCGGCGGGAACGGTAGTCGCCAGCCGAATTAATAACCTTAACAACAAAGTGCTCCGCGATACGGTTGACCTGCCTGATGGTTGCTACACCTTTACCATGGACGATGATGGCTGCGATGGCATTTCGTGGTGGGCTTACCAGTATTACACACCTAACCCTGGCAGCGGCATACTGCGCTGGAATAAAATAGGAAGCCCGGTTCCTTTAAAAACGTTTAACGGCGATTTTGGTTGCCAGGTAAAAGAGCGTTTTATGACCAGCAGCCTGATTACTTCGGTTGAGAAAAATGAGACCAGGAGCACGTACCAGCTGTTTCCAAACCCGGCCAGCACCGGCATTAACCTGTTGTTTAGCGTGAACGAATACCAGGATATTTTTTATACCATTACCGACGTGGCCGGCAAGGAACTAAAAACCGGGACATTACAGGCAATTGGTTCCGAAGTGTATCCTGTAGATACAGAGGAATTGCCGAACGGCATGTATTTTATTAGCTGTAAATTTGAAAAAGGCGATACGGTTACCCAGAAATTTGTGATTAAGAAGTAGAAAAATGCCCGTTTTAGGCAAAAAAAAGAGGATTAATTGTGAATAACTATTGTTTGTACAACAAAATATAGTATATTTGTAGCCCTATTAAAAGAAACAATAAAAGACGAATATCATGTATTTAACTTCAGAAGTAAAGAAAGACATTTTTAAAAAACACGGTGGCAGCGAAAAAAACACTGGTTCAGCTGAATCTCAAGTAGCATTATTTACACACCGTATTGATCATTTGACCAATCACTTAAAAAATAATAAAAAAGATTTCGGTACACAACGCGCTCTATTAAACTTAGTAGGTAAGCGTCGTGCATTGTTAGATTACTTAAAAAACACGGACATTATGCGTTACCGTGCGGTTATTAAAGTATTAGATATCCGTAAGTAATTATGAGTTCTTATTAATACTAAAGGGCATTTCGGGCAACCGGGATGCTTTTTTTATTAAGGGACTTAAAAGACCAAAGAGATAAAAGGGACCTAAGGGACGGAAGAGTATAACTCTTCAACTCTCTATCTCAACAACTCCGCAATTGAATAAACAAATATAAATCCGTACCGGAAACGCCGGTACACAAAACACAAAAAACAAGATGTCACAAATTGGAATCCAACATTCGTTCGACTTAGGAGATGGACGAATGGTAACCCTCGAAACAGGAAAATTAGCAAAACAAGCAGATGGAGCAGTAGTTGTAAAATTAGGCGCTACCATGATCCTTGCCACTGTTGTAAGTAACAAAGAAGCGAAAGAAGGTGTTGACTTTTTACCTTTAACGGTAGATTACCAGGAAAAATACGCGGCTACAGGCCGTTTCCCAGGTGGTTTCTTTCGTCGTGAAGCAAAATTATCAGATTATGAAGTATTGATCTCCCGTATTGTGGACCGCGCCATGCGTCCATTGTTCCCGGACGATTACCATGCCGATACACAGATCATGTTATCCCTGATCTCTTCCGATAAAAAAACAATGCCCGATGCATTGGTTGGTTTAGCCGCCTCAGCAGCGGTTGCTGTATCCGATATTCCGTTCAACGGACCTATCTCTGAAGTACGCGTTGGTAAAATTGATGGTAAACTGGTTATTAACCCCGATATCGATCAGTTGGCTTTATCAACCATCGACATGATCGTGGCAGCATCAGAAAGCGATATTACCATGGTGGAAGGTGAAATGAGCGAGATCAGCGAAGCAGAAATGCTGGAAGCTATTAAGTTTGCTCACGAAGCCATTAAAGTACAAATTAAAGCCATTAAGGAGTTTGTTGTAAAAGCAGGTTCGAAAGCAAAACGCGAATACTGTCACGAGAAACATGACCTTGATTTGAAAGCAGCGGTTTCCAAAGCAACTTTCGATAAAGTATACGCTGTTGCCAAACAAGGTAATCCTAATAAAAATGAGCGCAAAGAAGCTTTCAAAGCTGTATTGGCGGAATACAAAGCTACTTTTAGCGAAGAAGAATTAAAAGAAAAAGAAGGACTGATAAATACTTACTACCACGGTGTGGAGTACGACGCGGTTCGCCAGGCAACGTTAGATACACAAAGTCGTTTGGATGGTCGTAAAACGACACAAATTCGTCCTATCTGGAGCGAGGTAGGTTACTTGCCAGGAGCACACGGTTCGGCAATTTTCCAACGTGGCGAAACCCAATCTTTAACAACTGTAACTTTAGGAACAGGCAAAGACGCCCAGTTAATTGACGGTGCTTTTTACCGTGGCGAAACAAAATTCATTTTACATTACAACTTCCCTGGTTTCTCAACCGGTGAGGCAAAACCAAACCGCGGTGTTGGCCGTCGCGAGGTAGGACATGGTAACTTAGCCTTACGTGCTTTGGTAAAAATGGTTCCTACCGATACGCCTTATACCGTACGTGTGGTATCTGATATTTTAGAATCAAACGGTTCGTCATCAATGGCAACAGTTTGTGCCGGTACATTAGCGTTAATGGATGCGGGCGTGAAGATCGCGAAACCGGTTACCGGTATTGCCATGGGTTTAATTACCTCGGCGGATAACAGCAGCTACGCCATTTTATCCGATATCTTAGGTGATGAAGATCATTTAGGCGATATGGATTTTAAAGTGTGCG
Source organism: Bacteroidota bacterium (assembly GCA_048498515.1). Classification (GTDB taxonomy): domain Bacteria; phylum Bacteroidota; class Bacteroidia; order B-17B0; family Aurantibacillaceae; genus UBA4416. The sequence goes on along the minus strand of JBEHXV010000006.1, from coordinate 16,284 downwards.
GTACCAAAGATGGTATTACTGCCGTGCAAATGGATTTGAAAGTAAATGGTTTACCATACGAAGTCATGGAAAAAGCCTTGTTACAGGCTAAAGACGGCCGTTTACACATTATGGGCGAAATTACCAAAACCTTATCTGAGCCTCGTACAGATTACAATGAGAATGTACCTCGTTTCGAAATTCTTACTGTACCTCAGGAGTTCATTGGCGCTATCATCGGACCTGGTGGAAAAGTAATCCAGGATATTCAGAAGAAAACCAACGCCGTTATTTCTATTACTGAAGTTGATAACAGCGGACGTGTAGAGATCTTTGCCGAGAAACTGGAAGACCTGAAAGCTGCCATTGCCCGTATCAAAGCCATTGTTGCTATTCCTGAAGTAGGTGAAGTGTATGACGCTAAAGTAAAATCAATTATGCCTTACGGCGCTTTCGTAGAGTTCATGCCTGGTAAAGAAGGCTTGCTGCACATCAGCGAGTACGACTGGAAACGCATTGAATCACTTACTGGTTTAGTGAAAGAAGGCGATATGATCAGTGTGAAATACATTGGTACAGATCCTAAAAACGGTAAAGCCAAATTATCGCGTAAAGCCACCCTGCCAAAGCCTGAAGGCGCTCCGGCAGAGGAAAACAAAGCGTAATTTATTCCGTCATTGCGAGGACGCAGCAATCTCATACATAGTAAAAGCCATTCTCTTAATTGAGGATGGCTTTTTTGTTATTCAATTCTGTAGTTCTTTTAGGTTAAAAAAAACATATAATTGATTTTTTTGTGAAATTTTCTCAATTTATATGGATGTATAGCTTTTATTGTTACATTTGAGGAAATCAAATATAAATCATGTTAATTGAATTTAGTGTAAGTAATTATCTTTCTATAAAGGAAGCTGTAACATTAAGTATGGTAGCATCAAATGCTGTCAAAGAATTGGAAGATCCAAAGCAAGGACTTAATAATGTTTTTTTTGATAATAAAAAAAATAAATACTTGAAAAGTGCTGTTATATATGGCGCAAATGGAAGTGGTAAAAGTAATTTATTAACAGCAATTAAGTTTTATAGGGAATTTATATTACTTTCTTCTAACGATAGACAAAGAGAAGATGAAATTGGAATTATACCTTTTTTATTTAATTCAGAAACAGAAAAAAAGGCCTCTTCGTTTGAAATGATTTTTGTAGTTGAGTCAATTCGCTTTAGGTATGGTTTTGAGGTTACAGGCGAAAAAGTTATTTCGGAATGGTTGTTTGGTTTTGATATGGAAAACTCAACCAAAGAAAGTTCATATTTTATTAGAGAAAATCAGGAAATTAAAGTATTTATTAAAAACTATAAAGAAGGAAAAGGTTTGGAAGATAAAACTAGAGCTAATGCTTTATTTCTATCAACAGTAGCTCAACTAAATGGTAAAATTTCAAACAAAATTCATAATTGGTTTAGAAATAATTTAAGTGTTTTATCTGGTCTTGAAAATACAACTACTGGATATACAATTAAAAGATTTCAAGAAGATCAAAAATTCAGAAAAAAAATCATTGAATTTTTTAAACTAATTGATTTAGGGATAGAAGATATAAAAATTGAAGAAGCTGCTCTGGAAAATTTATCAAAAAACATTCCAAAAGGAAAAAAAGATCAAAAAATTGTATCACTACTTGAAGAACTTCAAAAAGAATTAAACAATAGAAAGAAAAAAAGTGAAAACCCTAAAGAAGTAATTATAAATACACTTCATAAAAAATTTGATTCTTCTAAGAAATTAATTGACACTATTGCTATAGACTTTGGATTAGAATCAAGAGGAACTCAAAAATTATTTGGGTTATTAGGACCATGGTTTGAAGTTTTAGAAAAAGGGGAAATTCTTATTGTTGATGAACTAGACTCTAGGCTTCATACAAAATTGACGATAGAATTAATTAAAATTTTTCAATCTATTTTCAATAATAAAAATGCGCAATTAATATTTGCTTCACACGATACAAATTTATTAAGAAATGATTTATTTAGGCGAGATCAAATATGGTTTACGGAAAAAGATAGTATTGGCGCTACAGATTTATATTCATTAGTAGAATATAAAATTAATCAAGAAACAAGCGTTAGAAACGATGCATCATTTGAAAAGGATTATTTAATTGGGAAATATGGTGCTATTCCATATTTTGGAAACATTCAGAAATTTTTAAATGATTTTGCTAATGAGTTCTAAAAATAATAGATTTAGCACGAATAAATTTAAGCCCACAAACAGTGATAGGTTTGATCGTAATGCAAATACTAGAGAGGAAAAAAAGGTTAAAGATGATTTACCTAAGATAGTCTTTAGTTTTAAGGATTTTGATATAAAACAAATTCCTCCAGGACAGAATTATGTGCATTGGGAAGATAATAAATTGCTGGCATATATGTTGAAAAAATTTGAGTCTATATGTAGTTTAAATATAGTAGAAGCACAACAACAAAAGTTACTAAAGATATATGGCAGTTTTCCTGCAAAAACAGATTTTAAAAAGCCACAACATATAATAGATGGAGTCAACTGGGCTGTGATTATGGATATTAAAGGCCAAAAAGCTAGAGTTGCAGGCCATATAATAGGGAATATATTTTATGTGGTATTCCTTGATGAAGATCACAAATTCTATATAACTGAAAAGAAAAATACATAGTTATAAGTTATTCAAATCACACTAAGTTTTCAAAAACTTCGCCATCTGCTATATAACGGATGGTTCTTTGTTTTTAAGTGTTATTTTATATTTAGTAAAACTAATCATGAATTTTGAAACACTCGAAACCCAACGTCTGATACTGAAAAAAGTAACACCCGAAGATTTTGTTTGGCTGTTTCAAAATCACTCTGATGGCGAAGCTAAAAAACTATTGGGCTTAAGCAGCGACGAAGAATTGGCAAAGGAAAAAGAAAAATCAAAAGGAGGTTACAAAACCTACGACCGGACTATTTGCGCTTTCCTGATGGTGCAGAAGGATACTGGTGAAACCATTGGCCGTTGTGGTTACCATAACTGGTATGTGGCTCATCGTAAAGCGGAAATAGGCTATTTGATCATGAAAGAGGAAAACAAACAAAAAGGCTATATGAGCGAAGCTCTGAAAGCGATCCTGAATTATGGCTTTGGTAATATGAACCTGAACAGGATAGAAGCCTGTACCAGTCCTTCAAACATAGCTTCGCAGGCTGTGCTTAAAAAATATGGTTTTGTACAGGAAGGCTATTTAAGGCAGCATTTTGTACGAACGGATGTGGCAGAGGATTCATTGATTTTTTCCTTATTAAAAGAAGAGTATAAAGCTTGAAACCTAAACTCATAATCATTTTATTCTTCCTGGCACAACATCTTTGTAGTCAAACAACCGATACAACCATTTACCTGGTTGTAGATAAGGACCCTGTTTTCCCGGGAGATTCTCTTTTTAAATTTTTGATTCATCAACTTAATTTTCCAACATCCAATAAATGCGCACCACCTACCGGAAGAATTTATGTTGAATTTGTGATAGAAACCAATGGCAAGGTTGATTTTGCAAAGATCATAAAGAGAGTGCATCCTGATTATGACAGAGAAGTTTTGCGCGTTATAAATAGGATGCCCGACTGGACACCTGGTTATAAAGATAATAAAGCCGTGAGAACCAAAAGAATCATCCCGATATGGATCCATTTGAGGTAAGCTAACTGATAAAACTGATAAACAATAATTCAGCAATGACAACAGAAGAAAAACGCTATACCGAAATAGGACAAAAAACCAAAGATGCCGAACAAAGCCAGATGTTTGGCAAACCCTGCTTTAAAATCAATGGCAAAGCCTTCATTAGTTTCTTTCAAAACGAAATGGTATTCAAGCTAAGGGGCAATGAACACAAAGCAGCCATGGCACTTGAAGGCGCGCAATTGTTTGACCCTTCGGGAAAGAAACGTCCGATGAAAGAGTGGGTGCAGGTGCCGGCCACTTACAGCGATCAATGGAAGAAACTCGCAAAGGCGTCTTTTGATTATGTGAAAGCAACTACCTGAGATGATGGCGGTGCATTAAAAAAATGACATGAAACATACATTATTTTATATTCTTGTTTTCCTTGTTTTTGCATGTCATCCACCCGGAGAAAGGGTGAATGTTCAATCGAATGATGTTTTAACGACATCACAGCTGCAGGAGGATTTTAAGGTGTTCCGAACCTCACTGGAAGAAATGCATCCTGGTTTGTATTCATTCATTTCTAAAGATTCGCTGGATTATTACTTTAAAGAAAGCTATGCAACATTAAGTTCAAACATGACAAAGGATGAGTTTGCAAAAATTTTAACACGTATTATCCGCAGGCTTTATGATGAGCACACAGCAGTTAATTTCTCCTATAAATATGCCGGTCTGAAAAAATTTATGCCCGTGAAAATTTACTGGAATAACGGAAGGCCTTTTGTTCATAAGAATATCTTAAATGATGCTGCCCTTGTTCCGGGATCAGAAGTGGTTTCCATTAACGGTAAAGATCCTGTAGCGATTTATAAGGAACTACAAAGGTCTTATCCCAATTACACGACCGATGAAACGTTGCAGTACGATGTTTACAGTTTGCACTTTGATTATTTGTACGCGTCTTTTTACGAACAACCCGACTCCTTTCACATTGTTGCCATTCATCCCGGCACAAAAAAACAGTATCATGCAAGGTTGCCGGCAATTGATGTGTCCGATACCCTGCATATGTTGCCCATTCAACAATGGGCAAAGGAATATGTGAGAACGGATACCTGCTATGCATTTAAAATAAATACAGAACAGGACTATGCTTTGATGAAAATATCAAGCTTTAACCAAACAGGAAGTATCGTTTTTTCGGAAGTATTGAAACGCGATTTTGATCTCATGCATCAGCATAAAATAAAGAATTTAGTTATAGATCTAAGGTACAACAGGGGAGGAGACCCCGTTTATGGAGCTGAGCTGATGACTTACCTTTACAATAAACCGTTTCACATATTTGACACAATGTATGCGGTATTGCACAAAAAACCAAGTTACTACCAATGCATTGATTCTACCGGACTGAGTTTTGAGAATTGGAAAATGACAGTAGATTCACTAAAGGGGATTCAAAACGGAAAAGCAAATTATTACAGTTGTTTCAGAGATCGCACATTTAATCCATCCGCTTTACTTTTTACGGGTAAGGTTTATGTGCTGGTGAACAGCGATGTTCATTCGGCGGCATTGGTTACGGCAACCTTGCTGGAGTATTATACACCGGCAACATTCATTGGAACACCCATCAGTGGGCCCTACAATGGTGGCAATGCCATCGACTTTCCAACGCTTACGTTGCCCCATTCAAAACTGGAGGTGGTGATCCCATTAATTCATTATAGTTGTTCGGTGCCCGATAATTTATATCCTTTTAAAAAAGGAATTAAAACGGATATAATTATAAATACAGGAATAACCGATAGGATACAGCACCATGATCCTGTGATGGATAGCGTACTAAACATCATAAGAAAGTCGCCGGGAATTGTCAATTAATTGAAAGTGAAGGTTATGTGGTAGAGTAATGTAGGTTTAAATTAATCTATTTTTCTATTTCTTTTTTCTTAAGATTTAAACACTCAAAAATTCTCCAATGGCTTCATTAAATTCATCTTCCTGTTCCAGGTTGGACAAATGCCCTGCATGTTCAATAACCTTTAACACAGAGCCTTTGATTTGCCGGTGCATGGTTTCCGATTGGTTTACAGGAGTCAGCTCATCCTGCCGGCCACAGATAAGTAAGGTTGGAATGGAAATATCATGAAGTATGCCGTAGCTTGCTTCCCGTTCAGCCAGGGCAGTTAAGGCACCTGTAATGGTTTTGACAGGAGTTGAAACAATGATCTTTTTCATGGCTTCCACAAAATCCTTTGGATCAATCAACGACTCTTTATGAAATGCTTTTTTCAGGAAAGCCCCGGCAAAATCAGGTACGCCTTCAGTTTCTACTTTTTGTATGGTTTTGTAACGGTTCTCTTTCGTTTCGTCGGTATCGGCAATACATTGGGTGTCGGCCAGGATCAGTTTTTCAAAACGCTCGGGATAATGCTTCATTGCATTCAGAGCAATGTAACCGCCCATGGATAAACCACAAATAATGGCTTTTGGTAGTTTTAAGGCATCCATGAACTTAATGAGGTCGTATGCAAACAAATCAATGCTAACATTGGTCCCATCGTGCATCGACCGGCCAAAACCACGAATGTCATAGGCAATGACCCTGTGGTTCTCTTTCAAAAATTTGACCTGTGGTCTCCACATATTTTTATCGAAGGGGAAACCATGGATCAGGATCACCGGAATGGCTCCATGTCCCTGATCGTCATAATTAAAGGTAATGTGATCGACTTTGAGGGTTAAATTGTATCCAGAACTATGCGTTTTCATAATGGCTTTTTATGATTTGCATAAATTTATATGCCAGCCCAAATTCCTGGAATTTGATATGCGCCAAATAAATAATAGTTTTGTTTAGTAGTTTCAGGATTTTAAACGGAGAATACAAAGCCTAAAAGCGGGTATTATGAGAATCATTGGTGTGTTTTTAATTGTTTTGGGTTTAGTTTCCTGTAAAGAACCGGAAGTAAAGAAAGTTGTCTTTGATAGCATTGAGTTTACATATAGTAATGGCTGGACAAGGATAACTTCTCTTAATCTTGACAGTGATAAAGTGCTCACTATTTTTGTCGACGATTTAAAAAGCGGTGTTCATTATTATCGTGAAATAGTGAATGATTCATTAGCAAATAAAGTAGATTCAATAGCTGAAATTGTTTTAAAAGAAAAACACGATAGTATCATTAATCAGCCGGTTCTGGATGGAGCCTCTTACTATTTTATAGCCACTGTTAATGCCACGCAATTTGCAACCCGTGTTTATAGTAATGGAGAGGACGTCAGGCCTATGGATGATCTGGTTCATCTTTTGTTATCAGTGGCAGAAAACAGTAGGTCTGAAGTAAAAGGACCGGTATTTGAATTTAAGAGCTATAAAAAAATGGCCCTACCTGCAATTGATACAAATGTTGTATTTGTGCCGCCTGTTATAAAAGATGATGAAATAGAAAAATAAAATACCGTTAGAACATGACAACTACCAAAGTAGAAAGCGTAGATCAATACATCAAGAGCTTTCCGGCAGCCACGCAAAAATTATTAAAGCAACTTCGCACCACCATTAAAAAAACAGTTGCCGGGGCTGAAGAGGTGATTAGCTACAATATGCCTGCTTACAAATACCAGGGAATGCTGGTGTATTTTGCGGCTTACGAAAAGCACATAGGTTTTTATCCCATGCCATCGGCCATTACAAAGTTCAAAAAAGAATTCTTGGTTTACAAGAGCGCTAAAGGCTCGGTGCAATTCCCTTTGAATGAACCACTGCCTGTAAAGCTGATTGAAGAGGTGTTGAAGTTCAGGCTTAAAGAGAATGAGAAAGCGGCAGAACTAAAAGCAAAAAAGAAAAAGTAAAGAGAGATGTTATAAAAATCACTTTACTTCTTCTCTTCCATTTGCTCCTCATTAAGAGTCGGCGACCGCAGTTCCACCGGCTTATGAGCCTTGCGGATCTTCAGGTTGATAAGCTCAACCGCAAATGAGAACGCCATGGCAAAATAAATATAACCTTTAGGGATCTCGACCTTATCAATATGAACGCCTTCCACCACCAATAGTACGGCAATTAATACCAGGAAGGATAAAGCGAGAATTTTAAAGGTAGGATGTTTGTGTATAAAGGCAGAGATCTTCGGTGCAAAATAAAACATCACCGCCATGCTGATAATGACCGCGATCATCATGATGTAAATATTCTTTGTCATCCCAATAGCGGTTACAACGCCGTCGATGCTGAACACCATATCAATGAGGATCATTTGTATGATGATGGCTTTGAAGGTAGCCGGTTTTTTCTTTTCGGCATTCAACTGTTCATCCGGATCCTCACCCTCCAGTTTATTGTGGATCTCAAGAGTTGAATTAACAAGTAAAAATAAGCCACCGGCAAGCATGATTAAATCTTTAATGGCAACCGAGTGACCAAGAATGCTGAACAGTTCCTGCTCGCCTTTTATTAAATGACCTAAAATAAACAGGAATAACAAGCGCATAATAATGCCTACGATCATCCAGATAAGGCCTGCCTGTTTGGTCCTGGATTTATCGAGACGGCTGAGTACGATGGAAACAAATATGACGTTATCAATGCCCAGTAAAATTTCCATTAATACTAAAGGAATTAAACTTAAAAGGGCTTCGGTAGTAAAAAGGTCCTGCATAAATACGGTGTTTTAAAGGTTCAAAAATAGGCATTAAAATCATGTTTTTGACAAATGATTTTCTGCAAAATAACGAAACCCATATCAGCAAATTTTTCTTCAAAAAATGACCTTTTTTCAGGTACTTTTTATTAACAAATGTTAGTAAAAACAAAGCTTATAAATTGCCTGAAATGCCAATAAAATCGCTATATTTAAAGAATAATATAAAAAAACGAGAACTTACGTATTTATGGAAGAAACTACCGCTACAAACAAAGCAAATTATGGTGCCGATAACATTCAGGTACTCGAAGGATTAGAAGCAGTTAGAAAAAGACCCGCCATGTATATTGGCGACATTGGCGTTAAAGGATTACACCATTTGGTTTATGAAATCGTTGATAACTCAATTGATGAGGCCTTAGCAGGACATTGTGATACAATTACCGTAACTATTTTAGAAAATAACGCTATCCGTGTAAGGGATAATGGGCGTGGGATCCCAACAGGCATTCATCCAAAATTGGGAATCAGTGCCCTGGAGGTAGTAATGACCGTATTACACGCCGGTGGTAAATTCGATAAGGATACTTATAAGGTATCGGGCGGTTTACATGGTGTAGGGATGAGCTGCGTTAATGCGCTTTCTTCTCACATGAAAACAGAAGTTCATCGCGATGGGAAAATAACAGTGCAGGAATTCAGCGAAGGTAAGCCATTGTATTCTGCAAAAGAAGCTGGTGAAACAACCGATCGTGGAACCATTCAGGAGTTTCAGCCTGATATGAGCATTTTTACCATTGGCGAATATAATTACGCCACATTGGCTAACCGTATGCGTGAATTAGCCTTTTTGAACAGGGGAATTACCATTGTTTTAGTGGATGACCGACAAAAAGATGAAAACAGCGTTTCATATCAGGAAACGTTCCATAGCCAGGGTGGTTTAATGGAGTTTGTGCAGTACATCGACGGCGGTAAAGAAAAGCTGATGGACGATGTGATCCATATTGAAGGCGAAAAGAACGGTATTCCGGTGGAAGTAGCCATGCTTTATAATAACTCTTACAGCGAAAGCATCCAGAGTTATGTCAATAACATTAATACACACGAAGGAGGAACCCATTTGGCCGGTTTCCGTCGTGGGTTGACCCGTACCTTAAAAAGCTATGCTGAAAAGAACGGTTTATTTAAAAATGTAAAATTTGAGATTAGCGGCGATGATTTCCGCGAAGGTTTAACCGCTGTGGTTTCGGTAAAAGTACAGGAGCCGCAGTTCGAGGGCCAGACCAAAACCAAACTGGGAAATAACGAAGTGACTGGAGCTGTGGATCAGGCAATTAGTGAAGCGTTGAGCAACTACCTGGAAGAACACCCAAAACAAGCCAAACTAATTGTTGATAAGGTAGTTTTAGCTGCCACTGCCCGTCATGCGGCCCGTAAAGCCCGTGAGCTGGTTCAGCGTAAAACGGTAATGACCGGTTCGGGCTTACCAGGAAAACTGGCCGATTGTGCCAATAACGACCCTTATGCCTGCGAATTGTTCCTTGTGGAAGGGGATTCGGCCGGTGGAACCGCTAAACAGGGTCGTAATCGTGATTTCCAGGCCATTTTACCATTGCGTGGTAAGATCCTGAACGTGGAAAAAGCACTGGAATACCAGATTTATGAGAACCAGGAGATCAAAAATATCTTTACGGCCTTAGGTGTTTTCCGCGGTACTAAAGAGGATGACCGTGCCCTGAACATTGAAAAGCTGCGTTACCATAAAGTAGTTATTATGTGTGATGCCGATGTGGATGGATCGCATATTACTACTTTGATCTTAACCTTCTTCTTCCGTCATATGAAGGAGCTTATAGAACACGGGCATGTATACATTGCTGCACCGCCATTATACCAGGTTAAAAAAGGCAAGGACGCCCGCTACTGCTGGAACGAGGAAGAGCGAAACATTGCCATCAAAGAAATGGGTGGTGAAAAAGCGGACAGCGTGAACGTACAGCGTTACAAAGGTTTGGGAGAAATGAACGCCATCCAGTTATGGGAAACAACTTTGGATCCAAGCACGCGTACCTTGCGCCAGGTGAACATTGACAGTGCTGCGGAAGCCGACAGGACATTTGCCATGCTGATGGGCGACGAAGTGCCACCACGCAGGGAGTTCATTGAGCAAAATGCCAAGTATGCAAAAATCGACGCGTAAAAAACAGTTAATGAATTATTGAGTTAAAGAATTGGAGAATTAATCAAATATTCAATTAAATTTAACCCCAATAAGAACAACCAAATAAATCAATAATTAATTAAATCTATAATTCAACAATTAAAATGACAAAGGTATCAGTTATCGGCGCCGGAAACGTAGGCGCAACCTGTGCAGAATACATTGCACTGAGAAAAATTGCAAGTGAAGTCGTAATCCTCGACATCAAAGAAAATTTCGCGGAAGGTAAGGCTTTGGACTTAACACAAACAGCTTCATTAAATGGTTTCAACACAAAGATCAGTGGAAGCACCAATGATTATGCTAAAACAGCTAACAGTGATGTAGTGGTTGTTACTTCAGGCATTCCACGTAAACCGGGCATGACCCGCGAAGAGTTAATTGGTATTAACGCAGGTATCGTAAAAACGGTAACCGAAAATGTATTGAAACATTCTCCGAATGCCATCATCATCATCGTATCTAATCCAATGGATACCATGACCTATTTAGCATTAAAAGGAAGCAACTTACCTAAGAACCGCATCATTGGTATGGGCGGTGCTTTGGATAGCGCACGTTTCAACTGCTACTTGTCACAGGCATTAAACGCTCCTGCAAGCGATGTGCAAGGTGTGGTAATTGGTGGACACGGCGATACAACCATGATCCCTTTAACCCGTTTAGCTACTCATAACGGTGTTCCGGTTTCTCAAACTTTAAATGCCGATACCTTGAAAAAGATCGCAGCCGATACCATGGTGGGTGGTGCTACCTTAACCGGTATGTTAGGTACATCAGCATGGTATGCTCCGGGAGCAGCTGTAGCAACTATTGTTGACAGCATCCTGAACGACCAGAAACGTTTAATTCCTTGCAGCGTATTGCTGGAAGGCGAATACGGACAAAATGATATTTGCTTAGGCGTTCCGGTAATCATCGGTAAAAACGGCTGGGAAAAGATCGTTGATTTCCAGTTGAACGATGAAGAAAAAGTATTGTTCAGCAAGAGTGCAGAAGCCGTAAGAAGCATGAACTCTGTATTAGGGACTGTAACTGCTTAATTAGTTCTTAATCATAACATAAAAAAACGCGAACTGTTTCAGTTCGCGTTTTTTGTTTGATGGATCACCAGTCAATCCTAAGATTGATTTGCAGGCTTTTCCATTTCATTTTCAGTCTCAACGACTTGAAAAATTTAATTTTCATAAGCGAAAATCATTTTAAAACTTCATGCTCCTATGCGTGAAGGGTAGCCACGAGAATGGGATCTTAAAAGGTCTCTCTTAATAAAGGTAATCATTAAGAACCAAAATACACTCTAAAAACGATTAGTATTATTCTCTTTTTCAATTGGTTTATACGATGTTATCAGTTCGTCACGACTCGTCGTGACGAACTGACAGTGTTAAATGGTTACTCCCTCACAAACTTAAAATTAGAGCTCGCTTCCGGAGTACTCACACTTATAAAATAAATACCCTTAGTCCAATTACTGCAGTCAATTGAATTTGGTTCATTCAAAAAAATCTTCTTTTCCTCTATCACAGCACCGGTAATGTTTGTAATTCTGAGCAAAGCTTCCTGCTGAGTTGCTCCATGATTGATAATTTGAAATACAGAGCTTGATGGATTAGGGTAGAGCGAAAAGGAATGCGCGTATTTTACCTCATTCACAAAGGTAAGGTTGGTTTCCTGCCAAATGCTGTCGGCCCACTGGGGGTTATCAATAAAAGGGTTGCGGTTGTTCTGGAATTTATAATACACCGAATCGTTACGGGCAATTTCTTTGGCGCTTACAGGGTCCTGGTGGTGCCATTGCAGGAGCACATTTACTTCCCATGGTAAGATGTTTGATTTGTTGGTGGCATCCGAAGTGCTCCAGCCTCCATCTTCGCTATAGTAGCGGGTGCTCATGTAAAAATAACCGCGGGCCAGATCGCCTTTGTATTCGTCAATGGGTTCAAATACTGTTAAGCTATAGCCGGGATCAGTACAAGGTCCCAGCTTGCCACCATTCAGGCTGGTCCAGCTGGCAGTGCCTACATTGCCGTAAGGATAATTATTTCGTTCGCCATTTACTTTACCATCCGTGGGGTAAATGTGAAACAGGTCGGAAACAGGACCAGCCACTGAATTGAACCAGCTTTGGGGCCAGCTATGCTCACGGTTGTAGCAGTCGCCTTCGGTAGAATAATTTCCGCACTGATCCGTAACAAAGGTGTACTGGTAAGGCGGTGTCCCCGATGGCACATCGCTGTACATATCCCACACTTTACCGTTGGGTTTTCTGTCGGTTTTCTGGTAGGCAGTCCATAAGCCGTTATAAGACAACTGGGTATGGTTCTTAATAATGTTATGCAAAGCTATCTTCAGGTTATTACCCGTTAATCCCTGTGCAGAATTATAGTAGCCCGGAGGAATTTGTGCAAAGGCACCTGTTGCAGCAAGAAGGAATAGCGTTAAGAATGTTCTCATGTTAATTTTATATTAACAAAGATACGGATTACCTAAATACCTTTTACCCCGATTTGGATCAGTGGCTTTATGACAAGGCCAGTGTTAATTCCTCAAATTCATTTATGGTCAACACTTGTTTTATAATATCCATTCCTTCTATGAAAAAGGACGGCTGGGCCATCTTTTTAAATCCTGACAGAAGCCCGACTCTTTCATCATGGCTTTGGGCGGGAATCACAAACCTGAACCAGATCAACAAGGTTTCTGAAGGATTTTTTTGCATTATTTTTTTTCTGTGTTCGGCCAGTTCCTCATCCGTGAAAAATTTCCAAAGCAGTGGCTGGGTCACTCTTTCTTCTTCGGCTGTATGCTCCAGGTACTGCCCATGAAATTCGCTTAATGCCAGGTAAAATTCAGCACCATCTTCCCTGACATCCTTGCCCAATTGAGAATAGCGATATATTTTTGAAAGCAGCTTTTCAAGTTCAGACTGAAGGGTATGAAGTGTTTCGTGGTCATCATAGTCGTGCTGAGAACAGCCAGGGCAAAGGATCTCCAGCTCGGCAAGTGTTACAGCATTCTCATCCGCTGCATGGATATTCAGAAGAGTAAAAACATCCTGTCCCAGTTTATAAAGCCCTTCAACTTCATCCGGGTTTAAAAAATTTGTTTTGCCTGCCGATAACGATAATTGCGACAGCGCGTTCCTCAATCCTTTATGAGGAACATCGTAAGATTTCATTCTGCTCATTTTATTTAGTTTTTTAGTTTAAACAAAAGTCAGAATAAGCAAACTGCTGTAATTGTAAAAAATCGTTTTTTATTTTTGCCCGGAAAAGAAATTTTCTGGAGTATCTCCAGTAAGCGATTTAAACTCTTTAATAAAATGTGCCTGGTCGTAAAAACCTGTTTGGTAGCCCAATTCGGTAAGAGAGTTTTTGGGATCGTACTGTGCAATCACATGTTTTAACCGTACAATAGAGGCAAATTTTTTAGGACTTGCGCCAACTGCCTGTCTAAATCTTTTTTCCAATGGGCTTTGACTGATATTCAACCGCTCGGTTAGTTCCTTGATCCTGATATTACCTTTACTGTTGTGGATAAGGCTAACGGCTGCAAGGGCTAATGGATCGGGTTCTGAGTGGATCATTCGTTTGATCAGGAAATTTTCCACGATGGCAATTCTTGACAGGTCAGTTGTAGCTTCGGCTAGCCGTTCCTCTAAACATAAAAGTTCCGACCGGAGCATAAAATTATCAAGGGAGACACTTTCTCTGAATAGTTCGTGTAAAGGTTGCCTGAAAAAGGGTGTTGCGCCTGCGTCACGGAAAAAAACCAAAACGGAGCCAATGTCGGGCGAATTTTTAAAAGTCCTGGGATGATCTGCTAAGCCCGAAATACCAAAAGTAGAAAGTGAAAGTTCATTTTGGTTCTCAATGCGTGAAAGCTTGCCTTTATATTGAAAGCCAATCACCAAACCGGTGTCGGGTAAAACCTTATAAGTAGCTTCGTTGCTTGTTTCCTGAACCACCAACGAACTTATAAAGGGTTTAAGGATGTCGCAAGGTATGTAGGTTTCAAATTTCACCTCCTGTTGTAGTTTGTATCGTCATCATTTACCCTAGCATCATGCTGCTATAGGTCTAAAACTCCAGGTCGCGGGTAATGGTTTCATTACCACGCTTAAACACCACTTTTGTTTTATCGCCTTTTTTAAACTGGGAAAGCGCTTTCATGTAATCATTTATGTTATTTACTTTAACCGCACCAAGCTCAATCACTATATCACCTTTTTCCATTTTTGCCTTAGAAGCAGGTTTGCCATCCGTTACACCGTCAATACGCAGGCCTTGCCCTTCAAAAGCATAATCGGGCATCACGCCAAGGCTTACTTTCCAGGTGGAGCCGGTTGAGACCGGAGCGGCCGTTTTTGAAAATGCGAGCTTAGGCATGTTTTCAGTTGCTTCAATTAACGTTACAATAAAGTCCAGCACTTTCACTTCGCCGGCATAATTTATTTTATCGGCATCATCGCTCGGTTTATGGTAGTCGGAATGCTGGCCTGTGAAAAAATGCAACACCGGAATGTCTTTTAAGTAAAAGCTGGTCTGATCGCTTGGCCCTATGCCCGAGCTGTCCTTTTTGATAGAGAAATCGCTGTTGTTATTGTCCAGCATCGGCACCCAGCTGGGTGAAGTGCCAACACCATATACCAGTAATTTTTTGGTGCTGTCGTTCAGGCGTCCTATCATGTCCATGTTTATCATGTAGTTAATGGTGTTCAGAGGAATGGTAGGTTTATCGCACCATTTTTTGGAACCCAACAAGCCTAACTCTTCGCCACTAAAACACATGAATAAAAAGTTATAGGCTTCGGTGCGGTTATTGTTTTTAAAATACCTTGCTAGTTCCATTACGCCTGCCGTACCGCTGGCATTATCATCGGCACCGTTATGAATTTTATCTTCAGGGTTCGCGTCAAGGCTGTTGTGATCGTGGCCCAAACCTAAATGATCGTAATGTGCGCCAATCACCACCGTATATTTTGCCCCGTTATCTAAAAAACCAATCACGTCAATCCCACTGCGTTCTTTAATGCCAACAGTTGATGTATCGTGCGGATTGGTGTTTTTTTTGAAGGTAAAATTATAATTGTACCCTTCGTTTCCTTTTGCGGTTAAACCTGTTGCCTTAAAGCTTTCGGCAATGTATTTGGCTGCCATTTTTTCTTCGGGCGATGAAGTGCCCCTGCCTTTCAGTTTGTCACTGGCCAGGTAGCTAAGGTCGGTAACGATCCGTTTTTCGTTGATGCCCGGCGGAACAGACGAGGTTATTTTTTGGTCGGCAACCTGTGCCGATAAAATGGATGTTAACGATGCGCAAAAGAGTAGGGCATATGCTTTCATAATGGTATAATCTTGCTGTAAATTTACAGTTATTATCCGTTAAAAATCAAGTAATTTCTCACGTTCCGTAAAATCCATTTTCACATCAGCGGCGCTTGAATTGGTAAGCAGGATCACCCGCTCCCGGGCCTTTTTAAAGATCCTGTATTCGGGTACACAAGGCGTGCCCAATTCATGAAGCGCCCAGTGTTTAATGAACAGGATGTTATAATCGTCGTCTTTGGTGACAAAGCTCCTGATGTAATAAGGGAGCTGCTCATAGGCTTTATCCGACAAGATCAGCTTGCAATTATTGGTATTGGATGAATACAGGGAACTGGATAAATAGGAATCGTATTTATTGTTGAAGCTGAAAATAGGAAAAATGAGCATGAGTGTAACGACCAGGTAAAAACTCA
>JBEHXV010000005.1:0-175514 GCA_048498515.1 Bacteroidota bacterium | reverse complement strand
CCGTCGCCGCCGCCGCCGCCGCCGCCATTACCACCTAAACCAAATGCACCGTTAGTTCCGGCTACTGCGTTCCAGTAACCCGATGCATCGCTACCCACTCCGGCAGCACCTGCGGCACCTGCAGCACCATTTGAACCCAGTCCGCCGGTTCCGCCTGTCATGGCCGAAAATGCGCAACCTGAAGATGTATTGATGGATGATCCCGGACCTGCAGTACCACCTGCTGTGGCACTAAAACCCTGGCCTCCTGGGCCACCGGTTGCTGCTGCCGAACCATTTCTTCCACCTGTACCGCCGCTGGCGCCACCGCCACCGCCTTGACCCGTACCTGGTCCTGAACCGTTATTTCCAACAGTACCGTTACCAGGGGTCCAAACTTTAATAGGCCCGCCGGCACCACCTGTACCGCCACCGCCATTACCACCTGCTCCTGAGTTCCCCATTGGTGAGGTATTACCTACACCACCTGCCGAACCAGGATTACCAACTACACCTACTGCACCAGCCGCCGCTGCCGCGCCATTTGCTCCTGAGCCCGCATTACCACTGTTAATGTAACAACGTGTAATATTATAGTTATTGCAACCTGTTCCTAAATAAATACCGTAATTACTGATCCCGCTTCCTGCTGCTGCATTTGGCATTTCAATCCTCACATCCTGGATCCTGAAATAACCTGATGAGGGGCTTACATTAATAGCTGTATAACGCGAGAATGTCCCGCTGCCTTCCACATTTAAAAGAGAACGGGTAATGGTGGTTCCCTGTGCCGGAAAACCTCCTGTTGTGGCTTTTGCCGAAGTTTTGGTAGTAAAGCCCACATCATAACCACCTTCAATGGTTGTAAAACTACCCATGTTTAAAGGGTTGTTAATGGTGTAATTACCAATTTGCATTTTAACAACAATAGAGTTACAAGCTGCCATTGTTAAGGCTGTTTGAATATCTGTTGGTGAACCCGGGGTTAAACCAGTACCACCACCCGCAGGGCTGGCGTAAATAATATTACAAGCCGGGCTGGCAGCCGGTGAAAGGATGGATACATTTGATACCGCTGTGTTACCAACACAACCGTCGGCCGATGTAACACTTACACTGTATGATCCCGCGCCGGCACCTGTGATGGTAGAAGATGGCACGTTGTTATCTACCTGTGTGCTTGAGCCCGACCAGGTATAGTTACAGTTGGTGCAGGGAGCGCCACCGCTTGTTGACGAAGCGGTAATATTGGTTGTACCACTGCATAACGATACATTGGCAGGGTTAACACTTACTACCGGAGGAAGGGTAATGGAAACATACCCTGATGCCGAACGGCTGCAACCACCAAAAGTAGCGGTAACGTTATAAGTTGTATTTACGCTTGGGCTAACAACCAGGGTAGCGGTTGAACCCGAAACCGGCGACCAGTTATAGCTAACACCCGAAGCACCACCGGTACCATTTACAGTTAATGTTGAAGAAGCCCCCGCGCAAATGGAAGGGTTGCTTACAGCTACGGTAATAGGCGCAAAATACTGAAATGTTTGGGTTTGCGGAGGCATAATGTTACCGCATTTATCTTTGATAGGACCTGCAGAACCGTTGCCAATGTTTACAGTGTAGGTTCCTGTAGGGAAACCTGTCATGTTAAAGTTGGCCGTAGCAAAGTTGGTATTGGAAGCACCTGTTGAGCAAAGGTTACCAAATGCCGAAGCAACAGGCACGTTACCCGAAGGTCCGGTGATGGTAAAGTTGGTACCATCGGTTGATAAAGAAGAACAAAGAACCGGTTCCGAAAAATATACATCCAGCGAATTGGCAGCACAAACATAAGAAAGGCTGTTAATGGCAGGAGGTGTGTTATCAAAAATCTGTGCACTACCGCCAAAGGTGAGTGTATAACCATTGCTGTTGGCCGAGTAGTTATCTACAATTAATACAAAGGTTTGACCCGCAGTTACGTTTACACCTGCCATGGTAGGTGCCTGTGATGCATTGTAGGAAAGGTTACCACCCGCAGTAGGCAGGGTTAAACCAGTACTGCCATAAGTGGCCGAATAGTTACAACGTATCGGAGTTGCCGATGGAACACCGCTACAGCCAATACTTGTTATATCATACAAAGCAAAATCGTAGTCATTTGCCGTATTTATCATAAAGGTAAAAGTTCCCGAGTTTTGAACGGTAAACACATACCAAACCGAGTTGGTTTCTTTTGATGATAAACAGGTACCATTTACTTCCTGTATGGTCCCATGCCCTGTATAAGAGCTGGTTTGCGTGTAGCTTTGGGTACACACCGGAATTGCGTTATCGCAATCCTGCTCCGGACCTGTTACCATTAAGTGGTTGGGCGATGTGTTTCCCAGTCGGCCATTGCTGTATTGCTGCTGCAGGGCAAACTTAAGGTCAAGTTCCTGCTTTGTGGGCAATCTGCCTTCCTGCGAAAAAGCCGCAAAACCGCTAAATAATGCAAAAATGAAGAGGGGGAATTTCAGTGTCTTGTAAAATCGGGTCATAGGATTACAATTTTTTGTCTTTTTTATGATTTTAAATTTAGGGGATTTATGTATAGTAAGCAATTTTTAGCACTACAAAATTTATACAGATTGTGGCGTTTCATTACGAAATGTATGTCACGTTGAGTGAGGTGATAGAAATAGTTATTGAGTGACATTTTATGGAATAATGCGATAGGGTTAGCCGTAAATTTCAAAAATACAGCTTTAACCAGCTCAATAATGTCCTACAATTTAATAAGAAATCAGATATTAGAACTTATTTGGGAGTGTTGGAGCCACTCAATATGGAATTGATATAAGTCCTCAGTTCGCTACTCGGTTTTGTCTGGTAAGCCGCTTCATATACGGCAATGGATTCTTCTTTCCTGTTCATGAAAAACAATGAATTGGCTTTTTGTATTGTGAACGTATAATCGTAAGGAAACAAGGTTAAATAAGCATCGCAAAAAACAATACAAGCCCGGTATTTTTTTTGGGCAATTAAGCAATTGGTTAGCTCAAAGGCGGCGTTATATTGCTTTGGTTTATAGTAAAGCGCCTTTTTGTAATTTAAAACGGCAAGGTCATACATTTTTCGTTGCTTATACACATTGCCTAGGTTTTCCAATGCCTGCGGATAATCCGTTTTATGCCTTAGCGCCAGTTTAAAAAAGGCCTCCGCTTTATCCATGTTACCAACATAGGAGTAATACACCACCCCGGCATTATTATAAGCCGTATAAATGCTCGAATCGTTTTTTACAGCAACACTGTAATGTTCCAGCGCTCTGTTAACCAGTGTTGGGAGAGGGTATTTTGAACTTTGGTTGCTCATGGCCTCAAAATATTCGTTACCCATAAGGCTGTTTGCTTTAGCCGATTCCTTTAAATGAGGAGCATCATGCTCAAACAAGGTCATTTTATTATACCAGTTCGAATTTCTGTTCCATATATAGAACATGAAAATAAATATAAAAGGAGTAAGGTAAATCAGTGGTTTGGAAAAAAACTGCGCGACCGATCCAAAACTTATTTCCTTCATGTAGGGTAGTATTACAACCGTTGCCATTAAGCAAAAACCAAAGGACCCAAAATAAGCAAAGCGCTCTGCCAGTATGCCCGGGGCAGGAGTTCCTATGTTTGTAAAAGGGGCAATACAGCCGCAAAACAGTAAAAACGAGAATAGTAATAACTTGTCTTTGCGTTTAAAAATAAAATACCCGCACAGTAGCACAAAACACACGCCAATAAAAAAGTACAGATCCACATTAGGGGAAATGTCAAAGGTATTGTACCCGTAATAATACCTGAAAGGGTAGGGCAGCAATAAGAACTTAACGTAAAAACCAAAAGTCTTGATGCCTATGATGAGTTTTTGAGCCAACGAAAAATGGTCGGTATATAAGGGATTTTCAAAATGAAAATAAACCCTTACCATGCTTTCGCTTATCAGGTTTCGTTTAATGACAGCAACAGTAATAAGAACAAGCGCTATGGACGATACAAAATAAATGGCATGCTTTACATTCACCTTTCTGAAAAACAAGAGGCATAGTGGTATAACGGCCAGGCTTACCATGCTGCTGCGTTTGGACAAGGTTCCCAGGATTAAAAAGATAAAAATGGGCAAAATGGTTTTAACAGAAGGCTTGTCATATGCTTTAAGGCTAAACCACAAGGCCGTCATCGAAAATAAAAAGGACAGGATCTCATCCCTGTTCTTTAAACTGCATACCAATTCGGTATGAATGGGATGAATAAGGAACAGCAAAGAGCACAAAAAAGCGACAGTGGCATTCGTTGAATATTCCCTGAACAGTTCAAATAAAATGCAATACAAAAGGCATACTGTAATATAATACAGTAATAAATTAATGACATGGCCCACAAATGGGTTTTGACCAAAGATGGCGTATTCTATGGCAAAGCTTGTTACAACAACCGGTCGGTATTCCGAAGCGCCGTCGTTGTCATGAGCATACCTGCTTTTCCATATTTTTGGAATCCCACTAAATCCCTTTGATACCAGTTTATGATTAGGGGTGTATTGCTGGCCCTTAACCGGGAAATTGGTGACAGTAATATATTCATCATCCAGCGAATATTTATTTTTTAAGGTATTCCCATAAAATAAAACAGACAGGCAAAAAAACAACAGAAATGCTTTTTTGTGTTTACGCAATAGATCCCGCATACGGTTTTAATATTGATTTGTAAAAATGAGATAACAAAAGTAAAACTGAAATGTATAAAAAAAGCGCCAAAAAGGCGCTTTTTTGTTTATAAAAATAAGTTATGGCTATTTTTTACCTTTATTTCCTTGCTTTATTTCATCAAGTGTTTTGGTAGTTCCATTCATGTTTATGTAAGCAATTCCAGCTCTTGCAGCCAGGCCTACATAATAGCTCTTGTTTTGAGCGTGTTTCATGTTCAGTTTAATGTTGCATGAATTGGCCGTGCTGCTGATAACAGTGCAAGACGCTACTTCAGGATTGGCTTTTAATGTCTGGCAGAATTTGTTAACCTCTTCAGTGCTTTTGAAACCTGTAATGCTTGAGTTAAAAACAGTCATTGTTTTAAGTGCACCTTTTTCCATATGATCTTTTATGATCCAGGTAAGGTTTGATTGAGAATGAGCTTTGAATGACACTAACAATAATGCTAAGCAGGCAACTGAAAATATTTTTTTCATGGTTAAGTTTTTAATTTGATTGCTAATTTACAATAGTTTATTCATAATTCAAAAAAAAGAGAACTTTATTTACTGAATATGGGTTTTTAATGAGTAAAATAATGGATTTAAATTCAGTACAAAATAGTTTTATAAATTTAAGTAAAATAAGCCGGCATTGCTTAAATTTACAGAACGCGTATGTCAGTTTGCATCGATCATATTTCTGTTTATTTACCGGAGAAAACCCTTTCCAATGCCGAATTGGCCATTGCTTTTAACCAGGAAGAAGAACGCATATTCAAAAGCACCCATATCTCAAAACGCTACATTTCAGGCGAGGACGAACTTTCCTCTGACATGGCTGTAAAGGCCGCGATTAATTTTTTTAACGAAACCAACATAAACAGGTCCGACATTGATTTTCTCATTTTCTGTAGCGAGGGTTTTGACTACATTGCTCCTGCAAGTTCCTGCATTATTCAGCATAAGCTGGGGCTGCCAACTTCTATAGGTTGTTTCGATCTGCCGTATGGTTGTTCGGGTTATGTGTATGGTTTGGGCCTTGGCTATGGACTTTTAAAAGCAGGCATAGCTAAAAAAATACTGTTCTTAACCGCCGATATCCCCTCAAAAGGAATTGCTGACAACGACCTGGAGCTCCGCTCAATCTTTAGCGACATAGCAACGGCATCCCTGCTTACCCTTGATCCATCAAAACCCGATACCGATTTTGTTTATGGGACAGATGGAAGCGGGGCACTTGATCTGTATGTTGAAAAAAGTGCTTACCGTAAGCCATTGGATCCTGATTTTAAGCTGCCCGAAAATTTAGTGAACGGGCAAATGATGATGAATGGAACAAATATTTTTTTATTTGCCGTAAAGAAAGTACCCGCCCTGGTGAACGATATTTTGGATAAACACCATTTATCCAAAGAGGATATCGATCTTTACGTTTTTCATCAGGCAAGCTTTTTCATGCTGGATGTGATCCGGAAAAAAATGAAAGTACCTCAGGAAAAACTCTTTATCAATATCGGGGAGTTTGGCAACTCCGTTTCCTCATCCATACCTCTTGCTTTGCACGATGCCGAAAAAAAAGGCGTATTGAAAAGAGGCATGAAAGTTATGCTTGCAGGCTTTGGCATAGGAAATAGCTGGGGCGCTACTATTATTAATTATTAATTGTATATTTAAAAAAAGTTATGATATCTGTAGAAGAATTTACCGAACAACTGGCAGCCGAGTTTGAGGACGTTGAGCCTAATACCATATCTCCCGACTCCAATTACAGGGATATAAAAAACTGGAGTTCCATGTATGCGCTCATTATCATTGCATTTATCGATGCCAATTTTGATGTTCAGTTAAACGCCGATAATTTAAAAAATACACATACCGTAAGAGACCTGTATACGCTTGTTTGCGAAAAAATGAAATCATGAGCTTTGTAAGCGTAAAAAATATTTCATTAAAAGGAATTGCTGCCTGTGTTCCTAAAGACGTTTATCAAAATCTTGACTACGATCATGTACCTGTTGCCGAACGCGAATTGTTCATTAAAACAACCGGCATAAAACAACGGCGTGTGGCAAAAGATGGGATGTCAACCTCCGACCTTTGTTATGAGCCGGCAAAACAACTGATAGAAAAACTAAATTGGGATAAGACGGAGATTGATGTTGTCATAATGGTCACACAATCGCCCGACTATTTTATTCCTGGTTCGGCCATTATTTTGCAGGACCGGCTGGGGCTTAACAAATCGTGCCTTGCCTTTGATATTAACCTGGGTTGTTCGGGTTATGTGTATGGCTTGTATGTGCTGGGCAATTTAATGAGCTCGGGTCAGTTAAAAAAAGGCTTGTTGCTCGTAGGCGATAAATCTACCGTATCCACAGCCTATACTGATAAAAGCGCGTACCCTTTGTTTGGCGACGGCGGATCGGCCACGGCACTTGAGTTTGATCCTGGGGCAGAAACCATGTATTTTAACCTGGCATCTGATGGAGCAGGCAAGGAGGCCATTAATATTGAGCATGGCGGATCACGACACGGCATAAGAAAAGATACCTTTGAGCTGGTTGAGATAGAGCCAGGCATAGCAAGGGAAAAAAGACATTTAAAACTGGATGGGATCGGGATCTTTAATTTTGCGTTGCGCGAAGTTTCGCCAAACGTTAATGAGTTGTACAGCAAGGCACAGCAAAATATACAGGACACCGATCTGTTTGTGTTTCACCAGGCCAATAAGCTTATTAACGAATCGGTTCGCAAGAAATTGAAAATTACCGATACCTCAAAAGTGCCTTATTCATTGGAAAACTATGGCAATACCAGTTCAGCATCCATTCCTTTAACCATGGTAACCGAGTCGGCGGAGCGCCTGTCCTCAACCAATACCACCTTGTGTTTATGCGGTTTTGGAGTTGGGTTCTCATGGGGCAGTGCGCTTATAAAAACAACTTCGGTTGTATGTTTACCATTAATTGAAATAGAGTGATCTCATTACTAAATAAAAAAATACTAATCACAGGAGCTTCCTCGGGCATAGGAAAAGCCACTGCCATTTTGTTCAGTCATTTAGGGGCCCAGCTTATCATTACCGCGCGTAACCACGAAAATTTAAAAAGCACGTTTGCCCAATTAAAGCAAGGACCAAATCACCACATGGTATGTGCCGACCTGACCCTGGCTGATGACATAAAAAAACTGGTAAGTGAATGTGCTGAGTTGGATGGCTTTGTGCATTGTTGCGGTAAAGTATTGCCGGTGCCTGCAAAATTTATAAAACAAGAACAATTGCAGGATGTGTTTCATGTCAATTATTTTTCAGCAGTGCAAATGGTCACTGAATTATTAAAACAAAAAAAACTCAATAACCGGGGCTCCATTGCCTTTATCTCTTCCGTATCAACCCTGCACGCCTATTTTGGCGGCGCGCCTTATATAAGTTCCAAAGCGGCGCTCGAAGGTTATGCCAAAACCCTTGCACTGGAACTCGTTCCCAAAAAAATAAGGGTAAATGTGTTGCAGCCCGCTTTGGTAAATACGGCTATTTTCGAAAGCACCATCGATGCTGCCGTTGATTCAGAAGAATTGAAAGGCCTGGTGGCAAAATACCCCTTAGGTATTGGTGAAGTAGACGATGTTGCCAATGCGCTCGCCTATTTTATTTCCGATGCCAGTAAATGGATTACCGGCAGTTGTTTAAAAATGGATGGCGGATTAACATTAGGATTTAATTGATATATGGTTGAAGAAAAAGAAATATCTGTTGTAATTCCCGTATACAATGCAGCAGCCTGTATTAAAAAATTAATTGGCGAAGTGCATGCCACGCTGGAGTCGCAGCACATTTCGTTCGAAATTATTGTGGTTGACGATAACAGTAAGGATAACAGTTGGCAAATTGTTAAGGATACCTGCGCGCAACTAAGCAATACAAAAGCCTTTTTACTGGCCAGGAATTTTGGCCAGCATAAAGCAACCCTGTGTGGTTTTCACAATTGCAGTGGCCGGTATATTATTACCATTGATGATGATTTTGAACACGAACCAAAAGACATCCTTAAGATCTACAACCAGTTGAAGGAAAGCAATGGCGATGTGGTGTATGCCATGCCCGCTAATATAAAGAAGAGCTTTTTCCGCAGAATGACCGCCCGGTTCTACAAATTCATTTCCAAGGTCGAAAACCCGCACGGAGGTGTTGGCTCAAGTTTCAGGGCTCTGAAAAAAGACCTGGTACAAAAGATCATTGCCCACCAAAATCACCTGTTTTTTATTGACGAGCTCATACTTTGGTATACCATTAACATCCAGGTATGTTCGGTAAACTTTAATGTTTCGCAAAAAGATGCCTCAGGCTACGGTTATTCAAAACTCTTCTTTTTATCAACCGGTGTATTAATGATGAGTACAACCCTGCCGCTTAAACTCGTTAAGGCAATTGGTGTTTCCATGTCAACCGTAAGTTTTTTAATAGGCGCTTTTTACTTTTTCAAAAAAATTATATTTAAGAGTCCCGCAGGTTATACCTCCATTATCGTATCCGTTTTGTTCAGCACCGGCTTAATTTTGTTATGCCTGGGAATAATAGGCGAATACCTGGGTAATGTGTTAATGATGCAAAGCAACAAGCCCGCATTTTACGTAAAAGAAAGTTATGATCGCTGAGCAATATGGCATAAGGTACAGTCGTGTAACAGCAAACGACCTTGAGCTCCTTAGGTATTGGCGCAACCAGGAGTTCATTCGCAATACCATGCAGTTTCGCGATTATATAACCCCGGCAATGCAAAAAGCCTGGTATGCTAAAATAAACAACAAGTACAACTTTTACTTTATTATTGAATATCGCGAAAAAAAAATTGGCCTTATCAATTGTAAAGATGCCGGGCCCGATTCCAACACGGCCGAAGGAGGCATTTTTATTTGGGAAAAAAAATACTGGGGAACACCCATTCCCGCATTGGCTTCCTTAACCATGCTGCAGGCTGTGTTTGATATCTTTCAGTCTGGCGAAGCTTCGGTTGCTACAGTTGCCTGTAATAATAAAGTGGCTCTCGACTTTAACACGGCCCTGGGCTATGAAATAAAAGCAAAGACACCCGACGGCAATTTTTATAAATTATTTTTATCCAAAGAAAAATACAACCAGCATTGCCGTAAATTAATTAAAGCAGCGGCCATTTTAAACAAAGGCAATGCCGAGTTTAAGCTGCTGGCCCAAATAAGCGACTCCTTACCTGATAAGGTAAACGAATACATTGCCTCAAAAGCCCTTAAGTAATTGCGGGAAAAACATCAAACTCTCCTTTTTCAAGAAAGTATTGCCATTTTTCTTTTGGGAAAATACTCAGCATAAATTCATCGTTCAATGTTTCTATTTTGTAACGGTTAATTTGCTCTGCGCTGTATTCCCATCTGGGATTCACAATGTCAAGCATCAATACAAAACGGTCTTCATCACTTTCGTTCCAGGCCTCATGCTCAAAACTATCATCAAACACAAGCAGCTTGCCTTCTTCCCATTTTCGTGTTTCATGCTCAAGCCTTATTCCACACTTGTTGGGAATGCTCAGGCCCAGGTGCGCCCTAAGCACCATAGGCGTAAAACCTTTGTGAGCTTTAATGTGGGTATGGGCAGGCAGGTACGAAAAATCAGCCGAAATAAGTCCCGGAATTTGTTGTAAAACAGCATAGGTCTTAGGGCATAAACTGCAGTTTAGCGGATGTTTTATTCCAAAAAACTGGAATGAGAAAACCTGCCATTTGCCTTTGCTTTTTTCATCAACGTAACCGGGAAAAGTTGCGTTCCAGTAGTTGTTTTTTGCATTGGCTCTTAACGAATGGAGCTCATTTAAAATCAATGCGTAATTGTCTTCCAGTATTTTTAACTGAGGTGTTTCCTCAAGCGTATAAAATAACTTTGGATTTTTTTCAGTAAAGTTCATATTCGGGGGTTAGGATAGGGTAATATTTTCTTTAGTTAAAAAATAGTTCTGAAGCCTTTCTGCAAATCGCTCATCCACTTTCATCTCTTCGTCCCTGAATTTTTCGTGAACCACATATTTGCTTGCAAACAAATGATAGATCTCTTTACTGTAAGCATCCAGCTTGCCATTTTTTAACCGCAGGTCCTCGTCAATATGGTCAATGGCGGCTTTTGCCGAAACAATAGCGGCATCTATTCCATGCCCAAACATAGGGTTAACCAAACCAGCCGCATCGCCTACCAACAACATGCGTTGGTTTACCAGGCTTTGTTCCGACAGCAGGAATGGCGTTTGCCACGAGTCCATGATCTCAGGATGGGAAATAATGGATGCCATCTGCTTTGTATAATGATAATGCACCTCATTCAGCGATTTAAAATGGTTTTTCCATCCATCGGTAAATAAAATCACCCCGCAATTAGCGGTTGTTTCGTCAACCGGGAAGATCCAGAAATAGCCACCGTTCTCAATCTCGCGGAAACAATAGCAGCGCATAAAATCCTTAACGCCGGTGTATTGAACATAGGAACGGGTGGCAATAGCGGTTTTTAACTGTACATTTTTAAAATAATTCCTTCTTATAAAAGAAGTTGCCCCATCGGCGCCAATAATATAGTTTGCTTCGAGCCTGGTAGTTTTGCTACCGCACAAAAACTCCATAACGTAATGGTCCTGTTGATCGTTTATTGCCAGGTCTTTTACTCCCTCATAACATTCGGCACCTGATTTCTGCGCTTCCTTAAACAAAAAATGGTCAAACACCTCTCTTTTGCACGATAGTGATTTAATGGGAGATTGGTTCAGATCAAACGAAAAGCTTTGCAGGTTGGTGTTATATTGCAGGCAGCCAACCATAATGGCTTGTTGTAATAAAGGAGCAATGTCTACCCCTTCGTTCACAAGAATTTCCAGTGCGTTTAAAATCACCTGGTCGCCGCATATTTTGTCTCTTGGAAAAACAGCCTTGTCTAACAGAGCTACTTTGTATCCCTTTTTAGCGGCTAATATGGCCGCGCTTGTACCGGCAGGTCCGGCTCCAATAATGATTATGTCGTATAAATTCAAACTTTCTACAAAATACAGGGTTTAACAAATAATCTAATATATAACATTTTTCCAATAAAATCCAAATTTTCTACAAATTGTTTTAATGCTTAACATATTGGTTATATGATTTTTATAGAAACAGTAGCATTAAAGTACAAATTTTCTACAAAATAATGGTTCAGGCATATTTGCCGCTGGCCAGGCTTAAACTAAGGCAATAATTAGCTAGGGAAATTTAAAAACATTAGATAACTTTGGTTGGATTAACACGAGGTACGGATGTTCGAGGAACTGCACACATATTTTAACCATCCGGTTGTGGTGAATACCTATAAAAATTACAACGCCTTATGGGCCAACCGGCAAAATACTCCTTACCTGAATTATTTTGGGATCAATTTCGATTCAGAGGGAATCTGCTCATTTAAGTTTTATTTTGCATTTTTTACTCAACTCACCGAGGAGGAAGTCAGATTATTTTTGCCCCTTACCGGCGATTTTTTTAAATACTACCATTTGTGGGAACCCTCGCCGGTTAAAACACTTGAGCATTCGGGCTGCACCTTTGAAGTAAAATTTAAGGGAAATCTCGACCCGGTTTTAGGATTTCACTACAGGCTAAAGCCTGTTAAGGAAGCTTATGACCTCATAGGTTATCCGCAACATTTACCTTTTGATGTGCTTAAGCTAAACACACGCCCTGGCATTAATTACGAGTATGCAAAACACGATGTGTTGCGCAAACAATATTATTATCTCGATAGCGAAGAAGCAAAAAGCTACTTCGCAAAACGGTTCAATAACCCCTATCTGGCTAAGGTAAGTTTAATAGAGTATACCGAGGCCGACCGCTTTTCAAAGATCAACGCCTGGAAATTTGACCTCACAAAGGAAAACATGAACCGGCCAAATGTGTTTAGTCCAAAAGCCAATGAGGTTATTAACTGGCTGAAAGAAAAATACGGTCTTATCAATATTTCCGACGGGTATTACGAAAATTCCGATATCAGGGCTTCGTATTACTTCAATATTCATAACACGTCGGTAGCGCCTTTCGACGATAAGGAAAATCTTCATATTGATACCTTAAAGCTGTTTATATGATACACACCGATCTTAAAGACCATTCTTATCTGCAGCCCTTTGTAAGCAACGTATCGGCTCTTGCCCGGGAGTATGAAGCGGCGGCTTTGAATTTAAATGAGCTGAAGCATTTTTTTAAAGACGATGAAATGCCTGTAGTTTATTCGCATTTTGATTATTGGGTAAGAGAAAGCGGGTTCGATACGGAAGATATTGGTTACGATGCAAGGGGCAAGAAACCCGTTGGCGCTTTTCCCTTGTTTAAAAAAGGCTTTCCTATAAAATGGTATGATGTAAACGCCCATTTTCCGTTAACCTACAGCCTTTTAATGAAAGTGCCCGGAATTCATTTTGCCCAGTTTTCCATCATGGCCCCCGATGCTCACATTTTAGCGCATAAGCATAAAGTATCCGATAGCAGGATCTTTCACATCAACCTTTTCGACCTTGATGGTGAAGCTGAATTTAAAGCCGGGAACGATACCATTCATTTAAAAAAGAGAGGCGATTATTTTATGTTCAATCCTTCGGATATGCATGAGTCGGCCAACTTAAGCAAAAGCTACAGGGTACATTTGATGTTTGATTTTAGAGTATAAAAACATGGACATAAACGATAAGAACCCAAAGCTGTTTTATGAACCCGGGGAGTTTGGCTTTTTGAAGGTTTTTGAATTGAATTATGAGCTTATAAAAGAGGAATATTTCAACCTTATAAACGTTCTTCCGCACGATAAATGGTTTACAGCTTTTCCCGAATACGTGGCCTCTGATAAAGGAAACCAATGGAAGACCTTTACCTTTAAATTTATGGGAATAACCAATACCCTCGCGCATCATTATTGCCCCAAAACCTATGATTTAATTAAAGGCATTCCTGAACTCATTGGCGCTGAATTTTCGGTTTTGCCCCCAGGCACCATCATTAAGCCACACAAAGGCTTTTCAAAAATGATCCTGCGAAGCCATTTGGGGCTTGTGGTGCCCGAAGGCGGCTGCAGCCTGACGGTTGAAAACGAAACCTATTACTGGAAAGAAAGAGAAATGGTGGTATTTGATGATAGTTTTGAGCATTCAGCCATAAATCCTACCAACTCAACGCGGGTTATTTTAATGATAGACATACCAAACCCAAGGTGGGGTTACACAGCACATGAGATCACAAAACATAAAATAGAGAACATTACCGATCCCTTTATGTTAAACGTATTTAGTAAGGAACAGTGGTTGGATTTTCATAAAAAAGGGACATTCTAAAATTAAAAACATTGGTTTTTTTAGCTTCATTCAATACAATAATAAACGATGCGACGGTAAAAAAGGAAACCCGCCGGCTATTGGATTTGGAAAAGAATGATCCTTTATTTTCCAGCTATTTTGGCGTTAATTACAATGCAACCGATCTTGTTTCGGTAAAATTGTATTTCTGCTATTTAAAGGAACTGCCGCCCGATGAGGTATTGCGTGAGTTTATCAGCGATCAGGATTTCATGCAATTGCTAAAAGCAAACTGGAAACCTTCGCACACGCTTAAACACCACCACGATGGCATTACATTAAGTTTGAAATGCTATCTGAAAAATGGCGAAGTCAGAATTAATAAATACGCTTATTTCCGTACGGAAAAATTTTTGTTTGGCATGCCCGAAAAAATACAACTTGCAGGGGCCGACCTGAATAATGAACCGGGCTTTTGCATTGAGCAGCATGAGAATAGCAAAGAATTGAAAAAATATTATTATATTTCATCAGCTGAAAATAAAGCAAGCTTAATTAAAATGTTCAATTGCGATCAAGTGATACGGATGGATGATATTTCGTTAATTGAGTATACAGAAAGTAGCGAAGAAACTAAAATAAACATCGCTTTAAATACGCCCGGGGCAGTGCAAAACTATTTGATCTCAGATAATAATCAGAACATCATTGACCTGAGCCGTTTTTTTTATACCAACCATCAACTGCTTTATTTTTCGCCGGGTCTCAGGTTGAACAGTTCTACAAGGGCATTGTATTATTTGCCCGAATACAGGTACCGGGAATTAAGGAGCGTGAACACGATTGATAGCTTATTTAAAAATTAATGTTGTATGTTTTATTCAGTTGAAAATTTTCCTTTTTTAAAACCCTTCCTGGCAAACATTGATGCCATTATTGCCGAGTTTAACGCTGCCCGGAATGAGATACAGGACCTGAAAGATTTTTTAAACGCAAAAGAACATTTTTCGCTCACCCATATTTATTACTGGGCCATTGAAACCATGGGCAAAGATGACTATTATGCCGAGGACGATCACAGGGACGAAGGTGTTTGGGCAGGATTTCCGTTGTTTAAAGAAAATTTCCCGATCAGGAATTACGATGTAAAAAAATATTTCCCGATTACTATATCATTAATCGAAAAGATCCCTGAACCATTTTTTGCATCCTATATGCGCTTGTCGCCTCAAGGACTCATCTCTACGCACCAACATAAAATGCCGAACTTTATCTTTCATATATCCCTTGTAGATAACCCCGAAGGTTCAGTGATGGTATGCGGCGATCAGCAGGTGGTATTGACAAAAAAAGGCGAGTATGCGTTATTCGATTACCGGATCCCGCATTCCACAAAAAATCATGGCTCTATCGACCGCATTAACCTGGTGATTGATTTCAGGAGCGATGTTGACAGGCAAGGCCTGATACCTGATAGCACTCAAACAACCATCACTCATTAATCTTTAATACTCACGCGCGTCAACTCTTATGAAACTCTGGTTTAGCTTATACGACCGAAAGGATTATACCGGAGGGGAGGTGCCTTTTTTTGACACTTCGGCAATTTCATTTGCAAAATTGTTCGAGAGCAATTATGCGATCATTAAAGAAGAGTTGGAGCACTATCTGGAAAGCCATAACCTGCAGAGCTACTTTAATACCTCCATGGTGGCCACAAAAAATTCATGGAAAACAATTTCACTCCGCTCCTGGGATATTCATTTGTATGAAAACTATAAATACTTTCCTAAAACCCTGGAATTAATAAACAAGGTTGACGGGCTGGTTTCAGCCTCCTTTAATTTACTGGAACCCAAAGCGTCCATTAAACCGCATTGTGGCGATACAAACGGAATTTACAGGTGTCACCTGGGTTTACAGATCCCCGGCACCATTCCCGATTGTGGTTTCAGGGTGAAAGATGAATGGCGAAGCTGGGAGGAAGGCAAGCTGCTGGTATTTGTTGACGCCAATAACCATGAGGCCATTAACCTTACCAACGAGAACAGGTTTATTTTTTTATTTGATGTGGTAAGGCCCGAGGTTAGTAGTAAAAAGAACTATATCTGTTCAACGGTACTTACCTCTTTATTTATGCAGAAACGTGCCGAAGGCCTGGCTGTTTTGTACAAAGCCCCTATGTGGAGCCAAAAAATGGCGGCGGTTTGTTTGGTGCCATTTGCGTTTATAGCCTCCCGGCTAAGGAATTTTTTATATTATTATGTAAAAAAGTAAATGGCTTCAAAAACACATAAGCTCTGGTTCAGTCTTTTACACAAAAGGCCTTACACTGGTACGGAACAAAATTACCCGGACCTTTCGGTTATTAAAGGCATAAAGGAGCTTGAAGGGAACAGCGAGGTAATACTGGCTGAGTTACAAAATTACCTGAAAGAATTTGTGTTGGAAGATCAGTTCAATGTTACCATGGTTGAGAAGCCCAAATCGTGGAAAGTACGTTCGTTGCGGGTATGGGGAGTTGAAATGTATGACATCCAACGCCACTTTCCCAAAACAATGGCAGCCCTTTCCAAAATAGACGGGGTTATAAATATTGGTTTTAATTTGTTGGAGCCCGGTGCTAAGATCAAGCCACATGCCGGCGATACCAACGCTATCATACGTTGTCACTTAGGATTGATTATCCCCGAAGAAAATGAAAAATGTGCCATCAGGGTAAATGGAGAAACCAGGCATTGGCAGCAGAATAAAGTGATTGGCTTTACCGATGCTTATGAACATGAAGCCTGGAACACAACGGCAAGCAGGCGTGTTATTTTATTGTTTGATGTTTTAAGCCCAGGGTACATCGCCAGGAAGAACAGCATAGGTGGCGTTGTTATTGCAAGCCTGTATCTTCAGCGGTTGGGAAACATGTTTCCAAAGCTCTATACATTAAACCCTGTATGGCTGTATCCTCTTACGTATCCTATGTCTTTTTTGATGGCGTTGATGATTCCTGTGCGCAATGCGCTTAAGCGCCGCTGATGCGGTTCAGGATCTTAAACGCTTTATAACAAGTTTCAGCCACAAGGGAATGTTCTTGTAAAACACAATCAGCAAGGGCCGGTAAAGGTAGGCTATAAGTATGTGGTACCTGTCCTGTAGGCTAAATCGTATGCTTTGCGCTGAGTGCATTGGTTGAATATCATAACCAAGCTTTTCAAGTAAAGGTTTGCTTAATTTTACAATTTTATCGTTCAGCTCAGGGTTTATCTCGTCTTCTTTCAGATGGATTTTTTCTTTATCAATTTTTCCAAACAGGCTGCTCTGAAAATTAGTCAGGTAATTAATATGATCCTTGTCTACTTTTTCCTTTTGTATGTTCAAAAACGTTTCATAAGCACCTTCTGTTTTTATTAAAGAGTCCATATAAGGCACCTGTATAAAACTACACACATTTTCAAGCACCTTTTCAGGAGCTAGCACCAGGTCTTCATACTTTACAATTAAAACAGCTTTGTTTTTCTTTTCAAGATATAAAATATTCCTGTAAGTGTTGTTCCATAAAGCGGCAAGGTATAAGGGGTTTTGACCTGCATTTAGTTTCCGGCTTTTTTTTCGGGCAGCATTCACCCTTGGATCTCTGGTGAGTATAATATATTTAGAATCAGGGTAAAGTTTGACAAGCGTCTTTAAATAAAAAAAGTATTTTATTTGCTTATCAAGTATGGTATGAA
The DNA here is from genome assembly GCA_048498515.1 of Bacteroidota bacterium. GTDB lineage: Bacteria > Bacteroidota > Bacteroidia > B-17B0 > Aurantibacillaceae > UBA4416. The sequence goes on along the minus strand of JBEHXV010000005.1, from coordinate 157,786 downwards.
TGTCGTTTTTTGGTTTGGGTTCAAAAAACTGCAGGTAAACCAAATCGCACAATAAACGGTAATTTAAGGCATCTTTATGTTTCACCAGTTCATTGAACAGGTTTTGTTTTGAGGTGAAAAATAAATTAAGGTCCTTTTCAGCAATTAGCCAAAACTCATCAATGAATTTTAAAAGCTCGGCATCGGTCCATTGAGTTTTATTTTTGTAGCGTTCATAAAAAAAAACAGCAAAAGGCTCTTCGGAAGGACAAATAACATTGGGGTGCAGGTTAAGCATTAACGATAGTAAAGAACTCCCTGTTCGTTCAGTACACAGTAAAAAATGAGTATGTGTTTTTTTGCTTAAAATAGGGCAATGTTTGGGTAAAAATATTAAATTTAATCAAAATAAAGAGAATGGACGCGCATAGTTTCAATTTTATTGTTGGCATAGGAAGGTCGGGCACTACGCTTTTAATGTCGATGTTAAATTCTCATCCTAACATACAAGCTACTCCTGAAATTAATTTTTTTAATTTTTTTTATAATGCCTGGCAGCATAAAAGCTCCTATTCAAAGGCAGATTATGCAGGCATTGAAAAATACCTTAACCGCTACGAGGTTAATCATACGGCATTTGGATTTGATATGGAGATATTTAAGGCAACTGCTAACAGCAGTTTTGCTGACATATACCGCAATTTTTACCGGAGTTTTACTTATAATAATGAAACCAAGAACAGGACGCATTATTTCGATAAAAACCCGATAAATACGATTTACATCGATGAAATTTTAAAAGTTTTGCCAAATGCCAAATTCTTACTGTTAGTAAGAGACCCGAGGGCAAACTATTTATCAAGAAAGGAAAAAAAGAATAAAAGAACCGATGAGATCTATTTTAATGCCATCCGGTGGAATTATTATACAAATACAGCTATTAAGTTTTCTAAAAAATACCCATCCAAATTTTTTGTGTTGAAGTATGAGGACTTTGTCACAAATCCTGAGGCCTACCTGCAGCAAATAGCAGTATTCTTTGAGTTTAAGTTTGAAAGCGCCATGCTCGATTTCAATAAGAATATTGCGATGAACATGGAAGATAACAGTTCAATTAAGGATAATCAGCGATTGGTTACAAAATATTCCGACCTGAGCAAGCCGGTAAATTCAGATCGCATCTCGGCCTGGAAAACAAAATTGAGCGATAAAGAGCTTAACATCATAAATTATATCAATCATGACGCCGCTTCTTTTTTTGGTTATGAAATGGGAATCCCTAACAAAAAATTGGTAAGTAGCTTATATTACGTTAAGACCTTTTGTAAGTTTTATCTTTCCATTTTAAAAAACAAAATGGAGTATTTTGCACCTTTATCCTTGAAGATCAAGGCTATTTCTTAGGCAGCGATTTTTCAATGAATTTTGTAACATCCGTTTCGCCCTTACTTACCAACGATCCGTATTTTGCTTTTTTGATCCTGTATTTCAGGGAATAAGGTAAATTATAATACACATTTGGAATGATGATCCTTGCCACTATAAATTTTAAATAAGAAATTCTGTCAACAAGGCTCAGGCGTTTTTTGTCCTCACAACTATCCTGCTGGTAACCATATTTTAAGGCTGTAGTTTTGCAGATAGCCCAAATGGTGTTGTATTGCTCGGGTTTCAGGTCTCTTTTCCAGATCCCCATTTTTTCGGTGCTTACTTTTTTGGTCAAACCACCATGCACTAAATTGATGTGTTTTTTTTCGTTCTCTGTAAGATCAGCATCCATGTCGGATTTTATTTTCTCATCATACTTTAACATGTCTTCATCAAAGGAAAGCCCTAAAAAAAGACATACTTTTTTAAGGGTTGATTCCGGGTCAGTCATCAGGTTCTCATACGAAATGTGCAATACTTTTTTCGCATCGAGCTTTGATGTTTTGGCTAACAGCATATTATACTGGTAATCCCACATTTTGGCTAAGAAATATAAATTGTAAGGTCTTGCCTGTTTAATGGCTTTGTTTATTTTAACCACTACATTGTCTCTCGGGTCCCTGCTTAATACAATGTATTTTGCAGTTGGATAAAAAGAATCGACTTCATTTAAAAAATAATGGAATTTAAGCTCTTTATCTACAATCATTCTCACCTTCGATTTATCCTTTTTAGGAAAAAACGCGAAGTAAGCCAGTTTAATGGCCTTTTCGCCCGTAAGTCCTTCTTTATGTTTAGTTAACAGATCAACCAGGTCTTGCTTAGTGCCAAATTGTATCGGCAGTTTTCCTTCGCTAAACAGGTAAAAATCAAAACAAAACTCTTCAATGGTTTTATCTGTCCAGTTTACAACGTCTTTATATTTGGGATATAAATTATAAGCAAAGGGCTCTTCTGAGATCGATAAGGCCTCAGGATGCATGTTTAGCATGGTACAGAGCAAGGTGCTACCCGTTCTACCGGTCGATAAAATAAAATTGAGAGAGATGTTGTTTAAATTTTCCATTATTTTCTTCCGCGCCCAATGCTGATATTATACCTTACACAATCCCAATACTCCTTGGTGTAGTTTACAAAAACTTCCTCGCCTGGGGCAATGTCCTTTTTGGCAACAATAAAGCAGCGGTCATCCTCTATTTCATAATTGCAGTTGTTGCTAAGTCCTTTCACGCGTCCAAGCCCTGCGGCATCATTGGCATAGCGTGCCTTATGTTGTGGAGTGTTCCAGGCATCGATGCAACGTTTTTTATTAATAAAAAACAAGTAACCGTCTTCATCCCTTTCCACACGTTTTTCATATTCTTTCCAGTCAATGATCTCGCCTAAGTACTCAATAACTTTTGTTCCTTTTTTTATTGCTGTTGTGGTATATAAACCTTTGCCCGCGTTGGGTAATTGCGATGTTTTTACAAGTAGTGCCATAGTTGGGTAAAGATAGCACCTGCATTGGATATTTGAAAAAAATATTACCTTTATTTAGCCATACTACCATCGCCCTTTCATGAAAAAAACCGCCCTGCTATTTTTGCTTCTCTCAGCATCGCTTTTCTCACAAACACTTAATATACCCGCCCGTCAAATTACCGCCATGAATGGCGCCCAATTTGTAACAGCCATCACGCCCCTGAGCTTTACCAACCGCGAAAACCTGATTATGCAGGAAGTGCTCGCCGGCAATGTACCCAACTTTTACCGGGCCTTGTCGCCGGTAACTTCCACGGCCGTTATTAGCGGCACCCTGCAAAGTGTAACCTATTACGTTATTCCCGATTACCTGGCAATAGGTTGCGACACCAATTATTTTTTGTGCCCCATGTCGCCCATAGTAGCTACTAAAATAGCCGACTCCATTGGCTGTACCTTGCCAACCCGCAAAATGGTGAACGATATTTACGCGCAGGCTGCTTTAAAATTGCCTCCGCTAACTATTCCGGCAAGTGGCACCATGACAACCGTTCAGGCCTTTGCCCAGCACAACGGTATGGTTTATGCGCAACGTAGCGGTTCATTAAGTGCTTATCCTTTAGGAACTTTGGTTGGAGGAGATAAAAAGGATGTGGTGATCTCGAACCAGATTTATACCACTGCCAACCGTGTGGTTATTTATGGCTGGCATACCAGTGTTGGTAATCCCATACAGCCTTTGAGCAATGTACATGCCGATACGTATATGGATTACAGCCATGGTATGCGTTTCATTCAAAACAATGTGGTGTATAATGGCACTCCCACTACGGTAAAGGCAATTCTGCAATCCTCTGTATTAAGTCCTTTGCTCAGCGATGAAGGGGTCATCAACCCGCCGGAATACCCTTATGGCAACCCGGTTACATCACTGTCAACACCAAAATCGTTTGCGCTTATCAATAAGCTCAATAACACACTTGAACTAAAAGTGAAGAACGATAATAATGCCACACATTACAAAGTGTATGTAAGTAACGACGGTGTAACGTTTAATGCACCTTTAACATTGATAAAAAGCAACCTGGTTTTATCGGGACTAACAACGGGCCAGAATTATTTTGTGAAGATCGCGGCCTATAATGCCACCTATTCGGTTAGCTCTTCTATCAGCGAATTGCTGGGAGCAAGCCCCTGTTTTTACCAGGACAGCATGTTAGTGGTAAATGGATTTGACAGGGCTTCAACAGGCAACACCTATGATTTTATAAAACAGCATGGCGGCTCATTGGCTCAAAACGATCATCGCTTTTCATCGGCTACCAACGAAGCGGTGCAGGATGGTTTAGTGAGTTTGGCAACTTATAAATCGCTCGACTGGATTTTGGGAAAAGAAAGCACCGCCAATGAAACGTTCAACTCGGTAGAGCAAACACTGGTTTCGGCGTATTTAAAGCAGGGTGGTAAATTATTGGTAAGCGGTTCGGAAATTGCCTGGGACCTTGACCAGAGTGGAACAACAGCCGATAAAAGTTTCATATCCAATTACTTAAAAGCTTCTTATGCCTTCGACGCGCCAAACAACCAGGCATCTACCTGGTATAAATGCGTGAACGAAACAAGTAACAGTATTTTAAGTTTGGCGGATACGGTTTATTTTGATAACGGCACACACGGTACTTATAATGTGGATTATCCGGATGTGCTTACACCTGTTAACGGTGGAATTTCAACACTTCGTTACACCAATAACGCTACCAGCACCTCGGCGGTTTATTTTTCGGGCATGTTCCCGGGGGCTACTGTGGCCGGCAAATTGTTGTACTTTGGTTTTCCATTGGAAACGATTTATGATGGCTCAAAGCGCGACATGCTCTTTGGTGATTGCTGGCGTTTCTTTTTTACAAATACGGTCACAGGCATTGATTCAAAAAATGAGTTAGTTTATGCAATTTACCCAAACCCCGCCAAAGATATGATTACTGTCAAAAGTAAAACTGAATTGAGGGAAATAGAATTAGTGGATGTGAACGGTAGAATTATAAAAGCCATAAAATGTTCATCTGATATTGAAACGCTTGATCTGCAGGATATGGCAAATGGCCTTTACCTGTTAAAGTGCACAACAACTACGGGAACTTTTACTGAAAAGGTCATTAAGCAAGGCGATTAAGAGGATTTTCAACCCTTCGGGGTTGTGAATGTATACGGAATTTATTTCTATTCATATTGAACCCCTACGGCCGAGATCATACAACAATACAGTTTCGGAATCCCGAAGGGATTCAATGTGAATAGCCGATAAAAAATCATGTAATTTGCAACCCTGGAGGGGTTGAATACCTCATTTAACCTGTTCAACCAAAATTTCGTACGTCAGTTTCTTTTCAAAAAACTGGTTGTACGATTTGTTTTTCCTGGTAATTAATGTACCCGGCATGGCGCCACTCCAATTTTCCGAGATCTTGTTAATAAAGTCGTTGCCATTTATTTCATCCAGTAAAACCACTTCGGCAGTATATTTATTTTTATCAAGAAATGTTTTTACCCTTTTGTCCAGCTCCTCTTTAAAATCCATGCTTACCAGCAGTACTTTTACCTTTTTTGATTTGTAATCAACATGCAGCTTCTCAAATTCGGGCAATTCGGCCACGCAAGGTTTGCACCAGGTTGCCCAAAAATTAACCACATACGTGGTGTCGCTATTATTGAAGATACGTTTTGTGAGGTCGTTTATTTTATAAACAGCAGGCTTTTGCGCGTTTAGCTGAAAAAACGCAAAAAGCAAAAAAGCAAAGCTTATTTTATTTATGTTTTTCATTGTAAGCATATTCCTGTTGCAATAATTTAATGTCAATCATTAAACGTGATACTTCCGCACTGTCCGTTCCATCATAAAAACCCCGCAAATGCCGATCCTTGTCAACCAACGCGAAATTTTGTGTATGAATAAAGTCGTCCTCGTCGCCATTCCCGCTTTCGTTATTTAATAAATAGCCTGTTCGGGCCATGTCATATAAATGTTTCTTATCGCCAGTTAAAAAGAGCCAGCGCTTATCCTTTACACCATGCAGTTTTGCATACGCCATGAGCACATTTACCGAATCTTCTTCCGGCGAAACCGTGTGCGATAGGATCAGGATATCGGGGTTGTTTGCAAACTCCTTATAAACCCTTTCAAGCTCGCTGCTCATAACAGGGCAAATGGATTGACAGGTAGTAAAGAAAAAATCGGTGACATAAATTTTTCCTTTTACGGTTTCTTCAGTCACTTTTTCATTATACTGGTTGGTAAATAAAAAAGGCTTTACGGTGTGAAATGTCGTGTCGCCGGTTTTATCAATTCTCTTTGGTCCAAAATAAAGCAGGTTGCGCAAAGGCTTTTGTTCATTTTTAGTATAAAAATACCAGCCCATAAATCCTAAGGGGATCAAAAACAATAACCAATAATAATTACCTTTAGAATTCATTTCACAAAGGTATGACTAAAGAGGGTTTAAACAACAAAAAAACAGGAGAAGAGGATCTTGGCTTTGGCAATAAGAATTATAACGAATCTGTCCGTTTTTTGAACCAGGATGGTTCGGTTAATATTAAACGTAAGGTATCGGATAAGCATATAGGCTTCGACATCTATCATTGGTTGTTAAGCATCAGTTGGGCGCAGTTCTTTAGCCTGGTATTTGGCAGTTATGTAGTTGTTAACACGCTTTTTGCCCTGGTCTATTTTTCCATAGGCGCCGATAAGTTTGGTGGAACGGAGGTGGGCACAGGTTCCGAAAAGTTTTACCAGCTGTTTTTCTTTAGCGCGCAAACCCTCACAACTGTGGGTTATGGGCACGTGTACCCTAACAGTGTTTTTACCAGCTCGGTATCGGCCATCGAATCCATGTTGGGTTTAATGGGTTTTGCATTGGTAACGGGAATTCTTTACGGTCGTTTTTCCAAACCCAAAGCCGATATTCAGTATAGTAACAACGCGTTAATTGCGCCTTATATGGATATGACGGGCTTTATGTTCAGAATAGGAAACAGGAAACAAAATGAATTGCTGGAAACGGAATGCCAGGTAGTACTGGCAATTAATAATCCCGAAACCAAACGCCGTGATTTTAAAGGATTGGAATTACAGATCAAGAAAATTAATTTTTTACCGCTTACCTGGACCATTGTTCACCCTATTGATGACAAAAGCCCTATGCTTGGTTTAACGGAAAAAGACCTTTATGACCGCGACGCGGAGTTTGTGATCCTGATAAAATCCATTACCGATACGTATTTTCAAACGGTATATTCCCGTATGTCCTATAAAGCCAACGAAACAGTTTGGAATGCCAGGTTTATCCCTATGAAACAAAAACCGCATAACGACAGAAGTTTATCCATTAATTTAAAGGATATACACGATTACGAGAAAGTGTAATTAGAATAGGCTGTCACTTCGAGTAGTTTCGACGGTAGGAGAAACATATCGAGAAGTGGTTGCAATACCAATAGTTCTCGATACGCTCCACTTCGTTCCGCTACTCGAACTGACGCTGTTTCAGCTTCTTCTCACCGCATACACCAGTTCATCAACATATTCCCCGTTTTTAAAATACGTATTCTCAAAGCGTGCCTCCAGTTTAAAACCACATTTTTCGAGGACCCGTTGTGAAGCTAAATTAGTACCAAACGGCCTTGCAAAAATGCGGGTAATGTCCCAATGCTTAAAGCCATACTCCACCATTTGCGGAATGGCTTTGGTAATGATGCCTTTCCCCCAAAATGGCTCGCCCAGCCAGTAACCCAGTTCTGCATTCTTGCAATGAATATCGGTTTGAGGATGGATGCCAATGCTGCCAACCGGTTCGCCGTTAACAACGATGGCCAAAATATTAGCTGGAGAGCTTTGCAATGTGTAATCAATGAACACTTTTCCCTTTTCGGCAGTATAGGGATGCGGGAATTTATCGGTCATGTTTTTGGCAATCTCTTTATTATTGCCGTATTTCACAAGGCTATCAAGGTCGGCCATAGCCCAGGGTCTTAATGTAAACTCCATATTTTTATGTATTCAAAATTATTCCTTGTCAGGTTCAATGTGAACCAGCACATCGGCAAGCTCTTCCATTTCCGCTTTTAATGTGCGTTTCAGGTTCCGGGCAATGTCGTGGCCGTTTTTAACGCTAATGTCGGCATCTACAACGGCGTGCAGGTCAATATAATATTTCATGCCGGTTTTACGGATATAGCATTTCTCTGTATCAATGACGCCCTCTACCTGCTTGGCAATTTCTCTTATCCTTAACTCAATGTCATCATATAAATGTTCATCCATTATTTCGCCAAGCGCCGGGCGAAAGATAAGGTAACTGTTGTAAATGATAAAGCCCGATGCAAACAGGGCAGCCCAGTCATCGGCCGACTCATAGCCCTTGCCAAAAAACAGGGCGATAGAAATTCCAATGAATGCCGCAATGGAGGTAATGGCATCGCTGCGGTGGTGCCAGGCATCTGCTTTTAGCGATGAACTGTTGGTTTCCCTGCTTTTTTTCATCACAAGCCTGTACGAAATTTCTTTCCAGATAATAATGGCGCCAAGCACGAATAGGGTGTATGGTTTTGGAAGATCGTGAGGAGTGCCTATGTTTTGTATGCTTTTATAGGCAATCACTACTGCCGATAGTATTAAAAACATAACCACCAAAAAAGTAATCAATGGTTCGGCCCGGCCATGTCCGTAAGGGTGATTCTTATCGGCGGGCTTACTGGAATATTTTATGCCAAACAAAACCAAAAGCGATGCGAAAATATCGGTGGTAGATTCTATTGCATCGGCTATCATCGCATAAGAATTACCAAAATAACCGGTAAGCCATTTTATCAGGGCCAGCAGGGTGTTTCCAATAATGCTGAAATAGGTTGCTTTTATGGCGGTTTCGGTTTGGTTCATGGAAGATGTTAATCTTAATCAAATATAAAGGTTTCAATTCATAACTTATTGTTGCCTGACGAAGAAATCACATTCAACCCCTTCAGGGTTGCAAATTGCCGCATATTATTTTCTCTATTCATATTGAATCCCTTCGGGATTCTAATACATGTTTAACAGGTATGGAAAACAGGAATCCCCAAGGGATTCAATATAAATAGAATAAGACGATAGAGTAATCCAAACAACCCCGAAGGGGTTGAATATGAATTAATGAAAAATCCCGACTGCCTGTGACAACCGGGATTTTTTTAATTTAAAAATATTGCAAAATATTATCCCAAACTGGCTTTTACAAAGCTCACAAATAATGGATGCGGATTTTCTACGGTGCTCTTATATTCCGGATGGAACTGAACGCCTATAAAGAAAGGGTGTGTTGGGATTTCAACGATCTCAGCCAGGCCGGCATCAGGGTTTAAGCCCGAAAGCACCATGCCATTGTCCTTGAACAACTTTGTGTATTCGTTATTAAACTCGTAACGGTGGCGGTGGCGTTCATTGATATCGGTTTTACTATAAATTTTGTGCGCCAGTGTATTTTCTACAATACGGCAAGGGTATGAACCCAAACGCATGGTACCGCCCATGTGCGAAATGTTTTTCTGAGCTTCCAGTAAGTCAATTACAGGGGCACTGGTAGCGGGGTTCATTTCGCGGCTATGCGCATCTTTTAGTCCGAGCACATTTCTTGCAAACTCAATCACCGAGCATTGCATGCCTAAACAAATTCCCAGGAAAGGAATTTTATTTTCGCGGGCAAATTTAATAGCGGAGATCTTTCCTTCAATTCCCCTGTTCCCAAAACCGGGAGCAACTAAAATTCCTTTTAAGCCGCTTAATTTCTCTTTCACATTATCATCCGTCAAGCCTTCGCTGTGTATCCACTCTACCTTAACTTTACAGTCGTTTACAGCGCCTGCGTGGATGAAGGCTTCAGCTATGGATTTGTAGGACTCCTTTAGTTCAACATATTTTCCAACCAGGCCAATGGTTACTTCTTTGGCAGGGTTATGGAATTTGTTTAAAAAGTTCTTCCATTTATCCAGCTTTACTTCTGTTGGTGTGGTGACATGTAATTTTTTAAGAACGATCTCATCCAGTTTTTCCTTTTCCATTAATAAGGGAACTTCGTAAATCGTAGAAGCATCCAGGGCTTCAATCACTGAGTCAGGAGAAACGTTACAGAACAAAGCGATTTTTTTCCTGATCTCCGAATTGATCTCATATTCCGAACGGCATACTAAAATATCGGGCTGAACTCCATACTCAAGCAATAGTTTTACGGAGTGTTGGGTTGGTTTTGTTTTTAATTCGCCCGATGTGGCTAAATACGGTAAGAGCGTTAAATGCACCACGGTGCAGTTTTCGCCCAATTCCCATTTTAACTGGCGAACCGCTTCAATGTATGGAAGCGACTCAATATCGCCAACGGTACCACCAATCTCGGTAATCACAAATTCGAACTGGCCGGTTTTTCCCAGGATTTTAATGCGGTTTTTAATTTCATCGGTAATATGAGGAATAACCTGAACGGTTTTTCCAAGGAATTCGCCTTTACGCTCTTTTTCAATAACCGATTGGTAAATGCGGCCGGTAGTTACATTATTAGCCTGTGAGGTGGGAACATTCAAAAAACGTTCGTAGTGGCCAAGGTCAAGGTCGGTTTCCGCGCCATCTTCCGTTACATAACATTCGCCATGTTCATATGGATTCAATGTTCCCGGATCGATATTGATATATGGATCCAGTTTTTGAATGGTAACAGTAAAGCCCCTTGCCTGTAGTAATTTGGCAAGTGATGCTGCGATAATTCCTTTTCCGAGAGAAGATGTTACCCCACCGGTAACAAAGATATATTTAGTGTTGATTGACATACAGTTTTTTATAAACTGTACGTAAAGGTAAGCGTTTTTTTTGGATTAGGTTTGAAGTTTTTTTCCACTCTTTTTAACACCGCAAAAAACGCCTTTCAAAAACCGTTAAAGCGGCTAAAAATGGCTATTATCAGGGGGAGGAACCGGACAGAAACTTATTTCAGCTTCCCCAGTTCATCGTCGGTAAAATGCTTGGTTGTTTTTTCTTTCGAGAACTTATCCGCATTGTAGTCTTTCGATTTGTTTTTGGGGATAGACAGGCTGTTCCACTCCGATTTTTTTAAGAGTTTGGCATAAAACACAATTTGGCCCACATGGTAAGGGTAATGGGCCAATTGTCGGTTTATGGCTTCCAGGGCAGTATGGCCTTCATTGCGAATATAAACAATGGTCGACAGATCCTCAGGCTTTAGGCTCTCCAGGGTATCAAACAGGCAGGCCCAGCCCTCAGCCCAGGCTTTCATTAGTTCTTCTTTATCTTTTGTCACACTGAGAGGAGTCGAAGTGTGTTCCGTAAACTCCCCATCCCTGTTCCGACTTTCTTTTTCGCCATCTGTAGTTAAAAAATCGGTCCAGCGCGAAAGCATATTGCCATGCAAATGCTTTACAATAACGGCAATGCTGTTGGTGTCTTCATTTAAGGAAACAAAGAGCTGTTCAGGTTCCAGCTGTTCCATGGCTTTTTCACCAAGGGTTTTGTAATATAAAAACTGGCGTTTGGCGCTTCTTAAAAAATCTTCAGGAATAGTCATGTTCTGTCAAGTTTTAATTAAAGGTAATGATTAAACGATTAATTTCACATAAAACAATAATGGTATTTATTATCTTTATATTTAAAAATATCCGCATGAAAATTAATTTAAGATTTTGCTGCCTGATTGGATTTTTCATGATGATCCAGAATTGTTTTTCCCAGGGGGCGGCATGGGTATCCGGACTCAAGGCCACAGGCGGCGCAAATGACCTAAGTGGCTACAGGATGTGTCAAGGGCAGGCAATGGTGATGGATTCTTTAGGGAATGTGTATGTAACAGGTTATTTTACCAACAGGTCAATTGTATTTGGCTCCTTTACGTTGAATAATGCAGATACGACAGGCAGTGTGAATGATGTATTTATTGTGAAGTTCGATGATAATAACAATGTTGTTTGGGCCAAAAGTGTGGGGATGGCGGGAAAAAGCGAGATAGGCTATGGCATTGCGGTTGATGTAAATGGTAATGTTTTGGTTACAGGACAATTTAAAGATACAATTACATTTGATGCAATTACTATAACTGGTTTGGGTAACTCCAGTGTTTTTACCGTTAAGTACGATCAGAACGGAAATGCGTTATGGGCAAAGTCAGTATACGGTAATGTAGCTTCAGTAGGCTCGGCCGGAGGGCAGGGAAGAGCTATCGCCACAGACGGTAATGGGGATGTGTATATCACAGGATTTTTTTTAAGTGAATCTTTTTATTTTGGGACTGATACAACCATCGTATCGTCTCCGTCAGGCTATATAGATCATGATGCTGATTTTTTTATTGCCAAGTATAATTCCTCCGGCCATTTTATATGGGCCCGCTCAGCAGGAGGTAGTTCAGCTACTAATCCTTTGGCGGCAATGAATGACCAGGGACTGAGTATTACCATGGGTAATGCCGGAAATATATATGCGGCAGGCCAGTTTGCATGCGCTAAAATGATTTTTGAGAGCGATACCTTAGCGAATTTTGTCACAGGAAATACGGATGTGTTTGTGGTTAATTATAACGCTGCTAACGGGAGTGTTATTTGGGCAAAGAAAGGAGGAGGTTATTACAATGAAAATTTAACCGGCATAAGTTCCGATCATAGCGGAAATGCTATTATTACAGGATATTCAAATAGTTATAATTATTTTTTTGATGCGGATACATTATACAAAAAAGGTTATACCGGAGGATTTGTGGTAAAATATAATAGCAATGGAAACGTTGTTTGGGCAAAAGATATTGGCTATTTTTCTTCAGATATCAAGGTGCGCAGCGTATATGCAGATGCGAACGATAATGTGAGCGTTCTTGGCACATTTTATGACCGGATTGTTTTTGCAGGCGATACGATAAAGAGCGGGGACCTTTTTGTATTCTCATATGATAATATGGGAAATGAAGCATGGGAACTAAGCACGGGAGTCGGGGCTGCTTATTCAAATGCTATTGTCGGAAATGGCACAGATATGTATGTATCAGGCGGATTTACAGGAGTAGGTACCATTAGCGCAGTCCTGAAATTTAATAACTCACTATTGCCATGCCCCGGCCCTTCGCCGGCAATGGATTTTTTTCTCGGAAGAATCAGTACTTCAGCGGTAGGAATTAAGGATATACAAGACTTTAATCACGTAATAACAATAAAACCTAATCCCAGCAACGGAATTTTTTCAATAACAACAGCATCCGAAATAAAGACAGTTGAGGTGTTAAATGTATTTGGTCAACAGGTTTATCTTGCCGGTGTTTCAGGCAAAATGGCTCAGGTTGATCTCTCAAAAGAAGCTACCGGCATATATTATGTCATGATCACAGATCATGACAACAAGAGCACCGTTAAAAAAATCATGGTCTGTAAGTAGTTAACGATCTTGAAAGGTCTGTTAATAGCTCAACAACTTCATCAACTTCTCTTTAAACCGCTCTTTCGGAAGGAAGTTAATTTCCAGGTCGGCATTCATTGGCACCGGTGTATCCAGGCTGCCTTCGCGCATTACAGGAGCGTCTAAATACTCGAAGCAATGCTCGGTAATTAAAGCGCTTAACTCTCCGCCAATACCGCCTGTTAAGGTGTCCTCATGCAATACAAACACACGGCCTGTTTTTTTAACAGATGTATAAATGGTTTCAGTATCCAGTGGTGCCAGTGTTCTCAGGTCAATCAGATCGGCAGAGATGTCAGGATTTGCATTCAGCAATTCCAATGCCCAGTGTACACCCAATCCGTAAGTCACAATGGTCACATCATTTCCTTCTTTTACCAGGCGTGCTTTACCAAATGGAATGGTATAGTATTCGTCTAAAATGTCCTCATCAATGCTTCTGTACAAAGCTTTGTGTTCAAAGAACATGACCGGGTTCGGGTCTTCAAACGCAGTAATAAGTAATCCTTTCGCATCGGAAGGAAAAGCCGGGTAAGCAATTTTTAATCCCGGAGTTTTAAAGAACCAGGCTTCGTTACTTTGACTGTGGAATGGTCCTGCAGCAACGCCCGCGCCGGTTGGCATACGCACCACCACATCGGCATTTTGCCCCCAGCGGTAATGCGATTTAGCAAGGTTGTTTACAATTTGTGTCATACCTTCGCTTACGAAATCGGCAAACTGCATTTCCACCATCGCTTTGTGATTGTTAATAGACAAGCCGAAGCCCGCGCCAAGAATAGCCGATTCGCACAAAGGTGTATTACGCACGCGCGCTTTGCCAAACTCTTCCACAAAGCCATCGGTAATTTTAAACACACCGCCATAATCGGCAATATCCTGGCCCATCAGTACCAGGTTATCGTGCTTGCGCATGGCTAAACGCATTCCGTCGCTAATAGCGTCAATCATACGTTTATTGGTTTTTGAACCTGATTGAGAGGAAGTATCCTGCGCAGAGTAGGGCATATACATTTCCACCAGTTCTTTTTCTGTATTTGGGGGCGGCAGGGTTTCTGCAAAAGCAATTTCCAATCCGCCGTCAATATCTTTTTTAATACCTGCTCTTAGTTCTTCAATAATTTCTTCGGTTAATACGCCTTCATCAATTAAAAATCTCTCAAAGGTATTCACCGGGTCTTTTCTTCCCCATACATCAAACAACTCTTTAGGGACGTATTTGGTACCCGATGCTTCCTCATGACCACGCATACGAAAGGTAACGCATTCCAGTAACACAGGGCGTGGATTTTCGCGAATGGATTCAGCCAGGTTCTTAACAGTTTCATATACTTTCAACACATTGTTCCCATCCACCGTCACTCCTTCAATGCCATAACCAATGGCTTTATCGGCAAACGATTTGCAGCGGAACTGTTCGTTACTTGGTGTGGATAAGCCGTAACCATTATTTTCAATCACAAAAATAACCGGCAGGTCCCATACGGCAGCAGTGTTAATGCTTTCGTGGAAATCGCCTTCACTGGCGCCACCGTCGCCGCTGAACACAACAGTTACCTTTTTATCGCCCTTTAACTTATTGCCTAACGCAATTCCGTCGGCTACACCTAGTTGTGGACCCAGGTGGGAGATCATTCCTACAATGTTGTATTCCTGTGTTCCGAAGTGAAAAGAGCGGTCGCGCCCTTGTGTAAAACCGCCCGGTTTGCCCTGGAATTGTGAGAACAAACGGTTCATGGGAATACCGCGGGTGGTAAACACGCCCAGGTTACGGTGCATTGGTAAAATAAATTCGTCACGGTTCAAAGCGGTAGCCACACCAACCGAAATAGCCTCCTGGCCAATTCCGCTGAACCATTTGGCAATACGGCCCTGACGCAGTAAAAGAAGCATCTTTTCTTCAATCATGCGGGGCGTTAAAATATTTTTATAAAGCTGTAAAAGCGTATCGTCTTTTTGTTTACGTCTGTCGAATTTAACCGGTGATTCTGCTGTGATCATCTGTATTATAAATTTGTAGCGAAAGTACCAATTTTAGGTTATTTTTGGGGATATTTAATGAACTATTTGAACAAAATAATAAACAAAAACAGGCTTCTTGATATCCGGTTTTGGTTGCTTTTGTTCTTTTTGCTGCGCCTGTTTCACATTACCAATCCACCGCTCGAAGTATCGCATAACTGGCGCCAGACAACCGTGACCATGGTAGCCCGGAATTTTTATGAGGTGAACCCCAATATCCTGTACCCGCGTTTGGATATTGGCGGCGACAAAACGGGTATTACGGGCATGGAATTTCCGGTTCTTAATTACCTGATTTATTTGACGTCGTTACTGTTTGGTTACGAACACTGGTATGGCCGGTTGATTAACCTCATTGTTTCAACCATCGGCATTTGGTTCTTTTATAAGCTCATTAAAAAACAGTTTACCGAAGAACAGGCATTTACCTCGGCCATTGTTCTGTTATGTTCCATCTGGATTGTTTTTTCACGTAAAATAATGCCCGATACCTTTAGTACATCTTTTATTATTATGGGTATTTACTATGCAGGACTTTATTTCGAAAGCAAACGTCTTGTTCATTTGCTGTGCTATGCCTTGTTTTGCTTATTGGGTTTGCTGGCCAAACTCCCGGTTGGATTCCTGCTCATAGTACTATCATTATTTGTATTTCATAAAACGATCGCGTTAAGATCAAAGGTGTTTTTTCTCTCGGCTTCACTCATTATTTTATTGCCGGTGGTTTACTGGTATTTTATCTGGGTACCTCATTTAAACCAAGTATTTGGCTTTACTCATTTTTTTATGGGAAGCGCCCTGAAGGATGGCGCTTCGGAAATTTTTAGCCACCTTTTTGAAACAGGCTTTAATTTTTTTGACAGCGCTGTCAAATACATTGGTTTTGTGTTCTTTTTAATAGGATTGTTCTTTGTGTATAAAAAACAAGACAAGGTTCTCGCATGGATCTTCGGCTTGTCGTTCCTGGCATTTATAATTATTATGTTCAAATCGGGCTTTGCCTTTTACCATCATAATTACTACATCATTCCTTTTGTGCCTGTCATGGCTTTGCTTTGTGGCTATGGCTTGCTGCAGATAAAAAATGTAAAATGGCGCTATGTGTTTTTAATTGCCATAAGCCTGGAAGGAATTTTAAATTACCAGGATGATCTTTTTATTAAAGAGGACGACATGGCCATTTACGCGCTCGAAAAGGATTTTGATGCGATTAGTCATAAAGAAGATCTGGTGCTCATGAACAGCGGAAATAAGCCTACACCTATGTATTTTGCACACCGCAAGGGTTGGGTTACGTTTAACGACAGCATCCAAAACCCGGTCTACATTGCTAAACTAAAACAAAAAGGATTAAAATTTATTGTAATTTTGAAGCGGTCTTTTGGCTACGAAATGGAACTGAATTATCCTGTTTGTGTAAACAATCCGTATTATACAATTTATAAGCTTTAATGGTATGACAATTCGCCTACTCCTTTTATTTTCAATCCTGTTTTTTAAAACACTAAGCGCACAGGTTATGTGGCAGGTAAAGCAAACAAACTCGGTAAAATGGTATTTGCGCGACGATGATGAGTTTAATATCTACAGTTTAAATGATGAGATGTGGCAGGTAGGATATCCATGGGGGCCTTATGCTATGAGCCTTGACATGATCTATAAAAGAGATAACCTGGAATTTGATAAAGGATTGTTGACCATTGTTACCAAAAAAGAGCAAACTGTTTCAAAAGTGAATGAATGGGATATTGATAAAAAATACCTGGCAAAGTATCATAAAACAATGAACCCTGACGGGAGTTATAATTTTGAATACTCAGGTGGAGCGTTTAGTACACGGAAAAAATACAAATACGGTTATTTTGAAATGCGTTTTAAAGGCAATGCCGAAAAAGGCATGTGGCCTGCCTTTTGGCTCTATGGGGGAAAACCCAACGAAGAGATTGATTTTTATGAAGGAAAAGGCGACCGCGATAACCAAATCCACATTGACGTGCATTGTCCCAATGGCTGCGAAAATTATAAAGGTGGCTTTTTGAACCTGAAAAAGAACTGGGGAGCCTGGATAAAAACAGACGAGAGCCTGGCCGATGGTTGGAACGTGATTTCGGGCGAAGTGCAGCCGGGCTATGTGAAATTCTTTTTAAACGGGCAGCCAATGGGTTATTTTGCCGGCGATTTTAAAACAGAACAAAACTTAATCATTAATAGCGCGGTGGCTAAAGATAATGAGCCTTTTCATCCGGGCCCCGATGGAAGCACAAAATTTCCGAATTCTTTTTCAATAGATTATGTAAGGGTTTGGAGCAAGGAAGACACCATTGGCCGCTACGCCGACAATTACAAGCTTTTTCAAAATACACCCTTAAGCATTGAGAATGGGAACTTGTATGACACCGAAGTAAAACGAAAAGTAAGTTATGTATATGATAATAAAGAACTGAATCCTGAGCTGGGTACCATTACCTTATTACCAACACTCTATAATAAATTCAGTTTATCCGTTCTTGGGAAAAAATTTGGTCCTATAAAAGTGGAAGTGCTGGATAATACCGATAAAAAAGTAGCAGGATTTAATTTAGACAATGTAGAGTATTATATTATGGACCTGAGCAATTTGCCTACGGGTCCGTACAAAATAAATATAACCGTTGCCGGCCAAATCCTGAGCCACAATGTACCGGTAATTGACCCTCGAAATGTAGGAATAGAACGCTGATGCAGGAAGTGCTTGTAATTATAATTGTACTTGGAGCGGTAGCCTATTTAGGCTACAGAGCTTACCGGTCGTATCAAAAGAAAAAGTGCGGTGAGGGAGATTGTGGGTGTAAGTAGACGGAGACTTCGGGAGTCTCAGTCTCTGGTGGTTGAGGCTCTCGAAACCACCATTAGATTATTTTATCGCCTTCAAACTCAAATCCAGACTTTTCACATGATGTGTCAATGCACCAACCGAAATAAAATCAACGCCGCATTTGGCATAGCTGGCAATGGTTTTTTCGGTAATGCCTCCCGAGCTTTCAATTTCGTACTTATTGCCAATTAAGGCTACCGCTTTTTTAGTATCGGCAATACTGTAATTATCCAACATAATGCGCTGAAAACCACCTTTGTTCAGAATGAGTTTTACGTCATTCAATGTGCGCGTTTCCACTTCAATAGGCAGTTTCTTTTTTGTTTTTTTCAGGTACGCGTGGGTAGCATCAATGGCTTCTAAAATGCCTCCGGCAAAATCAATATGATTGTCTTTAATCATAATCATATCGTACAGTCCAAAACGGTGGTTGGCACCGCCGCCAATAACCACGGCCCATTTTTCGAAAAAGCGAAAACCCGGGGTTGTTTTGCGGGTATCGATCACCCTGGTTTTTGTCCCCTTGCATAAGTTTTGTAAATGATTGGTTTTGGTGGCAATGGCGCTCATGCGCTGCATGATGTTTAAAACCAATCTCTCGGTGGTTAAAAGCTTTTGAGAACTCCCTTCAACAATAAAAGCAATATCGCCAACTTTTACCGTTTCACCGTCTTTAATAAATTGTGTGAATTTGAACTTGGGATCAACAAGCTTAAAAACTTCTTTGGCGGCTTCAATACCGGCAATAATGCCGTTTTCTTTTACCAGTAAATGGCATTTTCCTTTTTTAGTAGCCGGAATAGTTGCCAGGGCCGAATGATCGCCGTCGCCAACATCTTCCTGTAAGGCATTTTGAACAAAAGTTTTAAAATTGAAATGTTTTTTGTGTAATGAAATGTAATTAGCCATTATCGTTCTCTATTCTGAACTGCGAAATTACACTTCCTCTCACTAATATGGAAATCCTGAATTTACCGCTATTGGTATCCAACGAACCGGTAATGAATTGCTGATCGCCATTAACAATGCTGGTATGAGAAGTCTGGTAGCTTTTTACTTTGTGTTTGTTAAAAAAATCCTCAATAACCGCCTGGGCTTGTGCCCGGCTTAAAAGGTCTTCCTGGTTTAATACCTTTACCGAGATCTTATCGGCAAAATGTTTCACCAGTTCCGTTGTATTTCCCTGCTTAAGCGCATTTGTCACATCCTCATTAATATCCCTAAGCGTAAAAGAGAAACATAATAAACTGATGAAAATAGTAGCTAAAGCTTTCATTTATTTGTAGATTTACCACTAAAGTTACAATTATTGTGCCTAAAAGTCACAAAATGTTCATCAAAAATGAAAATCTTACTGGTCCAGATAGAAAAGACAACTGATTCATACCTAAATGATGGTATAAAAGTGTATACCGAACGCCTGAAGAATTATGTTTCCTTTACTACGGAAACGATATCAATGCCTAAAAATATCCGACAAAAACCCTTTGATGAGCAGAAAAAGGCCGAAGCACTCGAGATCCAAAAATTGCTCGAACCGTCTGATTACCTGGTTTGTTTGGATGAGCATGGCAAGCAGTTCAGCTCCGTGCAATTTGCCGAGTTTTTAAACAAGCGCATGGTGTCGGGTTGCAAGCGCCTGGTGTTTTTAATTGGAGGCCCATTTGGCATAGATAAAACCATTCTGGAAAAAGGCTCCTACACCTTGTCCTTATCCGAAATGACTTTTTCGCATCAGATGATCCGCTTGTTTTTTTGTGAACAACTGTACAGGGGATTTTCTATTCTCAAGAATGAGAAATACCATCACGAGTAGTACTTTGATACAAGATAAATGACAAAGGATAAAAGATTTGGTGTAAACCAATCTTTTATCCTTCATCTTAAATCCTGAGTCCTAATCTTATTTGCGCTTCATCACCTTCTGAACCGCTTGGATGATATTCACTGTATCCAAACCATACTTGGTCATTAATTCATCGGGTGTTCCGCTTTCGCCAAAGCTATCGTCAACAGCTACAAATTCCTGCGGGGCAGGAGTATTGCGTGATAACAATTGTGCTACGCTATCGCCCAGGCCACCATTCATTTGGTGTTCTTCGGCAGTTACCACGCACTTTGTTTTGGCTACCGATTTTAAGATGGCTTCATTGTCCAAAGGCTTAATCGTGTGAATATTAATGATCTCGGCAGAGATTCCCATTTCGGCCAGTTTTTCGCCTGCCTCAATCGCTTTCCACACCAAATGCCCGGTTGCAATAATGGTTACATCGGTACCTTCATTCAGCATAATAGCTTTGCCAATTTCAAATTTTTGATCGGCAGGAGTAAAGTTAGGAACCGTCGGGCGGCCAAAACGTAAATACACAGGCCCTTCGTAATTGGCAATGGCAATGGTGGCCGCTTTGGTCTGGTTATAATCGCAAGGATTAATAACGCACATATGTGGCAGCATTTTCATAAGGCCAATATCTTCCAGAATTTGGTGCGTAGCACCGTCTTCTCCTAAGGTTAAACCCGCGTGCGAAGCACAGATCTTTACATTCTTGCCCGAATAGGCTACGCTCTGGCGAATCTGGTCATACACACGGCCGGTGCTGAAGTTGGCAAAAGTTCCGGTAAAAGGAATTTTACCACCAATGGTTAAGCCGGCCGCAATACCAATCATGTTGGCTTCGGCAATACCAACCTGGAAAAAACGCTCAGGGTGCTCTTTCTGAAAAGCATCCATTTTCAAGGATCCTGTTAAGTCTGCACATAATGCTACGACATTTGGATTTGTTTTTCCTAATTCAGATAAGCCGGCTCCAAAGCCTGAGCGGGTGTCTTTTTTTTCGGTGTAGGTGTATTTTTTCATAATAACTTTTAAAATTATTTAAGTTGAAACGTAATTGCCTGTGTAATATAATAATTTACGGCTCTTCCGTTTTGCCTAGCGGGAGCCCATTTTGGCATCATTGATAGAACTCTTTTTGCTTCTTCATCGCATTCGGGGCAATTTGGAACTCCTTTTAAAACCGTAATATCGCTTATTGTGCTATCTTTTCTCACAATAAATTTTGTAAAGCATTTGCCAAAAGTATTATTTTTTATAGCCGCTTGTGGGAGTACTAAGTTTTTTTGAATGAACTTATTCATTTCCTGCGATCCACCTGGATAGACAGGGACTTCTTCAACTATAGTAAAAACAACCTCTTCTGATTTAATTTGCGAATAAATTGTTGTAGTTTGAAGGAACAGGAAATACAGTATGTAGTTTTTTATTTTCATTAATTCAATTTTACATTGGTGGTTACGCCTGACGTTATCGTAAATTTTCGTTCAACCGTTTTAATGGTTTCTTTAGCACTTTCGTACCTGAACTCCAGTTTGTAATTTCCGGGTTGAAGATAGATAATTTCGTTTTGTAAACTGTTGTTTAAATTACATACCCAGGTTACTTTTTTGCCGTCGTCCACAAAAATGCTTCCGTAGCCTGTACCGCCTTTAGTTACATAGGCATTGCCGGAGGTTGGCACTTTAATGGTATTGGTGGTACTTTGCTGAATTTCTACATCAAAAAGCTTAATGCGCGGAAGCGTCAGGATTTCAATATCATATTTTCCTACAATGTATTTTTCTGTCTTCCCAAACTCCTGTATGTTCAATGTATTCATGTCTCCTTTCTTGCGGATCAAAGAGGTTGGGTAGTATTTGCTTAAGGTACCGTCAAGTTCCAGTTTCAAATGGCCTTGTGGCGCATCAACCGGGATGACATTGTGTTTTCCTTTTTGGATGGTAATGCCTTTTTTTTCAATGGGTGGAATGGTGTGAACCATTAAATCATAAGTAATGTCGGGACTTAACACCAGTGTATCAGGATTGCCGCGATGATTTAGGGTGTGCAGGTAATTGTATTTCACCTGTTTGGTAGTGGCATCGTAAAAGGTCATGTTCACATCTGTTTCTGTGGGTTTTTTACTAAGGTCCAGCAAGTCAACCTGCACGGTAGTTTGCGAGATGGCTTCTGTCAAAACTAAGTTCAATACATCTTTAAAATTAGCTTCGTTGCTTACATCGTAAAACTTGCCCATGCAACCAAACACATCGGCAAACTTTACATCCAGTCCAACGCCAATCACAAATGGCCTGAGGAAAATGCCTTTTCGCTGTAGTTCCGTCGATACCTGGCAGGGAACACCTTCACATTCTTCAATACCATCGGTAATTAAAATAATAATGTTACGGCAATTGCTGCAGGGTGTAAAATCGGCGGCACTTTCACCTAAAGAGTACGCAATAGGCGTGGTACCCAATGGTTCCAGTTTTTGAATGCGTTGCTTTATTTTTTGGGCATTGAGGTTTGCTTTGGCAAAAGGAACTTCCAGCTTCGTGTCTTTACAATTACGCTCGGGTTTAATAAAAGTTTGGTGTCCGTAACAGCGTAGCGCCAGTTCAAGATTGGGAAGATTTTTAAGGCTGTCTAAAAACTCGCCCATTATTTTTTTAGCTACTTCAATTTTGATGTTGCTGTTCCAGGGAGCATACATGCTGTAGGAATCATCAAAAATAAAAAGAATGCGATTAGTTGGTTGCGCCAATGAGGGATGTTGAATTATAAATGTTAAATGAATAATTAAAATAAATTTTAAAAAAATATTTCTCTTCAATACATTCATTTAAAATTCAACATTTATCATTTATAATTTCCTAGTAATCAGACTCGTTCCCAACCAACTGATCGAGCGCTTTTTTCAGTTGCTCGTCGTTTGGTGCTGAACCATGCCATTTGTGGGTTCCCATCATGTAATCCACACCGGCGCCCATTTCGGTTCTCATAATATTGACAATTGGCTTGCCTTTACCTACAAACGATTTTGCTTTTGCCAGGCCATCGATCACGGCCTGTAAATTATTTCCCTCGTTGGTTTCAACCACTTCCCAGCCAAAGGCTTCAAATTTAGCTTTCAGGTTTCCGAGCGATAACACATTTTCCACGTCACCATCAATCTGGCGTCCGTTATAGTCAATAGTTGCAATGTAATTATCCACCTTATTGGCCGCCGCGTAAATAGCGGCTTCCCAAATTTGTCCTTCCTGTAATTCGCCGTCACCGTGCAGGCTGTATACGATGGCAGAATCTT
This sequence comes from Bacteroidota bacterium, assembly GCA_048498515.1. Lineage (GTDB taxonomy): Bacteria > Bacteroidota > Bacteroidia > B-17B0 > Aurantibacillaceae > UBA4416. Next base: position 134,442 of record JBEHXV010000005.1, on the reverse strand, counting down.
TATTTAATTTTTTTGTTAAAGCCGCGCCAATGGCCACGCTCATGCCTTGTCCCAGCGAACCGCTGGCAATACGTACGCCCGGCAAATGATCGTGCGTGGTTGGATGCCCTTGCAGGCGGGTGTTTATTTTACGGAACGTTTTCAGTTCTTCCACCGGAAAATAGCCGCAACGTGCCAGTACGCTGTAAAATACCGGTGAAATGTGCCCATTGCTCAAAAAGAAAAGATCCTCGCCTTTGCCATCCATGGTAAAGTTCTTGGGGTCGTGCTTCATTACTCCGTTGTACAAGGCAACTAAAAAATCGGTACAGCCTAAGGAACCGCCCGGGTGACCCGAGTTAACTGCGTGAACCATGCGAACAATGTCGCGGCGAACCTGTGTTGCCAGTACTTGTAGTTGAGCTATATCTGCCATAAGTGTTGATTTTGCTGCAAAAATAGCATTTGCATACTCTGTATAACGCTAATGTTAATAATAATAACAGGATGTTAAAAAATAAAGACCGGGATTTGTTTTTCACACAATTACGCGGCAAATTGTTAAAAACTGCCCAACAATGCTACTATTTATAGCAAATGCGAGTAACCCATTTTTATATATTTGCAGATTGATTTATTAATTATTTCTTGTTCCTGGTTTCTGGCCTTTACCTGAAGCACGGAACAAGAAACTTCAAACTGATATAAAATGGCTTTAAAATGTGGAATTGTTGGGTTGCCGAACGTAGGAAAATCAACGTTGTTTAATTGTTTAAGTAATGCAAAAGCGCAGGCGGCAAACTTCCCGTTCTGTACCATCGAACCAAATGTAGGCGTCATCACGGTTCCGGACGAACGCCTCACCAAATTATCGGAGCTGGTAAAGCCTCAGGCTATTTTACCAACTACCGTAGAGATTGTTGATATTGCCGGTTTGGTGAAAGGTGCCAGCAAAGGCGAAGGTTTAGGGAATAAATTTTTGGCCAATATTCGCGAGTGTAATGCCATTTTGCATGTACTGCGTTGTTTTGATGATGACAATATCATTCACGTGGATGGAAATGTAAACCCTGTTCGCGATAAAGAGATCATTGATACGGAATTGCAGCTCAAAGATCTGGAAGCGGTGGAAGCCAAACTGAAAAAATTTGAAAAGCAAGCCAAAACAGGGAACGACAAAGATGCCGTTAAAACTTATGCCGCTTGTACCAAGCTAAAAGAAACACTGGAAAGCGGCAAATCAGCCCGCGCTTGTAAATTAGAGGACAGCGAAATTCCTTTTATCCAGGATCTGCATTTACTCACCATTAAGCCGGTGATGTATGTGTGTAACGTGGACGAAGCTTCTGCAAAAACAGGAAATAACTATGTAGATGCTGTGAGAGAAGCAGTGAAAGATGAAGGCGCCGAAATATTAGTGATCACAGCTGCTATGGAAAGTGAAATTTCTTCTTTGGAAACCTATGAAGAAAAACAACTATTCCTTGGCGAAATGGGACTGGATGAGCCGGGTGTGAATAAATTGATAAAGCAAGCTTACAGCTTATTGAAGCTACAAACCTATTTTACAGCGGGTGTAAAAGAAGTGCGTGCCTGGACCATTGAAAAAGGAATGACTGCTCCGCAAGCTGCAGGCGTTATTCATACCGATTTTGAAAAAGGCTTCATTCGTGCCGAAGTAATTGCTTATAATGATTATATCCAATACGGATCGGAAAATGCCTGCAAGGAAGTTGGGAAGTTAAGGGTTGAGGGCAAAGAGTATGTGGTAGCGGATGGAGATGTAATGCACTTTAGGTTTAATGTTTAATTAAAATTCAAAAGAATTAAGTCAAAATTCAACAGATATAATTGCTTTTGAATTTTGACTTTTAACTTAAAAATTTGAAAATATGAATAACCACGAAATAGATTTTAAATTACACGGCGAAGAAATGCAATGCGTAGAGATCGAGTTAGATCCGCAGGAATCGGTGATTGCAGAGCCGGGAAGTTTTATGATGATGACCGACGGCATACAAATGGAAACATTGTTTGGCGACGGAAACCATAAAGGCTTTATGAATAAGTTATTTACGGCCGGTAAACGCCTACTTACAGGCGAGAATTTATTTATGACCGTTTATACCAACATTGGACAAGGAAAAAAACAAGTGACCTTTGCAGCGCCGTACTCAGGTAAAATTATCCCAATGGATTTGATGCGTTTGGGAAATAAAATCATCTGCCAGAAAGATAGTTTTTTATGCGCGGCAAAAGGTGTACAGGTTGGCATCGAATTTCAGAAAAAACTAGGCACCGGTTTATTTGGTGGCGAAGGCTTCATTATGCAAAAGCTGGAAGGCGATGGAATGGCCTTTGTACATAGCGGTGGACATGTGATTGAAAAACATTTGCAGCCTGGTGAGATATTAAAGATCGATACGGGTTGTATTGTTGCTTTTACGGCCGATGTGCATTACGACATCCAATTCATTGGTGGTGTAAAAAATACATTATTCGGAGGCGAAGGTGTATTTTATGCTGTATTACGCGGCCCGGGCAAGGTATGGATCCAGACTTTACCAATCAGCCGTTTGGCCGGAAGGATCTTATCCTATGGCTCAGGAGGCAGAAAAGAAGAAGGCAGCATTTTGGGAGGCCTGGGTAATTTGTTGGACGGAGACGGAATATAAAAAGTTAAAAGAATCAAGTTAAAATTCAAAAGAAGCACAGCTTTTGAATTTTAACTTCTAAATTTTTGAATTATAAAAGAATGGCAAAAGAAATAGCAAATTATAACGAAGACAGTATTAAATCTCTCGACTGGAAAGAGCATATCCGTATGCGCCCCGGGATGTATATTGGGAAACTGGGAGACGGCTCTGCTTTTGATGATGGAATTTATGTCCTCATTAAAGAGGTAATGGATAACTCCATTGACGAGTTTATGATGGGAGCAGGGAAGAAGATAGAAGTAGCGGTGAAGGACGGTGCTGTTTCCATTCGTGATTACGGTCGTGGTATTCCATTAGGAAAAGTAGTTGAGGTAGTTTCAAAAATTAATACCGGAGGTAAATACGATAGCGATGCCTTTAAAAAATCCATTGGATTAAATGGGGTTGGTACAAAAGCGGTGAACGCTTTGGCTATTAATTTTAAAGTTATTGCTTACCGCGACGGACAAAGCAAAACGGCAGAATTCTCGAGAGGCGAATTAGTCAAAGAGTCAAAATTGACCGCAACTACCGAAGCTAATGGAACGTATGTAGAGTTTCGCCCGGATGATACCATCTTTAAAAAATACCATTTTGTGCATGAGTACATCGACCGGATGTTGTGGAACTATGCTTTTTTAAATACAGGTTTAACGCTTTATTTTAACGGGGCAGTTTACAAATCAGACAACGGTTTAAAAGATCTGTTGGAGAAAAACATTACCGGCGAGATCCTTTATCCTATCATTCACCTGAGAGGCGATGATATTGAACTGGCCATGACACATAGTAACGAACATTTCTCGGAGGAATATTATTCTTATGTAAACGGGCAGTACACTACTCAAGGTGGTACACATCAGGCAGCATTCAGGGAAGCGGTTGTAAAAACCGTGCGGGAGTTCTTTAAAAAGGATTTTGACCCGACGGATGTACGCAAATCCATTGTAGCGGCTATTTCGGTGCGCGTACAGGAACCAGTGTTCGAATCACAAACCAAAACCAAATTAGGTTCGCAGGAAGTTGCCCCGGGCGGACAATCGATGCGTTCTTTTGTGGGTGATTTTATTAAACAGCAATTAGATAACTATTTACATAAAAACCCTGAAACGGCACGTGCCATTGAAGCTAAAATTGTGGCCAATGAGCGTGAACGTAAAGAATTATCGGGCATTCAAAAACTGGCCCGTGAGCGCGCCAAAAAATCATCGCTGCACAATAAAAAACTGCGCGATTGCCGCGTGCATTTGGATGAGTCCAAAAATCCACGTGCTCACGAAACCACCATCTTTATTTGCGAGGGAGATTCGGCCAGCGGTTCCATTACCAAAACGCGCGATGTAAACACGCAGGCTGTATTTAGTTTAAAAGGGAAACCGCTCAACTGTTTTGGGCTTGGAAAAAAAGTAGTGTATGAGAACGAAGAGTTTAACCTGCTGCAAGCCGCTTTAAACATTGAGGATTCTTTGGAAGATTTACGTTATAACAATGTGGTGATTGCTACTGATGCCGATGTGGATGGCATGCACATCCGCTTATTGTTATTGACCTTCTTCCTGCAGTTCTTTCCTGACCTGGTAAAGAATGGTCACGTGTACATTTTACAAACGCCATTGTTCCGTGTGCGCAATAAAAAAGAAACCATTTATTGCTACAGCGATGAAGAACGTAAAGCTGCCATTGCCAAATTAGGACCAAAACCTGAGATCACCCGATTCAAAGGTTTAGGAGAGATCAGTCCTGATGAATTTAAATTGTTTATTGGCAAGGATATTCGCCTTGAACCTGTATTATTGGATCAGCAGGCCTCTATCCAGCAATTATTGAATTATTACATGGGCAAAAATACCCAGGACAGGCAGGAGTTTATTATTGATAACCTGGTGGTGGAAAAAGATTTGGAAGAAGAGTTAGTAAAATAAGATAGTAAGAGTCAAGTCAAAATTCAAAAAATTTTTTGTTTTTGAATTTTGACTTAAATTCTTTTGAATTAAAATTAGAATGGAAGAAAACACACATAACGAACACGGAGAAGTGAGCAACATTAAGCATGTTTCGGGCATGTTCAAAAACTGGTTTATTGATTACGCATCCTATGTGATTTTAGAGCGCGCGGTTCCGGCCATGGAAGATGGTTTGAAACCGGTTCAGCGACGCATTTTACATAGTATGTGGGAACTTGAGGACGGACGGTATAACAAGGTTGCCAACTTAATTGGTAATACCATGAAATACCACCCGCACGGTGATGCCAGTATTGGCGATGCCCTGGTAACCATGGGACAAAAAGACCTGCTGATTGATTGTCAGGGGAACTGGGGGAATATTTTAACGGGCGACAGTGCGGCCGCTCCCCGTTACATTGAAGCGCGTTTATCAAAATTAGGACAGGAAATTATTTTCAATCCCAAAACAACCAATTGGGGAATGAGTTACGATGGGCGTAACAAAGAACCTATTACCTTGCCGGTAAAATTCCCATTGGTGTTGGCACATGGGGTAGAAGGGATTGCGGTAGGTTTAGCAACTAAAATTTTGCCTCATAACTTCAATGAGCTCATTGATGCTTCCATACAGGTTTTAAGGGGCCGTAAAGCGGTTATTTATCCTGATTTTATCACCGGTGGTATTGCCGATTTCAGTGATTATAAAGATGGCTTGCGTGGCGGTAAAATAAAAGTACGGGCGCGCGTAAAAGAGCTGAACCCAAAAACGCTTATCATTACCGAAATTCCTTTTGGAACCACTACAGGTTCACTGATAGACTCTATTTTAGCGGCTAATGATAAAGGGAAGATCAAGGTTAAAAAGGTTGAGGACAATACGGCTGAGAATGTGGAAATCCTGATTCACCTGCAGCCGGGTATTTCGCCCGATAAAACCATTGACGCGCTTTACGCTTTTACCAATTGCGAAGTGAGCATTTCGCCAAATGCCTGCATTATTGAAAATGAGAAGCCACGTTTTGTAGGCGTAAGCGAAATTCTGAAAATTTCTACCCAGCAAACATTAGAGTTGCTGCGTAGAGAACTGGAAATAGAAAAAGCGGAACTGGAGGAAAAATGGCATTTTTCATCTTTAGAGAAAATATTCATTAAAGAAGAAATGTACATCGACTTTAAAAAATATTCTTCCCGCGAAACCTTGTATGAATATTTATACGAGCGCTTTAAACCGCACCGCAAAAAATTATTGAGAGAGATTACCGACGACGATCTGCAGCGTTTAACACAAATCCCTATGATCCGCATTACCCGCTTTGATACCATTAAAGCGGAAGAGCACATGAAGGAGCTGGATGCGAAAATTGAGATCGTTAAAGGCCACCTGGCTAACCTGATCGATTACGCGGTTGACTACTTCAAGAACCTGAAAAAGAAATACGGTGCAGGCCGTGAGCGTAAAACCGAGACCAAAGAGCTGGAAACCATTAATGCCACCCAGGTAATTATAGCCAGCGAAAAATTATACGTGAACCGCGCCGAAGGCTTTGCCGGTAAAGGGCTGAAGAAAGATGAGTTTGTGTGCGATTGCTCCGACCTGGATGAGATCATTGCCTTTACCAAGGAAGGTAAAATGAAGGTGTTTAAGGTAGCCGATAAAGTGTTTATTGGAAAAGACATTATCTATATCGCCATCTTTAAGAAAAACGATGAGCGTACTACTTATAACATGATCTATAGCGATGGCCCGAAAGGGATCACCTTTATCAAACGCTTTAATGTAACCGGTGTAACCCGCGATAAGGAATACGACCTTACCAAAGGAAGCCCGAACTCCAATGTTCATTGGTTTACCATTAACCCTAACGGTGAAGCGGAAAAAGTGCAGGTGATCTTAAAACCGGTTGCCGGCCTGCGCAAGCTGGAACTGGATGTTGATTTTGCCGATATTCCGGTAAAAGGCCGCGCATCAACAGGAAACATTGTAACCAAGTATGCCGTTAAAAAAGTGCTTTTAAAAACAAAAGGGACTTCTACTCTTGCGGCGGAAGATTATTGGTTCAATGATTCGGTACACCGCCTGAATAAAGAAAATAAAGGTACTTACCTTGGCAAATTTGCGGGCGATGATAAAATTTTAACCGTTACCAGCAAAGGACAGTACAGGCTATATACCTATGATGTACTCAACCACTTTGATGAGGATATTATCCTGATTGAAAAATATTATCCTGAGCTTGTGTTGTCATGTATTTACTATGATGGGGAAAGCAAAGCATATATCACCAAACGTTTTGTTCCGGAGAATACCACCAGTAAAACGCTCATTATTACAGAGAATGAAAACTCGCGCATGGAGCTTATTACGTCGCAGATATTGCCAATTGTGGATATTAAATTCAACAAGGAAAAAGATAAGGTAATTCCCGACGAGGCAGTTAACCTGGTAGAATTTGCGCCGTTGGTAAATATGAAAGCCAAAGGAAAAAAATTAACTTCCTATAAAGTAAAAGAAATTAACCTGCGCCAGTCGGAAGAAATAGTGATGGAAGATTATGACGAAGGTGATGAAGAAATAGGGGATAATGGTTTATCGCCTATGGAACTGCACCGCAGGGCTATGGAGAAATTGAATGGCGATAATATGAGGGGCAAGGATGGACAAATTAATTTTGATTTTTAATATTGTCAGGCTGAACGGAGTCGAAGCCTGTTAAACCCTTCGACTTCGCTCAGGGTGACGAATAAGATGATGAAAAAAAATATACTCATAGCAGGATTGGTCGTAAGTGTTAACTTTTCTTATGCTCAAAACACTGATGAGTATTCAAAACTGATCCGTAAGGCTGATTCCTTATACAATAAACAGGAGTATAAGAAATCGGGGGAAACCTATTCGGCTGCTTTCAAATCACTTGGATGGAAGGGGACTACTAACGATCGTTATAATGCTGCTTGCACCTGGGCTTTGGCCAATGTACCCGATAGCGCATTTTTTAATTTGGAGAGAGCTGCAAAGATGGGGGGGTATAAAAATTACCAGCATTTAATAAGTGATGAGGACCTGCAAACTCTTCACAAAGATAAGCGATGGAACCCCTTAACCGAACTGGTAAAACAAAATAAAGAAAAAGCAGAGGCTAACCTCAATAAAGTTCTGGTAGCACAGCTTGACACGATTTACCTGGAAGATCAAAGCTATCGGATCCAGGCTATGAGCATTCAAAAAAAACATGGTGCAAGCTCTAAAGAGTTTCGGGATATATGGAAAATAGCCAATGAAAAAGATTCAATTAATTTGATTAAAATAAGGGCTATTTTAGATAAATATGGCTGGCTGGGTGCAGATGTTGTAGGAGAGCAGGGGAATACAACCTTATTTTTAGTAATTCAGCATGCTGATTTAAAAACGCAGGAAAAGTATTTGCCAATAATGCGTGAGGCGGTAAAAAATGGTAAAGCGCAAGGCAGTAGTTTGGCTTTATTAGAAGACCGGATAGAAATAAGGAATGGCCGAAAACAAATTTACGGAAGCCAGATAGGAATGGATAAAGATAAGTACTATGTATCTCCTTTATTAGACCCTGATAATGTTAATAAGCGCAGAGCTTCTGTGGGGCTGGGAACCATAGAAGAGTATATTAAAAACTGGGATATGAAATGGGATGTGGAGCAATACAAGAAAGACCTCCCATACCTGGAATCTATTCAAGAAAAATATTAAACTTTTTTCAATTTGTTTTTATACAACCTCGGCATACACTTGTTTAAATTAGGATTAACACTGGCTTCGCCCTTTAATCCAAAAGCACGCTTGTGGTTGGAAGGAAGGTGGAACTGGCACGAGAACCTGAAAAATAAAATGGAAGGCCTTAAGATCGAAAATCCGATCTGGTTCCACTGCGCTTCATTAGGGGAGTTTGAGCAGGGCCGGCCTGTAATTGAAAAAATAAAAAAAGAGTTTCCAAAACAACAGATCGTTCTCACATTTTTTTCGCCTTCAGGTTTCGAGATCCAGAAAAACTATCCTTACGCGGATATTGTGATGTACCTGCCTTCGGATAAGCCATTTAACGCCAGGCGTTTTATTGCAACCCTTAAACCAAAACTGGCTGTTTTTGTAAAGTATGAGTTCTGGCTGAACTATTTATTTCAATTGCATAAAAGTAAAATTCCTACGTTTTTAATTTCCACGGTTATTAAAAGGCATCAAACCTTTTTTAAATGGTATGGCGGTAATTTTCGCAAAGCGCTTGCTACCTATCATACCATTTATACCCAGGATGTACATTCCATCCGCTTATTGAAATTATTAAAAACTGAAACCGGTATACTGGCCGGTGATACCCGTTTCGACAGGGTTTTGCAAATTTGTTCGTCGCCTAAAAAAATAAAAGAGATTGAAGAGTTCGCTAAGGATTCGTTTGTTATTATTGCCGGAAGTTCCTGGCAAAAAGATGAAGATTATTTAATTGAATCCTACGTTCAGTTAAAAGAAAAGCATGCAAATGTGAAGCTTATTATTGCTCCTCATGAAATTGATAAAAAAAATATTGACCGGTTAAGCAACCTCTTGTTTAAAAATAACATTGCTTTTCACCTGTATTCCGATAATCCTCCCGAATATACCGACTCAGTGCTGGTAATCAATGCCATTGGCTTTTTATCGTCTGTTTACCAATATGGGACCGTTGCTTTAATTGGCGGAGGGTTTAACGGAGGGATCCACAATATCCTGGAACCTACCGTGTATGGCTTGCCGGTATTATTTGGACCTAATCATCAAAAATTCAACGAAGCTTTTGAAGTGATTGATTTGAAAGCGGGATTTGTTTTTAATGACGCCACCGAACTTACGAACCAGCTTACTGCATTTTTAAAAGACGATGTGATCTTGTCAGAATCTTCACGTTTAGCCAAAAATTATGTGCTTAAAAACTCAGGAGCCACCAACAAAATTGTTGATGGCCTGAGAGGGTTTTTATAAAACGATAATCTTAATTATAGTCATGCTGTCCGCTAGTTGACGGATCAGCATCTCAAGAGACCCTGAATCATCATCACACGTCGTGACAGGGTGGCGGGTTAATTATTTTTTCAAAGCAGTGAACACCGGTCTGAAACCGATCAGTGGTGAACGGTCAATTTCATTTTTATATTCCTGCTCCGCTTCTATTTCCAGGAAATGATCGCAGCTGAACCAGCTACCACCTTTAACTCCCGGTGTATTTGTACCATTGCGTTTTATCATTTCAGCGGCATTGCCGGCCATGCAATACAAGCCGTAGCTGTTGGGCGCGTATGATTTTGTGTAAACGGTATGAAAACCGCCATCCTCCATGTATTGTTGTTTAAATACTTTTGGTACATACAGGTTTAAGAGCGAATCGTAGCGGCATTCTTCTTTCGAGTAGCACATGAAGTTCATTTCGTACTTCCCTCTGCTGTCCCTTAAAAAAGTATTTCCATTGGCATATTTTACTTTATTCTTACCATTGCTTGCCGCCATGGCCCACTCGTACTCATCAGGGATCCTCAGGTCATTCATAAGTGGTTTGCCAGCCGCTTTTAATACCTTGTTCGCTTCAATGGTAAGCCAGTCGCAGTATAACTGCGCGCCTTTTACAGGAATATTAACTGCCGGGTATTCATTATATGCCGGATGCCAGAAATACATATTCACCATAGGTTCGTTATAGGAATATGGAAAGCGCTTTATCCACATCATCTGATCGGGTTTGGCGGCTATGTAATCCGCATCCTTTTTCTGAATTAATAAATCAGCCAGGAATGTCCGGTACTCCAAATTGGTCACTTCGGTTGCTTCCATGTAAAAAGCCTCTACAGAAACCATTTTTCCCTTGTATTCGCACGATCCCATGGGGATATAAGCATATTTATCCTTATTGAGTTTTATGACCTGTGCTATTAGTTTGGCCTTGTCTTTTTCAGCAGTCTTTATTTCTTCGGCAGTTAACGTGGCAATGCCTGTTTTGGCATCGTCCCGCTCCATAGCGCCAAACATGCTTGTTGAAAATACCCTGAATACAGGCCGGAAGCCGGTCATAGGATTTGCTTTTAGTGGTCCTGTCAATTCCTCATTGCTTGTTACCCTGCAATCTTCAAAACTGTTATTCCAACTTCCTCCTTTTGTGGTTACAATTTTTGTATTTGTAGCGTAAGCCATTTCGGCCACATTGCCGCTCATGCAATACAACTTATATTGGTTTGGATTGTAAGCATACACGCTGACAGAAGAAATGGAATCACCAAGCATTAACCCGGCCGAAGTATAGGCATCAGGATATTTTTTCGGGTCACAGCTTACTTTTGGATTTAACTTTTCATGTAATTTTTGTAAACAAAAGTTAGCCATAAAACAACCCTTTTTATTTTGAATAGAGTCTGTACCCCATGGATAATCAGCGGTTGCAGTCCCCGAACTGGCGGCTTTTGTCCATTCCCTTTCAGTTGGTAGTCTTGCAGCGATCTCTTTGTGCTCTTCTTTCCCAATTTCCATTAACCATTTACAGTACAATTCGGCACCTTCGGGAGTAATGTTTACAACAGGAAAATCGTCAAACCGTTTGTCGGAGAAGTATAGATCCTTTAAGCGGTCAAATTTGTTTGTCCCATTTGAGTTGATCCATAGTTCCTGGTGAGGCTTGGCAATTAAGAACTCCGATTTTCTTCCCTGGATCAATAAATCAAAAAGAAATGTTCTGTATTCCAAATTGCTTACTTCTGCATCCTGTATGTAAAATTGACAAACCGTGTCAGTATCAAAATAGGAACCTTTACGATAACCTTTAGAAATCAGCATGTATTTACTTTTGCCGGGTTTTACAATGCACATGGCAATGACCTGCTTTTGCTTTTTGGTTGCTTTTATTTCTTTTTCGGTAAGTTTCGGAAACACATAATTTGTGTCCTCTGAATGAATCTTCTTTTCATCCGGAAAGCTGTATGGAGATGCCTGGCTATTTTTGGGTTCAATGTATACCAAAGGATTTTTTTCTTCTTCGTTTGGCACGGCTATTACCGGTGTATTTCTCAAGATGTTTTTTTGTTCAACCATACTGTTGTTTTCTGGCTGTTGCGCTGTTTCTTTTGTTACTACCTGCTCAGCTATAATTGAACTTGCTACCGGAGTGGTTTTTATTGCAGGTGCTTTTTCTGTATTTACAGAGTAGTTAAGGTAAATGGCAAGTGGAACGGCGATGACAACAAAAATGCTAATGAATTTAGTGAAGAATGATTTGTTGAATAGTCCTGTGTATCCAGGTTCTATGTTCATGGTGTGATTTGAAATGGTTTCCATAAGTGCTTTGTTTTTAGGATTATTAAAATCTAAATTTAAAAAGGCCTGATTCAGCAGGTTATCGAGCTCTTTTTCAGAAACATTATGGTTGTTATTGGCTGACATGTTGTGTTGTTTTAATTTTTTGTAATTCAGCATTAACGTCATCCGCTAATTGCTTTTTTAATCGCGCATAGTATACTTTTAATTGGTTCTCAGGTTTATTTACAAATTCGGCAATCTTGCTGTAAGGCATATCCTGTCCGCGCATCAGCAACAAAATGCGCTGCCAGTCTTCCAGCTTTTCGAGCTCCTTCTGTAAAACAGTCAGTGGCAGGTTTTGAGTTTGATGTGTTTCCGGTTCATGTTCGGCAAAATGCTCGCTCAGATCGACTTCCTGGTTTTTCTTTTCAAAGGACTTATCATCCCTGAAATAATTCTTCAGGAAATTAATGTGTGTCCTGAAAATAAAACCCGAACGTTTTTGTTCATTCTCAAAATGGTACCCGTTACCAACTTCGGCAATTTTGTATATGGTTTTATACACTACCGCCCACGCGTCATCTTTATCAATGCTGTAGTTTTTACAGGTATATGCCAATAGCTTTTTGGCGTATGCCTCATAAAGTTGCTTCACTACCTCATTGTTTTTGTCCGATAACGTACCGTATGTTTCCTTTCCGAAACTCATAAATAACCTGCTTATATACTATAACACCATTTGGTAACAAAAGAACAAATTTAAATTAGTTTCCCACTGATAATGCAGATTGTGCGGATTTGTTGAAGTGAGAAGCAGGCCCGTTTCGGTACTTCAAATCTTTCTTGTATTTTTGATTCTGAACTTCTCCTTGGTCTGCGTTATCAGCGCAATCTGCGGGAAATAAAATAACAGCATATGAGAATTGTATTTATGGGTACGCCCGAGTTTGCGGTTGCCAGTTTGGATATATTAGTGCAAAACGGGTACGATATTGCTGCCGTGGTTACTGTGCCCGATAAACCGGCGGGCCGTGGGCAGCAGCTTCAGCAATCGGCTGTAAAGAAATATGCATTGGAAAAAGGCCTGCACATTTTGCAGCCTGAAAAACTGAAAGATGAACAGTTTGTTAATGAATTAAAAGCATTAAATGCCGACCTGCAGATCGTTGTTGCCTTTAGGATGCTGCCCGAAATTGTATGGAACATGCCGCCGCTTGGTACTTATAACCTGCACGGTTCCTTATTGCCAAAGTACCGTGGCGCGGCACCTATTAATTGGGCCATTATTAATGGTGAAACAGAAAGTGGCGTGACAAGCTTTAAATTAAAGCATGAGATCGATACGGGGAACATGCTCTTCCAGGCAAAAACACCAATTCATAAAACAACAACAGCCGGCGAGCTGCACGATAGCTTAATGACCATTGGCGCCGAACTTGTTTTAAAAACAGTAAAGGCTATTGAAAGTGGCGATTACCAGTTGAAACCGCAGGACGATGCACAAAGCATTCACGCGCCAAAGTTGTTTAAGGAAACCTGCAAAATAAACTGGAACTATGAGTCTGAAAAAATCTATAATTTAATACGTGGCTTATCGCCTTATCCGGCGGCCTTTACAGAGTTTTTAGATAAGAACGGACAGGTAACAGGTATAAAGATCTTTGTATCAGAAATGGAAAAAACACCACATGAATATGATGCAGGGACTGTATTGAGTGATGGTAAAACCTATCTGAAAGCCGCTTGTAGCAATGGTTTCATATCCATTAAAGAATTGCAGATGGCTGGAAAAAAAAGAATGCTGATCGAGGAATTTCTGCGGGGATTTAAAATGGAACCCGGTTTAAGGTTTATATAATATATATGTATGTCTTTATTAATAGTATACGCCACTTATATATGTCCCAAAAGGGTTATTATTGACCGTTTTGCGATTAAGCGATGGGCAAAACGCCCATTATAATGGCGATACAGGGCAGATTTATTAACAAAGTGCCATTTTATTAACAAAACGAACACTTTTTTGTAGATAACACTTGACAAATAAGGATTAGCGTATACATTTGTAATGTAATTAATTTAAAAAAGTTTAACCCTTAAAAAACAAACAAAATGAACAAAGCAGAATTAATCGAAGCAATCGCAAACGGATCAAAATTAACTAAAGCTGATGCAGGTCGTGCATTAGATGCTACTATCGATGCAGTAGCTAAAGCTTTGAAAAAAAGCGACAGAGTATCTTTAGTAGGATTCGGTTCTTTTTCAGTAGCTAAGCGTGCTGCACGTTTAGGCCGTAACCCTCAAACAGGGAAAGAAATTAAAATTGCTGCTAAAAAAGTAGTTAAATTTAAAGCTGGAACTGAGTTAGCTGGTAGCGTTAACAAAGGAAAATAATTAGGAAACTAATTAGTCAAGGAACCCTTCCCGAAACGGAAGGGTTTTTTGTTTTATGTATTTTATAGAATGCTGATGACACAGATGGTTATGATTTAAAATGATTGAACAGATCAATTAATAAATTTTAGCTTTTCATTTATAAAAATCAGCGCAAATCTGCCCCATCAGCGTTATCTGCGTCCCATTATTTTGTATTTTTATGCTAATGATCGACAGACAGCGTATAGAACCCTTTTCGAAGCTTGAGTTACTTGCAAAACAAGTTGTGGAAGGTTTTATCACGGGCCTGCATAAAAGTCCGTTCCATGGCTTTTCTGTTGAGTTTGCCGAGCACCGGATTTATAACAGCGGCGAAAGCACCAAGCATATCGACTGGAAATTATTTGCCAAGACAGACAAGCTTTTTATAAAACGTTATGAAGAGGAAACCAATTTACGCTGCCAGATAATTATTGATACTTCCAATTCCATGTTATTTCCGTTGGATAAAAAAAACGGGCAGTTAAATAAATTATCATTTTCTGTATATGCCGCGGCTGCGCTTATAGAGCTGCTTAAGAACCAGCGCGACGCGATTGGCTTAACCTTGTTTGATAATACGATTTACAAACACTTTAATGCTAAAAGCAACCCGGCACAGCAAAAGGTTGTTTATCACGAACTGGAAGAGCTGCTCAATAAAACCACTTTCCCTGAAGTCACCAACACCCAGTCGGCCAAGGCCCTGAGTCAGGTTGCCGAGATCATTCATAAACGTTCGCTGGTGGTTATTTTTAGCGATATGTTCGAAGAACAATCGAACCTGGATTCCATTTTTTCATCGCTCCAACATTTGAAATATAAAAAACACGATGTGGTGTTGTTTCATGTCACGGATAAAAAGCTGGAACTGGATTTTGAATTCGAGAACCGCCCACATCATTTTATTGATATTGAAACCAAGCAGGAGATCAAACTTAACCCTAACCAGGTAAAGGAACTATACCTTCAAAAAATTAACGCGTATACCGAATCGCTAAAACTTAAATGCGGTCAATATAAGATTGATTTTGTGGAGGCCGATATTAACCAGGGTTTTGATGTGGTGCTACAGACGTATTTGGTTAAACGGAGTTCGATGCTGAAATAATGCGATCAGTTATTTCTCTCATAAACGTCTACCTGTAAGTCGTCAATATAGGCATCGGCATTTGCTTTGGTTGCAAAATATACTTTCAATTCATTACTTTTTCGTCTTACTTCCGGTGTCAGGTAATAAAAGGTGATCTGGTTCCATTTATTAAGTTCAAGATTCATTTTTTTTGAGTCGTAGGTAATGTACTTGTATGGATAGCCATTGTGTGTGAAATGAACAACAAGGCTAAAAGGATCTGTTTCAGTATTTTTTGTTGGATACACATTAGCGGTAATTTTCAGCCATGCATGATCTTTTTGAGTGATCTGGCTATAAGCTGCTTTGATCGTATCTGACGCGGGAGTGAGATCGTTCAGTTTAAACGAATACGAACCTGAATGGAACTGAGCTGCGTCTTTTTTATCCGAGTTCTCAAAATCCAGCTTTTTCAAGAGTTTACTATTGTATTCCGACTGGTCTTCAAATGTTTCATTGCCATAAAAGGTACGGTTTACCAAAAGCAGCTTTTTATCTTCGGGATTTACATTCAGTTTTCCAAACACTTTAAAATAATACGCTTTCGTCATACGGTCCCCATCAATGATGCCATTATGGAACTGAATAACCTGGAAGATGTTTAATACGGCGAGACAACTTATGAGTAAAGCGAATATGGTTTTTAAGGCCTTGGCTTGTTGCATGGCCCATAGTAAAAAATAGCCAAGGCCAATGGCCATGATAGGGTAGGATGGTATAAGCGAGCGTTGACTGAAGGTTTGTGCATACCACCAACACGACCAGCTTGCTACAATGTAAAGGTTGACAAGGAAAAATACCAGGACTGAAAAAAATATAGGTCGCTTGTGTTTATAAATGAAATAAAAACCGGCTATAGAAAATAACATAACCGGTGTGTAAACCAGCCAGCCTTTCCTGAAACTGAACAGTACTTCGAAAATATAGGGGTGAAAAAATTCAAAGCCTTCGCCCGGGTTTGCCCCATAACTGTAGAACAAAAATTTCCCTGTATGGATCTTCCAATAAACGCACTGGCATAATCCAAACCCTACAATGATGATTGAAAACAAAATGAGCTGCCCTTTGTATTTGATGAAAAGTTTTATTTTTTCTTTAATGGAAGTAACATCTTTGATGTTCCATAACAACGGGATGAGTAAACACACAATTTCCGATGGGCGACTTAAAATGCTAATGCCGCAAAATAGGCCAAGCCATACCAGGTATTTTAGCTTGTGCGACTGGTGCCATAAAATAGTGAGCCAGATAATGAAAGCGTAGGTCATGAACAGGTAATTATGCGACATGGCATTTTGCCCGTACATGGTAATGTGCGGAATGTAATTGGTCGCAAAAACAAGCAACACGAGCACAATGGCTGTAATAGTTCTGCTGAAAAAATGCAGGAGTACTTTGGACAGTGCCCACAAGCCCAGTAAGGAATAAATGATGCTTCCAATGAATACAGAACATTGATAAGGCATTGAAAACCCGTCGGCCGGGCAACCAAAGGCCTTTGCAATGAGATGGCCAATAAAAAAGAAAGGAGCGTAGAGGAATGACATACCCATAGAGTATTTCATCACGTAGCTGCCATCGGGCAATACCATACCCTGGTAAAAATTGCTGGTGTTTTGGTAATGAGAAATAATGGATTCAATCCTTGGAAGGTCGTGAATGGAAAGGTCGTTATAAATAAATTTGAGCGGAAGGTACAGGTAATAACCAAATACATCCCACGATAAAATATTTTTAGGGAAGAAAGTGAGGTTGTTAATGATTATAAAAAGGATTATAACAACAAAAGCACTTTCTAAACTGTATTTTTTCATCCGATCAACTAAACAGGCTTCTTATCACAGCGGCGAGGATCAATTTCTCTCAATGCAAATTTTACCGGCGCTTATTTGTTTATTGTCCTGGCGAATCATATAACCGTAAATGCCGGGAGCAAGGCCCGAAAGCTGTATGGTGTTTTGCAAACGGGTCATTTTTTCTTCGTGAATTTTTTGCCCGAGTAAATTTAAAATAATAAGCTCGCTGCTTTGAGAAGAGTTGCTAAGATTAACATGGAAGGTGCCATTATTCGGATTCGGAAATAGGGAGACTTCAGGTTTTAATTCCAGTTCCCGGATGCCTACCATGTTGTATATGCCATTAATCACCCGTATTTTATTCATATTATATTCAAGAACATATAAGTTACCGTTCTTCCCAACAGCAACATCTGTTGGCCCCGAGATCTCAGCACTTATGGCAGGCCCACCATCTCCTGAAGAGCCCGCACCGCCAATTCCTGCAATGGTGGTAATAATGCCCGCCTGGTCTACTTTTCGTATCCTTGATCCTGAATATTCGGCAATATATACATTTCCCAGGGTATCTATATCCATCCCTCCGGGAGCAAAGAGGTCGGCCGCAGTTGCCAAACCGCCATCACCCGAATGGTTATTAATCCCTGTTCCGGCAATGGTTGTTATGATTCCTGCGGTTGAAATTTTGCGGATGCGGTAATTACTCCCATCGGTAAAATAAATATTGTCGTTCCTATCAATGGCCATTCTTCCTGGGCCAGCAAGCAATGCATTAATGGCAGGGCCTCCATCACCGGAAAAGCCCATAGATCCTGGGGTACCAGCAACGGTAGTAATCGTACCCAGTGTATCTATTTTTCGCATGATACGGTTTTCGACATCACCTATAAACAAATTTCCGTGAGAATCAATAACCAAACCGGTTGGATAGTTTAACTCCGCATTAATTGCCGGGCCATTATCCCCGCTATAACCAGCAGTACCTCTACCAGCTATCGTCGTTATAATTCCTGAAGTATTAATTTTCCGGATCCTTTGGTTTTGCGAATCCGAGAAATAGAAGTTCCCGTTTTTATCAATCGCACTTTCAAGTGGATACCTTAACTCTGCCTGTATTGCAGGGCCACCATCTCCCGAAAATCCTACATTTAAGTTGCCGGCAATTGCTCTGATGATACCCGCAGAATCAATTTTCCTGATGGCAGGGTAACTAAACATACCCTGTGAAATATACAGGTCGTTGCCATGACATTGAAATGCAAGGATGGCCGGAAAACCTGCCTGAATAGCGGGGCCACCGTCTCCCATGGTTCCCGAAGAGCCATTTCCGGCATAAGTGTCAATGGTTTGTGCTCCTACCACACCTGAGAGTAAAAGTGAGAGTCCTGCACAGAGATCTTTCATAGTTTTCATATTTACATTAAATATAGAGAATTTGTTTAATATAATAGTATTTGGTAAAGGTCAAGTAAAAAGCCCACCTGCAATGCAAATGGGCTTTTTAGTTTATTAGCCTGATTATTTTTGTGGAACATAATACTTTTTTGCTTCGGGCATAAACGCCTTTAGATCGGCTATGCGCGTTTCGTCGCTTGGGTGGGTGCTCAGGAGTTCCATTGGTTTTTGACCGTTGCTCGAAGCGGCCATGCGTTCCCAGAAAGGAACTGCAACCTCCGGATTATAGCCAGCCATAGCGGCAAACACTAATCCCATTTTATCGGCTTCGCTTTCATGCACCCTGCTGTATTTAAGTACGCCCAAGCCGGTACTAACACCATAAGCCTGTTGAAAAAGCGCTTGTGTTAAAGCCGGTTTTTGTTGCATGGCGGTTGATAAAACCGTGCCACCTACCTGTACAACCATTTGCTGGCTCATACGCTCATTTCCATGCCTTGCTATGGCATGGGCAATTTCATGACCCATTACAATGGCTAAGCTCGGTTCGTCTTGTGTAACCGGTAAAAGGCCTGTATACACCACCACTTTCCCACCGGGCATGCACCAGGCATTTACCTCAGGGCTGTTTACGACATTAAATTCCCATTTAAAACCTTCGAGTTGGGAGCTCAATCCTTTTTCGGCATAATATTTTTCCACGGCATGTTGTATCCGTGTGCCTGTATTTCTTACCATCATTACTTTGGGATCGGTAGCCGGCAATGGTTTATTTTGCAATAAAAATGTATCGTACTGCGACAGGCTCATGCTTATCATTTCAGACTCGGGCAAGAGGTCTAATGAACGGCGACCGGTGATGGCGTTTTTTTGACAGGCAACAAAAACAGTTAGCAGAACGGATGTAATGATCAGAATTTTTTTCATAAAGCAATTAATTTATTTCCGCGCTCAGTCCTTTTTCTAAAAGCACTTCGCAAATAGGTTTTAATGTATCGAACGAGCCCTCTTTTACAGCGCATTTACCTGTAAAATGGACAATATGGGCGCATTGTTCAGCTTGCAGGGAGTCGTGCCCGCAGTAAGCCATAAGGCATTCTATGACCCATTCAAAGGTGTTAACGTCATCATTGAACAGGATAATGTTATTGAGTGCTTCCTCCTGTGTAAGAACATCGGTTTCAAGTAACTCCTGTGTATCGTTGCCATTAAAAATCATACTGCAAAATTAGATAATTTTTTAATTGCTCAAATACTGTGCGGCTTCAGCACCATACAATTTTTTTCCGTCTTTATACACAGTAATAAAAGCATCGCTTATTCCCAGGGAATTAGCTTCAGCTTTTAATTTTTTAGCAAATGACATGCCAGTGAAATTTCCAATGGTATAAATGTAAAGGCCGTTGATGACCACATTGTTTACAGGCCATGTTTTAATATTGAGGAATTTTGAGGCCACCTCATTTGGAACCTGGTTTTTATAAGCGCCAATTTGTACTTTATAAGAAATGCCGGCTTCATCTGTTTTCACGCCATTTTCGGCGGTAGGAGCAGGGCCGGTGGTTACACCGTTGGAAAACGCGGCAACAGTAGGTTGAGTTGCGGCGTTAGTATTTGCCGGTTGTGTTGTTGTAGTAGTGTTAGCAGGTATTACAGTGCCTGAACCCGGGAAAATGATCGGGTTCTCGGCTTCCATTTTTAAATTATTGTTTTCGGTCTGTAGTTTTTGTCCTTCGGCAAAAGGGATTCGTTTCGCATTGTAATAAGCCGATACAAAAGCGTCTTTCACACCCAGGTCAACTACTTTACGTTTGTCTTCAAGCAATCGTGATCCCTGGTTGTAGATGCCGGCTGTATACCTGTAAAGTCCGTTTGGTAATTTTTCGGTATAAATTGGCCTTAAGCCCGATAGTTGTGCACGGGTAGCCTGTTTTGAATAAACGCCTATTTGTACGGTAAACAATAAGCCATTCATTTGCTCCAGCTCTTTGGTTACTTCGGCAGGTTGCGCGTCGGTTGTGACATTATTATTAGAAGCCGTTGTGTTAACAGGGAAAGGATTTCTTGGAACATTAGCCGCTGTGATGCCTGCTGTTGTATTGGCAGCCACATCAACCGGTTTGCCTTCCGCTTTTAATTTTTCAAGCGCTTCTGCCAGGGTAATACGTTTGCCATTGAAATAAACAACCACAAAAGCGTCGCTGTAACCCAAACTTCTCAGGTCGTTTTTAACCGCGCTGGCGCTTTCATATTTTTCAAAATTTCCGGCCATGTAACGCAGGTAACCGTTTGGTGTGGTTTGCGCGCTTACAGGCGAAAGACCTTTAAAAGTATTGTCAGGCAGCGGTGCTTTAAAGGCGCCTATCTGAACTTTAAACACCAGGCCATCAGGCATCTTTTCGTCAATAGGAATTGGTTTGGCGGCAGAGTAAGCGTTGATTGTTTTAATATCAAGGCCTTCTACTTTTAATCTTACAGCAGCACTATTATTTCCGGCATTGTTAGTATTGTTTGTGTTGTTCCCGGCATTAGTATTTGCCGCGTTATTGGCGTTTGCATTAGTATTGGCTGCCGTATTGTTGTTACCATTATTATTGGCGGCATTGGTTGAATTGTTGTTTGCCGCTGTAGTATTGTTTCCTGAATTGTTAGTGACCACTGCATTAGGATTAGCGATCTGGTTCAAGAGAGCAATGGCATCCTGCGCTGACTGGTTTGCATCAACCAATAAGTTTTTCTTTTTAAAGGCATCTGGTGTCTGACTTGCCTGGGTCAATAGGCCCTGACTTTTTTTGTAGGCATTTAGTGCATTTGTTTTTAAACCGGCTTGTGAGCCGTTTAAATTTGCTGGTGTAGCAACCAGGCGGCTTTGGTATTCTTTTTCATTGGCCTGGGCCAGTAATGTCAAGCCTTCAACATGCTGCCTGGTATTGGCATCAATGGACGCTTTTGTTTCGTTAAGTTTGCTAATAGCCTCAGGGCTATCGGTTTTAACCGATGGCTGTTTCGCCACGTAATTGGAGAAATATTTTTTATAAATATCCAGTAATGCCTGTTGTTTGGCAATGGCCTGGATCTCTTTTTCCTCAGCATTGCTGTAGCCACCTAACTTTGCAGCGTCGGTAGGGTAAGCATTAGCCTCTGTCCTTAAGTCGGAAGCCTGTTTAAAGGCTAAGTTCGCGTCAGCAAATTCTTTTTCGGCATTACTTAGTTCAGCTATGTTTTTCCCTTTGGCCATTTCAGCCAGTTCCTGCAAACTTTGTTTATTGGCATCGAACATGGCTGTGTTTAATTGCTGTTGCTTAGCCGCGGCATCTACTTTTTTTGCAATAGCTTGCTGCTCTAGGGCTTTGGCATCAGCCAGGTCTTTATCTTTTTCGACACCGGTTTTGGTTGCAGCTGCTTTTCGTTTTGCAAAGGCCTCGTCATTTAGTTTTTCCGCTTCCGCAGTCATTGCACTAATGCCAGCCTGGTCTAATACACCACCTGTAGTTTGGGTTGCTGCTAGCTGGTTTACATTATCCAATTGGGAATTAATTGTTTTATCCTCGTTCAAAGCGGTTTTAATCTTTGCAAGGGCTTTATCTTTTAACGCGATGGCTTCATTATTGGTATAGGCATTAAATTCTGAAACACTGGCCTCTTTATTATTGTTCAGAGCTGTCTTTAATTTCGAAGCTTCGTCTCCAACCCCATTTCCGCTGATAGAAGCGGAAGCGTTGGTCATGTTCTCAGTTTGGTTACTTATAGCTGTACTTGTTTCGGTACCAGTGGCGGATGTTGTGTTTGACGCAATGGCATTCTCATTATTATTACCGGCCGATGTGGTAGCTGTGCGGGCAGTTGTTGTATTCCCATTATTATTGGCAGAGTTTGTATTATTTGAATTTGTTTCGTTTATGTTCCCATTATTGGTAGTGTTATTATTAGCAGTAATGGCATTGGCATTTTCGTTCCCGTTGTTGTTTGAAGCTGTTGTATTGGTATTGGAAGCATTTGCATTGCCATTTGTAGTGTTATTGGCAGTTATGCTGTTGGCGTTTTCGTTGCTGTTTGAAGCTGTTGTGTTGGTAGTGGCAGCATTCGAATTACCATTCGTGTTATTATTGGCCGCAATGCTGTTGGAGTTTTCGTTTCCGTTATTATTTGCAGCTGTTGTGTTGGTATTGGCAGCCGTTGTGTTGCCATTATTAGTATTGTTAGCGGCAATGGCAGTAGTTGTTTTCAGGGCATCACTGGCTTCATTCAGTTTTTTAATGGCTTCTATTTCCTTATCATTAGCTTTCAATAACAAATTTGCTTTCTCGGCATTACTACCAGCTGTTAACGATTTTCCGATCAGGTCTTTGGCTTCCTTGTTCAGGTTATCGGCTTCGGTTTTTAACGTTTTGGCTTGCGCGTTTGTTCCATTTTTAACCGCTGGATTAGCTGCGATCTTGTCACCTTGTAGTTTCAGCTCATTCTGGTTAGCTTTACTTAAAGCCAGGTAAGCATCCAGCTGCGATTGTGAAGTTTTGGCAATTTCAGCGTTCAGGTTCTCAATAGCAGCGGCTGGGTTTGATGTGTCGGTTGTTTTAGCTTTATAACCCGGATTGGCTTTAGCCAAAAGATCGAGGGCTTTTTGTTGTTTAAATAAGGCTTCATTCTCTTTTTCCTCAGCATTGCTTAATCCTCCCAGTTTAGCGGCATCCGATGGATAAAACTCTGTTTCGCTCCTGATCTTTTGCGCCTGTTTAAAATTAATGGCAGCTTCGTCAATCAGCATACTGGCTTGCGAGATCTCATTGCTGGTTTTGGAACCAGTGAGCGTTTTAAGCTCAGCTAAGTTCGCGGCATTGTTATCAAACTTGTCTTTGTTTTGTTTTTGTTGCAAGACCGATGCTTCCAGTTTTTTTGTCACTGCCGTTTTTTCATTGGCAATGGCTTGTGCTACTAAAGCGTCTTTTTCTGAACCGGTTTTTGTGGCCGATTCTTTTCGTTGCTCATACGCCTTGTTATTAAGCGCATCGGCCTCATTTAAAAGGTTGGCAGCGTTGTTTGCTGAGGCTGCTTTAATGGCGGATTCTGTTTTTGATACCAGGTTATTTAGCGCAGTCTCATTTTGCTTTGCCGCTTCAAATTTCTGGGTCGCGTTTTGTTTTAAGGCCAGTGACGTGTTCTCTTTATAATTATTGTATGCAAAAAGGTTGTTGGCTTCTGCTGAGCTTCCGTTCAGGCTGTTCTTTAAGTTATTCAACTCGTTAAGGTAAGCAGAGTTGTCGTTTGCCGAATTTGGGCTAATGGTTTTTAAGGCATCGGTATTTGTATTGGGGTTGTTGCCGGCAATGCTGGTTGCATTCAAATTCTCATTGCCACTTGTATTATTGCTGGTAATGCTGTTTCCATTTTCATTGCCATTGTTTGCGTTTGTGTTTGCTGCAATGGAGCTGGTGTTTGAATTGGCCGCGGTAGAATTTTCGTTACCAATAGCGTTGCCATTGTTAGTGTTATTGCCATTGTTTGCATTACCGGCAATGGCGGTTGTATTGCTGTTGGCTGCCGTAGAGTTTCCGTTGCTATTATCGATCTTATTGCCGTTGTTATTATTGTTAGCTGCCGTACTGTTGGTATTATCAATAGCAGTTGTATTACTATTGGCCGCGGTAGAATTTGTATTATCTATCTTATTGCCATTAGCGGCGGTTGATCCGTTGTTGTTTGTGTTGTCAATAGCTGTACCATTTTGGGCCGATGAATTAGTATTATTGTTTGATGAGATGGCGTTGCCGTTCTCCGCATTACCGTTAGTTGTATTAGCTGCAATGGCGTTCGACTCAAGTTGTTTGGCCTTTGTGTTGTTACTTGCTATAAGTTTGTCGTTATCCGATTTTAATTTCTCCAGGTTCTTGATCTCTGTATTCAAACGCTGCTTTTCTTTTGCATCGGTTGTTTTCGATAAGGCATTTTTGTCGAGCGCTATCAGATCGGTCGTTTCCTTATTATATGTTTTTAAAATATCAGTTTGCTTTGCTATGCCTTCTTTTGTGGTATTGTCGATAGCGGCAGAGGTTAACTGGTCGTTGTATTTTTTATTGAGGCCTTCTATGGATAGAGCCGGGATGCTGTTCCCATTAGTGTTGTTATTGGAACTGATAGCGTTGCCATTGTTGTTATTGCCGGCATTGTTTTCGTTGGTAATGGCAACAACTGTTGTACCTGTTTCATTCAATATTTTAGAGGCTATTTCCAGTTCCTTATTTACGCCTTCCACTTCATTGCTAAGCGTTTCTATTTTCTGGTTATTGGTAGCGAGTTCCTTATTCTTTAGCTCAATCTCGTTGGTAAGCTCCCTTATTTGCGCGGCAATGTTTTCTTTCAATGTTTTGTCGTTCTCGGCTATCATATCTTTTTCCAGATCTTCCGATTCGTTCTTAATGGCTTTAATTTCGTTGAGAATGCCCTGGTTCTTCTTCTCAGATGCGATCAGCTCTTTTTGCTTTAATTCGGCTTCGGCTTTCAGCGAATTTAAAAGCTCATCCGACTGGTTCTTTTGTTTCGACAAGTCATCCAGGTCTTTCTGGATCTGTTCCAACTTGGTAAGAGCTTCTTTGTTGTTCTTATTTTTAATAACCTCTTCAAGTTGCTTGATGTACTGGTTTGTGAGATCGGCCTCCTTTTGCTTCTGGTTGGCATCTACTTCCAGTTTCTTGGCAAGGTTGGTGGCAGTATTGGCTACATTGGAAGCAATGGTCGCATCTTCCTTCAGCTGGTTGGCTTTCGACAATTCTTCATTTTTCTTTGCGACATCAGTAATGGAATTGGCGGCGGCAATGGCTTCATCGGCCTGCTTTTGCATGTCAACGGCTTCAGCCGTTTTTTGTGTAGCCAGTCCAAAAGCATCCTGCGCTTCCTGTTTTAATTTGGTAGATTCTTCGCTGGCTTCTTTAGCATCATCTTTTGCCAGGTTCAATAATTGATCGTTGGTTACATTTTTGTTGGTGTTGGTCGCGTTGTTTTTAGGATTACCCGAATCGCTTGTAACGGTTGGGTTGGTCGTTTTTACCGAAAGATCATTGCCATTGTTGCCGGCTGTGGCATTTTGATTTTTGATGGCGGCATCTTTTAAACTATTGTTATAGGGCTCGCTCTCATTGATCTCAAGCTTAGCTTTTTTCTCAATCAGGTCAATCATCATCGCGTAATTCTCATCTGCCACCTGTCCATCGAAGTAGTTGATGATCTTTAGCACTTTTTTATCATAAGAGATGACCTGCTTGTAAGGTTTTAAATTATAGGCAACCGGAATTTGCACCCCGTCTGATTGGGTTGGGATACCTGGTGTTTCGACAGTAAATATAAATTTCCCACCGTTTGGCAGTTCCATGTAGTAATCACCGTTGTCCTGTGCCTGGTAAGTACCAACAATTTCGCCATTGGCCATGTTCTTTACCGTGATCTTCGATTTCAGGCTTTGCGAGGCTTCTTCCTTTACAACAGTACCTTTAAGCACGGCAAAATTCATTGGCCTTCGTTCGGTATTTATTTTCAAGACATCAATTTTGCCGTATGGGCTGTAACGGCCTGTACTGAAAAAAGCGGTTTTTTCCAGGGAGTCGGTTACAAATAAGATATCATCATCGGGCGAGTTGATAGGGAAATCGAGGTTGACCGGTTTGCTCCAGGTATTGGTCGCATCGTCGAAGGTTGTTTTAAATACATCGTAGCCGCCCATGCTGTTGTGGCCTTTGGAACTGAAATACAGGGTTTTTCCGTTTGGATGAACAAATGGATAATCCTCGTCATACTCTGTATTTATTGGTGCGGGTAGCAGGGTAGGCTTGCTCCAGCTACCATTTGGCAGGCGGTTTACATAATAAATGTCACGTCCCCTGTCGCCATTATCGCCGTAGCTCGAATAATAAATCCGTTCACCACTCCTTGGTAAATAGATAACGGATTTGTCTTTTTTACGCTTATCTAATCCGGTTTGAAACTCAGGAGATTTAACGAGCAATTTCCCTCCAATGTCTTTCAGGTCGTAGCTTCTGAAATAATCGGCTTCGGCCAATTGTTTTTTATTGATGATAACCAGGTCGGATAAGTTGGATAAGAGACGTTTACCGTTTATACAGGCTTGTATTTCCCTGTCGACCTGCAGTTTTTTTGCAGCGGCAGCCGACGCTGTTTTTTTGTATTCGTTGTAAAGTTTCAGGGCTTCGTCAAATTTATAATTGACATGGTATGTTTTGGCCAAATAAAATTTCACATCTTTTGGCGCTTGTTCCGGATTTTTAAGGGCAATCTGGAAGTAGGAGTAGGGTTTCTTTTTATCGGGTTCGGTAAAGAGCATGCATACACCCAAACGGTAATTGTATTCAGGATCTTTTGGATATAAGGATACTAACTGGGCATACTGCTTGTAAGCTTCGTTGTATTCTTCTTCTTCAAAATTCTTTTCGGCCTGTTTTTTCAGGTCTTCTTCATTTTTTACCTGAGAATAGCTATTTGAGCAACAAAAAATTGCTAAAAAGACAAATAAATAGCTAAAACGCATAGTGTGTATACGGGGAATATGTCTAATTTGGTTCAGATTCAACATCAAATATACTTAAAGATAGCTAAATTATTTAGCTAAAGATGAGAAATTAAGGGTTTTTACATAAATTTTACGGAATATCTGTTAAGATCAGTTCGAACCTATTTTAATTACATAACCGGCATTTTTTTGTTTGAAATCTTCTGTTATATTTGACGGATAACTTAAAAAAAATAAACATGAAAAAAATCTACTCAACTTTAGCACTTTGTGCTATGTTCTTTGGTGCTAATGCACAACAATTGTCAAAGGCGCCTGTTACTGCTAACCCGGCTCAAAATGCTGCGTGGTTAAACTCAAGTAACGCTGCAAAAACTGCCGCTACCGCTACCTTAATGCCTCCATCTATGCAAGGATCGGCTTGTGGAACCAGCTCATCGAATGTTGTATACTATTCGAATTTCGGTACATCTCCAACTCCTAACTACACTGTTCAGGCAGTAGGGTATACCTTTGGTACCAACAGAACGACTTATGTATTATCTCCTACTTATGCAGGGATCCTTGGAACGCCAACTCTTACAACCGTTACAGATAAACTGGCTCAAAAATACAGCGTGGTAGGTAACGTTTCTGTAACCGATGTATTGGTTGCCAGCGCTATTGGAGAAGGTACAGGTTCAATTGGTTCTGCTATTTATTCAGAAGACCTTACAACTAAAGGCCCTTCTTCACAAGTTGGAACAACTGCTACTTTAGCTTTATCTTCTATGGCAGGATACGATGCGTTGACTTTTTCGTCTCCTATTCCTCTTTCAACCGGTAATTTCTTTGCTTCTATTGAAGTTCCTGCAATTGGTGGTTCTGGTATGGATACATTATCTGTTTTATCTACATCATTCGGATGTAATTCTAACGACAGCTTAGCCTGGATTTTCAATACTGTTAATCCTCCATCTGCAGCTGCTGTATTAGGCTCAGGCTGGTCTTCTGTTATAAGCGGTTTTGGTGGAACAAGTGCAGATAACCTGGATTTCTTAATTTTCCCGGTTGTTGATATCACTACTGGTGTAAGCAGCATTTCTAAAGGAAACTTAACGCTAACAGCCGCTTTCCCTAACCCGGCTAGCAGTGAAGTTTCTATTAATTTTGGATTAAACCAGGCAAGTAAAGTTGAAATCGAAGTTTATGATGTAACTGGTAAAAATGTTCAAACCGTTAAATTGGATAATTTAGAAGCTGGAAATCATACTTCTAAATTAAATGTTGCAGGTTTAGGAGCAGGTGTTTATGTGTATTCTGTTAAATCTGAAAACGCTAAAATGTTCAGCAAATTCACTATTGCAAAATAATTTTAAGCTCAATAAGCTTTAATAAAAAAGTCCTGCCTAAGCAGGACTTTTTTTATTGCCCATTGGATTACAAATTATAGTGGAGATTCCCTGTTATGTAATGATTGGAAGTCCCATAAATGGCATTAAGAGCTTAAAATTAAATGCAAGGAGGCTTATTTTATATTGCATACTCCAGGCCTGGGATATTAATCCAATGTATGAGATCAAATAGGTTAGAGCCTATAAAATAGTGTAACAGGATAACGTTGGATCGGCGTATTCGTCATTGCAATCCGCCGGCTGGCGGAGAAGCAATCTCAAATTTAGTAAAGCTATGTTTGAGATCGCTTCCTCGTTCCTCCCCGCGATGACGAAATCGATAGTTTAACTCTCCGCCTGCAAACAATGATATGCCTTGAGGCTTTCTTAAACAAGGTCATTCTCCGTTAAATAGAACTGTTATAGTCTAAAACCATTTCATAATACCTGTGCGCTTAAGGCCAATAGGTTCCATAAAAAAGCCCCCGCGATTCATCGCGGGGGCTTTTTTGAGTAATGTTATTACCGGTAATTATTTACTAATAATTACTTTTTTAGTCAACTTTTGGCTATCTGAGTTCAGTTTCACAATGTATGAACCATTTGCCAATCCCGACAGATCGAGGCTGTTATTGCCCTTTGACAGGTTACCTGAGTACACTTTGTCTCCAATGATGTTGTATACTTCTACCGAAGAATTAGCTTCAACAGCATTGATGTTTAAGATACCTGTAGTTGGGTTAGGGAATAAAGTCATTTCAGTTAAAGCATTGGTTTTAATACCTGTTGCTCCTGTTACTTTAGTGATTTTGATGTCGTCGATACGAACGTTGATTTGCTGAGGAGGAGTTGCAGTAGCTAAAGTTCCTTTACCAGCAATCGCAAAATACCTTGTTTCAGTTGCAGTAGCTACGTAATCTACTGAATCTTTTACCCAAGAAGCGGTAACGTTAGTAGTTGGAGTTAAAGCAGAGTAAGGTTTTACAACAGTAGTCATAGAAGCTGCATCCTGGCCTAAACCTGTAAATACACCCGATTGACCATTAACAGTGAAACCTGTAGCGGTAAGGGCTTTTTTCCAATACGAAATTCTGTAAGTTTCGCCGTTCACTACATCCATGCAAGGTAAGTTAATGAAAGCCTCATAAGTACCTGCAGGGGCACCAATGGTTGTCATATTAACTGTAAAGAATAAAGCCTGAGCTCCTGAGTGTTTTGTAGCGCTTAAACCGAAAGGTAATCCAATGTTTGTCCAGTCTAAATTCATGCTGTTTACATCATAATTGCTTTCAATTCCGTTTGTGTAAGTTGTTGTAGATAATGAATACGGAAGCGAGTTTGTTACATTAGCAGTTGTTGCGTCGTTTGACGGGAACATATCACCTGACAGCATAGACATTGCAGTAACGGTGTAAACACCTTGTGCAGAGAAATCGTAAGTTACAGGGAATCCAACTAAAGCTGAATCGCCAGGAGCTAAAGGACCAGGATAAACAGCAGGTGTTGATGGAACACCATTTACGCTATAGTTAATTGGAATGTTGGTTTCAGGATTATCTCCTAAGTTTTTAACGAAACAAGCAACTGTATGAGTTCCTAAAGAACAGTTAGCAGTACCAGCAATGGTAGTTGGAGATGTGAAAACAAATACCATGTTAGCGGTAACGTCAACGATTGGCGTACCAACTTCGTAAATATTGCAAGAACCGTTCGCGTTACCCGGAGTTGGGTTACCTGCTGTAGTATACGTATCGCCAGAAGCCAAGAAGCTTGCAACCTGAGTTGAGCTTGTACCCGGAGCAATAGTTACGTTTACTGTAAAAGTAAGACCAGTACCGTCATCTACGATTCCACCGTACTCATCATCTATATCAGCACCCCAGGAGATAGACTGACCTGAAACCGGGTTTAAAGCCTCAGCGCCACCGCCAGAGCTAAGTGTAGGGAAAGTAGCATTAGGCGAACTGTTAGGAGTAATACCTGCAGGGAAAGTTAAGGTAAACATGTCAATCCACTCAGTGTTATCACCAGTTTGAAAGAATGTAAACTCAAGATCCATAGTAGTACCAGCTGTATAGAAGGTATTACAAACCAGGCTTCCATTTACCTGGGCAACTCGTGCGTTACCTGTACCTGGAGTCCCGTGTGAACGGGTAATTTCTTTGTTGTTACGAGTCAAAGGATTTTTGATTCGTACCGTTGTCTGAGCATTAACAGCCAGGGCAAACATAGCTGATAAGCCCATTAAGTAGATTTTTTTCATTGGTTATTGTTTGTTTATGTTTATAATTCGAGTAAAAGTACAGGTTTTTTTCAACGTGGCAATATAACAACTAATATTTTTAAATTATTGAAATTCAGTTATATAATTGTTAAATCTAGAGGGTTTTTGTAAAAAAGATCCGGTACATTGCAAAATCGCTCCAGCCGCTATGACCATAGTTTTTGGTGATCATAAGGTCCCACAGGGGGATTTTTTTAACCGGATCGATCTCCACGATCCGGTTTACCGAACCTTCGTTTATAAGCAGGTGCTTGTCGGGTAAAACCACATAATTACCCAGTTTAGCAGATTTACCATTGGTATAACTATCAAAATCAAATTTAAACTCCCAAAAAGGGATTATTTGTCTATGATCTTTATCCGGCAATTTAAAAAAGATCAAAGAAGAGATTTGTTTGCTTTGCTTACTCTTAACATCATCATTGTTCAATAGACTAACTTCATTAGTGCCAATGTACTTGGCATCATGCGGAAAGCGGAACAGCTCCGTTTCGTATACCAGGGTATCTATTTTATTCAATTTTTTGCCGATCGATCTTAAAATTTTCCCTGATTTTTTATCAATTTCAATAATCCGGCTAATGTCCCTGAAACCCAGCAGGATCTTTTTTCCATCGCTGGAGATACTGAAGGAGTTGCAATGGGTATTATAGATGTAGTTCGTTTCGGGGTTAGCTAACAAATCGAGCGGAAAATTGTCAATCAGCCTCCAGCTCCAAACGATCTCTTTTTGCGGATTATATTCTATCAGGGTGCTAAATTCAACCCGTCTTTCGGACGTATCTTTTGTGTCGGTTTTTTCCAGTTCAATGTACTGGTTACCCATAACCATGTAATTGCCATTTGCCAGTTTTTCGAAACTATGGTGGTAATTTTCTTTTTTTTCGGTGGATACTTTGCCATTATTAGGCGCTTTCCATACTATCTCGAGGTCCTTTGTAATATGATAAGCCTCGCCGTCGCTTATAAAACTAATGGTTCCGTCTTTGTAAACCCTGAAATCGCGGATCTGTTTTTCTTCCTTAAAATCATCATTAATGGGAGCCAAAAACCACACTACTTCCAGTTTCCTGTTAATGGCACAATGTGCATGATCGAGCCATATAATACCGTCTTCAACCTGCGCCAGTTCCGAGTAATGTTGTTTGAACTTATATTTAGCAGTATCGGCATAAGGACAATTATACAAGGAAAAATAATGGATGTCGCTTCTTACTGTTTTTTTGTCTTTTAATGTTTCTTCAATATACCATTTGTATTTTTTGCCCCAGGCTAGGCCTTCCACTTTTGTTTTAGGTAGTTTGGCTTCCTGCGATCTTATCAGGTAAGTATTAAAATTGTCTTTGCCCTGTGTCGAATCAAGGGCAAGGAAGAGCTTGTACGAAATGGCCTTAGGGTTTAAGGGGCATTCAAAATAAATTTGATTATAATTTAGTTTTGCTCCATCTTTGGGTAAATATTGGCTGTAGGCCGATAGCATAGTACTCAACATGAAAAAAAACATCACGTATTTATTTGGCTTCTTCTTCATTCTTTTTATAGGATTTTACTCTTGCACCAATACAGTGAGCAAAGAAACTACGGAACTCGCTAATAAACAAGTAAAAAATGATAGTGCTGAGGTTGACGAGGAACTATGGACACCACCCGATACCAGCACGATCCCTCACGATGAATTTGGACAAATGGTACGTTATGGCCGCGATTTGATTGTAAACACAGCCTATTACCTGGGGCCTGAGGGTAAAGTAGGAAAGTTCCTTGGAAATAAAATGAATTGCACCAATTGCCACTTGGATGCCGGCACCAGGCCCTATGCCTTTAATTATTTCAGCACCCATGCCCGCTACCCTCAGTACAGAGCACGCGAAGACCGGATCCTCTCGTTGGCCGACAGGGTGAATAATTGCATTGAGCGTCCTCATAACGGCAAGCATTTACCACTCAACGGTAAAGAAATGATCGCTATTATCAGCTATATGAAATGGCTTTCGGCAAAAGTGCCGGTTGATGGGCATGTAAAAGGCGATGGGCCGGTAAAGATGGAGTTTATGGAACGCGCCGCCGACCCGGCAAAAGGCGAGGAGGTTTATAAACGGGAATGTCTGAGCTGCCATGGTGCCAATGGTGAGGGTAAAATGCGCGCCGATAATGTGTGTTATGAGTATCCGCCATTATGGGGACCAAAAAGCTACCAGGCCGGCAGCAGCGTTCATCGTGTTATTAAAATGGCCGCTTTTGTGTATGCCAACATGCCTAATAAACTGGCTACACACGATAATCCGAAACTGACACAGGAAGAAGCTTATGATGTGGTTGCCTTTATAAATGATGATACCAAACACTCCCGCCCTAAGCCGGTAACCAAGATCGATTATCCTAATATGAACCATAAACCCATTGATTATGGAAAAGCGCCTTACCTTGATACTTTTTCGGAAACACGGCATAAGTATGGTCCTTACCAGGAGATTATCGATTATTATAAAAAGATCGGAAAAAAGCCTAATTATTAGATGATAAAATGTATTAATTGTAATTTTGCCGAATGATCTTAGAAAATCCACAGGAGTTAATTTTACAATCAACTCAGTTAAGCAGCGAATTAAAAACCATTGCAAAAAAAATATTTAAGGGCGAACGCATTTCGTTTGACGAGGGCGTGTATTTATTTGAGCATGCCGACCTGTCTTACCTTGGCACCCTGGCCAATTATGTAAGGGAGAAAAAAAATAAGAACTTCGTATTCTTTAACCGCAATTTTCATGTGGAGCCCACCAATATTTGTGTATATACCTGTGCTTTTTGCGCTTACTCACGCTTAATTAAGCAGCGTGAAGAAGGTTGGGAATTATCCATTGAACAAATGATGGAAAAGATCAGGTCATACGACGGGCAGGATGTGACCGAAGTACATATTACCGGAGGCGTTATTCCAAAACAAGACCTTAACTTTTATACATCGTTATTCAAAGCCATTAAAGCGCATCGCCCCGATTTGCATGTGAAAGCTTTAACACCGGTGGAATGCCATTATATTTTCAAAAAGGCAAAAGTCACTTATGCCGAGGGTTTGCAATTATTGAAAGAGTCGGGTCTCGATTCGATGCCGGGTGGTGGAGCTGAGA
Organism: Bacteroidota bacterium; assembly: GCA_048498515.1. Lineage (GTDB taxonomy): Bacteria > Bacteroidota > Bacteroidia > B-17B0 > Aurantibacillaceae > UBA4416. The sequence goes on along the minus strand of JBEHXV010000005.1, from coordinate 100,504 downwards.
TTTTTGACAAGGAGATTCGTGATAAAATTGCCGGCGGAAAATGCAGTGCCGAAGAATGGTTGAGCATACACGACATATGGCACGGCATGGGTATGCATTCAAACGCTACGATGTTGTACGGACATATTGAAAGTTTTGCACACCGTGTCGATCATATGGAAAGACTGCGCCAGCTGCAGGACAAAACAAAAGGCTTTAACGCTTTTATTCCTTTAAAATTCAGGAACGGGAACAACGAAATGTCCAACGTGCCCGAAGTGAGTGTGATTGAAGATTTGCGAAACTATGCCATTAGCCGTATTTACCTGGATAATTTTGATCACATTAAATCCTACTGGGCCATGATTGGCAGGAGCACAGCACAATTATCATTGAACTTTGGCGTGGATGATATGGACGGCACCATTGACGATACTACCAAAATTTACAGCATGGCGGGTGCCGAAGAGCAAACCCCTAAATTAACCACGCAGCAATTGGTTGACATTATCTCGCAGGTGAAACGCACGCCGGTGGAAAGGGATACGTTGTATAACATTGTAAAAGATTATTCTGTAAATTAGTTTTTTTGTCAGTTCGAGCGGAGTCGAGAACATTGTAAATGGTAGCTTACATTTTTTTAATATTATTCATTCTATGCCTGCTGGTTCCGGCATTCAGCTATGTGCTGTTCCCATGGCTCATGAAACGGGCAGCATCTAAACAAAAAGTACAAAAAAACGATTATTCCAAAGTTACTGACTGGCCTGCGGTAACAGTTGTTTTTTCAGCATTTAATGAAGGAAAAGTAATTGTGAGGAAAATGGAATCCATTGTAAATTCCGATTATCCAAAAGATAAGTTGTTTGTACTTATCGGTTCCGATAATTCAACCGATACTACCAATGCGGTGATTGAAGAATATGCAGCGAAATACCCCTTTATTACCCTCATTAAAAAAACAAACCGCAACGGCAAGCTCAAGATCATTAATGAACTCATTGATATGGTTACCACCGAACACCTTGTGTTTACCGATGCCAATGTGTTCTTTGAACCCAACACCATTAAAGCACTGGTATATGATTTGGTGGCAAAAGACGCTAACATGGTGTGTGGCAATATCCATAAATTTTCTCCAAAAAATGAAGGCATCTCGGGCCAGGAAATTTTTTACATGAACTTTGAAAATACCTTAAAGCATTATGAAAGCCTGCATTATGGTTTTTGTGTTGGGGTAGAAGGCGGTTGTTATGCCATTATGAAACAAAGTTTTGTAAAAGTGCCGGATGGTTTTTTAATGGATGATTTTTTTATTACACTGGATGTGATCTCCAAAAAAGGCAGGGTACTATTTGAACCTGAAGCCCTGTGTTATGAGGATGTGAATGACGCGCCCATGATCGAATTCAAACGTAAGATCAGGATCTCATTGGGGAACTTCAGGAATTTAAAGTATTACAGGCATTTGCTGTTTCCTATTCACAAAGGCTTTGGCTTCGCTTTCTTTTCGCATAAGGTACTGCGCTGGCTCACGCCTTTTGCCCTGATCTTCTCGTTTGTTTTTTCGGCTGCCTTGAGTTTTTATGTTCCTGTTTTTAAATGGATTACCATGGCTTACAGCCTGGTGGCATTGCTGCCGCTTTTAACCATTTTACTCGAAAAACTGAAGCTGAAATTACCGCTGGTGAATGCTTTAGGACACTTCCTTTTAATGAACCTGGCCTTGTTGTTAGGGTATTTCAAATTCATCTCCGCTTCGCACGAAAGTGCCTGGGAACCGCCTAAACGCAATGTTTAGTTTCTATCCCTGCCAGGTCCCAATTAACTCATCGCCGAATTGGCTAATTGCCTAATTTTGCCTATCTTTGCGGCCTTAAAAATTATAATTAATTGCAATGGTTTCTGTTAATGGTGTTACGGTTTCGTTTGGAGGGTATAACTTATTCGATAATGTTTCTTTTTTAATCAATCCAAAAGACCGGATAGGTTTGGCGGGTAAAAATGGTGCCGGTAAAAGTACCATGCTTAAATTGCTGGCAGGCCTTCAGTCACCTACCAAAGGCGAAGTAAGTATTCCCAAAGAATGCAAGATTGGTTACCTGCCACAGGACATGACCCACCAGCATGGACGTACCGTGTTTGAGGAAACCGAAAGCGCTTTTGCCGAGATCAAGGAAATGCAGGCCCGCCTCGATGATATTAATCATCAGCTGGAAACACGCACCGATTATGAGAGCGACGCCTACATGAAATTAATTGAGGACCTCACGGAGATTAATACACGCCTGGATATTGTGGGTGCAAGCAATACCAACGAAGAAATTGAAAAAGTACTCATGGGACTTGGTTTTGAGCGCCGCGAATTTACCCGCCAAACCTCCGAATTTAGTGGTGGCTGGAGAATGCGGATTGAGCTGGCAAAATTATTATTGCAAAAACCGGATGTGCTGATGCTCGATGAGCCAACCAATCACCTGGATATTGAAGCGATACAATGGCTTGAGGATTTTATGGAAACCTTTGCCGGAGCGGTTGTATTGATAAGCCACGATAAAACATTTTTAGATACCGTTACCAAACGCACCATTGAGATCGTGAACCAGAAAATTTACGATTACCGAACCAATTATTCCCACTACCTGGTTTTACGCCAGGAGCGAAAAGAGCAGCAGGAGAACGCCGCTAAAAACCAACAACGCATCATTAACCAATATGAAACCTTAATTGATAAGAACCGTGCCAAAGCCAGTAAAGCGGCCTTTGCACAATCTTTAATTAAAAAGCTCGATAAAATGGAGCGTGTTGAGGTGGACGATATTGATACGGCTGCCGTACGTTTCCGTTTCCCTGCTCCTGCACACAGTGGCAAAATTGTCATTACATCCGAACACGCCGGTAAAAAATATGGCGAGAAACAAATTTTCTCCGATGCTAACTTTATTATTACCAAAGGCGAGAAGATTGGTTTAGTGGGACGTAACGGGGAAGGCAAATCGACCATGATGAAAATGATCGCTAAAAAAATCCAATTTGACGGAACGGTGCAATTAGGGCACAGTGTACTGATGGGTTATTTTGAGCAGGACCAGGAAGAAAAATTAGACCTGGATAAAACCGTTTTCGAAACCATTGATGAACTGGCTGTGGGCGATGTGCGCAAACAGGTGCGTACCTTGCTGGGTTCATTCCTCTTTGGCGGTGATGATATTGATAAGAAAGTGAAAGTACTGAGCGGGGGAGAGCGCGGACGTTTGGCTTTATGTAAACTGTTATTGGAACCGTACAATTTACTGTTACTTGATGAGCCAACGAATCACTTGGACATCAGGTCGAAGGAAGTGTTGAAGAACGCTTTGATGGATTATGAAGGAACATTAGTGATGGTAAGTCACGATAGGGATTTTATGACGGGTATGTGCGACCGCTTGTTTGAGTTCCGCGATGGGCATGTAAAAGAGCATTTGTGCGACATTAAGGAATTTATGGAAATTCGCAAAGTGGAGCGCTTGAATGAATTGGATTTGGATAAATCAGGCGTAAAAGCGGTTCCGGTTGCTGAGAAAAAACAACCGAGTGTTTCTGATTTTGAAGCAGCCGAAAAGAAAAAGCAACAGTCTCAAATTCAGTCACAAATTAAAAAGACAGAAGAGAACATTGAACGCCTGGAATCTGAAATAAAATTACTGGACGAAAAACTAGCGGTTCCTGAAGCATACAATGAACTGACCAAGGACCCGAACTTTTTTAACGCGTACAACAAACTCAAAAAAGAGCTGGAAGCCGAAATGGCAAAGTGGGAAGACCTGAGCTCTAAATTGAACTAATATACCAGGATCAAAAAAGCCGTCACAATTTATCGTGACGGCTTTTTTGTGAATAGATAAAATAATATCGTGTATTGGAATAATGTACATTATTTTAACACATAACCTAAAACAATAGTCTAATGAAAAAAATAGTGCCATTTTTTATTCTGATTACTCTGTGTCCTTTTTTTATTTATGGGCAGGATAAGGAGTATGTAAAGGAAGTAGACACTTTCGTTGTGGTATCAGGCAAAGTGTTCAATAATTGCGATTCTTCTGTTTTTGATAATGAACAGTTCCTGCCTGTTTCACCGGATGGCGGAGGACAACTTACGATTTACAAATGTAAGGATGACAGTAGGATAATGGTTGAATGGATAGGGCTTTCCTACGGTCACAGAATCAGAACGTTTTATTGTAAAGGCGGTAAATTAATTTATGTCACAGAAGTTCATTTTGAGTTTACCTGGAATGCATCCAAAAATGAATATGACAGAACTCACACCCAAAAAATTTATTCTGCGGCCTATTATATTAAAAAAGACTTTTACGAATATGCAGAAATGACCTATGAACCAAAATCCAGATATCATGTAGAGTCTCCTGAGCCAATTACTTATGTTGCAAAATTGATTAAAACAAGTAAAGAATACCTTGCGAAACCATGAAACACTTTTTTACTGTTATCATATTCCTATTTGGTGCAACAAGCTTTGCCCAACAACCTTCAGCAAACGATAGCATTTATACTATCCGTGATAGTGTTCTGATCCCAACACGAAGCGGCATTAACATCTCAGCGATCATTGTCCGTAAAAAAACAGACATAGCTCCCTTACCGGTAGTACTGTTCTACACTACCTATTACCAGGGCCCGGGCGATGCCATTTTTGGAAAGCGAACGGCCGACAAGGATTATGTAGGCATTGTGGCGTATGCACGGGGCATCAGGACCGATTTAAAAAATTATGCGCCTTTTGAGCATGAAGGAACCGATGTGTATGATGTTATCGACTGGATCAGTAAACAGCCCTGGTGCAATGGCAGTGTAGGTATGTTTAGCGGAAGCTACACAGGCTACTCGCAATGGGCGGCGGTAAAGAAAATTCATCCGGCTTTAAAGACCATTGTGCCGCAGGTAGCTGTGATGCCCGGTTACGATTTTCCTATGGAAAATAATGTTCCTTTATCGCATATGTTAAGCTGGAGCAATGATAATATTTATAAGAATAAAGCTTTGCCAAGAAATCTGCCTTTCGATTATTTTGAAAAAGGAACGGCATATAACAAACTGGATAGCCTTGCGGGATCACCAAATCCTATCTTTCAAAAATGGTTAGCACAGCCTGCATATGATAGTTACTGGCAGGCCATGGTTCCAACACCCGGGGAGTATGCTAACATTTCTATTCCGGTACTAAGCACAACCGGTTATTACGATGGTTCACAAATAGGGGCCATTCAGTATTTCAAGCTGCATAACAAATACAATAAAAAAACCGAGCACTATTTTGTTATTGGTCCTTATGACCATTGGAGCGGACAGCGCAAGCCATCCAAAAATTTAATGGGTTATGCTATTGATAGCGTTGCTAATATCAGTATGATGGACCTTGCTTATCAATGGCTTGATTATGTGCTGAAAGGAAAACCAAAACCGGCTTTGTTGAAGGATAAAGTTAATTACCAGGTAATGGGTACCAACCAATGGAGGCATGCCTCCTCATTACAAAACATCAATAACGATACGCTTACTTTTTTCCTGGATGGTAAAACACTCGGAAGCCTGAAACCAAAAGCGAAAGGTTCTGAAAAACAAAAAGTGGATTTTAAAGACCGGGAAAGCCAAAACAACTATTTTACTCCCGAGATCATTTTTGATTCCTTGGACGCCAGTAATGGATTGGTGTTTACTTCAAAACCATTTGAGAAAACATTTTCAATGAACGGTTCTTTTTGTGGTAACCTGTTTGCCACCATTACTAAAAAAGACATGGATGTATCGCTGGCTTTGTACGAGTTGATGCCAAACGGCAAATACTTTTTTTTGACCCGCTATGTAGGCAGAGCCAGCTATGCCAAAAACAATTCTAAACGCCAATTGCTGCATCCCAACCAAAAGGAAAGTATTCCCTTTGATAATACACGTTTTGTGAGCAAACAAATCAGTAAAGGAAGCCGTTTGGTTATTTTGCTGAATATTAACAAGCATCCTTTCGAAGAGGTTAATTACGGTTCGGGAAAACCGGTTTCGGAAGAAACCATTAAAGATGCCGGTGAACCTTTGCAAATAGAATGGCATAACGACAGTTTTATTAAAATCCCTGTTTGGAAAGATTAAAAAGAAAACAGCGGGATGCTTAAACAGTTTTGGGTATATGCATTTTTATTCGGGGCTTGTAGCATGATTGCCCAGGAAAAGAACAACATTTCTGAAGCCGACAACAAAAACAGGTTTGGGCTTGATTTAGGCTTATATTACACGCCCATCCTTAACAAAGATCTTACAGCAGGCAACTTTGATCTCAGGTATTACTGGTCGAAACGCTTTTGTGCAGGCTTTAGTATTTATGGCGGATCAAAAATCACCTCCGATGAATTTGGTTATGAAGTGAAAGAGCCCCGTTTAGACTATGCCGGGATCAGCATACTAAGCGAGGTCAACATTGTCAATACACATCGGGTAAGAGCCAATATGAGTGTTAATAATGGCTTTGCGCAAATTGAGCTGGTTGACCGGAGTGAAAAAATAAAGACAGGCAGCAAAAATATTTTTTTGGAGTACCATGCCAAAAGCATCACTTACAATAGCTGTTACCTGCTGGAGCCGGGTTTGGATATTTCATTTCTCCTTAGAAAAGAAAATAACATGTACCTGAGCTTAAAATCAAAATACAGGCTGGCTTACGGCGATACGCCCCTGGGTTCAAATGAACTGATGTCGGGTTACCATTTAGGGCTAAGCCTAAGTTTTTTATTCCCGAAATTGGATTAGCGGAACTGGCAGATAGTGCTCAAATAAGCTTAACGATTTTTGTTATATTTGGTATAGCTAAATAAAATACAATGAAGAAATTTATACTAATTACACTCATTGCCTTATCATTTAATGCAAAAGCACAATGGCTGCCACTGGTAAGCGGAACAACAAACGAACTGGATGGAATTGTTTTTACGGACCTGAACACCGGTTACGCTGTTGGAACGCATGGAACCATTTTAAAAACAATAAATGGTGGACTAAATTGGAATGCACTGGTGAGCGGAACAACCCAACGATTATTATACAGTTGTTTTACATCGGCAGATACAGGATATGCAGTTGGAGATTATGGTACAATATTGAAAACAATTAATTCAGGGGCATCCTGGCTTCCACAAACCAGTAGTACATCTGCCTGGTTGACACAAATTTGCTTTATTGGTTCTGACACTGGTTATATTTCGGGGTTTGGAGGAACGATACTAAAAACGATTGATGGCGGGACACATTGGATGACTCAAATTAGTGGAACAACTGCAGATCTTAGTGGTGTCTTCTTTTTAAATTCTAATGAGGGATATGTAGTTGGTGGCAGCGGAACAATTTTAAAAACAACAGACGGAGGAATAAACTGGAACCCACAAACCAGTGGAATTACGTCTCAACTTTATTGCCCTTATTTTGTGAGCCCAAGTACGGGGTTTATTACAGGAGTTAATTCCACCATCTTAAAAACAACTAATGGAGGGGTTACCTGGAATGCACAAACTGTTGGTGCAAGTCTTTTGGAACCAATTGTTTTCACTGACTCTCTAACAGGGTATGTTTCAGGAATAGGCGGAAAAATTTTTAAAACAACCAACGGTGGGACAACCTGGGTAAATATGCCAAGTGGAGGATATGAATTTTTAACAGGGATGTGTTTTGCAAGTTCAACCGAAGGTTATATTGTAGGAACCAACGGAACAATCTTAAAGCTGACGGCTGCCACGGGTGTAATAGAAACGCAGAAAGAATCAGTTTTGGCTGTTTACCCGAATCCATTTTCCAGCCAGGCAACTCTTAGTTTTAATAAGGATAACTGGTATGAGGTAAAAATTATAGATGTAATGGGAAATGAAATAAGGAAATTTAATTTTAAGGGAAAAGAATTTATAGTAGCAAAGGAAGACATAAGTCCGGGTATTTACTTTGTACAGGCAACAGACCCCCAGGAAAATAGCTATACGAAGAAAATAATCATACAATAGGTTCTTTAAACAAATAGTGTTGTTAGGGCAATAGATGAAAGCGCTAAGCAAGTAATTGTGGCAGTTTAAAATAAAAACAGTACACCATGAAGACATATGCTGACAAAACATGGGATCATAAAAGCCAGGCAATGGCCCACAGGTTATCAAGGCAAAAAAGCAATGACAGCGCAACTTTTCAGTTTGCTGCTAACAGGCCGGAAGCTGTTGCGCAGCAAAAACTACAACAGGCAATAAATAACAGCGTACGTGTACAACAGTTAAAAACCTATCAGGCAATGGCAGACCAAGCTGTGCAAAAAAAAGATCTTAAGCCGGGAGGTGGTTCTGCTCCAATACAGTTAAGAAGCATTCCAAACGTCCCTTCATTAAAAGATGGAATCAGGCAACGCCTGAATGTGGGAGATCCATCATCTACGATCTCGAAACTTACTAAAAATATTAAAACGCTTACAAAGCTGTATACACCAGGCACCTCTGATGAAGTTTTTCAAGCTAATTGGTTGGCTCAAACCGTAGGTAATGACTGGCGTGAAGGTTGGTTTGACAGGGTTGACCAGCGTGTTGAAGATGGAAGCCAGCGGACAATAGGTGACGCGCAATTTTGGGCAGAACAAATCAGAAATGAAAAAGGCGCAGATGCGGTTGAGATCTCATCGATCGAATTACTGGGAGACGAGCTGCATGATGCGGGGCTTGGACCTGCTAAAGTGGAGTTCGTGGTCGAAAGGACCCAAACTCCTCCCGGAGTTGTTACGGCTGTCATTAAGCCGGAAGACAGGAGCATTGAGAAAGCCATATTGGGTTCGGGAGACAGTGTAGCCACAAGATTAAACGAACAGGTTGGTATGAGCCGGAGAGTGAAAACGGTAAATATGGACACGGATGCCAATCATGGTACCATTATGGAGTTTGTGAAGTCGGACATTACATCGATGACAGAAACAGTATTAAGGAAACTTCATATCTTTGAATCTGAAGATGTGGTTAATGTTGAAACAATTGGCTTTGCTTTACTAACGGGCCTCTATGATTTACACGCTAAAAATCTGATAAAAAAAGGTGGCGCACCGGTGCTCATTGATGCTGATGTGGCAGCGAGGCCTCAGGAGCTAATGAATGGCCCCAGCAACCAGGAAGGCTTTAATGACGAACAAACGCAACAGGTGAGAGCCCAGATCGGGGGAGATCATTTGGGTTCCAGCCATATTCTTCAATATGCCATCGATAATCCGCAGCTCGTTACCAATATGGTACGCGATTATATTGGTGACCATCAGGCCCGAATTGTCCCGGTTCATACAGGTGTTTTCAGTACAGGCTTGCAACTTTTTGTACAAGACCTGCAAGATGATGACGAGGATGCAGCTGATGGACGTGTTGGGGAACTGGTTGCGGCTGTGGTTAACGGAATAGGCGATTCTCCCGGCCTGGTTCATGAAGTAGGCCCGGATATTGGAAATTTCTGGAATGCTGTATTTGTGAGGCAGGCAATTACAAATGATTTTAACATGGGAGTAATTCCTCATTTTCAATATCAACCCAGCACCGGCCAGGTATTTTTACATAACACCTGCATTTGGCAAGGGTATAACTTAGCGCATACAATGGCTCAACTCAGGGCCAGGCTTATAGCTGCAGGACAAAATCAATAAAAACAATTGAGGCTATTTACCAGGATAAGCACTGGAAAAATGACACAGTTTAGAAATTGAAATGCAGGAAAATTCTTAATGAAAGATCGAATTGATATCCTGGTTCTTTTTTAGGCCCAGTTTCTGACGGATGGTGGATGCCAGGATATTGATGGCCACTGTGTTTTCGCCACCCAATGGAACAATCAAATCAGCAAAGCGCTTGGTAGGTTCAATAAATTGCTCGTGCATGGGCCTTACAGTTTCCAGGTAACGTTCAAGCGTTTGTTCAACAGGGCGTCCACGCTCTAAAATGTCGCGTTTGATAATGCGTAACAAACGTTCATCGGCCGGTGCGTCCACAAATATTTTTACATTGCAAATGTTGCGGATGCGTTCGTCGGAGAACAATAAAATGCCTTCAATCAGGATCACATCTTTGCTGTGAACCGGGATGGTAACCGAATCCCTGGTGCAGGTAATGTAAGAGTAAATAGGCTTTTGAATATTTTTGCCCTCCTTGAGCTGGTTGATGTGATCCAGTAACAGATCAAATTCAATGGAATCGGGATGATCGAAATTAATGAATTTCCGCTCCTCTACAGGTACGTGGGCATTGTCCTTATAGTATGAGTCCTGTGAAAGGATCACCACATGATCGGCTGGCAATATTTCCAGGATCTTGTTCACTACGGTTGTTTTTCCCGAACCGGTGCCTCCGCATATACCAATAATTAACATAATTCAGGGCTTTGAAAATAACAGCGTAAAAATAGTAAATTATTGGTTCATCTCACTAAAGCCGAGCTCAAACCACGAACCATTTTGGCTGTTGGTTTTAGGAGCTCCGCCCATCTGCCTCGACATGAGCTTAACCAGGCTTAAGCCAAGGCTGGTTCCTTTTCCGCCTACATCGCCTTCATTATAGCCAATGCCATTGTCGCTTAGTTTAAAGATCCACTGATCGTTGGTTGTTTTTTTAAGGGAAATAGTAATGATGCCCTGAAGTGAATGGCATTTACTTCGTAAACGTGATCCAGAATAACAAACAACAGGTTATCAAAATCATTAAACAGTGATAATTAGTAAGCTCTTTATGTAAAGGCTCCCGTTTGTTATTCAAACGGGAGTTTTTGTTTTAACGAAGTGTAGTGGAAAAAATTCTACAGTAGTCAGGGTATTGATGGATGCATTTATAATTTACTGACACCTGATAGGTATTGGCATCATATTGTATTGGTCATTGTAAAAACGTAACCATGAGATCAGTTTTCAAAATCATTATTCTTTCTGTGCCTGTTATTGTATTGAGTTCCTGCGCAACTACCATGTATACCACCAATGCGGTGAACGCGCCCTTGTTAAAAGAAAAAGGTGAGGTCAAGATCAATGTTACCCAAAACGATCTGCAGGCTGCTATCGCGGTCAGTGATAATATTGGGATCATGGCCAATGGTTATTACAAGAATTATGACGGCAGCAGTAACTATCAACATGGAGGCGGAATGGGCGAATTGGGGGTAGGGTACCTGTTGAATTCGGAGGGTCATTTGGTTATGGAAAACTTTGTTGGCGCAGGTTTAGGTAAGGTTCATAAGCAACAACAATATACCAATCCCGATAATTCCAGTTATATGGCCAGCTTTGATGCCAATGCCGTAAAAGCATTTATTCAAAGCAACCTGGGTTATCGTTCCAAATATTTTGATGTGGCGTTGACACCAAAATTCTCTTTTGTTAAGTACAGTAATTTTAGTCATGCCAATTACAGTGAAGAGCAATTAAGAGAAGATTATTTGGATAGGAACCGATTGACAGATCCTTTGTTTGTATTTGCAGAACCGGCCATTACAGTAAGAGGCGGTTACAAATTCATAAAATTACAGGCTCAGTATGGTGTAACCATAAACGTTGGCGGACAAAGCATAAGGCATACACCCGATTTTGGTTCGCTGGGCTTAATTATAGATATTGCAAAGTGGTATAAAAACTAAATGACCGTTTTGTAACATAAAAAATCCCATAACCAAGCTGGCTTATGGGATTTACATTTTGTAATAGCGAGTGGTTATATTTATGAGAGGCGCTGTAACAGCGTGTCAAAGCTCACTTCTTCCTGCGTTCCGGTTGCCATGTTCTTTAGCATGACTGTGTTGTTTGTCATTTCATTGCCGCCAACAACACCTACAAACGGAATTTGTTTTTTATCGGCATACTCAAATTGTTTGGCAATTTTCTTTACCACATCCGGGTACACTTCGGCATTAATGCCTTTGTTCCTTAATTTGGAAACCAGGACTAAACAATGCATCAATTCCGCTTCGCCAAAATTAGCCAGTAAAATTTTAGTGGTCGATACCCTGCTGATCTCTTCCGGAAAAGCGTTCAATTCTTCCATCACATCATAAATACGATCAACGCCAAAGGAAATACCAACACCCGATAAGCCTTTTAATCCAAAAATGCCGGTAAGGTCGTCGTAACGGCCACCGCCCAATATGCTTGGTGTAAAAGTACCCGCGTTGGCTTTGGCTTCAAAAATAGTTCCGGTATAGTAGTTCAGTCCGCGGGCCAGTGTAATATCCAGTTCCACGCTCACATACTTCAATTCAATAGTTGATAAATTGTTCAGTAGGAACTCAATTTCTTCAATGCCTTTTTTGCCAATGTCGCTTGTAGCTAAAAACGTTTTTAATACCGCTACCTTTTCTTCATTCGAACCTGAGAGATCAATCAACGGTTCCAGTTGCTTGATAGCACTTTCCGAAATTCCTTTTTCCTGTAATTCTTTCACTACACCATCTTTGCCAATTTTGTCCAGTTTATCAATGGCCACGGTAATGTCAATGATCTGTTCGCTGGCATTTAAAATTTCGGCAATGCCGCTTAGTACTTTACGATTATTGAATTTAATGAGTGTTGGAATGTTCAGTTCAGCAAACGATTTGTCCATCATGGCCATTAACTCCAGTTCATTAATTAAAGAGTTAGAACCGATCACATCAGCGTCGCACTGGTAAAATTCACGGTAGCGGCCTTTCTGTGGCTTATCTGCCCGCCACACGGGCTGAATCTGGTAGCGCTTGAAAGGGTAGGTAAGTGCATGGTTGTTCATCACCACATAACGTGCGAAGGGAACAGTGAGGTCGTAACGCAGCGCCTTTTCAGTCAATAATTCCGAGTTGTATGATTTTTCTAAGGACGTATTAAATTCTTTTTTGAGTGCTTCTTTTTTATCGTCCTTACTTTCGTGAATGCGTGAGTTTAAAACTTTAAAAATTAACTGATCGCCTTCCTCACCATATTTTCCGGTTAAGGTACTGATGTTTTCCATTGTCGGCGTTTCAATAGGAGCATAACCAAACAACTGAAAATTGGTTTTCAGGATATTGAAAATATATTGGCGCTTTTGCATTTCGGCAGGGCCAAAATCACGTGTGCCTCTTGGAATGGAAGGTTTCATATGGTATTAAAAAAACGTAAAAATATACATTTTTACCCTGAAAGGGTAAAATATGAATAGAATAATAGTGAAACAAAGGATACAAGCCTGAAGGGCTTGAATAACAGTATTCTTATTGCCAATTATTTCACATGCGCCTCTTCCGCCTGGAAGACTTCATAATAAGTAGGGCTTGAGGCGTCAGCGTCATAAATAAACGCTACCACATGGCATTTTTCGGGCCGGTAAGTAGAATTAATGGAAAAGTTAGGATAAGATTTAACAACAGAATCGTTTAATGCCGCGCCGCCGGTAAACACCGCATCGCCCCAGGCATTATTAATGGCCGACCTTAAAACATGGTTGAACACATAATTGGGTATTTTTTGTGGCGTTGGTGGCGCTATGCGATAATCCAGCTGCTCGGCAACAATGCTGTCTTCGGTAAGCAATACCGTGAGCTTATAAGTGCCCGTATTTACACCTAATGATTTGACGGTCACATTAGTGCTTAGCTGGTTAGTTGACGTATTGAAACTATTGTTGATCTTGATCTGAAAATTGGCAGGTTGCGCAATAATGGGAACAACCGCATTTTCCCAGGCTGGGTATTTTTTAATGAACACGGTTGAACCCGCTTTGAAATCTGTCCTGCTCACAAGTCCGTTAGGATTTCCATCGAGCGAATTTCCGAAAGTAAGATCATAGGCATCGCCCTCAGTTGTTTGAAGATTAGTTGGGTATGCCCCATTAGTAGTTGCATAAAAGCCCGCGTGTACGGCTAAGGGTACAATTTGCCCCGGGTATTTATCTTCCAAAAATGACAATGTATCAGCTGCCTTTGGACAATTGCCGCATTTATGGCCTGTATAATCTTCAACCAGCGCTTTCCGGTATATAATGGAAGGATTGTTGTTTCCACCTCCTGATGGATTTGTAGGAGGATTGGCATTCTGCACAAAATCACAACCCAATAAAATGAGTCCTGACAGGAGAATAAGAACGGAATTTAAAATTAATTTTTTCATGAGCTTGTAATTTAAAAACTGGATGAGATGCTTAAGGTAATACCACTAGAGGCAGGAACAAAACGACATACACCGCCCGCGCAGAAAATACCCTGGCGTTGACGTCCATAACTTAATGAAATACGTGTAGGACCATTCACATAACCAAGGCTGCCATAGTAATAGTGCACACGTTTGGCCTCTACCGGGTTATTGTAGTTGTACTGATCGGCTAATACCACAAACCATTTTGAGGAAGGGGTCCATTCAATAAGTTCGGTTACCCATGAACCTGTATTGTTTTGAATATTTGTTTCGCCTGTGATCTTATCAATGGCATGATCCCCGTAATCATAGGTCCCGAAAAAGCCCTGTGTTTCAAAACGGATGGCCGAACCGGTTTTGTAGCGCCAGGTAATATCCAGTACGCCAATATGCGCGGTCACATCCGGGTGCTCTTCCTTATCCAGGGTTCCAAACTGTACGGCCGACTGGTTGAGGAACTGGTAGGCATACATGGCGGTGAACTTTAATTTTTTACTGATCTTTTTATTGATCTCGATATTAAAATCCTGGAAATATTTATCACCTACATTCCCGTAATTGGTAGAGTATTTTAAATGTCTTGATGAATCGGCGCCGGTAGGGCTCAAACCGGTTGTATCCAACGCGTAGAACACGGAAGCGTTCAGGGTAATGTCCATTCCATATTTTCCTCCTAAGGCAGTTCCTTTTTTTACCTTGTACTGTATTTCGCCCATACCGCCCACTTCTCCATTTGGTTGCGATGCATAAGGATAGTAGGCCATCATCATGTAAGTGTGTGGCTTTGTCATGGCCGGTTGGTAATTAATCATGGCAACGGTATTGGTAGCGTCACGGTCGCTTCTGAAACTCATGTTATCGGTTGCCTTACCGGACAACAGAATAGAAAAACCTTCGGTAGCGTAGGAGGTAGAGGCAATGATTGCCTGCCCTTCTTTATAACTATAACCGTTTTGGAATGAAGGATCGTTTATTTTATAAGCGTATTCGGCATTAAAATTAAAGCCACCTCTTATAATAGCGAAACGTCCTCCGCTGGTACCCACATTTTCAGGAAGCTCCAGCGATGGGTTTTGATCCTGCTGGTATTTGCTTACAAAACTTCCGCCGATAATGACCTTTGTTTTTGAGTTCTTAAAAATGGAATCAAACAACTCAGTCACATTCAATTCACCATCAAAGCCCCTTACCACACCCGGCGATAAGGTAAAGAAGGTACGCTGTTTTCCTACCAAACCTTTTAGGGTAATTCCTTTTTTAGGAGTAAAAATCACGCGCATACCGTCCAAGGCATTATCATATAACAAGCCTCTGTCCTCATAGGCCCTTAAGGTAATACCGGAGCCAAACTGCTCGTAAAAATTACCCACGGTAATATCAATGTCCTTATGCTTGTAGCGTGCAAAACGGTACGGAATGCCCGAACCATTGTAGCCTGGTAAATAACCTATTAATGCAGGGTTATAACTTTCGTAACGAAAGCCTGCCGTAAAATTACCAATGGAATAATTAATGTTCCCGAAGGCATTATAACGAAAGACCTGTTTTCCGGGGTCGGCGCCAATAATGGTGTCTTTCTGATAATTGGCCGCGTCGATCTGGAAATTTCCATGAACAGACTGCAACTGGTTACCAATTTGCCCGAAAGCAACGTTTGAAGCAGCCATACAAAATGCCGCCGTAATATAATGATAGATTTTATTCACGTAGTGGTTGGGGGTATTTGAATGATTAGTGATCCAGTTTTTCGCCTTTAGCCAGTTTTTTTACATTGGCAATTAAAATATCTTCATCACCTTCGGCATAAGAGTTATGGCTCCATACAATTTGTCCGTTGTTGTCCACTAAAAAGGTATGCGGTATGTTGTTTACGTTCATCGCACGTTTAAAGTCCTGGTTCTCGTCAATGTACACCTCATATTGCCAGCCTTTGGCCTTTACATCGGTTACTACTTTTCCTGAGCTGCGCGCATCGTCAATAGAAATGGCAATAAACTTAACGCCTGTTTCTTTTTGCAGCTCAGCAAATTCTTCATGTACGGCATCCAGTTCCTTTTTACAAGGTTTACACCAGGTAGCCCAAAAACTAATGATAATTGGTTTTCCATTGTTGGAAAATGTATTGGAATTGATGGTTGAGCCATCTAATTTTTTAACGGTAGCCGATGGAATTTTATCACCTTCGGATTTGGTGAAAGCCGACAAAAAGAGAACAATAGCAGAGGAAAGGATCAATATTTTTTTCATGAGTTTAAATTTTTGGTAAAACAAATATAAGGATTTAGCCCTATTAAGGAGCGAATAAAAATGCCATTATAAAACCTTAAAATAGGATTCTTAACTGAAGATAGTAGTTAAACCCAGAATAAAGAAAAAGACTCCTAAACATCTCCCGCCCTTCGGGCACCCTCTTGGGAAGAGGGAATTTGTTAATCGGATAAAACAAATTCCTCCTTTGAAGGAGGTGGCCGCAGGCCGGAGGATGTTTAAGAAGGTTAAACCTTCCCGTTGTACTTCCTCAGGAACCATTCAATGCTAAGCAGCACTAAAATAATGTAAAAGATCCACTGCAGGTTTACCAGGTCAGTCAATTGTTTGTGCGAATAGGTAATGGATTTGATAGTGTCGCTCGAAAGGATATCTTTTTCGAGTTGTTTCAACTGATCTTTATAATATAATTTGCCACCACTTTGTTTGGCCATTTGATATAAAAGCTGGTGGTTGGCT
Source organism: Bacteroidota bacterium (assembly GCA_048498515.1). Taxonomy (GTDB): domain Bacteria; phylum Bacteroidota; class Bacteroidia; order B-17B0; family Aurantibacillaceae; genus UBA4416. The sequence continues at coordinate 83,628 of JBEHXV010000005.1, read as the reverse complement.
ACTGTGTTTATTTTTTCGGACACAATTTCCTTTACGATCACCATTCCTGATTTGGTATATAACTTATCGCCGTATTTTACACTGGCAACATAGCTGTATTCGCCTGCCGGGAAACGACCGGCAGATAAGCTGTACATACTTTGCTTTTTGGTGAAGGTATAATTATAAGACTTTCCTTTCTCATCTTTTAGTACCAGGGTCACATCAGGTTCGGTTACCAGTTCGTAACTTTGGTTATATACCTCGGCTGTGAAATCCAGCGCTTCATTTTCATTAATGATCTTTTTAGTGTATACACGAAAAAAGCTCTTGTCGGCTTTTACCGATAAATACTGCACGGTTTTACTGATGAGCTCATTAAAAAGGTTATGGTTGCCATGGTCGGCATAATCCCTCATGCTCCAGCGCCATAATCCATCACCTAAAAAGCCCGCCGATTTCACACCGCTATTCTCAAAAAATACAAATAAGGGTTCTTCCGTTTCTACTACACCAATATTTTGGGTCAATAATAGATTGGCGCCATTGGCTACCAGGTTACTGTTGAAGTTGCATTTTACAGCCGGAAATTCTTTGAAATAACCTTGTAATTCACTGCTCACTGTAAACAAAGGAAACTCTTTCCGGTAAACCGCTTCAGCGTCATTCTTACGGGGGTCGCTGATCTTTTTAGCATTTAGCCCGGTACCAAAATTAACCACCTCATTGCCTATAAAAAATACCGATTGGTTATTTGCTTTTAATTCGTTTGCAATACGTTGCGGCAAATTACCAACCTGGTGCAGGATTATTAACGAATAGGGTTTGAGCGGTTTTGTAAATTCATTCACCAGGCCAACTTCCACCTCATACGTCTGGGCTGCCGAAATACTTTGTTCAATAGCGGCTACATCGGGATGCGGCGCATTGGCAAGGATGAGCACCTTTTCACGGTTATCAATCACGTCAATTACAAACGACTGGGTGTTGTTTTGTTTGTTCTTGTCTTCTTCCAGTGTCGAAATGCTGACGGTGTATTTTTGAATGCCCGCTTTATCCGCATCCAGCAAAAAGTTAAGCGTTTTATTAAAGCTGTTGGATGTAAGGGTTATGTTTTCCGATTTTAATACCTTGCCGGCATGTGATACAGAAACACTCACCTGTTTATCTTTTAGGTCAATGGCATTTACCACCACTTCCAACGGAAATGAATTTCCTAAATACGCTACCTGGTTATGGTTGAGCGATTGGATCCACACATCTTTTAAAGGAACGGTGTCGCCCAGGGCAATTGTGTAAACCGGCGCGTTAAAACGATCAATGCTGTACAAAGGGTTTGTGCCTTTGTTGTAAATACCGTCGGTGGCAAGCACAATGGCGCCGATATTTTTATTGGCATAATTGTTCTCCAGGTCCGAGAAGAGTTTTGACAGGTCGGTTTCTTTGCCTTTAAAATCAAAGTTTTCCGATGGCCTGGATTCAGAATCGAACTGGTAAGTCCTTACATCGTATTTTTCCTTTACGGCATGAATGAATTCACTAAGTGCAGCGGTGTATGTGTTTTTTACATCTGCCGAATCCTTTCCAGCCGTAATGGAAGAGGAGTTATCTTGTGCAACAATAATGACTGGTTTTTCGGTTTCATTCACAAGGCGTTTAATGAACACATCGAGCAGCAACAAGGCAATAAGGCTTACCGACACAAAACGCAAAGCGGCCAGGGCATATAATAAGGCTTTCGACCGTTCGGCATTTTGCTTATCTCTTACATAAAGCATGGCAGAAAAAACAAACCCTGCTACAAAACATAACAGGGTGTAATACCAGGGATAGTTAGAGATCAGTTCCATTTTAGGAAATTATAAATTTTAAATGTTGAATTTTAAATGATATTCGGATAACGTAATTTTCCATTTATAATTTAAAATTTATCATTTCATTAGGTTAACATTCCACCGCACACATTAATGCACTGGCCCGTGATGTAAGCGCTCATGTCGCTTGCTAAAAACAAGGTCAGGTTAGCTACATCTTCGGCCGATCCACCGCGCTTTAAAGGGATGGATTCGCGCCATTGCTGTACTACTTTTTCATCTAAGGCGCCGGTCATTTCTGTTTCAATAAAACCGGGAGCAATGGCATTACTGCGAATGTTGCGTGAGCCCAATTCAAGCGCTACCGATTTGGTGAAGCCAATAATGCCCGCTTTTGAAGCGGAGTAATTTGCCTGGCCGGCGTTGCCTTTAACGCCAACTACCGAGCTCATATTGATAATGGAACCGCTACGTGCTTTTAGCATTGGCTTTTGCACGGCTTTGGTGAGGTTAAATACGGATTTTAAGTTGGCATTCATTACTTCATCCCATTGCTGCTCGCTCATACGCATTAACAAGGTGTCGCGGGTAATACCGGCATTGTTTACCAGCACATCCACGGTGCCAAACTCAGCAACTACATCATTCACAAGTTGTTCTGCCGCTTTAAAATCGGCGGCATCGCTTTGATAACCTTTTGCTTTGATCCCGTAAGCGGCCAGTTCTGTTTCAAATGCTTTTGCTTTTTCAACCGAGCTTAAATAGGTAAATGCAATGTTACAACCTTGTTCAGCAAATTTCAGGGCAATGCCTTTTCCAATGCCACGTGATGCGCCGGTAATAATGGCAACTTTATTTTGTAGTAGTTTCATAAAAGTGTAAAAATTAAAGCCTAAATATACAAATTATCGCAGGATTGCATTTTGAGAAAAACACTAAAGTTTTAAACCCCTTTTGAGGCTTTAATGTTATTTAACAGGCAACATTCCCGCTTTTACCTCAGCAGGATGTCGTGTTTTTTCCTGGGCCGTTTATTTTCAAGCCATACAAAGTTCTTGAGCCGCATTTCGGTATCATTTACTTCGGCCAATGGATAAATAATGGATTCGGGTTTGTTCCTGAAGGTTGCTTTGTCAACCCCCGAACCATTGAACCATACGCTGAGGTCGGTGCAAATGGTTTTATTTACGCCCTTGTAGTTTGTTTTTTTCTTGACGTAATAAATGATCTGCGCATTGCCAATCACATTCAACTTACGTATGGAATCGTTCTCAAAAAAACCTTCCATGTGCTTGCCAAATACCTGGTTGTATTTGTTTTCATCCAGGCTGTCTACCTTTTGTATCACAGTGGCGTTACCATTCAGTTCAAAGAATTTTACGCTTTTTTGTCCTGCAATCACATTAATTTGTTTGGCGGTTGCCTGTCCGTTATTGGTCCATAGGATGGGCAAATTATACATGTGCATCATCGAATCATGAATGTAATAATCCAACGAATCGCACATGCCCTGGAAATCGGTTTTAAACATTTTCACGTGCCTGAAAGCCCTTACATAGGAATGCAAACTATCGGGTTTGTGAAAGAACAAGGTGTCGGCCGATACAAACAAGGTGTCGCGCTCTATGGTGCGGCCATAAATGGCATGTCCTGTAATGATGGATTTGTTGATCTTTTCAAACGACTCCGCAAAATCACCTACTATAAACGATTTGTGCAGGGTATCAATGATCCTTACATTTTTAGTAACCCGGCCGTATTTGTTTTTGCGGTCATAAAAAACACTGTCGCCAAGCAGGCGTTGGTCTTTGGTAACGATCACGGTGTTTTTACTAAAGCGCGACACTTCCCGATCGGTATCGTACCAGCCGTTTTCGCAATAAATGTAATTTTCCTTGCTCGAAATAATAGAAGGGCCAACGAAATAGGAGGTCTTGTTAATGGTGTTATAGCGCAGGGAATCGCTGTTCATTTTATAATCAGGATTAATAAGCTCAACATCGTTTTGGAAGGTCAGTTCTTTTGTGCCTGAGGAATAATGTCCATGCTTGCTTTTCAGGGTGTTTTCCTTATTTACAATGGTGCCGCCGTTGTAATAGCTGGCTATGGACTTGCCAACATCGTAGGTCATGTAATTGGTGGTAAGGGTCATGTCCTTTTCAATACAACGTACATTGCCTTTCAGCTTCGCCATTTTGGTGGTAGCGTCATACCTTAACGAATCGCCATATATAAAAATACTATCGCCTTTAATAATGCTGATGTGGCTAAAGGCCTCAACGTTTTTATCGTCATACATATAAGCACTGTCGCAACGCATCACAGTACCCTCTGTTTCCCATTGCACATCTCCTATCAGGCGCTTTGCCTCAATACCCAAACTCTGGTCGTACACCAGGCGTTTGGCTTTAATGTTTACGATCTTACCGTTATCCTCGGTTTTGGCCGCCACCTGTGCCTGCGAAAAGCCGCATACACAGAACATTACCAGTAAAAGGCTAAAGAATATGCGAGGATAACAACGACTCATTTAAGTGCCTAAATTTAATCATATAAATCAAATTAATTTCTGTGAATTTTGGGCTTGTGATTTTTTATGAAAGTTTAATGTCGGCGCCTGGCACAGGGCTAAAACCTAAAAATCTTGTATCTTTACAGTCTTATGAGTAAAATAAAGAAGAATATTTTTGTTGAGAATGCCGCCATTGTGGATATCTCTTCCGAAGGGAAATCGGTTGCCAAAGTTGACGGTATGGTTATTTTTGTAGATGGCGGTGTACCGGGCGACGTGGCTGATGTAATGATTACCCGTAAAAAAAACAGCTATGCCGAAGGGCATGTAACAGCTATTAAAAGTCCTTCGGTGAACAGGGCAGAGCCGGCCTGTGAACATTTTGGACATTGTGGCGGCTGCAAGTGGCAAAACATGAACTATGAAACACAGCTTTCCTTTAAGCATAAAACGGTAGCCGACGCCTTAACCCGCATTGGTAAACTCGATATCAGCACCATGAAGCCTATTTTTCCGAATAAGGAAACTTATTTTTACCGTAACAAACTGGAGTTTTCGTTCTCCGATAAAAAGTGGCTCACCAATGAGGAAATAAAAAGCGGGGAAGAGATAGACAACCGTAATGGCCTTGGCTTTCATATTCCGGGAATGTTTGACAAGATCCTGGATATTAAGAACTGCTATTTGCAACAGGAACCTTCCAATACCATCCGTAACGAAATAAGGGATTTTGCTTTAAAGCATGATTTCACGTTTTTTAATGTAAGAAACAAGCATGGTTTGTTGCGAACGTTAATGATCCGTTCGTCCAGTAATGGTGAGCTGATGGTGATTGTCCAGTTTTTTGAAGATCAACCCGAAAACATAAAGCTGCTTTTAAATCATTTAAAAAATACATTCCCAACAATTACCTCGCTGCAATATGCCATCAACCCAAAAGGTAATGATACGTTGCAGGACCTGGACATTATTACCTTTTATGGCCGCGATCATATTTTTGAAGAAATGGAAGGGCTTAAATTCAAGATCAGCGCCCGTTCGTTTTACCAGACAAATTCGCCCCAGGCCTATGAGCTGTATAAAATTACCAGGGATTTTTGTGAACTGAGCGGTAACGAAGTGGTGTATGACCTTTATACAGGTACCGGAACCATTGCCAATTTTGTGGCAAAACAGGCTAAAAAGGTCATTGGGATCGAGTACATTGAGGATGCGGCTATTGATGCCCGTGCTAACTCAAAATACAACGGGATTGATAACACCGAATTTTTCGCGGGTGATATGAAGGATGTGTTGAATGACGACTTTGTTGCAAAGCATGGCCGGCCCGATGTGATTATTACCGATCCTCCGCGCGCTGGTATGCATGTTGATGTGATTGGCGTGATCCTTAAAGCGGCACCCCGAAAAATTGTTTATGTTAGTTGCAATCCCGCAACACAGGCAAGGGACCTGGCGATGATGACGGGTCACTACGACATTAAACACATTCAACCTGTAGATATGTTTCCACAAACGGCTCATGTTGAGAATGTGATAATGCTTGTTAAGAAGTAAAAAATATATGGGAAAAATTATTTATCTTTTTATGTAACTATTTTACCTTTATTGATGTTTAATAACGATAGAATTAATCCTTAAAACTATACACTATGACTGCCACATTTGAAATGATCGAAAAAGAAAATATTTCTGGTCTTAAATTTCCAAGCGACGATGTATTAAAAGATAAGGGTGACATTGCCGAAAGGGAAACTGAGCTAAACAGGGCCCTGGCATTGGGAAATCTTGAACATACAAAGATCAAGATCTATTTTGAAGATGATACATCGCGTAAGCTGGTTGAAACAACCGTTTGGGGAGTAACCGATAAGAGGGTTATTTTAAAACAAGGGGTTGTGATCCCAATTAACCGCGTATACAAAATATCGCTGTAAGATGTTTGTGTAAATTAAAAAAGCCTGGGGATATCCCCAGGCTTTTTTTAATGTATTGCCTTTTATTTAACTCTGCTCAGCAAGGTTACATGTCCTGTACGTTTCACAGTATTACCTGCCATGGTTTTAATTTCGGCCTGGTAAACATATACGTTTTGTTCGCAAGGTTTGCCCGATTTGGAATTTCCATCCCAGCCAATCTTATCGCCGTTGCTTTTGAAGACAACAGATCCCCAACGGTCAAAGATGGTTAGTTTGATCTCTTCGAGCCCATATCCCACAGGTATAAAGACGTCGTTATCCAAATCACCGTTTGGTGAGAAGGCATTAGGAATGTACACATTCCAGTCCCTTGTTACTTCAATACAAATAACATCGGTAGCCACACAGCGGGTTATAGGATCTTCCGCTTTTAAGGTATAGCAAGTGTTCTCATCAGGAGCAACTTCTACCACGTTGCAGAAATTACATATCAGCGGATTACCGTCAGGTGATAAGTACCCGACATAATTAAGATCGATGTCCGATGTACCATGTAATACATACGATTCGTCAATGTTGATGGTCGTATCTCTTCCCGCATCTACTGTAGGTAATGGGTGTACCACTACCTGTACAGTTGCTGTGCTTGGACATAAACCGTTGTTTGAAACAGTAACGGTATAAATTGTAGTTGCCACAGGCGAAACAAAGGTTGTTGAATCATCAGGGTTGCTTGCGCTTACAGAAGGCTGCCAGTGGTAAGTATTACCGCCGGTGGCATAAACGGTGGTGCTTGCACCGAAGCAAATAGGATCAACAGGCCCAGGAATAGCAGGTGTTTTTGGTATCACGGTTATAGATATAGTCTTGGTTGCAAAACATAAATCAGGTGCTGTACCGTTCGAACCATCAACCGTAAATACAGTGCTAATGGAAGGGCTGGCATTTACCTGGCTTCCGGTTGAGGCGCTTAAATCGGCAGAAGGCGACCATGTATAATCGGTTGCACCAAAAGCGCTCAGTACCGATACGCTGCCATCGCAAATGGTTAATGGATTAGCAAGCGTTGCAAGGGTAGGTGTTGGGATAACCGTTACCGTAATGGTTGTAAAATTGTTGCAACCCAGTGGCGATGTTCCTACTACCGTATAGGTTTGTGTGCTTGTTGGATTAGCATTCACGTTGGCCCCAACGGTTGAGCTCAGAGCTGTATTAGGCGACCATGTATATGTACTCGCACCACTGGCGGCCAATGCTGCATTACCACCCACAGAACAGATAGGAGAAACACTTGGAACCGTTATAGTAGGATTTACAGTAACTGTAATAACCACCTGTGCCGAATTTGTACAGGTACCCGTAGCACCAATTACCGTATAAGTTTCATCGGCCGAAGGAGTGGCAACCACCGTGCCTCCGGTATTGGTATTTAAGCTAATGGCAGGTGTCCAGGTATAGTTGGTGGCACCCGTAGCCGTTAAGGAAGAGGAAGCCAGCGGACAAATAGTTGATGTGCTTGCAGAGGCATTTACCACTACGGTATTTGAAATGGTAACCGTTACCACAGTGCTGGTAACACAACTTGCCGTTTCAGCATCAATGGTATAGGTAGTTGTTACGCTTGGTGTAGAGATAACCGTACCATTGAAAGCTGTATTTAAGAACTGGTTTGGTGTCCATGTATAGTTTGTAGCACCTGAGGCGTGCAGGGTGGCCGAAGATCCCGGACAAATGGTCGTATCAGCAACGGTAACTGTAGGAATAGGCGAAACGCTTATGGTAGCCGTATTGCTTGCATAACATCCGTTCACATCGGTACCGGTTACCGTATAATTTTCAGTAGCTACAGGAGTGCCTGTTACCGTTCCACTATTAATTGAACTCAGGCCTGTTCCCGGGCTCCAGGTATACGTATCGGCACCATTGGCGCTAAGCGTAGCCGTTTGTTGTCCTAAACAAATGGTAGCACTGTTTACGGTAATGGTTGGTGTAGCGTTTACAACAATGGTAGATGTGGCATCACTGTAGCAGCCATTTATGTCCGTTCCCATCACTGTATAAACCTGAGTGGCGGTAGGAGTTCCTGTTACCGCGGCACCAGTTGCCACATTTAAACCTGTAGCAGGCGACCAGCTGTAAGTACCAGCGCCATTAGCCGTTAAGGTAGCGGTTTGTTGCCCTAAGCAAATGGTTTCACTATTTACCGTAACAGTCGGTAAGGAGTTTACGAATATGGATGTAATGGTTCCATTGATGCAACCATTGGCATCCATACCAACCAATGTATAGTTTTGAGTTGAACCTGGTGTTCCTGTTACAACAGAGGCCGTTGTAGAACTTAAGCCAGTACCCGGTATCCAGCTGTAGGTTATTGCTCCGTTGGCAGTAAGCGTGGCCGTTTGCTGTCCTATGCAAATACTTGCGCTGTTGGTAGTAACGGTTGGCAATGAATTAACGGTAATGGTTGAGTTAGCGGTAGCTAAACAGCCATTTGCATCGGCACCTGTTACCGTATAATCTTGTGTTGAAACAGGCGTGCCATTTACCACTGACCCTGTTGTGGCACTTAATCCGGTACCCGGCGACCAGGTATAGTTGGTAGCTCCATTGGCGGTTAAGGTGGCTGTTTGCTGGCCTACACATATGGTTGAACTATTAACGGTAACAGTAGGTAATGAGTTCACAAAGATAGCTGTAGTTGTTCCGTTAATACAGCCATTGGCATCCATGCCCACAACGGTATAGTTTTCGGTAGCTCCCGGTGTTCCTGTTACAACGGCCCCGGTTGTGCTGCTCAGGCCTGTGCCCGGGATCCAGCTATAAGTAGAAGCTCCATTTGCTGTAAGTGTAGCGGTTTGTTGTCCTGCACAAATAGTAGCGCTGTTCACGGTAACTGTTGGTAAAGGATTTACCGCGATAGTTGTAACTGTACCATTTAAGCAACCATTGGCATCCATACCAACGAGTGTGTAGTTTTGTGTAGATGCCGGATTTCCTGTTACCACAGAAGCTGTTGTAGAGCTTAAACCCGTTCCCGGTATCCAGCTGTAGGTTGTTGCACCATTTGCGGTGAGTGTTGCTGTTTGTTGCCCTACACAAATGGTTGCGCTGTTGGTAGTAATAGTTGGTAAGGAATTAACCGTAATGGTTGTTGTAGCATTACCCGTACAACCGTTTCCGTCGGTACCTGAAACCGTGTAAGCCTGCGTTGAAACAGGATTGCCGTTTACTACGGCACCGTTTGTAGAACTTAAGCCGGTTCCCGGAGCCCATGTATAAGTACTAGCTCCATTGGCGGTTAATGTAGCGGTTTGTTGACCTACACAAATGGTTGAGGTATTAACAGTAATAGTAGGATTAGGATTAACACTTAGTGAAGCAATAGCATATTGAGGACAAGAGTACCTGTCTTCAGAATACACTGTAAATGTATTTGCTCCCATAGATGTTACGGTAATTTGGTCGGTATTACCAGGAGTGCTGGTATTGGTAAATGTTTCAGCAGCCGATTGCACCCAGGTATAGGTGTAACCCGGTGAACCAAGCAATGTGCTGGCGTTAAGCGTTACGTTTGTACCAGGGCAGTGAATGGTTGGAGTTGTTACCGTTACCTGAGGGCAAAGGTTTACTTCGATAACAGACAGTGAGTTGTACCCTACGCAATTCAAATCATTCCAGCTTCCGTCAGGATAAATTTGTGTACAATCTTCAACGCCACCGGCATCGTTTGGCTCACCCGGCGCCCAGTTGCTATAACTTAAAGGCGATCCGTCATACCAAACGTAACTGCCTTCTGTAATGGCATCGCTATAGCCAATCCAGATTACCTCTGAAGAATAGCCCTGATTTGCCAGTGCCTGTACAAGGTCGGCATTTTCGGCAGCCGATTGTACTGAAATTAAATTCGCACCAAATGTTTGTGCGTAAGCCTGTGCCTGAGGGCCGGTCATGAACTGAGGATTGATGAAATACAAGCTGCAGGTATTGTTCATCCCTAATAACTCTATATTTCCTGCGCTGGTTAATGCCGCACGGATTGCTGCTAAGTTACAGCCGCTCGACACGCAAACACCAATGTTAACCGAAATGGTTGAAGTACCTGTACAGCCGCCTGTTGAACCAACCACTGTATAAATGGTATTTGCCAGTGGAGTAGCTGTTACGTTTGATCCGTTGGCCGAGCTTAAGGTTGCTACAGGACTCCATGTATAAGTAGTAGCGCCACTGGCATCCAGAAGGGCCGAACCGCCAGGGCAAACCGTTGGGGTGTTGGAAGAAAGTGTGAGTGTTAACGCAGCGCCAATGGTTACATTGGCTGTAGCAGAACCTGTACAGGTTCCGGTAGCGCCAATAACCGTATAGGTTGTAGCCGAGCCGGGAGTAGCTGAAACAGTTGATCCGTTAGCTGAGCTTAATGAACCGGCAGGCGACCAGGTATAGTTGGTTGCACCACTTGCAGTTAGTATGCTTGAACCGCCAGGACAAACACTGGATGTAGCAGGAGTAACCGTTAAGCTTAAGGTTCCGTTCATGTTCACAGTAGCATTTGCCACACCGGTACAGGTTCCACTTGCACCTAATACCGTGTATGTGGTTGCTGTAACAGGGCTTGCTGTTACAACCGAGCCGTTAGGAGAACTCAATGTGCCCGATGGCGACCAGGTATAGCTGGTGGCGCCTGTAGCCGTTAAGGTAGTAGAGCTTCCCGGACAAATATTTGCGGAGTTTGGCGTTACGGTTAAACTTAAGCTTGGGTTAATAGAAACAACAGCAGTTGTTGAACCTGTACAGGTTCCTGTAGATCCAATAACCGTGTAGGTAGTAGTTGTTACAGGGCTTGCAGTAACAGCGGTTCCGTTGGCAGAACTTAGAGTACCGGCCGGGCTCCAGGTATAATTTGTAGCACCGCTGGCTGTTAAAGTGGTTGAGCTACCTGAACAAATACTGGTGGCGTTTGGTGTAACCGTTAAACTTAACGGAGGGCTTAAACTTACGTTGATGGATGCTGTTGCTGTACCGCAGGTTCCTACGGCAACAACTGATACTGTTCCGGCAGAAGCGCCGAAATTAACGGTAATAGCATTGGTGCCTGCTCCGGCAGTAATAGAAGCTCCGGCTGGCACCGTCCAGGTATAGTTGGTTGAGGCCACATTGGCTACCGAATAGGTAATACCGGTTGAGTTGGCGCAAATAACCGTTGGGCCGCTAATGGCACCAATGGCAGGAGGAGTTCCGTTAACCACAACCTGTACTGTTTTTGTTGAGATAGAACCGCCACATACAGTTGTTGAAACTGTATATACCGTAGTAATGGTTGGATGAGCAGCAACTGTAGCGCCATTGGCTGAGCTTAACGAAGCAGACGGGCTCCAGGTATAGGTACTACCACCGCTCACCGTTAGTGTGGAGCTTTGTCCCGGACAAATGGTAGATGATACCGGAGTAACGGTTAAAGCCGACGCGGCAGGTAAGACGACAATATTAACACATTTGTTCCCGATACAGCCTGTCGCATTTTCATACGAAGCGCATACCTGTGTGGATTGATTTGGTGTTACAACTGCTTTAGGCCCAGTACTTGCTAGCCCTGGGATGGCAGAAAAGAGAGGATTATTGGTACAAAAGCCTGGAGTTATACAGGACTGTAAGACAATAGAGGTTTGCAATGGATTCCAATTCCAGTTATATGGATTTGTACCACTACCTCCGGAGGCAGTTAGTGTTAATGACTGACCGGCACAAATAGTTAGGGAAGGCGCCACAGCTATATTTATGACGGGTGCTGCAACTCCGGTTATGCTGACTGTAGCCGGTAATGTAGCACAGCCTCCTCCATAATTTATAGTTAAAGAATAAATTCCATTATTTGCTGCCGTCCAGTTATTGATGGTTGGCGACTGTACATTCGAAGTGAAACTTGCAGGGCCAGTCCAGATATAAGTTCCACCATTGGTAAGAGATGTGAGTGAAACATTACTGCCGTAACAAACCAAAGGCGGAGCAGTAATATTAGCCGGGTTTAAGGTGTTGGTTACAGTAACTGTTTTAACAATGGTGACACCGGTTGGTGTACAGGCTGAAGCCCCCATGGTTAAGGTATAGGTTGTAGTTACAGTTGGAGTAATGCTAATGGTTTGAGTATTTGGATAAACTCCCGGAGGCGTTGATGTCCAGTTATAAGAGGAGGCTGTTGAACTTGCTCCCAGGGTAGCGTTGCTGCCCGGGCAAACCTGAGTTGGGCCTGTAATTTGTTGTCCTAAAGCAACTCCCGATTGCGCGCCTACCGTATAGCTGCAAATGTTTCCGGCAAAACCATCCACCATCACATAATACGTTTGGCCCGGTACCAGTGCCACATTGGTGGTAATGGTAAACGTGCCCGAGCCACCGCTTTGCGATTCACAGTTAGACACCTCTGTAAAACTGGTGCAGTTACTGGAAGCATAAATTACAGCCTGGATACCTGCGCTATTATCCTGGCAACCACCGGAATTGAAATTTAAAGATGCGCTTGTACCACTTGCCACAAAGCTTAACCAGGAGTTGTTCTCAATCGATCCGCAAAAATTTCCTAAACCAGAAGTGTTACCAGCCGAATAGGATCCACTCGTATTTCCACAGTAACCGTTCAAATCACAGATCAAAGGAGCATTAACACATTCATCGGCAGCCGGTGTGGAAGCACAGGCCATAGGAACAGGTAATGGCGCGGCAGGACGGTTGTTTGTTCCCGGCCCATTATCCGCTCTGAAGCGGAAGCCTCTGGAGGTGCCTGAGTTGTCGGATCTGAAATGAAGGGTAAGATCGGTTCCTGTTGACTGGATTAAAAAGTTGCGGTCTAAAACGCCTGATACCGATTTTATAAGAGGAGCGTTCATGTCAGCTCCATCATAGATTTCGAGCACATCGTTGTTTTCTAAAAACAAATAATGGCTTTTTAAAAAGATTGTACGATCGTACTGGTTATGGATGGTTAATACATAATCTTCGTTATTGTTGTAACCCGAAGAGTTAGTGCCCATCTCACCTTCAAGACTGCTATACAGGAACCCCCCGTCAACAGGCAGGTTAAATGTTTTGCTGGCATCCAGGTACACCAGGTTGGGGTGTGCTGCCGTGGATACTTTTTGGGGTCTTAAATTTACTGATTCATGGATGTTTGTTTGCGAAAAATAAGAAAGTGACAACAAACTCAGAATGGCTACGTAAAAATTTTTTTTCATTTTAAAATGTATAATATAGCCTTAAAAATAACCATTAAAATCCAGCTGAAATTGGGTATCTGATTAGAGTAGCAATTTGAGTATGTAAACCATAGTCTTAGTTTAGGGAAGCCCTGATAGAAATCCAATAAAATTCAAAAAAAGAAGTACTTTTGGGGCTTTAAGCATTAATTTGCTTTGAATCAATATCTTATAAAATGAAGTTTTTAGTCCGTCCGCCGCAGTTATTGAGGAATTTTTATCAAAATTCTATCTGGCGTATGGATAAAAACCAACCCATTATTTACCTCACTTTTGATGACGGTCCTATACCGGAATTAACGACCTGGGTGTTGGATATTTTAAAAAAATACAAGGTAAAAGCCACCTTTTTTTGCGTAGGCGAAAATATCACGAAACATCCGGTTATTTTTTCAAGGATTTTGCAGGAAGGACACCAGGCTGGCAATCACACCTACAATCACCTTAAAGGCTGGAAAACCAGTGACCAGGAGTATTTTGAAAATGTGGAAAAATGCCAGGAACTGACAGGGACTAAATTATTTAGGCCGCCTTACGGAAGGATCAAAAGATCACAGCACGCTACTCTTTCCAAAAAATACGATGTTGTTTTCTGGGATGTATTAAGCCACGATTACGATCAATTGATAAGCCCTGAGAAATGCCTTGAGAATAGTATAAAATATACACGAAACGGAAGCATCATTGTTTTTCACGACAATGTAAAGGCACAAAAAAACTTAAAATTTGCCCTTCCTCATTATATTGAGCATTTTTTAAAATTAAATTATAAATTTGCTACCCTGTAAATTAATGGGATCAATGAAATCTATCTGCGCTATATTATTAGTTTTTACTCTTGGATTAATTTCCTGCAACTCCTCTTCGGGTTCTGATAAAACAGAAACCTTTAAAGTATGGGGTAATTGTGATAAGTGTAAAAAAACCATCGAAAGTGCCAGTAACCTGGAGGGTGTGAAAGAAAGAAACTGGAATACTGAATCCACATTAATGACCGTGAAATTCGATACCACAAAAGTGACCCTGGATGCCATACAGCAGGCCATTGCCAAAGCAGGTTACGATAACGATGGTTACTACGGAGATGATTACGCTTATGGTAAGCTCGAATCATGCTGCCAGTATGAGCGTAAGCCTTTCGAAATAAAATAAACCCTTTCTTTTCATGTAATTTATTTGTATTTTCATAGTGTATGAACTATGCCAGGTTTTTATATGCTATTGTTTGCGCCCTTATACTGTTTGGTTGTGCCTCGCAAAAGGTAAACCAGTCGAGCAAGGATAAACTCTATAAAAAAGAGAACAACGACCTTAATGCCCGTTACCTGGTATATCACATCAATGATACCATAAGCCAGCTATTTTACAGCATCTCCAACGAAACGTTGGTTTACAAACGTACCGATACAAGCACTTTTTTTTACAGCGATGTAAAGCTGGAATTGAAGACAAGTCCCGAAGATCATTTAAACAGTGTGAGTGATACCGTATCTGTTCATATTGTCGACAGGCAGGCGGAAGTAGTGGTTAAAGAATTAAGCGGGTCTCTCTATTTTAAGGTTAGGGCTGGCTCGAATTATTATACAGACATACATGTGTATGACGTGAACAAGAAAAATGTATACAGCAGTAATATTTTTGTGGATAAAACATCAACCGAAACACGCCAGAATTTTTTAGCAACCAATTCGCGCGATGAGGTTTTCTTTTCGTCTTCCTACAAGCCGCAGGATGTGGTGTATTTAAGATCGGTGCGCAATTCCGAAAAGTTATTCAGTGTCGATTATTTTAAGGCAAAATTCAAACTGGCATTGCCGCCCTTTTCTACCGAGCAACGCGGCCGGTTCAATTACAAACCCGATTCAACTTTCAGTGTTTATTCTAATAATGATAAAATAGAATTGAGTTTGCCTTCCAGCGGATTCTTTCATTTAAAAACAAACGAACAAACAAAAGAAGGCGTCACTTTTTTTGTATATGAACCTGTTTTTCCAAAAATAAAAGATGCCGAACAAATGATCCTGGCCACCCGCTACATTATGGCTAAAAAAGAATTTGATAATTGCATGTACGCCGAAGATAAAAAAACGGCCATTGATAAATTCTGGCTCGACATTGGAGGAAGTAATGAGCGCGCAAAAGAACTCATCCGTAAATATTACAGCAGGGTGCAGGAAGCCAATAAGCTATTTACCAGTTACCAGGAAGGTTGGAAAACAGACCGGGGAATGATCTACATTGTGTTTGGTGCGCCAAATAAAGTTTCTAAACGAAAGAATGGTGAGCTTTGGACCTACGGAGAGAGTGGCAATCCCAACTCATTGGTGTTCTCTTTTATTAAAGTCATTAATCCCTTTACAGATAACGATTATTTTTTGGAGCGTAATGAAATATTGAAAACACCATGGTACCAGGCTGTTGATTTGTGGAGGCAGGGCAGGATTTATTTGGATAATTGATGGAACAACAGGCCGCCCCTACGGGGCTTGGAATGTATAATCCGATATGTATCTACAAACAGGTTGCTCCTACGGAGCAAATAAACATTAACGCAATAAAATGTGAGCTCCGCAGGAGCGCCCTGTTTGTAGAACAATAAATATTTCCATGAGCCCCGTAGGGGCGTCCTGTTTGTAGCCCGTAGGGCGTTATTTATAAAAAACATGTAAATTTATATGAGCTCTGTAGGAGCGATCTGTTATGCCCAACACATACACGCAATTATTATGTTCAAATTGTTTTTACGGTAAAAGGCCGTGAAAATCTAATTTCAAAAAATAACCGCGACGAATTGCATAAATACATTACAGGAATAGTTCAAAACCGCAATCAGAAAATGCTTGCTGTATTTTGCATGCCCGATCATGTTCATATTTTGGTAGCGATTCAGCCTAACATATCTATTTCAGATCTTGTAAGAGATATAAAGGCAGGAACATCTAAATTCATTACCGATCAAAAATGGCTGAATCATAAATTCAGTTAGCAGGAAGGATTTGGGGCTTTCTCTTATTCGAAAAGCCAGATTGATAATGTGATTAAATACATTTTAAATCAGGAAAAGCATCACCAAAAAATTACTTTTAGGGAAGAGTATATTGATTTTCTGAAAAAGTTTGAAATAGAATATGATCCAAAATATTTATTCGATTGGATCGAATAAAAAGGCGTTATTTTTTATTTAATTCCTGCAACGCCAGTAAAGCCCTGGCTTTAAAATCAAGGTCTTCCAGCACAAAATCCTTACGTGCCGGAAGTTTTAAAAGCAACTTAAAATAACGGGTGGCATTTTCAGTATCATCGTTTTCAACCAGGGCTTCGGCATAATAAAAATTATTAGCAATGTCGTTTGGATAATAATGCAATGCTTTTTCTAAAAGCTGTTTGGCATATTTTTTATCGGCCCAGTTCAGTACAATACCAAGGTTAGGCGTGCGGTAATTTAAAATACCAAGCACTTTCCAGCCAGCCCCGCTGTTGTACATCGAATCTATTGCTATTAAGGTTTCCGCGCTTGTTTTCATTTTTCCAACCACGCCATCGGTTGCACTTTTAAATGAACCCGAAATTTCGGCCAGCAATCCTACGCTGGTAATGTATTCAAAACAAATGGGACCTGATTGCGGGTATTGTTTCTTTAAAAGTTCGGCCATTTTTATGGCTTTATTGAGAACCGGTTTTTTCTCCGCATCTGTGCGGCAAACAAACCTGGCTTTAAAGTTCAGGCTTAACAAATAATACAGTCCCGATTTTTCGGGTTGGTTTAAGGCTAGTAATTCTTTTTCTAAAATAGCAATGGCTTCGTTAATGATCTCGGGTTTTGCAACAAGGTCTTTACTGCCCTCAGCCCGCTTATAAAACAGGTCGATCCCTTTTTGTAAGTTATCGGTTTGAGAGTAAATGAATTTACTCCATAAGAAAGTAAACAGTAAGAAGTGTATCTTAATTAGTTTCATCTAAACCTGCATAAAATTGCCTGGCCCATTTCCTGTATTTTATAATCGGCCCGTCGCCCATTGCCAGCGCCGGTTGTTCAATAAAGATCTTGTGCTGCCAAACGTCAAAATCCTGGCTTACATCGTGCGCATAACCTTTAAAGGCCTGTTTTAAAACCAGTTTATTGACAAGGCTTTTTGGTATAACAGCCAGGAAAGGATTTAGTTTAGAAGGTTTTTCAATTTTCTTAACCGACATGCCAATCTTCAGGTTGATCTTTCCATCGGCTATAGGTGTTGGAAAAACATATTGCCGGGTATGCAGCCCCATTTCGGGTAGTGTTACTTCTACAAACGAATAGCCGAGGCCGTGCACGTGAATGTCGATTTGCGCTTTTATGCCCGCATTGTTCAGAATTCCGCCTTCGCGGTTAAAACCGTAAGAGGCGTTGAGGTACGGGCCATCAGCAGTCAATTCTTTAAGGTCGTGTACGTTGGTATATTTATGCACGATCGAAAAATGGCCAACATCCACACTGTTTTCGGTTGTTTCCTGCGGGTGGCTGTCCAATAAAAAATCGGTGGTCATTACCTCGCTCCAGTCGGTATTATCCGTTTCCGGGATATGCCAGGCAGGTTCATTCCCGTTAATGTCGTGCCATACAATAATAAAGCCGTTTATTTCTTTATGATGATAGGTTTTAAGGACTGCTTTTGTGGGCGGGGCTGTATTATACCCGGTAGAGGTGCAGCTGCCTTTGGTATCGAAACAAAAATAATGAAAAGGGCAACGGATAGTTTCGCCAACTACGTCGCCACCATGACCAAAGTGAGCACCCATATGCGGGCAATAGGCATCAACAACCGAAAGCTTTCCACTTTGCGTTCTGAACAATACCACATCTTTCCCGGTAAATTGTTTGGTAAGTAATGTACCGTTCCTGACCTCGTCGCATTTGCCTAATACATACCAACCTGTGGGATAAGGATAGAGTTTTTTCGACGTTGGTAAGGCAGCCATATTATTCTACTTTATCGGTTTCTAAAACTCTGAGCTTAACAGATTCCACAGTTTGTTTCTTGCGCTGAAGAATGCTTATTTCATAACCACCGTATTGTTTTTTCTCATTAACGCCTGGAATGCGTCCCCATAAAAAATTAATAAGGCCCGACACCGTTTCATATTTAGGACTTTCGGGAAGGGTCATTGGCAACGACTCATTCACATCGCTGATACTGCTGTGGGCGTTCACAATGTATTCCGTTTCGCTTTTCTTCTCTACTTTAGGGTGTTCCTCATCATGCTCATCCTGGATCTCGCCTACCAATTCTTCAATGATATCTTCCATGGTTACTACGCCGGCTGTAGCCCCAAACTCATTGGTAACAATGGCCATTTGAATGTGCAGTTTCTGAAAATCCTTCAGCAAATTGTTCACGTGCATGCTTTCCGGAATAAAATGTGCCGGACGCATAATGTCCCTGATGGTAATAAACTTATTGTCGATAACCGATTTGAGGAGATCTTTTGAGTGTACAACACCAATCACGTTATCAATATCGCCAAGGTAAACCGGCAGACGGGAATAGCCTTCATCAATCACTTTTTTTGTCATCTCATTCCTTCCCAACTCCACATCCAGGGCGCTTATTTTGTTTTGAGGAACCATGATCTGTTTTACCAGGCGGTCGTCGAAATCAAATACATTTTGTATCAGTTCATTCTCACTTGGTTTAATGGCGCCACCTTCTTCACTTTCGGTTAAAATGAGGCGCAGCTCTTCTTCGGTGTGAACATCTTCTTCGCCCACTTTTTTAATGCCCACAATGCGTAAGATGAGGTTGGACGATTTATTTAATAACCAGATAAAGGGACTGAAAATAAAATAGAAAACGCGCAAAGGCCAGGAAATGAGTAAAGCGGTATCCATGGAGTACTTGATCCCGATCATTTTTGGGATTTGTTCGCCAAGGGTTACATGCACAAAGGTAAGCAGGGTAAGGGCAATTGGTAATGAAATGCTGTGAACGGTTAGTGGATTAATGCCCCAACCCGAACGTTCAAAAAAAGAGATAACGATCCTGGAAATCACTTCTTCGCCTACGGCACCCAGGGCCAGGGAAGCAAGGGTAATGCCTAATTGTGTAGCCGACAGGTAAGCATCCAGTTTTTCGAGCAGTTTTTTGGTGAGTTTTGCACGGTTACTGCCTTTCTGAATTTTCACATCCAGTTGAGAAGCCCGAACTTTTACAAGCGCAAATTCGGCAGCCACAAAAAAACCATTTAATAGAACCAATAAAAAAGTCAGAAACAGGTCTGTCATCATAAGCGGGAAAATATCCTTATACAAATATACTAATCTACCCGAGAACAGGGTAAAAGGAAAAGGTTTATTTAAGTTTTTTAAGCAACTCTGCTTCTTTATAAGCAATTGCGTGCTTCAACATCTCAATTTCCTCCATTAGCTTTTGCGGGCTTGGGTCTTCGCCATCGCTCCAGAGTTTATTGGTGTAAACAGGCTTTTCGGCATAATTTAATTTAAAATCATGTTCCCTGAAAAAACTGTACAAGGGTACCCTAAGGTTCTTCGAGATTTCTTCGAGATGACGAAGTTCCAATGTTTTATTTGAAAGGCCGCTTTCGAGCTGCTCTTCGCTGATGTTCAAATAATCAGCCAGCTGCCTGAATGTATAATTCTCTTTTTCTAAAATGGCATTTATTTTTTCCTTCAAACTATCCATACTCTAAATTACAAATTAAAACCCAATAAAAAATTAAACTTAATAAAAAATCACCTCAGAATAACCAGCCTGTTTGCGTCCAGTTTAATGAAAATGAACAGCAAAATTGTAAAGGACCAAAGCGATGAACCACCATAACTAAAAAAGGGTAGGGGAATGCCAATTACCGGCATTAAACCAATGGTCATACCAATATTAACTGCCAGGTGAAAAAACAACACACTGGCAACTCCATATCCATAAATGCGGCTAAACGGCGAGCGCTGCCTTTCCGTCATAAAAATAACACGTATAATCAGAAATAGTTCCAGCAATATGACAACAGTAGAACCAACAAAGCCCCACTCTTCGCCAACGGTGCAAAAAATAAAATCAGTATCCTGCTCAGGCACAAAATCATATTTGGTTTGGGTACCCTGTAAATAACCTTTGCCTAACAAACCACCCGAACCGATGGCAATTTTGGCCTGGTTCACATTGTAACCTTCCTTTTTCAGGTTCACTGTACCTCTCCCAAGCAATACGTCAATACGGGTACGTTGGTGTTCTTCGAGGTGATTGTAGACATAGTTGGTTCCCAACACAACACCCGACGCGGCGGCAAAAATAATGGAGATGATAATGATGTTCTTTCGGTCACGTTTCACAAACAACACAGATAAGGCAGAGATTACGCCTAAAACAATAATAAGTGTTTGCGACTCCATAACCAATGAAAGGACAAAGAGTAAGGCTGAGAGCAGACCGAAAATTAAAAAATTAACGGATAAGCCTTCGCGGTATAGTGTAATGATGAAGGCAATGAATACAATGGCAAGGCCTGTTTCATCCTGCAACAGTTTAATAATAATGAGTGGCAGTCCTAAAATCACTACGGCAATAATGGTGTTCTTGTAGCGTTTCAAAAGATCGGAAAGGCGGTTGCGCCGCGAGTTTTCTACCTCAATGTTCTCGTTACTTAAAAATTTTGCCAAAGCAAGGTTAGTGGCAAATTTCATGAACTCGGCGGGTTGTATCCCAAAATCGCCAAACCTGAACCAGGAGCGGCTGCCTTTTACCTCACGACCCAGGTATGGAACGGCAATACAGGCTAATAAGAGCAAACCATAAAAACCATAAGAAAAGACGGTGAAAAAGCCCGCGTCAATAATCAGGATCATCACAGCTATGAATGCCGCGCTGCCAATCCATATCAATTGCTTGCCGTATTTTTGAGTGGTGTCAAAAATATTCTGATGATCTTCATTATATACTGCCGCATAAATGTTAAGCCAGCCCATAAATACAAGTAAAGCATAGGTGAGAACGGTGATCTTATCTACCCCAAAAAATAATTTATTTTCGTTGCTTCTCACTTCTTTTTCTTTGGCTTTTTAACTCATAATTTTCCGGTCTGCCAGGTGCGGGTTGTTATTCATTATTTATTTTTGCGTGGTGAATAAAATAAAAACTGAATAACGTATACCAAACCAAAGGTACCAATGGTGCTTAACACTACCCTGAGCAAGGTGCTGAAAAATTCATCTAAACGGAAGATCTCCAGGTAAAAGAAACACAGGTGATGGATAAAGATGATGAGTGCCGAATAGGTGATGAACCACACAGAGCCCATGGATTCGATGGTAGGAGTAAGGCCTGGATCATAACCTTCGCGCGGCGCCAGTAGCTTTAAGATATAATACCTTAAAAAACCAATAAGGGTGCAGGTTGCAGCATGAAGTCCGGCGGTATCATAAAACACATCGATGCTCAGCCCTGTGAAAAATGCGATGGCAAGTACCGCCAGCTTGGGCGTTTCGAAAGGCAGCAGCAAAATGAATAAAACATAAGGAAACAGGATGACATACGAACCAAGGCGAATGTTCTGAACGATCAGTATCTGCAAAAGCGCCAGGGCCAGGAAACGTACTATATTTCTGATTATCTCATTTATCACTTTGTGTCTGCGATTTAAGTTCTAAACTATCCCTTTCGGCTTTGTAATTGTATTTGATGACCGCTACGTGGTTTACTTTTTTAAAATCGGCACTTAACCTTACCTTCACCGTATAAAACGATTCGTTATAACGGCGCTCGTAGCTGTCCACAAAGCCTACTAAAATCCCCTCGGGGAAAATGCCCGATAAGGAACTGGTGATGACGGTATCTCCCTTTTTTATTTTGGCATGTGTTGGTATCTCGGTCAGGTTACTGAAACGGTAATCCTTGCCATCCCAAATGAGGGGGCCATAGGTGCCATCTTTTTTCAACTGGCAGTTCACACGTACATCCTTGTGCAGGATGGACATGACGGATGAAAAATTAGGAGATACATCTTTCACAATGCCTATGATGCCATTGCTGGTAATAACAGCCATGTCATGCGTTACACCCTGTTCGGCGCCAATATTCAGGGTCAGGTAATTGTTGCGTTTGTTCACACTGCTGTTAATGGCTTTGCCGCTCATGAACTCGTAAGCCTGTTTATAGAGCGTGTCGTTTTTTTTGTAAACCTTTAAAGGAAGTGCAGCATAACCTAATTTTAAACGGTTGAGCAAATACACATTTTCCGCTGCAAGGCGTTCATTCTCTTCCTGTAGTAGTAAATACTCCTTGGCGTTGGCCGATACCTTGTAAATATTAGCGCTTACGGCGTTTGCCGAGTTGAAGAGGCTGGAGCCCTGGTAACCACTGTTCTTGGAAATGATGAAAAAGCAAATAACTTCCAGACATAAAAACACAAAAAAGAAATTGTTTTTATATAGAAAGTTTAAAAGGTTCTTCATTGTTTATGACAAAGTGGTAAATAGAAGATGCGTGTAACAAAATTATTACATCTTAAATTTACGGCAGGATTAAAGGCCTATTTGATTAAGAATGGGAATTTTTGAACATTGTTAAGTGCAATACCCGTTCCGCGGGCTACAGCTCTTAACGGATCTTCGCAAACATGCACCGGTAGTTTCGTTTTCAGGGAAATACGCTTATCCAGGCCTCTTAACAGGGAGCCACCACCGGCCATGTAGATACCGGTACGGTAAATATCGGCGGCTAGCTCAGGAGGGGTCATTTCCAGGGCGTTCAGGATCGCCTCTTCAATTTTAGAAATGGATTTATCCAGGCAGTGTGCTATTTCTACATAGCTTACAAATACTTCTTTCGGGATTCCGCTCATTAAGTCGCGGCCCTGTACGGCATAGTCAGCCGGCGGGTTCTCAATTTCCGTCATAGCGGCGCCAACCTCAATTTTCACCTGCTCGGCGCTTCGCTCACCAATTAAAATATTGTGCTGGCGGCGCATGTATTCTTCAATGTTCGCGTTAAAGTCGTCACCCGCAATACGGGTCGATTTATCACAAACAATACCACCCAGGGCAATAACGGCAATTTCGGAAGTACCACCACCAATATCAATGATCATGTTTCCCATTGGCTCTTCCACGTCAATACCCATACCAATAGCCGCGGCCATTGGTTCATGGATCATGTATACTTCTTTGGCCCCGGCATGTTCGGCGCTATCACGTACCGCGCGTTTTTCCACCTCGGTGATCCCGCTTGGGATACAAATTACCATGCGCAGCGATGGTTTAAAAAAACGGTTCCCGGGATTAATCATTTTGATCATCCCTTTAATCATTTCCTCAGCCGCCTGGAAATCGGCAATTACCCCATCTCTCAACGGGCGGATGGTTTTAATGTTTTCGTGTGTTTTACCATGCATCATCTGTGCCTGCTTTCCAACGGCAATTACTTTACCGGTTGTTCTGTCAACGGCTACAATACTTGGCTGGTCAACCACCACTTTGCCATTATGAATAATAATGGTGTTGGCGGTTCCTAAGTCAATTGCAATGTCCTGTGTTAAAAAATCAAATAGAGCCATATATTAGTTAGTTAATTAGGCAATTAGGCAATGAGCCAATTGCTGTATGTGGAGTTTTTAGTTAGTTTAAAATGTTTTTGTTTTTTTATTGTCATATTGCCTCATCGGCTCATTGTCACATTAGTGCTTAAAGTGTCTGGAGCCTGTAAATACCATGCTCATGCCGTTATTATTACAGTAATCAATACTGTCTTTGTCCTTAATGGAACCACCGGGCTGAATAACCGCTGTTACACCAACTTTATGGGCTATTTCCACACAGTCGGCAAACGGGAAAAACGCGTCGCTTGCCATCACCGAACCTTTCAAATCAAAGCCAAAGCTTAAAGCCTTTGTAATGGCCTGTTTCAAAGCATCTACGCGCGAAGTCTGACCGGTACCGCTGGCAATGAGCTGGCCGTTTTTAGCCAACACCACCGTATTTGACTTGGTATGCTTAGCCAGTTTATTGGCAAACAACAGGTCTTTTATCTCGCTGGCAGTAGGCCCAAGCGTTGTAACCGTTTGCAGGTTGCTGTTTGTTTCTGTAATAAGGTCTTTGTCCTGCTCAATGATCCCGTTTAAAAGGGTGCGGATTTGTTTTTTAGGCAGCTCAACCGGTTTTTGAACCAGGATAATGCGGTTGTTTTTCGACTTGAGTAAAGTCAGCGCGGTATCGGAGTAGGAAGGAGCGATCACGACTTCGCAAAACAGTTTGTGGATCTCTTCCGCTGTTTCAAAGTCAATCTCACGGTTGCTGATAAGAATTCCACCGAAGGCCGAAACCGGGTCGCCGGCCAGGGCGTCCAGGTAAGCGTCTATCAATTTAGGGCGACTTGCCACGCCACAGGCATTGTTATGTTTTAAAATGGCAAAGGTTGGCTCTTCTGTAAAATCAGCCATCAGGTTTACCGCCGCATCAACGTCCAATAAGTTATTGTAAGATAATTCCTTGCCATTCAGTTTGGTGAACATGGCATCCATATTGCCATAAAACACACCTTTCTGATGTGGATTTTCGCCATAGCGAAGGCTTGTGCCATCGTGGATACTGTGCTTTAACACCGGTAATTGTTCGCTGGCATTAAAATAATTGAAAATAGCCGAATCGTAGTGGCTGCTCATAGCAAAGGCCTTTGCTGCAAATGTTTTACGGTCGGTAAGGTCCGAAAAGCCATTCTTTTCGTTTAGTAAGCCTAGCAGGGAAGAATAATCGTTCCTGGATGAAACAATTACCACATCGTTAAAGTTCTTTGCTGCCGCACGGATCAGGGAAATGCCACCAATATCAATTTTTTCAATAATGTCCTCTTCTGAAGCGCCGCTGGCTACCGTTTCCTCAAAAGGATACAGGTCCACAATCACCAGGTCAATGGTTGGGATCTCGTGCTGTTCCATTTGCGCTACATCACTGTCGAGCTCACGGCGGCCAAGGATTCCTCCAAAAATTTTAGGATGCAGTGTTTTTACCCTTCCACCAAGGATCTCGGGAAAAGAGGTAAGGCCTTCCACCGATTTTACAGGTGCCCCAAGTTTTTCTATAAAAGTAAGGGTACCACCGGTACTGTAAATGGTAACTCCCAATTCGTTTAGTTTTTTAATAACGGGTTCTAAATTGTCCTTGTAGAATACGGATA
Source organism: Bacteroidota bacterium (assembly GCA_048498515.1). Taxonomy (GTDB): domain Bacteria; phylum Bacteroidota; class Bacteroidia; order B-17B0; family Aurantibacillaceae; genus UBA4416. Next base: position 58,002 of record JBEHXV010000005.1, on the reverse strand, counting down.
TCAACGCACTGTTTATCTTCTTTAAATTGCTCATAAAATCTTGTAAGCCACAAAGATAATTGTTCGATCAGCATATAGAAGATTTGTTGAAAAGTGTTTAAAAATGGGCAAAAAGGCGTTAATAACAAGTTCTTAACAATTAGGGGTTTTGTCACCCTGAGCGGAGTCGAAGGGTGGCATAATAAACGTCATTGCGAGCGATAGCGAAGCAATCTCAAATTTAGTATAGCTGTGTTTGAGATTGCTTCGTCATTCTTCCTCGCAATGACGAAATAGATATTTGTTTAACGCCATTATTTTTCTACTTTTAAAACATGTTTGAATCGCTTAAATCCTACGACAGGGAAGTTTTTTTATGGCTCAACGGTCATAACAGTCCGGTCCTTGATGGTTTTATGTATTATGTATCGGAGGTGTGGACATTCTTTCCTCTATTCCTGTACTGGATCTATGTGATTTACAAAGAAACGAATGCCAAAAAAACACTTATCCTGCTCGCCTTTCTGGGCCTTCAAATTGCCTGTACCGATCAAACCTGCAACCAGGTGAAACACGCGGTGAAACGCTACAGGCCTACCCATAATTTAGAGATCAAAGACCGTGTGCATACCGTGAACGATTATAAAGGAGGGCAGTACGGTTTTTTTTCGGGACATTCCACCAATATGTTTGGCATTGCTACATTGTTATTTTTGCTCTGTAACAAAAGAAGCATGGGGCTGCGGATTTCCTTTTTCCTCATGGCCATGCTGGTGGCTTATTCCCGCATTTACCTGGGTGTGCATTATCCACTGGATATTTTGGTAGGTTTTTTCGTAGGTGTAGTGTGGGGCATTATCATTTACAAACTCATTCAATTTGCATTTAAGAAATATTATGGCGAAGCTGTTAGCGTATAGTTTACTGTTATCCATTCCTGCTTTTGCGCAGTTGCCCGAAACAGATGTATGGCTGTTTAAGCTGGAGAAAAAAGAGAACAAGTTGATCTGTACAAATCCCTTGAATGTGACACACAGAACCGGATACGACAATCAGCCAACTTTTAGTGCCGATGGAAAATCCATTTTGTACGTGTGTATCGATTCAACCAAACAGGCAGATATTTACCAGTATAATATCAGCAAAAAATTATCCGTTAATTTAACCAGGTCGGAAGTAAGTGAATACTCGCCAACTGTTGCTGATAATGGCTTGGGGTTTACCTGTGTGGTGGTGGAGAAAGACTCAGCACAACGCGTATGGAAATTTACGGCCGATGGGAAGTTTAATCAAATAGTGCATGATAGAACAGATTCTATTGGTTACCATACCTGGCTGAGCAATGATACGCTGCTGTATTATAAATTAACCGAACCACATTCCTTACGGGCGGTTGATTTGAAAACGCATAAGGATGCGTGGATTTGCGACCATCCTACGCGCGCCTTTAAAAAATATGGGAATGCACAAAAATTTATTTATGGCATTAAGGATTCCGTTTCAGTGCAGTTCAGGATTTATGATCCGATTTTAAGAGAAAGTTTTTTGTATACAAGGTACCCTTCCACAAACGAAGATTTTATCTGGCATTCGGAACTTGGACTGATTAAATCGGAGAATGCCGATCTGTTGCGATACAATGAACAGACCAAAAGCTGGGAAACTTTATTTTCATTCGCAGAACTTGGCATTAAAAAAATTACACGCTTCGTTTTTGATCCTAAAACAAAACAATTAGCACTGGTTAGTAATGATTAAAGAGATGAGTTATGAATGGTGAGTTGATTTTAGGTAGAATATTTAGGCATAAGAATGGGAAAAAGTATTCTAAAAGATAAGAGTTTTGCATTTGCAATATGTATTGTGAAACTTTATAAATATTTATGTGAAGCAAAAAAAGAATTTGTTTTAAGTAAACAGTTATTGAGAAGTGGTACGGCTGTTGGGGCTTTAGTTCGCGAATCCCAAAATGCAGAAAGTACAAAGGATTTTATACACAAACTAGCTATTGCTCAAAAGGAATGTGATGAAACTATTTATTGGCTTGAATTGTTAAAAGAAACTGGATACATTGATTCCGTCGAATTTGAAAAATTACAAAATCTTGCCGGAGAATTATTGAAAATGATCCGAAGTTCAATTTTAACGACCAAACAAAAAACTCATCATTCATAACTCATATCTCATAACTGTATTCTATGATAAGAGAACAACATATTGGCGACTATCTCCTCTCAACTGATAAATCGAAGTTGCAGGTTAATTACATCCATAAGTACTTAAGCGAAGAGAGTTATTGGGCAAAGAATATTCCTCTGGAAATCGTTAAACAATCCATTGAAGGAAGCTTTTGTTTTGGAATCTATAAGGATAAACAACAAGTAGGATTTGCAAGGGTTATTACCGATTATGCCACTTTTGGGTATTTGGCCGATGTATTCGTGGATAAAGATCACAGGGGACTGGGTTTGAGTAAAGAACTTATGAAATTTATCCTCAAACAAGACTCATTAAAAGGATTGCGCCGTTTGATGCTGGCCACTTTAGATGCACATAGCCTGTACGCTCAGTTTGGTTTTGAAAGCCAGGAAGGAAACAAACGCTTAATGGGCATTAAGTTTTTCGAAGAATATTAATAGTAATAATTCACATCTCACATCTCATAACTCACATCTCATAACTCTTTTATTGATCTTAGCCGCCATATATTTTTTAATCTTTTGCTTTTTAGTGAGCAGGCTTTCTTTTTTTAAGGATGCGCAGCTTTCCCTGAAACTGGTCTTCACCATTCTTATTATTAAATGCCTGGGCTGTTTTGCTTATTACTGGGTTTACTTTGTGTATTATCCTGCCAGCTTTAGCGGCGATAGTGCATCTACCATGCATGATGCAAAAATTATTTATAATGCTTTGCCTGACCATCCCGGCGATTTTTTTAAAATGGTGTTCGGTTTCCATTCGAATTTGGATTCTGATCCGCTGTATGAACCTTATTTTCAGCATATCCAAAAGTGGGGTAGGGCAGATGTCACTACAGAGTTTTTTTTAAATGATAACCGTACGCCCATCCGCATCAATGCCCTCATCATGCTCATCTCTTTCGGAAATTATGCGGTGCATGCATTTGTGATGCTTGCCTTATCTTTTATAGGGCAGTTTGCTTTTTACAAAACGTTTAAAACGTATTTCATTGGAAAAGAGTTGTTGCTGGCCGCTGTTATTTTCATTGCGCCTTCTGTTTTATTCTGGACATCGGGAGTATTGAAAGAACCTGTAGCCATTTTCTTATGCGGTATTTTTGTGTACACCTTCGCAAAATTATTTATTAATGGCTCGCTCAAACTAAAATACATTTCAGGTTTTGTTTTTGCTGTATTGTTCTTTTTGATCCTAAAACCTTATGTTTTGGTATTACTGCTTATTCCCTTAATACTCTTTACTCTTGTTAAACGATATGAGATCAGGCGGGTGGTAATATTTTATAGTGTTTCATTGCTTGTTATAGCTGCTTCAGGAATACTTTTGTTGAAAACAGTTTTCCACAAAGATGTGATTAATACCATTGTTGTGCGGCAAAATGATTTTGTAAACCTGAGTAAAGGGGGGATTTTCTTTTTGAATGATAAAAACTATGTACGCCTTGATTATAAAGACTCTGCGCAATGTGAGATAGCTGACGCGCAAAAAAAACTATACCGTCTAAAACCTCATGCACAACTCATGTACTGGGATATTCACCAGCTGCGAGATACTATTTATGTGAATGATAATAAGGATACGGCTTTGTATACTTTACTTAACATTTGTGCGCCGGCTGGTTCGGGTATTGCCATGAAGCGGCTTGAATATTCCTTCAGTTCTTTCGCTACATTATTACCACAGGCTTTTTTTAACGTATTATGTAAACCCTTTTTTATCGACGCGCATTCTTTTATGGAACTGGTTGCTTCTTTGGAGAACCTGCTGTTCTTTTTATTTATTCTCTTTTGCTTTGCGTTTGGCAGGCGCGCCGGTTTCAATGTCAATTTACTGATGCTGTGCATCACGGTAGTTGTCACCTCTTTTTTATTGATAGGAATTACCACTACCGTTATGGGCGCTATTGTGCGTTATAAGGTGCCATTCATTCCTTTTTTATTAATGATCCCTTTGTTGTATTTAGATCCGGAACGTTTAAAAAATGTTCCTTTTGTCAATCGGTTGGTTAAATAACTATATTTGTTTCAAGCATACATTTAAATTATGGGTTATATCTTCAATAGTCTTGTACGTAAAAAATCAGTTTCATCTATTACCGATGCCGAAGGGCATGGTACGGGTCTGCATCGTGTATTATCCGTGCGCGACCTGACCTTTTTTGGCATTGCTGCAATTATTGGCGCGGGTAGCTTCAGTAGCATTGGTTCTGCCTGTTTTTCGGGTGGCCCTGCTGTTATCTTTTTATTTATTATTTGTGCTATTGCCTGTGGCTTCACGGCCATGTGTTATGCCGAATTTGCTACCAGGGTTCCCGCATCGGGGAGTGCCTATACCTATGCTTATGTGTCGTTTGGCGAATTGGCAGCCTGGATCATTGGCTGGGCTTTATTAATGGAGTATTCCATCGGTAATATATATGTAGCCTTTTCATGGAGCGGTTATTTTGTGAATTTACTGGAAGGTTTTGGCCTGCATTTGCCGGCGTGGCTGGCTACCAATTATCCTGATGCGCACCAGGCCTTTTTAGATGGAACAGCCGGTAAATTAAGCGACGCCTGGACAACTGCACCAACTGTTGGAGGACTTCATATCATTTTCGATCTGCCTGCTGTGATGATCAATATTTTAGTGACATGGCTGGTGTATATCGGAACCAAAGAATCGCGCAATGCCAGCAACCTGATGGTTATCATTAAACTTGCCATTATCTTACTGGTGATTATTGTAGGTGGCATGTATGTTGACATTGATAACTGGTCGCCTTTTATGCCTAACCAGTTCAGCGGTGTTATGGCAGGCGTGTCGGGTGTATTTTTCGCCTATATTGGTTTTGATGCCGTATCAACATTAGCGGAAGAATGCAAAAACCCGCAGCGCGACCTTCCCCGCGGGATGATCTATTCACTGGTAATTTGCACCATCGTATTTATTATTTTGGCTTTGGTTTTAACCGGCATGGTTTCTTATACGGCACTGAATGTATCCGATCCTTTGGCTGAAGTGTTTGCGGTAAAAGGCATTAAGTGGATGTTGTTCATTGTTTCTGTCGCAGCTGTGGTAGCTATGACCAGTGTGATCCTGGTGTTCCAGATGGGGCAACCGCGCATTTGGATGGCCATGAGCCGCGATGGTTTATTGCCTAAAAAATTTGCTGAAATCCATCCAAAATATAAAACACCTGCGTTCTCAACCCTTGTAACCGGTTTAGTGGTTGGGATCCCGATCTTCTTTGTAACACCGAAATTCGTTCTTGATTTTACAAGCATCGGTACTTTGTTTGCCTTTGTGCTGGTTTGCGGTGGTGTGCTGATCCTGCCACGTAATATGGAAGCCAAGGAAAAAGGAAAGTTCAAGATGCCTTATATTAATTCAAAGTTCATTGTACCCGTTGCAACCGTTATTGCACTCATCATAATTTTTTACAATAATGCCAGTTTAATTGTAAATGATGATACTTCGCTCAATTACCCAATGCTTATTTTTTACATGGTGTGGGTTATTGTTGCTGCTTTATCGTTTGTTAAAAGTTTTTCACTGATCCCGGTATTGGGATTATTGTCATGCTGCTACCTTCTCACAGGCATGGGCTGGACCAACTGGCTGATGTTTACTGTTTGGCTGCTTATTGGCCTGGTGGTTTACTTTGCTTATGGGTACAAGAAGAGTAAATTAGTGAATTCCTAATACCTGGTGGCTTCGGGCCTTCGGGAACCTCAATAGTCGGTGACTTCGAGAGCCTCAGTCACTGTTAAAACTGGAATAAGCAACAAACTCCATTTTCTCTCCCGTTATGGGGTGCTCAATAATGAGCTTTTGAGCGTACAGGGCAATAGCATTATCTTTATATGTTTCTGTGGAACCATATAAACCATCGCCAATAATAGGACAACCAAGACTTGCAAGCTGTGCACGGATCTGGTGAAACTTGCCGGTATGCAGTTTAATCTCCCAAAGGAAACAGGTTCCATGTGGTTTCACATTGTATTCCAGTTTTACTTTTTCAGCAAACTCAGTTCCTTCGGGTACCAATACCGCTTTCTTTTTTTCCTTGCGGTGCCAGTGTTCCAGTATTCCGGATGTTTTTGCCGGTGCTGTTGCCGTTAACGCAGTATAATATTTAAACACTTTTCGTTCGGCAAATTGTTCGCTTAAATTCCGCAGATATTTTTTTTGTTTGGTGAACAGCACCACGCCGCTCACCGGTCTGTCGAGGCGGTGCAGGTGTTGGGCATAAGGGTTCTTTTCGCCTGTGATTTCTTTTAAATAGGCTTTTACCTGTTGCAATAAGTTTGGAAAATTATTCCGGTCGGGCTCCACCATCAGGCCTGCCGGCTTATTGCATACCAGGATGATCTCATCTTCATATAGGATATTGATACTCATTATTCAAAACTAGGAATTTTTATACAATAAAAGATTACATTTATATCGGAACGTAAAACCCATGAACGAAATAGATGAGGAACATAATGAGCAGCCTAAAGAACCGGTTAAGTTCTATAAAGAAACTGATATTTTAGGTCAGGCGAAAAACGCAGGAACTGCAACTGATGTTAATGACAGGGATACCTCACATCCATTTTCAGACTACCAGCCGGTAAGGCATTTTTTAATTCTCAATTTTTTCTCATTCGGTATTTATACATTTTTTTGGATGTTTAAGCATTGGCAATATTTGCGGGATGAAAAAGGAATGAATATTAATGCTTCTTTCAGGACGGCATTCACCTTTATTTATGGATATGCCCTGTTTAAGGAATTTGAAGTACTGGCAGTTGAAAAAGGGTATCGGAAAAAATTACCTCTTGGTTTATTATTTCTTCTGTACATCCTTTTAATCATTATATGTAACCTGCCAGGGCCATTATTTTTAGTGTATTTTTTAGTATTTATGCCGCTTGTTCCTGTAGTGCGAATGATGAACTTTTATTATTTGAAGGAACAGGAAGGTTATCAGGTAAAGCGTAAACTCTCGAAAGGAGAGAAATTATTCCTTGTACTGATCTGGGGATTTTTGATAGCACTATTCTTTATCCGGGTATACAGCTATTCATCCTAAAACTTTACGGTATATACGTCCGTATTGTTGCGCTGAATGTTCAGGATCTCAAAACCTCCATCCTGCGGGATGATCTCTTTAAGGTCGAAAGCGCTGCAGCCTTTGCTAAGACCTTCAAAAATTAAAGTGAAGCCTTTGCCATCATTCAGGGTCCATTGTGGCGCCATGGAAATATTGAAAGCCGCGACCAATTGCGCGCGTTTACCGGTACCATGTTCAATTAAAAAAGTGCTGGGCCATACCCTCACGGCATAAGTGTCTTCAGGGCCACCACAGCTGCAGTGAACAATGGTTTGACGTTCTTCGCTTTCCAGTGTTTTTACTTCAACGTCTTCTTCTATTTCTACGGCAGGTCCGCTCATGGGTTTATCTTTTACAAAGGTAAGGTTATTATGAAGAAAAAAAGTTACTTTTTCTTAACTAACGTTTAATAGGCCATTGTGTTTCAAACAATAGTGATATTAAAAACCGCTATTTCATGCTCCTTCCTTTTGCTACAGCTTTTGCATTCCAGGGGTCTTCGGGCCACGAATGTTTTGGATAACGGCGTTGCAGCTCTTTCTTTACTTCATGGTAAGTATTATTCCAGAAACTTCGCAGGTCGGTGGTTACCTGTACGGGTTTGTAGCCCGGGGATAATAAGTGCAGAACTGTTTTAGTTTTCCCGTTGTTGACAGCCGGTGTATCTTCCAATCCAAATACTTCCTGCAAGCGCACAGCTATTACCGGAGGAGCGCCATTAGCAAAGTATTCGATCCGGATCTTAGAACCGCTGGGCACCTCCAGTTTTGAAGGGACAAGCTGATCGAGCAGTTGTTGTTGTTCCCAGCTTAAGGAATGCAACAGGCTAGCATACAGGTCAAGTTTTTTTAATTCTTCTGTTTTACGAATGTCTTTTAAATAAGGGCCGAGCCAGTCCTTAGCCGTATTCAATAAATGCTCGGTGCTTGCTAAAGGCCATTGTTCATTCGCATTCCAGGTACTTAAACTTCCTATGCGGTTTTGCAATTGTGTAAACTGCTCCGAAAGGTCCAGCAAACTTTCCCCTTCGTTTTTAATGGCCTGGCAAATGGCATTGAGCACCAACGTTTCATCAGGTTTGCTTACCGGTTTCGATTGTAATACAATGCTTCCTATCCGGAGCTCGTTAGTGGCAATAAGGCCGCCTTTTCGGCTGTCCCAATTGATATTTTGTTTCTCCTTCACCAGGTGAACAAGGTCTTTTGGATTAAGAGGAGCGGCCATGAATATTTTTCCCAGTCCATCACGCAGGTCCATGTTGGCAACTGCCAGCCAGGCTTCGTGGGCAAGATCGTCTTTATGGCCCGCAGTGGCAATTTTTCCGTTAGCCAACTGAAACTGGGCATTGTTACCAGGTTTAGCTGAGGCAATGCGTTCAGGATAGGCATAGGCCAATAGAAGCCCTGTTTCAAAAGAATCTACCGGGTCATTATCAGCATCAAGCTTTAAAAGCTTGCGATAACTGGCCGCATTTTTTTCAATGCGCTTAAATTTATTGTTAAAGGCACTATTGTTTCTGGCTCTTCTTAATGCTTCAATGCGCAGGTTCAGGTCAATACCGCTGTCTTTTGGCAAGGGGTCGCGTTCTTCTAAAATTCCGGCAATATCACATCCCAATGCTTTCATGCTCTCCGTTTCGGCCAATAGCAGCATATGGGCAATGCGTGGATGACAGGCCAGCTGATGCACGTGTTTACCATGCTCTGTTATTTTCTTGTTTTCAAGTGCCCCGATTTGTTGCAGCGTATCATAAGCTTGCTGCAAAGAGCTTTTGGGGGGCGGTGTGAGCCAGCATAGTTGGGTAATCTCTTCCGTGCCCCATTTACTGAGCTCTAAAACCAATGAACACAAATCCGCTTCCATGATCTCGGCGATGCGGTGCTCGGCCATGCGCTCATGGGTGGCTTTTGTCCATAAGCGATAGCACACACCGGCACTTAAACGCCCCGCGCGTCCTGCCCGCTGGTCGGCGGCATCTTTGGAAATACGAAGGGTTTCCAGGCGCGATAAGCCCGAAGCCGGATCGAAGCGTGAGCGGCGACCAAAGCCGGAGTCAACAACGATCTTAATTCCTTCAATGGTTAAAGACGTTTCGGCAATAGAAGTAGCCAGTACAATTTTTCGCCGGCCATACCTGTTAGGCATAATAGCGGCATATTGCTCGTTGTGTGGCAACATGCCATACAACGGATGAATGCTGAACTCCGGTAAATTCATCCTTAAAATTTCCTCGCATTTGCGAATTTCGCCCTCTCCCGGTAAAAAAGCCAGCACATCGCCTTCCTGTTCATTCACTGCCCGGGCAATAGTTTGCGAAACCAGTTCGGGAAGCAAAAACTCGTCGGCATCGTTGGTGTGTATAATTTCTACAGGATATTGCCTCCCTTTACTTTCTATTACCGGTGCATTCAATAAATTTTGAAGTTGAGGAATGTTGAGTGTTGCTGACATGATCATTAATCGCAGATCAGGCCGCAAGACCTGCTGTGCTTCGCGGCATAAGGCCAGTGCCAGATCGGCCTGTAAATTGCGTTCGTGGAATTCATCAAAAATAACCAGTCCAAACTGTTCCAGGGCATTGTCGCTTTGTAACATCCTTGTGAGGATCCCTTCAGTAACAACCTCTATTTTTGTTTTTGAACTTATTTTATTTTCAAAACGGATGCGATACCCAACTGTTTGTCCAACCTCTTCACCTAATAGTTCGGCCATTCGCATGGCAATGCTGCGGGCCGCCAGCCGCCTTGGCTCCAGCATAATGATCTTTTTGCCTTCCAAAAAAGGTTCCTCATATAAGGCAAGGGGCAGCAAGGTACTTTTACCGGCGCCGGGTGGCGCTGCAATAATCAGTGTTGGTTCATTGGTTAATGCCTTTTGAACACCAGGAATAATCTCCGCTACGGGAAGGTTTATGTTGGAATAATGGAAGGCCATAACAAGGGAATAAAGTTACGGTTTATTTTCCTTATCGGCGGTTACGGTTCCGCTCGCTTGCCTCAATTCTTAGCACACAACATTCAATGGATATAAGAAGGGATCAATAATAAATGCCTATTGCTTTACCAGCTTTAAAGTTTGCATGCTGTTGCCAACAACAACTTTTACAAAATAAACACCCGCTGCCTGGTCTTTAAGGTCAATCATATGTTTACCCTCAGGTAAAGCCTGGTTAAGAATGTCCTGGCCAATGGCATTGCTCACGCTCATTTTAGCATCTGCGGTCAATGTAAGGTTAAACTCACCGCTTGAAGGATTAGGATAAAGTGAAAACAGTTGCTCCTGTTTTATGTCATTGATCCCTGTAGCTTTTGTTATTTTGCGTACGGCGTGGTTCCTGTAATCGGCTATTACCAGCTCATTAGCGCTATTTACAGCAACTGTCCATGGGCCGCCAAACTCGCACAGCAGCGGATCGCCACCGTCGCCGCTGTACGCGCCCTGCCAGGTATTGGGCCAAAATTGTGGAGCATGATAAGTACCTGCATAAGTGCTTAATATGCCGCCGGTATCTACTTTTCGTATTAAAAAATTTCCCGGGTCAGTAATGTACATATTGCCCGTGGTGTCAAAGGCCATATACATGGGGCTGTTAAACTGTCCTGCCGTAGCAGGACCGCCATCGCCGGTATAACCCGAACCCAAAAGCAGGTCGCCGGCAACTGTATGAATGATACCGGCTGCATCAATCATGCGAACACTTCCAAAATGTTGTACAATGTATAAATTATTGTCCTTGCCAATCGCTAACCCTCTCGGAGAGGCCAGATCGGCTAAGGTTGCCAAACCGCCATCGCCTAAATGACCTGCATTGGTAACGGTGTTGCCATGGCCGCAAATGGTACTGATAATGCCTGCGCTGTTCACCTTCCTTACCCTGCCGTCACCGTTGGTCGCAATATACACATTGCCCGAGGTATCGGCCACTATGCCATAAGGATAATCTAGTGTTGCCTGGGTTGCCGGTCCGCCATCGCCGCTGTAACTGTGAATGCCCTGGCTGGTTCCTGCAAATGCGGTCATGATCCCTGTAGGATCGATCTTCATCACCGACTGGTAATTTTGTGAAATGACATAAAGGTTGTTATTCTTGTCGCAGGCCATGGCAATGGGATCGTAAACAGTAGCCACATGGGTAATAATACCGTTGGGGGCAATCTTGCGTACTGTGTGATTGGCATCGCAAACGTAAGTATTACCTAAATGATCGCAGGCTACGCCGGTTGGGTAGTTAAGAAGGGCAGCTGTTGCCGGACCGCCATCGCCACTATATCCCGGGGTACCGTTGCCGGCAATGGTAACTATGATCTGGGCATTGTATTGTAAAAAGCATACAGCGAATAAAAGGGTGTAAAATGACTTGAGCATGAGCGGCTATTTTAGTTCTTTGTAAATGTATAAAACAATTCCAATATGGCGGCTTTTAACCTATAAGTGGGGAGCTTTGATTAATAAGTGGCGGGATTTTGAAAATAACTGATCGGGTAAAATAAGTCCACTAAACCTCTTTATGTATTAACAATTCCCTTTTCCTTTTTTAGTTTTCCCCCAAATGCATAAAAAATTCTCGGCTTCATAAGCTTTTAGTTGTTGTATTTCAGCAGGAAATATGGTTAAAGGTAAACTTCTTCCTTTCGGTACTTTTCCGTTTAACGCTTTTTTGACTCCCTTTACTACACCTGCCTGAACATACACTTCTTTTGGATAAACGTTTAAATGAAAGCCAATGCGTAAAGCTGTATCATAACTCCACAAAGGACCTAAGCGGTTTGTGTTTTTTCGGATTAATTCAGTTATACTAAAAACTTCCTCAAAGGTATTGCATTTTGAAATGGCTGTTTGCGTATTTGTTTTAAGCAATTCTTTTAAGCCGGCCTTGCAGGCTTCATAACCAACGCGCCTTTGATGAGAATCCATCAGGATCTTCCCATCCTTTGGACTTTGACCTAAAACTGCTTGTTTTATGGCGTCTGCCAAGGGAAGATTTCTGTAGTAATTTTTAGTTTCCCTTAAATGGGAAACACCTGACGAAAGATAAATGCTTATGTCTTTTTTTAGATTCATAATTATTGGGTTTTCGGATGTGTATTAGTAAAAATAGCATTTTAATTGACATATCCAGGGCTTTGGTTCATAATGTAGTTCTTTAGTGAAATATTTAATTCAAATTTTAAATAAAGGATTTGGATTTTAAAAACGCTACATGTATTTATCAATTCCTTAGTCCTTTAGCATGCCCAATTCAGATGTCATGATGGGGGAAGAATAAAAAGAGCACTTTGTTACATAAATTATTTTCTATATTTAATCCATGAAAACATCTTTTTTGCTGGTTATTGCTGTAGCATTTTCTATAAACCTTGCAAAGGCACAGTCGGTTAAACTTAAACGAAGCATTGATGAGAAAGAGATTAAATTTCTTAAAGAGAATCTGCTAAGCTGTTTTGCCTATGATCGGAATTTCAAGGTTTCTTACTCAACCTCCGAGTTGTTTAACCGCCCGGGTAATGGCGATCACCTGGCGAGCCCTGAGTACATAGAAGAACTCAAAAAAAAGTTGAAACACGACAGGGCCGAAGCAGATTATTGCCTGGAGATCTCGGGCTTTTATGCCCGGCTCAATATGGAAAAGGAAGCCGCTGAGTATCGGCAAAGATCGATAGACATTACCAGGAAAGTGCTTGAACAGCATCCCGACAGCGCTATTGCGTGGTATGTATTGGCAAATGCCACGGCAGGAACGATGAATTTTGAGGAAAACATGGGTTATTATAAAAAGGCCCTGAGTATTGACCCTCATTTATCGGTAGCTGCCGGAAGCCTGATGAATAATTACCTCATGAGTCAGCAAATAGATTCGGGTATGCAGGTTGCAAAGCGTTACCTGGCCACGCATCCAAACGATACCGGTTTTTACGCGGGAGTTCCCATGTATTATGTGATGCGGCTTTTTACTTTTGTCCCAAAATTTCAAACAAAAGCGGATATTGATGCCTTTAGTCTCGATTCACTCACTTACATGCCCTTAATGGATGACTACCGCGAACGTTTTAAAATAAACCCAAATACGGAGTATGTTTACCGTGTTACCAAACAGATCTTACTCTGCTCCTTTATTCCTCTCAGGGCTATGGCCGACTCGAGCTTTGACATGGACATTGCCAGGATGAATTTAAAAGAGCCTGATGTAAAAGCGCTCACAGAGTATCGCCCTTATTTTGAACAATTGCTTAAAGAAAAAGATGCGCGAAAATATTTTTATGCCAATAAGTTATTAGGAAACATGTATGTGCTTTTGGACGAAAGGGAAAAAGCAATTCCCTATATGAAAAAAGTAATTGAACTGCGTCCCAAAAAATACATGACCTATGATGTGAACACCGATGAGGATTATATGAATTTAATGAGTACGTATTGCTTGTTGAAAGACACTCTTAATTTTGAGAAAACCCTGCTGCAGAAAATTAAAGAACAACCCACCGTTGATCCACAGGCTAAGGATTATAATGATCTTGCTTTTTTGTACCTGAGCAAAAATAAGTTTGATCTTGCCAAAACATATTATGAAAAGGCCCTCCAGGTATCGGATGCATATCTTCAGCGCACGTATGAACTTAATGAAAGCAAGTGTACCAGTTTACTTGGGCTTGGCATGGTAGAATACCTGAACCATAACGAAACGGCTGCGCTGGAGTATGTAAACAAGGTATATAAGATCGATCCTAAGAATTGGAAACTGTTTATGTTGTACGGTGTGATCCTTTTAAAACAAAATGATGCGAATAATGCTTATGAAGTATTTAAAACCCTTAAGCTCCTTCACGACAGGGAATGGGTGCAAGAAGATTTCCTGGACCGTTATTTTGAAAAATTACCCCGTTGATTTTGTACCAACCCAGGTTAGTTTTCCCACCATTTAATAATGAGTTTGTTTTGCCTGGAGGCTGTTTGGCTAAATGAGTTTGAATCCGGCTTCATTTCTAAGATCTGTTCTATCCAGTCGCGTTCCCAGCTTGATTCTTCTTTGCTTTCCGGACGGTCATACATGACCAACTGGCCGTTAATGGTATTCAGGTTAATGGCTGTACGCACGGCTTTGTGATTATTAAAGACCAATTTTTTTCTTTTTCTGAAATGAATGTTCATGATAATGATTTTTTGCAGCGCAAAGTTAGGGCGGCACGTTTTATCAATTGGTTTGGCAGTATTACCAAATCATTAAGTTTGAAAAATTAAAAAGGTTTAGGAGCTCTGCTGCAATTGCACCGGAAGAATAAAAAGGCGGCTAGTAAGGTCATGATCGAAAAAAATGATTATATTAGTGTAACCGTTTAAATACTATAGGAACATGAAAATAGGCTTGTCTCAATTACAAAGATTTTATGGGGTACTGATTGTGGCTGTTTTTACAACGGTCGGCAGCTTTGCCCAGCCCTGTTCCAATAGGGTCAATGTAGTTACGAACCCGGACTTCTCGGCTGGTAACACAGGCTTTTCGTCGCAGATTCCGTATTCAGGCTCCTGCGCTGCAAATTCCTATACGGTATCCACTAACCTTAATAAAAAATGTTCGGGCTGGCCTAATGTTAGCGAACATTCTTCGGCAGGGGTCATGCCTCCCAATTTTTTGGTTATAGATGGAGCGCCTTATGTAAATAATATTGACCTGTGGAGGCAAACCGTGAATGTATGCAGTGGAAAAGAATATACCTTCAGTTTCTGGACCCATAGCATTTATGCGCCAACTTTTGGATTGACCATGGCCATTGATAACAGTAATACAAGTGTCACCGTTAGCCAGGGAGGCTGGACACAGCATTCAACTACCTGGCTGGCGCCGTTCACAGGAAGCGTATCTATTGCTATTATACAAGAAACCGGTAACCATTACCGCGATTTTGGGATCGATGATGTTTCTTTCTCTTACTGTGCCTGCGATTCCGTTCCTGTTACTAACACAAAACCGGTAAGCGTTTGCTTATGCGATTCGGTGCTGGGTATTAATTCCATTCATAAAGCGGCAGAAACGGGCTTTCTTCTTTATCCTAACCCTTCAACGGGGTCATTTGTGGTACATACAAATACCAACGACTCAAAAAGTATTAGTATTTATGATATGACCGGTGCCCTGGTATTCGAGAAACCAAACACTAAAGAATCCATCATTACAGCGGACCTTGCAAAACAACCGAAAGGGATTTACCTGGTTAAGCTCAGCTACAAAGGCATTACAGAAGCGAGGCGAATTGTTATAGAATGAGGTAGAGTCTTTTTTCTTAAAGAAGTTTATTCTTTTTCTTTCTTCGGATAATCAAACAAGAACAAGTCGCCTGATTTTTGCTTGATGCTGCTCCATGAATCAGTAACAAAAGAAATTCCGGCAATGGCACAGGTTGGCATTTCGTTAGGCAGGCCTTTGCTCAAAGTATGAGCGGTATCGCTGATAATGGGATTGTGGGCAAATAAAAAAACGGTATCAACGGTGTCGGGAATGTGCTTAATAACAGTGAGATAATCTTTTACCGATGTGTCATACAATTCCTGCCTGATGCAGATGTTGTTGGCTTCATAGTTTAAACGACGTGCAAAAATGAGGGCCGTACTGAGTGCCCGCACCGCGGGGCTTGAAATGATAAGATCGGGCTTTTTCAAACGCTGGCTCATCACATTGGCATCGGCATAGCCGCGATTGTTTAGCGGACGTTCAATGTCCTGCAACAAAGGGTTATCCCAATCGGATTTGGCGTGGCGGATAAGGTAAAGTGTTTTCATTTTCGTAATGATTACGAAATACATACGAATATACGAATCTGTGTGTACATGCTGGATTGGTATATTCGTAACAAATTCGTAATCATAGTTTTATTAGTATCCTTAGTGTTACCGGTGTTTATCTATTTTTAAAATCTTCCATTGTGATGACCTTATCACAAAAGCCATATTCATCTTTAATGGAGTTGGAGCAAACGATAATGGTTTTGTGCATGGCATAGTTTGCAATGAGCTGCTTATACCATTCAATAACCGTCGCATCTAAATTGGTGCTTGGCTCATCTAAAAACAATACAGGTGCATCGGCCAAAATAGCGAGGCTTAATTTCAGGCGCTGTTTCATGCCGCTCGAAAATAATTTAATGTACTTATCCTTATGAGCAGCCATGCCGCTTAGTTCAATGATATTTTGAACACCCAATCCCGGTAAAAAGGCTTTGAATACAGCAATGTGTTTTAGTTGCTCTTCGAGGGTAAAATCTTCAACCAATTCCAGGTAAGGCGATGCCAGGCTCAGCTGTTTATAATAATCATCGTTATCAATAGCCTGGTTGTTTTGAGTGTAAATAACCTCGCCTTCGTTTAATTGCAGGTAGCCCGTAAGCGCCTGCAATAAAGTCGATTTTCCTGAGCCATTCAATCCAAGTATGGCAAGCTTATCACCCGGCCTGATCTCCAATGATACTTTACGGAAGATCCATTCCCGCCCGAATTTTTTTCCGGCCTGGTTTACGGTTATGTGCAGATTGTTTTCCATTCAGGATGAAGTTATAAAAATACTAAAAGTATGGTTAATATTAGATTTAAGATTAAATACATCTTGTATCTTGAGTCTTTAATCTTAAATCTAATTTTGTATCTTTATGCCCCGTGAATAGTATTAAACGCATATTTGCCCCCATTTGGAAAGCCTGGTTTTTTTTAAACTTTGCAGTTACGTTCCTCATCCTGTATCCTTTCTTTTTTGTGACCATTAAATTGCAATGGCTCGAAACCACTTTTAAGATCAAACGTATATGGTCCTTTTGTATTGCTTATTTCGCCGGCATCATCCCAAAGCTGATCTATGAATCGAAATCGAAAAAAATGCCCCGCCCCTGTGTATTTGTAGGGAACCATACCTCTTATCTTGATATTGTGCTGAGTACCTTTTACATCGACCACCTGGCTCTTTACATGGGAAAGGCAGAGTTGCTGAAAGCGCCTTTGTTTAAAACCTTTTTTAAAGGAATGGACATTACCGTAAACCGTAAAAGCATTAAGGATTCGCACAGGGCTTTTACCAGAGCCGGCGAAGAGATTGATAAAGGACGAAGCATGGTTATCTACCCCGAAGGCACCATTTCGAGCAACGGAAAATTGCGGTCTTTTAAAAACGGACCGTTTAAACTGGCCATTGAAAAGCAGGTACCTATTGTACCTATTGTAAATCTCAATAACTGGGAGCTGTTGCAGAACGGAGGCTTTTTAAAAAGCAATGGACGTCCCGGAATTGCTAAAACAGTAGTACTGGAACCTATTGAAACCAAGGGCATGACTGAAGAAAATTTAGTAGATTTGCGGGAACGTGTTTATACACTCATTAACGATACATTACACAAATACAATGGCACAAAAAATTGATATTAAAACGGTTGACGAAGTAGCTCACCTGGCACGCCTGGAGTTTAGCGAAGAAGGTAAGGCTGAGATCTTAAACGACATGAACCGCATGTTGGCTTTTGTGGGAAAGCTCAATGAAATGGATACCGAGGGTGTTGAACCCCTGATCTATATGACGGACGAGCTGAATGTGATGCGTGAGGATGAGCCAAAAGAAACCATTAGCCAGAAAGAAGCCTTAAAGAATGCTCCTAAAAAGGATTCGGATTACTTTAAAGTACCAAAAGTAATTGATAACCATTAAACCATATTTGCCCGAACACAAAAGCGCTTTGCTTCAGGTTTTTAAAAGCAATATGCCCTTGTATTTTGCGCCCGAAGAGCTGGCCTTATTTGATGCTTTTTTGGACAGGGACATGGAACGCGGTCCTTACTACATTATTTTTAAAGACAACGAAATTGTTGGCTGTGGAGGCATTGCCCTGAACGAACCAACTAAATATACCAATGAACCGCATGTGATTATGACCTGGGGTATGGTGGATAATACCCGCCATAAAGAAGGCCTTGGAAAAGCTCTGTTATTATACAGGATGGAGCAAGCCAAAGAGGTTTATCCCGGTGTTAAAATTGCCCTGGGAACCACCCAGCATACTTTTGAATTTTTTGAGAAGTACGGGTTTAAAACCGTGTTTTACGAAAAAGATCATTGGGGAAAAGACCTGGATCTGTACCAGATGGAGCTGGTTTAATCCTTTATTTACGCATACCACCTCATTTCGTCTCCCTGTTACGACGTGTCGTGACAGCATGATGGAGAGCTATCAGTTCGAACGGAGTCGAGAACTGTTCCAAAAATGATATTAGCAAAGATTAAGAACGTGTCTCGACTTCGCTCGACGTGACAACAGAGATTACTTAATGCTAATAACAAAAAATCCCCGCCTGATTATCAGACGGGGATTTTTCGTATTAAACCTAAACTTTAAAAAAATTATTTTACTTCTTCGTAATTCACATCCTGCACGTTATCGTTGTTTGATGCTGTGTTGGTGTTTTCTGTATTGGCGTTGGCATTTTGCTCACCGCCTTGTTGCTGGTTCATTGCCGCGTACATTTCCTGTGAAGCAGCTTCCCAGGCAGCGTTCAACGATGTGGTAGCAGATTCGATGCCGGCAAGGTCTTTCGCGTCATGCGCTGTTTTTAAGCCAGCTAATGCGCTTTCGATCGTTGCTTTTTTATCGGCAGGCAGTTTATCGCCATACTCCTTCAATTGTTTTTCCGACTGGAAGATCATGGCATCGGCTGCATTTACTTTGTCAATCTCTTCTTTCGCTTTTTTATCAGCATCCGCGTTCATTTCAGCTTCACGTTTCATTTTCTCGATTTCTTCTTTGCTTAAGCCCGAAGATGCTTCGATACGAATGTTTTGCGCTTTGCCTGTAGCCTTATCTTTTGCCGATACGGATAAGATACCGTTCGCGTCAATATCAAAGGTCACTTCAATTTGAGGCACACCACGCGGTGCAGGCATAATACCATCCAGGTTAAACTGGCCTATGGTACGGTTATCTTTTGCCATTGGGCGTTCGCCCTGCAATACATGTAACTGTACGCTTGGTTGGTTATCGCTGGCTGTTGAGAACGTTTCTGTTTTTTTAGATGGAATCGTTGTGTTTGATTCTATTAATTTAGTGAACACGCCACCGTAAGTTTCAATACCTAAGGATAACGGCGTTACATCCAACAACAATACATCTTTTACTTCGCCGGTTAATACACCACCCTGAATAGCTGCACCAATGGCCACTACTTCATCCGGGTTTACACCTTTGCTTGGCGCTTTTCCGAAGAATTTTTCTACCGCGGTTTGGATAGCCGGGATACGCGTTGAACCACCTACCAAAATAATTTCATCAATATCGGAAGTTGATAAACCTGCATTTTTTAAGGCCGATTTACAAGGCTCAATCGTTCTTGCGATCAGCTTATCAGCCATTTGCTCAAATTTAGCACGGGTCAGTTGTTTCACCAAGTGTTTTGGAATCCCGTTAACCGGCATAATGTACGGTAAATTAATTTCGGAAGTAGTTGTGCTCGATAACTCAATTTTCGCTTTTTCAGCAGCTTCTTTCAAACGCTGTAAAGCCATTGGGTCTTTACGCAGGTCAATGCCTTCCTCTTTATTGAACTCATCGGCTAACCAGTCAATGATTAATTGGTCAAAGTCGTCACCACCTAAGTGCGTATCACCGTCGGTTGATTTTACTTCAAACACACCGTCACCTAATTCTAAAACCGAAACGTCATGTGTACCACCACCACAGTCAAACACTACAATTTTCATGTCTTTGCCTTTTTTGTCCATGCCATAAGCAAGGGCAGCAGCGGTAGGTTCGTTAATGATCCGTTTTACTTTTAAACCGGCAATTTCACCGGCTTCTTTAGTTGCCTGGCGTTGTGCATCGTTAAAATATGCAGGAACTGTAATCACAGCTTCGTCAACTGTTGTTCCTAAAAAATCTTCAGCCGTTTTTTTCATTTTTTGTAAAATGATGGCTGAAATTTCCTGAGCTGAGTAATTTCTATCGTCAATGACAACGCGTGGTGTGTTATTATCACCTTTTACCACTTTGTAAGTCATGCGTGGTATTTCTTTCTGAGCCTCGTCGAACGACGCGCCCATAAAACGTTTGATTGATGAAATGGTTTTTGTTGGGTTTGTAATGGCCTGGCGTTTTGCAGGATCTCCCACTTTACGCTCTCCGCCTTCTACAAATGCTACCACAGATGGTGTAGTACGTTTTCCTTCATTATTTGCAATTACAACAGCTTCGTTACCTTCCATAACCGCTACGCAGCTATTGGTTGTTCCTAAGTCTATTCCTATTATTTTTCCCATTGTAAGTTATTTTTTAGTTATTTTTTTATAAATACACTCTACAATAGTCAATGTTTGTGCCAACAAAGTTTCAGTTTGTCGATTATGACACGGTGGCATAAAAACACAAAAAAACCACCTAAAATTGTCATTTCAGATGGTTCTTTGAGTTAGTTTTGTCAGTTTTTTGTTATTGACAAGGCACCGCTCTGGGCTGCCCCGCGTAATCACAGAATTTGAGCGAATAGGTTGTAGGATAACAGGATATTTCGTCAATCATATCTGCCCACATATCTTTGGTAACTGTGGAACGTGATTTAGAGGAAAAAATTCCCACACCGCCCTTAATATTGGTGTAATAGGGTTTATCCTGGGCAATGGTATTGGAAGGGGCATTTACCTGCAAAAACTCCGAAAGACTTTCAGCCCCGCAGGTAATAATGTACTCCAGGTAATCAGCTTTCCTGTTTTTCAAATTGGCAGGTGTTTTTTTACCAATTTCGACAGATAAATTACTGTAAAACTCTTCTCCTACGAATGAAGCCGTCAATTTTTCACCCCCTGCCAAATCGGTCGATTTCATGGTTGGGATGGTAAAATCAACATACTGGTGAATTGGTGTTCCGCCCGAAAGTATTGAATCTATGTAATGAAAACGAATTACCACATCATACAATTTGGCATTAGGCACTGTGAAAAACGGAATATTGTAGGTCAGGGTAGGGTTATCGTAATTTACGTATTTTGGTTTATCGGTTGAGATAGGATTGGCAGGATAACCACCGTGCATAGGAAATTGTGAAGGATTGGTTGGGTAATACAAAAATGGCATGGCTGGCTGTGAAGAGTTGGTTCTAACACTATCCATTACAAGGTTTTGTGCGGTAAATTCCTTGTCGCCGTGTTTAATAATCAATTTGTATTCGCCACTAGGGTAAATTTTTCTGTTGGTATACCAGATCCGTTGGTCGGGGTTGAAAAGGCCACTTGCAGTGGTAACCGTTTTTTCTTTCATGGTAATGAACTTTACAGAGTCAGGCGATGAGGAAGTTAACGCTGTAGAGTATCCTGTTACACTTACCTGGTTACCGTTATAGTAATGTTCAAGGGTAACGGTTAACTCACCCGGGCCATAATTAATCTGATTGACATCCTGCCCTGCGGTAAGAGCGTCTCCATCGGTTATAAATACCTTATTGATGCGAATTTCCTGGGTTGATGCGTTGGGGTTTAAGATCCCGTATACAGACACGGATTCTTCGCCCGGAGCTAACACATCAAGGTCGTTTTTGCAGGACGTTAAACCTATTACTGCAGCAGCAAACAGGCTTATATATAATTTGTTGTTTTTCATTTTTATTTACTAGGATCACAAATTTACGATTTTTAGGACAACTCCAAATTTAATTGAGTAATTTTGCCTTTTTTAACCACGAACGGTAGATAACATACACCAGTGATTTTGTGTGGTTAAATTGAATGTATTTTTTTACCTAAAGCGTTAATTATGTCAGTTCACAAGGAAGTAAAAAAAGTAACGACGCACCAGCTCCAGGAAATGAAGCGCCGTGGCGAGAAGATCTCGATGCTTACCGCCTATGATTATACCATGGCTAAAATTATTGACCATGCCGGCATTGATGTGATTTTGGTGGGCGATAGCGCCAGTAATGTGATGGCGGGTCATGAAACCACTCTGCCCATTACGCTCGATCAGATGATCTATCACGCCTCTTCGGTTGTAAGGGCTGTTGACAGGGCTTTGGTGGTAGTTGACCTTCCGTTTGGCTCCTACCAGGGAAATTCGAAAGAAGCGCTCACATCGGCTATTAAAATAATGAAAGAAAGCGGCGCCCATGCTGTAAAAATGGAAGGCGGACGTGAAATAAAAGACTCTATCGAACGCATCCTTTCGGCCGGAATACCGGTGATGGGGCATTTGGGATTGACTCCCCAATCTATTTACAAATTTGGAACGTATACCGTAAGGGCAAAAGAAGAAGAGGAAGCCAAAAGATTGCTCGAAGACGCTAAAATATTGGAAGAATCGGGTTGTTTTGCCCTGGTTTTAGAGAAAATACCGGCAAAACTGGCCCAAAAGGTAGCAACTACCATCTCTATCCCGGTAATAGGCATTGGAGCAGGCGGAGGTGTTGACGGCCAGGTTTTGGTAACGCATGACATGCTGGGTATGACCCACGAATTCAGCCCCCGTTTTTTAAGAAGATACCTGAACCTGTATGATAGCATGGGTAATGCGTTTCAGCAATACATAAAGGATGTAAAGAGCAGGGATTTCCCGAATGATGGAGAGCAGTACTAGGTTTTCACCACGAGACACAGAGAGCACAGAGTTTTTTTAATAAATACTTAGTTAAAAAGAAACCCTGATCGTTAATTATCAGGGTTTCTTTTTAAAATTTATCTCTGTGTCCTTTGTGCTGTGGTGAGCTATCCAATAGCCTCATTCAAATCCGGCATTTTCCCGAAGCTGATAATGGCATTGACGTGTGATTTTAACGCTTTTCCAAATGTTTCGTTCTCAAGGTAAGGCACGCCAAATTCTTCGGCCGTGGCTTTTACAATTTCCGAAACAGCCGGGTAATGCACATGGCAGATGGTTGGAAATAAATGGTGCTCCACCTGAAAATTCAATCCGCCAACATACCATGAAATCCATTTGCTTTTGCGAGAGAAGTTAACGGTGGTGTTCATTTGATGAACCGCCCAGTTATTTTCAATGGTCATATCTGTGCCCGGCAGGGGATGCGTAGTGCCCTCAACCGTATGTGCCAATTGAAATACAACCGTTAACACCACACCGGCAATGAACTGCATTAATAAAAAGCCCAGCAAAATTTGCGAAAAAGGAATTCCGATCACCAATACAGGAAGTCCGAAGATCACTGCCCAGTAAATGACTTTACTTAAAAATATTTTGAACCAGATAACCCTGTTTTGTGCTTTCGTACTTGAATTTACACCTTGTTTGGTGTATTTGTTGAACTGGATAAAATCTTTTAACAAGGCCCAGTACAGGGTTAAAATGCCATAAAATAAAAAGGCATACACTACCTGTAACTTATGATACCATTTTACTTTGGTATGCGGGTTAAATTTTAAGATCAGCTTATCTGCAATATCATCATCGTAATCATGAATATTGGTATAGGTATGGTGCATCACATTGTGCTGCAGTTTCCAGTTGAAAACCGAGCCGCCTAATAAATTCAACGTATGGCCCAGCCAGTAATTGGTTTTGTGACTCGAAGAGTAAGCACCATGATTGGCATCGTGCATCACACTCATGCCAATGCCGGATAAGCCAAAGCCCATAACGGTCCATAATATTAAGGCAATATTAAACGGTGGATTAAATACCAGAATGTAAATGAAGGGCAGTAAATAAGCACTTAATAAAATAATGGTTTTAATAACCATTGTTGAATTGTAATGTTTGGAGATCTTGTTTTCTTTAAAATAAGAGTCGACGCGCTTACGGAGGGTTGCAAAAAATAAAGCTTTGTCTTTGTCTTTGTCAATAAAACGGATGGGGGAAAATGTCATTAAGTGTATATTAAGTATAAATTATAAAGTTAGGGGACAAGGAGCCTAAAAATACTTAAAATTCCACAATATTCCCTGTTATTTGTTAATATTGCCATTATTATTACTAAAAGTACATATTCGCCCATTGGTGTCTTCGACTCGGGTTACGGAGGCCTCACAATACTAAAAGAATTAGTTGCCAAAATGCCGCAGTACGATTATTTGTACCTGGGCGATAATGCGCGTGCGCCTTATGGTTCGCGTTCCTTTGATACCGTGTATGAATACACACTGCAGTGTGTGAATGAGTTGTTTGATAAAGGTTGCGAATTGGTGATCCTGGCTTGCAATACGGCATCGGCAAAGGCGCTGAGAACCATACAGCAAAAAGACCTTCCCTTGATCGATCCTAAAAAAAGAGTACTTGGTGTTATCAGGCCAACTACCGAAGTGGTTGGAAACTATAGCAAAACCAGGCAGGTGGGCATTTTTGCTACCAGCGGCACTGTATCCTCCGAATCGTATGTGATCGAGATCGAGAAATTTTTTCCTGACATTAAAGTGTTCCAGGAAGCTTGTCCTATGTGGGTACCACTGATCGAGAACAATGAGCTCAACAATGCGGGCACCGATCATTTTGTGAAGAAATACATTGATCAGCTATTAAAACAATCATCGCAGATCGATACACTTATCCTTGCATGCACACATTACCCTTTATTGAAACCGGTGATTCAGAAATACCTGCCGGAAAATATTACGCTGCTAACACAAGGTTCTATTGTTTCTCATGGATTGTTGGATTATTTGTTCCGCCATCCAGAAATGGAAGAAAAAATTTCTCGATCAGGAAAAAGGGAGTTTTACACCACCGACTCGGCTGAACAGTTTGATAAACATGCCAGTTTGTTTTTTGGGGAGGACGTGAAGTCGAAGCATTTGAGCTTGTAGTAGCCAATTTGCTAGTATTGCATTTTTAACACAGAGTAAAAAAAATAAACACAGAGATTTTTATTTCTGTGCCTCCTCTAAATCTCAAAACCTCTGTGTTTAATTTACGTAAATTATTTAGTGGCAGTAGGCACTCAATGCCTTCTCCGCATTGACAAAACCCAATTGCCTGGCTTGTAACAGGTCGTTGCAACCATTGTTTCCTGACTGCAGTTTAGCAATGCCTCTAAGGTAAAAACATTGTGCCGATTGCGGATTAATGGCAATAGCAGCATTCAGATCGCTGATGGCTTTATTAAAATTGCCTGTTTCGCCATACGTAATAGCGCGGTTGGTAAATAATAATTCACTGTTGAGGCCAAGCTGTTGTGCTGTATTATAATCGCGTATGGCATCTCCATTGTGCTTCAAAAAAGCAAAACACAAACCTCTTAAATAATAGGCTTGTTTATAATCGTTTTTTATGGCAATTACTTTATCCAGGTTCTCTAAAGCTTGTCGGTGCAAGTTTTCAGCGATCAGTAGTTGTGCAATGCCATAATAAGCTTCGTAATAAGCCGGCTCCAGCGAAACGCATTTTTGAAAATTTTCCAACGCCTTTTTGGGATCATTGAGTTTGTTGTAAATAAGTCCTTTATTAAAATACGCCTGAAAATAATTCGGGTCGGCAGTTGTGGCTTTGTTACTATAGCTCAACGCGGTTTGGTAATCGCCTTTTTTAGATAATAAAGCAGCCATACTATTTAAGGTTACTTCATCATCGGGGTATTTGCTTAAGATATCGCTTAAAAACGAATGGGTATCCCTAAACGTTTTACTTCGGTTAAAAGTCATAAAAGCGCAAACCGTGAGAACTAGCGCACAGCTTATTGGTGCAGCAATTTTATGCCTTGAATGTAACAGCATAGATACGAGATATGCAACAAGAACGAAAATACAAATAGAAGGAATGTAAGTATAGCGGTCGGCATAAATGAAACCGCCTAATGGCAATACCTGTATCACAAAAATAATGTTGGATGTAAAGATGAAGATAAGGGCAGCTAAGGCGTACATCTGTTTTTTTACAGCGTATGCAAATAAACCCAAAATCCCTAAAACCGGGACCAGATAAAATAATAATAAAGGACTTACTGTTTTTGGGAAAGGATAAAAGGCCGAGAGGTTTATAGGGAAGAGGATCTTAAAGATATAACTGGTGTAGGAGTAGGCTGCGACGGAGATTTTTTCGATACTACTTGTGTTTATGCTGTGATTGACATAGCCATCTTTTTGTTGCGAGAGAACGGCAATAATGCCAAACACCAGCGAGAGCAAAAAGAAAGGCCACAGGTTGCGCAGCCCTTGTTTAACATAAAACTGTTTTTTAATGAACCAGCTAAGTCCCAACAAAGTGAGAGGCAAGGTAACCGCCTGCCCTTTTGACAAGAGCGAAAGAATAAAACATAAAAAACAAAGCCAGTAAAACTTTTTATGCTCTGTGCTTAGGTATTTTATATAGTATAACGTAGATGCCAAAAAGAAAAACGTGTAAAGCAGGTTCTTACGTTCAGCTATCCAGCCAACCGATTCTACTGCAAGCGGGTGCAAGGCAAATAATAAGACCGTGATGATTGGTATGCTAATGCGATTGGTAACCGATTTTAGCAGCACATAAACAAGGCAGCTGTTAAAAACATGAAGCAACACATTGGTGGTGTGAAAGAGGAAAGGCTGGCCTTTGCCCGCCAGGTAATCAAGCAGGTACGAGAGCATGGTAAGCGGATGGTAGTTGCCCAGATATGAAGTAGAAAAATAAGCTTTCAGGTTTTCCAATGAAAAAGACTGTACCGAAGGATTATTTTTAACATAATCCAGGTCGTCCCAATCCAAAAAATCGGCCCTGAAAAGCGGGAAGAAGGAAATGGTAATGAGGCAGGCTATTGCCATAAACACTAAAATATCCCTGTATTTTCCCGGTTTCATTGCAGGAGCTAAGATAACGCAAATTAGAGTGTTTTACATTTTAAATTTTATTTCAAAAAAATAATTACATTTGCGGCAGATCTTTTAGGGGTGCTTAAAGAGATGTTGAATGGTAAATAAAAAATTATAAATGGCGCCATTTATAATATAAAATTTAAAATTTCTCATTTCCTCAAGCTGAGATTATACCCAATACAAACAAGCGCCAAACGTTTGCGTGTATGCACCTGATCAGGGTAATGCCTGCGTAGGGAAACAGTTAACAACAATGTCACAACCCTAGTGGCATTGATTATTAACATTAAAAAAAATAAAAAAATGAACACCAGTAACACCAAAAAAGCAATGGCTTTCGCCTTGTTTTCGTTCTGCGCCTTTATGGCGCAGGCACAATTCACCCTGAGCGGATTTGTATCCTCGCCCGACAAAAAAGCAATTTCGTTCTCAGTTGTAGGTATAAAAAACACCTTTCTTTCGGCACAGGCCAATGCCGCTGGCCTGTTTGAATTTAAGAATCTGAAACCCGGCGCTTATGTATTAGTCACAAAATGTGTTGGCTATAAGCCAAAAACAGATTCCATTGATCTGAAAGACAACATGACGATCGAGATCCTGTTATCGCAGGAAGATGTATCACTGGATGAGGTGGCAGTAAACGCCACAAGGGTTGATAATACATCGGCCTTCGCGCACAACGACATTTCGGCGGAAGAAATTAAGAAACAAAATTTCGGGCAAGACCTGCCTTACGCACTTAATTCCATTACTTCGGTAGTCATTAATTCCGACGCGGGTAACGGTGTGGGTTATACCGGTATGCGCATTAGGGGAACCGATGGAACCAGGATCAACGTTACCATTAACGGTGTTCCGGTAAACGATGCCGAAAGCCAGGGAACTTATTTTGTGGATATGCCCGACCTGTTATCATCCACCAACAATATCCAGGTGCAACGTGGCGTAGGAACTTCGGCCAATGGCGCAGGTGCTTTTGGCGCAAGCATTAATATGCAAACCAACCAGTTGAATGAAAAGCCATATGCCATCATTAATAACAGCTTTGGATCATTTAACACCATCAAAAATACGATTGGTGCCGGTACCGGCCTCATTAACGATCATTTTACCTTCGATGCCCGTGCATCCCGCATCAGCAGCGATGGCTATATCGACAGGGCTTCCTCGGCACTGAAATCATTTTATGTATCGGGCGGTTATTATGGAAAAAAATCGGTTATCAAAGCCATTATGTTCAGCGGTTGGGAAAAAACCTATCAGGCCTGGAACTATGTGCCAAAAGACAGTTTGGATAAGGGCAACAGGACTTTTAACTCCTGCGGTATGTATTATGATGCCAATGGAAACATAAAGTATTACGACAATGAAACCGATAATTACCGCCAGGATAATTACCAGTTGCATTTCATCCATACCTTCAACAGTAAATTAAGCCTTAACCTTACAGGGCATTATACCGAAGGAAAAGGTTATTATGAACAATATAGGCAAGGCGAATATTTAAGTGATTATAAAATGCCGGATGTGTACACTACCAACGATACCATTGCTACTACCGATCTTATCAGGAGAAAATGGCTTGATAATGATTTTATTGGCGCACTGGGTAACATCAGCTACAAGCCAATATCCATGTTGAGTTTTGTATTGGGTGGCGGTTACAATACATACTATGGTCGCCATAATGGTGAAGTGGTGTGGGCTCAGTTTAGCGACCCCACTAATTTTAAACCAAGGTACTATAGCGACGAAGCGGTAAAAAAAGATGGGAATATTTATTTAAAAACAACCATCAGGCCAACGGATAAGTTAACCGCCTTTATTGATCTTCAGTACCGTTCGGTTAACTACACCTTTATGGGTTTTGATACGTCTCTGGTTACTCCGCAGGAAATGGTTGCTACTTATGGCTTCTTTAATCCTAAGGTGGGTTTAAATTACCTGGTGACACGAAACACCAATGTGTATGCAAGCTATGGCATTGCCAATAAAGAACCTAACCGCGATGATTTTGTACAATCTACCGTAAAAAGTCGCCCTAAATCAGAACGCCTGATGGATCTTGAAGTTGGAGCTATGCATCGCTTTAAAGAAATAAGTATTGCCGTTAATTTATATGATATGGAGTACCAAAACCAATTGGTATTGAATGGACAAATAAACGATGTTGGCGCTTATAACCGTGTAAATGTGGAGCGTAGCTATAGAAGAGGGGGTGAGGTAGAGTTGAATGCCAATATCACCAAATATGCTTCTTTTAATGGGAACATTACCTTATCTCAAAACAAGGTGGTTAATTTTAAAGAATACATTGATAACTATGATATTTATCCGTCGCAGGATTCGGTAATGCACACCAACACCGATATTTCCTTTTCTCCAAATGTGATTGCCGCTGCTAACCTTACCTTAAAGCCAATTAAAAACCTGGAGATCTCCTTCCTGAACAAATACGTTGGCAAGCAATTCCTGGATAATACCTCCAACGATCAGAAAGCCATACACGATTATTTTGTCACAGATTTCCGTGTGAACTATACCATTCACACAAAACTCATCAAAGATATTTCCTTCATGGCCATGATCTACAACTTGTCGAATACACGCTACGAAACCAATGGCTATAATTATAGTTATTCTTCCGGCGCTGTCTTGTACAGCCAAAACTACCTGGCTCCGGCTGCGCCAACACATTTTATGATAGGATTGAATTTGAAATTTTAAGTTAAAGCAATAGGAACGCGGATAATACAGATCAGGCAGATTTTCACGGATTTTTAAAAATTATCTGTGTAAATCCGTTAAATCAGTTTCATCTGTGTTCCTATTATTTTTTAGTTGACCAGATATTGTCTTTTACTACACTGTTGAAGCACTCAGCAGCTTTTTCGATAAGGTCTGCATCTGATTTTGGAATGCCAAACTCAACCACTTCGTTGAATACCAATTTTGAGATGCCCGATTCTTTAATATTATCCAGGTAAAACGAATCGTTAAGCTCTATTAAAAAATAGCCCGACGATTTATCGATGACCTGAAGGGTGATGGTGCGGATAAAGATCTGCTTTTTGCCTGTTGCTAAAAGCAAGGAACCGGTTTTTCCAAAACCAAGGTCGTTACGAACAATGATCTTAAGGTAATTCTTTTTATTAAGCTTAATGAATTGTACCTGGTAATTGTTTTTAATTTTCACCTCCAGCAATTCAACCGCTTCTTTTTTCTTTGGTAATTGCAAGGTAGCCGAATCGGGCCTCAGGGTATACTCACAGGTTGTTTGGGCAAAGCCCGATACAGAGAAGATCAGAGAACAGATAAAAAATAAATGTTTCATAGTTCTGCTTTTTTTGTTGTATAAAAAAAGGATAAAGCGTTACACTTTATCCTTTATTAAAATGAATGCTGATGGTGTGATTATTTTTGTTTAAATCCTATTAAGATCACCGCGCAACCTGAGCCCGCATTTTTATTGGCATCCAGCTGGGCTTCAATAGTACACTCCAAGGTCGATTTTACTTTAAAATCCCAGTAAGGAGCATTTGAATAGTTTTTATTGGTAAATAATAAATGGCGGTCCTGATCGTAAATGTTAAAAATAAGGTTACCATCTGTTTTACCACTGCAGGCAGCTAAACGGTAAGTTGTTTCGCCGAAAAACGTTGTATGGAACTCCGCCATTTCTTCCGAGTTCAATAACAGGGAACGGTAGGATTGTCCATCGGAAATGAACTGTGCAATGATATGCTTGGCACATAAGCTTGCAATAGAATCGCATTGAGCCTTGGCGGTAGTGGATAAACCGGCAAACGCTAAAACTAAAAGTGATTTATATAGATTCTTCTTCATAGTAATAAGTGGTTATTAAGATTTTGTATTCACAATTTTTTCGCGCATAACAGCTATTTTCTCTGCTATTTGTTTCAATTGCTCATCACTGATGGTGATTTCGGTAGTACTGTTAATATATGTGGTTTTTTTAGCCTCATCGGTTGTAGGCTCCACAAAGTTGTATTTGGTGCTTACTCCTTCATACACTTTTGCCAAATCCTGCAGGTCTTTTACCAGGTCGGCTGCATTAGGCATATTGTGTGAGTTGATGAGTTTGATAATGCTGTTTAACGCTTGTTTTTGTTCGGCAATACGGTATTTAATGCCATCCGTTGGTTTTTTATTGTATGCTGTAATGGAAAAATGCATACTCTCCAACCAGCCACCGGTAAGGATCAGGCTGCTTATTTCAGGACGTTTGTTGGTTTTAAGGTAAGAATCGCTTGCACGGTAAGCAATACCCACTAATACCAGCATACTGTCTTTGTTGGAAATATTATCGTTGATACGTTTCATGGTTTGTTGATCAAACGCGGCAGAAACTCCCAGTTTATCTGCTATTTGTTTTACAGCGCCCAGGTAACCCAGGGCATCCTGTGTTTGATTATACATGCTCACATAACCCAAATCGGCACCATAGATACCCAGGTTCAGTGATTGTGAAAAATCAGTGGTATACTGGCCATTTTTGCTGCCCGCATTTAAGATCGTTTTATCATAAGCAACTCCCGATTTTTGGATCAATAAGGCCGTTTGAATAGGAGAAGGAACGCTGAACAACTCACCACCAACATTTAAAGCTACCGCTTTTACAGTATCGTTATCCGGTAAATCATCACCCGTACCCTCTTCAGGCTTCTTTGGGTCACCGCAAGAATAAATTAATAAGGAAGTTAAACCTAAAGCAATAACTTTAGCGTTTAACCTGAAATTTTTCATATTCATCGTCATAATTGATTTGTTTGTTGCTAAAAAACCTATGCAAGTAAACACTTTTTACCGAGATTGCCAAATAAAAAACCAATAGTTTTCGACACTTAACCTTTTGATAAAGCCCCTAAACAATGCCCAAAGCTTCCTCCACATACTTAAAGGTGGAAAGAATATCCGGTTTTCCGTCAACCATTGCCACATCATGCTCAAAATGGGCAGATGGAAGGCCGTCGGCCGTTAAAATGGTCCAGCCGTCGTTTAATTGCTTGATGTTGCGTTTTCCCATATTAATCATGGGTTCAATAGCAATCACCATTCCGTCACGTAATTTAGGCCCGTCGCCGCGTTTTCCATAATTTGGGACTTCAGGTTCCTCATGCATTTTTTTGCCAAGGCCATGGCCGCATAATTCGCGAACAACCCCATAACCATGTTTTTCGGCGTGGTTTTGTATGGCATAACTAATGTCGCCAATGCGGTTGCCCGATTTAATTTGCTCAATGCCAATATAAAGGCATTCCTTGGTCACATCCAGTAATTTTTGAATTTCCGGCTTTATTTCGCCAACCCCAAAGGTATAAGCATGATCGCCTACATAACCGTTTTTAATCACGCCACAATCCACCGAAATAATATCGCCTTCCTTTAAAGGAATATCAGTAGGAATGCCATGCACTACTGCCGAGTTTAGCGACATGCAAAGCGTTGCCGGAAAAGCGTTGTTCTTAGGACCGTATCCTTTAAAGGCCGGTATGCCGCCATTATCACGAATGTACTCTTCGGCAATTTTATCCAGGTATTTGGTGGTTACTCCCGGTTTAATCTCTTTGGCTACAATGCCCAGGGTGCGCGACACGCTCAGCGCCGATTCACGCATGATCTCAATTTCTTCTCTTGTTTTTAATATGATCATAGTCCTTTTATTTTGTCTTTCGACTCCGCTCTCACAATAAGTCGTGATGACTGTCTTTAATTATGGGAGTCTTAAATCCTGTATCCTTAATCTTTTATCTCAATTATTTTCCGAACAGTTTTTGTAAAAACGATTTGTCCTGCTTGTAATTATGATGCGCTTCGGGGTTTTTCAATACATGGTCAAATTCACCGCCTTCGGGATGGAGTGTTTGCCATACAGCGCTCCAGCCTATGAAACCACCTACGTTACGGTCATCAATGAAAATGTCAACATTTAATTTGCGGGGCGTATTTTCAGTGATCTCCTCTTCGGGGTAATTTTTATTAACGGCATAAAATTCCATTCCGTTCTTTTTGCAATACTCTACCGCTTCATCCAAAAGAGGACCTACACGGTAAGTGAACAGAATGAGCCTGTGTCCTTTTTTTTGAAGTTCTTTCAATGTTGCAAAGGCAAATAACATTTCTTTCCCTATTTTAGGATAATCATGCTCCACGATGGTCCCGTCAAAATCAACCGCAATGGTTTTACTGTTATTATTGATGAACTGTTGTTCCATTTTTTAGTATTTACAATTTTGAAATTGACAAGTTACAATTAAATTGGCAATTGTAAATTGTCAATCTTTAAAGATTTTCCGCTTTTAGTACTTTCAAATTTGAATCTAATTCATAATGACGGGGAACAGCGGTACCAATTTCAAATTCAAGAATCTGTTCAGGAGTCATGTGCTCCAGGTGCATGATAAGCGCCCTTAAACTATTGCCATGAGCGGCAATCACAATGTTTTTTCCTTCTTTTAGCTTTGGCTCAATTTCAGCGGTGTAGTAGGGGATTACACGTGCAGCCGTATCTTTTAAGCTTTCGCCGTTTGGAGGCGCAATATCATAGCTCCTTCTCCAGATTTTCACCTGTTCGTCGCCAAATTTTTTAGCCGTTTCTGTTTTATCCAATCCCTGCAAATCGCCATACATACGCTCGTTCAATGCTTTATCAAATGTGGTGGGTACATTGGGTTGACCCGCTACTTCAAGCGCCAGCTTTAAAGTGTTTTGTGCACGTTTCAAATCAGAGGCATAAGCCAGGTCGAATTTAAAAGGCTTTAATTTTTCGCCGGCATTCTTTGCTTCCTGCATACCTTTTTCAGTCAGTTCAACATCTACCCAGCCGGTAAATTTATTTTCAAGGTTCCAAACGCTTTGTCCGTGACGAAATATTATCAGAGTTGCCATATTATAGTTTAAAGTTCAGTGTTTAAAGTTTTTATTGTTTTATCTTAAATCTTTTGTCTTTTATCCTGGGTCCCGTTCTAGTATGCCCTTGCGAACAATACTCTTTGCGTGCTTGGTTTACCACTATAAATACAAACACCCGGTTCCTGCTCATTGTTTAAAGGAATGCAGCGAATGGTTGCTTTTGTTTCCTCTTTTATTTTTTCTTCGGTTTCGGGCGTACCATCCCAATGTGCTAAAATAAAGCCGGTTTTTTCATCCAGCACTTTTTTAAACTCGTCAAACGAATCTACTTTAGTGGTTAATTGTTGTGTACGTTGTTTTGCTTTTTCAAACAAGCTGTTTTGGATCTCAACCAATAAATTATCAATAAGGGTATCAATGCCATCAATGCTCACCGTTTCTTTCGATAAGGTATCTCTGCGGGCTACTTCAACGGTTCCATTAGCAAGGTCACGTTCGCCAATTGCCACACGAACCGGAATTCCTTTCAATTCATATTCGGCAAATTTCCAACCCGGACGCTGAGAATCCCTGTCGTCGTATTTTACCGAAATGCCTTTTGCCTGTAATTTCTTTTTAATATCATTGGCCACTTCCGAAATTTTTGCCAGGCCTTCCTCGCTTTTATAAATAGGTACAATTACCACCTGGGTAGAGGCTAATTTTGGTGGAACCACCAAGCCATGGTCGTCGCTATGGCTCATAATCAAAGCACCCATCAGGCGGGTCGATACGCCCCAGGATGTAGCCCAAACATGTTCCTGCTTATTATCTTTGGTAACGTATTTTACATCAAAGGCCTTGGCAAAATTTTGTCCTAAAAAATGCGAGGTACCTGCTTGCAGTGCTTTTCCATCCTGCATCAATGCCTCAATACAATAGGTGTCATCAGCTCCGGCAAAACGCTCGTTGGCGGTTTTCACGCCTTTTACCACCGGTACGGCCATCCAGTTCTCCACAAAATCAGCATACACTTCCAGCATTTGTTTGGTTTCGGCAATGGCTTCCTCTTTGGTGGCGTGTGCCGTGTGACCTTCCTGCCAAAGGAATTCGGCGGTGCGTAAAAACAAACGGGTACGCATTTCCCAGCGCACCACATTGGCCCATTGGTTTACTAAAATTGGCAGGTCGCGGTACGATTGGATCCAACCTTTATAAGTATTCCAGATAATAGCCTCACTGGTTGGACGAACAATCAACTCTTCCTCAAGCCTAGCTTCCGGATCAACAATTAATTTGCTTTTATTGTTAGGATCGGTCTTTAAACGGTAGTGTGTTACAACAGCACATTCCTTGGCAAAACCTTCGGCATTCTTTTCTTCGGCTTCAAACAAACTTTTAGGAATAAATAAAGGAAAGTATGCATTTGTATGTCCTGTATCTTTAAACATTTTATCCAGGGCTTTTTGCATATTCTCCCAGATACTGTATCCGTATGGCTTAATAACCATGCAGCCACGTACGGCCGAATGGTCGGCCAGATCAGCTTTTACCACTAAATCGTTATACCATTTACTGTAGTCTTCGGCACGCGATGTCAATTCTTTACTCATGTTTACTAACAAATGTTAAAATAAAATAATCCTAAATTCTATGGCACTTATTTTGTAAATTTACAGAACAAATTCCCGCGCAAAGTTAAACTTTTATTGGACCCCCGTGTCTAAAATTTAAAACTAATGATAATGAAAAAGCTAATTGTAGTATCCAATTTGTTCCTGGTGCTTTTATCATCCTGCGCGACTCAAAAAACGGGCACATATACCGATGATGTATATGCCAACCCCAAAGAGGTGAGAGCCGAAGAAGCCCGTTTGGCGGCTATTGAAAAACAGCGAACCGAGGAACGCAACAAGCGTTATAACGATTCCATTGCCCTGGCAAAGCAGGCGCAAAAAGAAAAAGACGATGCCAACCCTGCCTATAAGGACAGGGAGTTTAAATACGACGACTATTACGATTACGAATATGCCACCCGTTTGAAACGTTTTGATAATAATGTGAGCGGCTTAAGCTATTATGATAATTATTACACCAACTCTTACTGGTATACACGTAACCCGTACAACTACGGTACAAGTGTTTACAACGGTTACAGCTGGTGGGGTTCGAGTTACAATAATTACAACTACAATCCTTCGGTTTCTTTTTATAGCAGTTGGGGTTGGGGTTACGGAAACCAATTTAATACAGGGTATAATGGCTATAACCCATATATGGCAGGTTACGCAGCCGGTTATAATAATGGCTTCAATAACGGCATGTATGGTAACTATTATGGTTATGGCAATCCGTATGGGTATTCTCCATACGGATACTATGACCCATATGGTTATGGTTACGGAAACCCATACGGCTACGGTTATGGCGGCTATGGCTATGGTAGCTATTACGGTTATAATAATCCTAATTATGGCGGCTGGGGCTATTACAACAGCTATGATAATAACAGCAGCTATACTTATGGGCCACGTTCTTCGCACGGCGGTGGTAACAGCCGAAGAACGACGAACCCGGGTGTTAATGAAGAATCAT
The DNA here is from genome assembly GCA_048498515.1 of Bacteroidota bacterium. Taxonomy (GTDB): domain Bacteria; phylum Bacteroidota; class Bacteroidia; order B-17B0; family Aurantibacillaceae; genus UBA4416. The sequence continues at coordinate 21,565 of JBEHXV010000005.1, read as the reverse complement.
ATTCCCATAGGTATGTAAATGCAGTTGCCGAAGAACAGAATCGTGCGGTGAAATTCAACGATGTAAGACCAAATATTAATAGCAACACTGGTCGTCCTATAAGGGTTAATGCCAGTGGAACCCCGATTGGTGAAAACGGAAATATACCTGTTCGCGATAACACCAATGGCAGCAGCACTACACCGGTAAGAGATCCCGTACGCGGAGGTAATAACCCTGTAAAAGAGCCGGTTTATAATACTCCAGTCAGAAATAACCCACATTCAACCGATCATGCACCGGTGCAAACTACGCCAACTATTAATGAACCGATTAAACAAACCCCGGTTCGTAATCCCGATAGGCCAGTGAGAAGCAACCACCAGGAAGCAAGTCCGTCGTTTGAAACACCAAGGCAAAATAACAGCACGCCATCCTTCCCGTCCAATAATGGAGGAGGTGGTACACCAAGTGGTGGTGGTGGGCACCGTCCGAGATAATCTTTTAGGCATTATTTTTTAAGAAAGAGTTTTATGAAAGCACTATATGTTATAACAGCTTTAAGCTTGTTATCGGTTCCGCTCATATCTCAAAACGATATTGATGCGATGCGTTATTCTCAAACCAATTTTGGTGGCACGTCCCGCAGTAAGGCTATGGCCGGCGCGGTTGGTGCTATGGGTGCCGATGGTTCCTGTATGGCGGTGAACCCCGCGGGAATTGGTCTATACAAAAAAGGCGATATCAATATTTCGTTGGGACTAAGGCTTTTTTCGGTAGACGCTACTCATAATGGAACTTCCAACAAGAGCTTTAAAGCCAATGTCCCGTTCGACGGACTGTCGATCGTAGGCGCGTGGGATAGTAAGCAAAACCCCGATAACCATCATGCTATTGGATTATCCTGTAGCCAGATCGCTAATTTTAATAGTAATGTAAATATTGTAGGAAGGTCTAATTTTAAGTCGATCACCAATGATATGTTAGATGCGGCAAAGGGTAATTCAATTGCCAATCTTGACGGAAGTTATGAAGGAATGGCTTACGAAACGTATTTAATAGATTATGATAGCATTAACGGTGGCTATTATTCGTTCGTTAATCCGAAGTATGATGTTCAACAGTCGAAAAGTATTGAAACCACAGGCAGAATAAACGAATGGAATTTTAATTATGCTTATGGATACCAGGATAAATTATATTTGGGTGCAGCCCTGGGAATAGCTTCTGTTAATTACAATTATTCATCTGTTTATAGTGAGGTGGATGATAAAGATTCGATGAGGTTTTCAACGTATAATTATCCTGTAAATTTTGTTCTTGGCTTTAAAGATCTGTCGTACCAGGAAACGTATAAAACTACCGGAACGGGCTATAATTTAAAATTGGGCGCTATTTACAGGGCAACGGATTATTTACGCATTGGTGCAAGTTTTCAAACACCAACTATTTATAGTTTAACCGATACCTATGTTTATAAGCTCACTACTAATTTTGACGAGGGATTTAATGCTTCGTCGCAATACCCTCCGGATAATGGTGGTAAATTCAACTACCAAATCATTACACCGATGAAGGTTACAGGAAGCATTGTTTACCTATACAAAAAGCTAGGTCTTATTAGTGTTGATTATGATTATATTAATTACAAACAGGCCGCCCTGCAAAGTTCGCCACAGGAATTTAGCGGCGTTAATAAAACCATCCGAAACAAATACAGCTCAACTTCTAACTTAAGAGCAGGAGCAGAGGTAAACGTTAACCCTTTTTATATTCGTTTAGGTTATGCTATGTATGGAAGCCCGTTTGGCGATACCTTCAGCGGCGATTTTGTGAAAAGCTTTTATACCGGTGGTTTAGGTTTCAGGAGAAATAAATTCTATGTGGATATGTCGTTTACCAGGAGCATGAGCAATGAAAACTACTATATGTACAATCCAACTTATGTAGATAAATCGACCCTTAAAAATTCTGGCACGACTATTGCCATAACTGTTGGCAGTAAGTTTTAGTGTAGTTTTGTTCTAGATTAATTGGTTAGAAAGTCCCGGGGTAGTGGCCGGGACTTTCGCTTTTTATACACTTTACTTTTTCATTTTATTCTTTCGCTCAGCAAAGTGTATAATTCACTCGAAGTAGTTTTAAAACAGCTTTTGAATTTGCGGAGTTGGGCTAATAATTTTGGGAGGGTCGAGTTTTATGCCTGTATGCTTAGCCAGTTCCTTTATGAAAAAAATAGCCAATTCGGGCATTAGCGAATGGTTGGGGTTATGTATGAAAAAATAAATTTCTTCCAGTCCATTCTCTATCCATGTATCCAAACGTTTTACCCATTCGGTCATTCTTGCATAATCGGTTGAGTGAAGATCATTGGCTAAAAAACGAATAAAGGCTGTTTTGGTGGTGAGGCGTTGGTGCAATACATCTCTTCTGCCCGGCGTATCGGTTATTAAGAGCGTGAGTTTATTCTTATAAAAATAATTACACACTTGTTTCAATACAGCTTCATTACTAAACCAGGAAGCATGGCGAAGTTCAATAGCGAAATGGCTCATGGCTACGTTATCCAGGAAATTTAACAGGTCATTTAGTTTGCTGCTGTCGTAAGTAGGAGGTAATTGCAAAAAGGGCATCCCGAGCTTTTGTTTAAAGTGCTGCTGGGTTTGCAAAAACTCCCTCATAAAATCAATGTTATGGTACAGGTATGGTGTATGGCTAATGATCTGGTTTACTTTGGGGCAAAATTTAAAATCGGAAGGAGTTAATTCACACCAACGTTGTATGGTTAAGGGATCGAGCTGCCGGTAATGTGAAATATTCAATTCAATGCTATTGAACTGCCTGCCGTAATATTTGACATAATTGCCAGCCTTGGCCGAAGCGGGATAAATTTTCCCTACAAAGCCTTCGTCGGCCCAAATAGGACAACCAACATATACTTTTACCTGTTTTGCTTTTTGTTCGCCCAGCACTTTCATGCTACCGGGGTGAACAGGGGGTAACATAAAATCTATGTTGTTAATCGTATCTGTGCGTCCAAATTTCATTGTTCTAAAAATTCTGTTTTTTCATCACCATAAAAGTCTTTTACCGAACCAAAGCCTATTACATCCTGCATAATTTCTCCTTCTTTTAATTCAACAGCACGCAGGAGTTTTTGTTTTCCAAATTTATTTTTTAAATCGTAAACTACTTTCCTTAAATGGTCTTTTTTACTATTATCTTCAAACAGGTTGTACTGCACCATGGTTTTATCAATAAAATGGGATACATAAATACTAACACTGATGATTGCCGTGGTAATAACCGGCTCGCCGGAATGTTTTTTTTCAAAGCTTTCTACCCGTTCCATAATGGATTTATATATTTCAGCGCCATCCTGTATGGGCATGCTTAGGGTAATGTAATCGTCCCAGCGGTCGCTGTTGGCATAACGAAAACCAACTCCTAATGTATTGGCAAAAATGCTACGCTTCATCATGCGGCGTTCCAGGGCCAGGCATAAGGCAATAACGATCTCATTAACGGATTCGTAACTGAGCCGTTGTTCTTTTGATAAATGACGCATGGCCTGCATGCTTTTATAATCGTTATGGTTCTGAAGGTCCACTTCAATAAAATTTAACCGGCAATGCCAGTAAAAACCGAGCACACTTTTAAAAATGGCTTTCAGGTTTTCGGGCGAGGCATGTCGCATTTGTAAGGGTGTAGTGATACCTCCTTTATTTAACCGCTCAGCTGTATTATAAGAAATGCCCGATAAATTTGTGAGCTTCATCCTTGACAATACACTATCAAGATTGCTGGGGTTTATAATGGTTAGGCCATCGGGTTTTTGAACATCGGAAGCCAGTTTTGCCAGAAAGGAATTAGGAGCAATGCCAATAGAGCATTTTAACCAGTCGCCCACCTTTAGTTGAATGTCGCGTTTAATGTCCTTGGCAACCTGGATCACATCTTTATGAATAAGTTCGTAATTGGTAAGGTCAACAATGGCTTCATCAATGCTCTTGGGGTATACTTCTTCGCAGTAGGTCTTTAGCACCTGCATGATCTTAATATGGTAATTCCTGTACCGGTCGGGGTGTGTTTCGATGGGAACAAGATCTTTGCATAATAAAATAGCTTCGTTAAGGCGCATGCCGGTTTTTACACCAAATTTTTTTGCTTCGTTGGAAGGGGCTATCACGCAGCCAAACTTGCCGGTGTATACACACACTGCAACCGGCCTGCCGCGCAGCCAGTAATTATCCTGTTGTTCGCAGCTGGCAAAAAAGCTGTTCATGTCAACAAACAGCACCCGCGATTGGGAACGTGGTGACAATTTATGTTTTTCAGCGCTCATTTTATAAGCGCCAAATTACTACGTTTTGTAATAGGATTGTGCTATAGAATGTAGCAATTTGAATGGGGGTAAAGATTTAACAAAAATGATGGAGTTGATATGATAAGCTTGTTGGTGAAAATGCCAACAAGGGATTTAACGGATCGTGCAGATTTTCACGGATAATTGTTGGAATTGATGATGCTTGTTGGTAAAACATCAACAAAGGCAAAAGATTTAACGGATTAGGCAGATTTTTTGCGAATAATTTTTTGTTAAGGAATCCGAAGGATTCCAATATTTATAGTTATAAAATGATTGAATAAATATTCGACGCCTCAGGGGTCGTACACATTGTTTGTAACAATTCTATAAACATTTGACCCCTTCGGGGTCATAAATAATGTATCGGTAATTCGAATTTTTTATCAGTGAAAATCCGCCTAATCTGCATCACCCGCGTTCCAATCTCTAAATCTCCTTCTTCGCGGCAATCAGGGTATTCTTCAACAAAGAAGCAATGGTCATAGGACCTACGCCACCGGGAACAGGAGTAATGTGAGACGCTTTTTTTGAGACCTCGTCAAACTTTACATCACCCACTAATTTGTAGCCGCTTTTGGTTGTGGCATCGTCCACACGGTTAATGCCCACGTCAATAATCACAGCGCCTTCTTTTACCATGTCGGCGGTCACAAAATTGGGTTTGCCAATAGCGGCAATAATAATATCGGCGTTAAGCGTGTGCTCTTTTAAATTTTGTGTGTGGCTGTGGCAAAGGGTTACAGTACAGTTTCCGAGATTGGTATTCTTGGCCATTAAAATGCTCATGGGCGAACCAACAATATGGCTCCGGCCAATTACCACGCAGTTTTTGCCATCGGTTGGAATGTTGTAACGTTCCAGTAACTGCACAATGCCATAGGGAGTAGCACTTACGTAAGTTGGCAAGTTGAGTACCAGTCGGCCAACATTTATGGGATGAAAACCATCCACATCTTTCGATGGTTTAATGGCTTCAATGATCTTTTGTTCGGAAATATGGCGAGGCAATGGCAGCTGCACAATGTAGCCGTCAATATCATTGTCGTTATTTAATTCCTCGATCTTTGATAAGAGTTTTTGTTCGGAGGTATAGGCTTCAAAACGAATTAAGGTAGATTTAAAACCCACATTTTCGCAGGCTTTTACCTTGCTGTTGACATAGGTTTGAGAGGCCGGATCGTCGCCCACAAGGATAGCTGCCAGGTGAGGTTGCTTTTTTCCTTTGGCTATTAATTCCCGTACTTCCTGTGCAATCTCTGCCTGGAGCTCGAGCGATGTTTTTTTTCCGTCTATTAAAATCATATAAATATTTACGATTTACAATTTAAAATTTAAGAATTTCAGTTCTCTAAATCTGACTTCTTAAATTCCAAATCTAAGTTACATCTTAGGCATACCACCCGGCATATTTTTCATGAGCTTGGCCATTTGGTTCTTATCGCCCATCATGCGCATCATTTTGCGGGTATCTTCAAACTGTTTCAGTAATTTATTCACTTCCTGTATGGTTTGTCCGCTACCTTTGGCAATACGCTGGCGGCGTGAACCATTCAGTAATTCAGGTTGCGCGCGTTCTTTTGGGGTCATGGAACCAATAATGGCTTCAATGCCCTTAAAAGCGTCGTCGTTGATCTCGGCATCTTTCATGGCTTTACCAACGCCGGGGATCATGCCAACCAGATCCTTAATGTTCCCCATTTTTTTGATTTGTTGCAGCTGGCTTAAAAAGTCGTTAAAGTCGAACTGGTTCTTGGCTATTTTTTTGGAAAGTTTCCTGGCTTCCTCTTCATTGAATTGTTCCTGTGCACGTTCTACCAAAGTTACCACGTCGCCCATTCCCAAAATACGGTCGGCCATACGTTCAGGGTAAAACACATCGAGGGCTTCCATTTTTTCGCCGGTACCAATGAACTTAATTGGTTTATTAACGACTGATTTAATGGATAAGGCAGCTCCACCGCGGGTATCACCGTCCAGCTTGGTTAAAATCACTCCGTCAAAATCTAAACGGTCGTTAAACGCTTTGGCTGTATTTACGGCATCCTGACCGGTCATGGCATCTACCACAAACAGGATCTCGGTTGGTTTAATGGCTTTTTTCAGATCGGCAATTTCGGTCATCATGGCCTCATCAACCGCCAAACGGCCGGCGGTATCTATCAGGATAACGCTGTTGCCATTCTCTTTAGCTTGTTGTATGGCGGCTTCCGCAATTTTGATCGGATTTTTTTCATCACGGTTCGAGAACACGTCCACGCCAATTTGCTCACCCAATACATGTAATTGGTCAATAGCTGCCGGGCGGTAAACATCGGCGGCAACCAATAAGGGTTTTTTACCTTTTTTTGTTTTTAAGAAGTTGGCGAGCTTCCCGGTAAAGGTGGTTTTACCTGAACCTTGTAAGCCGCTCATTAAAATAATGGTTGGATTACCGCCCAGAAAAATCTCTTCCATTTGGCCACCCATTAAAGCGGTCAGCTCATCATGGGTAATTTTTACCAGCAACTGGCTTGGCGAAACAGCGGTTAGAACGTTTTGTCCTAAGGCTTTTTCCTTAACAGTATCGGTAAATGTTTTGGCTACTTTATAGTTGACATCGGCATCCAACAGGGCTTTACGAACTTCCTTCAGCGTTTCGGCAACGTTGATCTCGGTTATTTTTCCCTGACCTTTTAATGTTTTAAGGGCCCTTTCAAGTTTATCGGATAAATTATCGAACATTTGCGTAAATTTTAAGAAATGCGAATTTATTAAAAATAACCGGATTTTTGCTCAAAAAATGCCCGAAAACTTTGGGAGAATTATGGCTTCAATGTTTTTCAAATGGATTTGAAAAAGCTTTGTTTGTGATAAAAACAGAGTCGGACAGGGTTTTTAAAAAGGCTATGATCTTTTGTTTTTCGTAGGCATTTAATTTTGACCCTCCCTGGTGAACGAATACCATTTTAGAATCAATAGTGGGGGAGGCTTTTATACCTTCGCTGTAAAAATCAAGCACCTCTTCCAGGGTTTTAAATCGCCCGTCGTGCATGTAAGGTGCAGTAAATAACAAGTTACGTAACGAAGGGATCTTGAATTTTCCATCATCATTGCTTTTTCCGGTATACTGGCCCAATCCTTTATCTTTAAATTGCTCGCCATTTCTTAGTTCATTCAAACCGTTGTTGCTAAATTCCCTGGTTGTTCCCAGGCCATCGGCATCTGTGGTATGACAGTTTTGGCAAGCGCCTTTGGTTACATCATTTATTAATTCCATTCCTTCCAGTTCATCCATGGTAAATTTTGCCTCATGCCGTATCACTTTGTCGTATTTTGAGTTGTAGGAAATAAGTGTTCTTTCAAACTGGGCAATGGCTTTCACGATCAATTGGCTGTCGATTTCGGTTTTTCCAAAAGCGTTGTAAAATAAGCTTGTGTAAAATTTACTCCGTTTAATTTTTTTTGTAATTTCCTTCCAGTTGCTGTTCATCTCGGTACCGGTCCTAACAGGGTGAAAAACCTGCTCTTCAATGGAGGAAACCCTTCCATCCCAAAATAGGCTGGGATACCAGGCAAGGTTAAATAAAGGCAGGGTATTCCTGGTTTGTAATTTTTGTTGAAATCCTTTACTGAATTGGTTGGGTGCATCGCTGAACGCGTATTTCTGTGTATGGCAGCTGGAACAGGAAATACTGCTGTCGGCACTAAAAATGGGGTCGTAAAATAAATAACGGCCCAATTCCACACCATTAACAGTAACAGGATTGTTACTGTTAACAGGTGGTTTTGGAAAATAAAAAACTTCAGGAAAAATGTAAGGTTTATCCTTATCGTCTTTTACAAAGGAACAGAGTAAAAAAAGACCAGCGAAAATATACAGGCTGTTTTTCAGCATGCAATTTTAGTTTTTCTCATAAACCACTTTAAAAAGTTTAGGTTTATTATTGGTTGTAACTCTGAAATAATAAAGCCCGGGCTTGTGTTTACGGATATCAAGCACCACTTTTGTATAGTTTTTTCCATACGCTTCAATAACTCTTCCCGATTCATCAAGCACTTCGATGTTATCGATCATATCGGTGTTATTGATCTTTTTCATTTCCACATTCACAATTCCAGAAGTCACGTTAGGATAAACTACAATGTTGTCTATCTGGCTGGTTTCTTTCACCGGATGGATAATGGTCATATGCGCATTAATGTTATCAATTATCCAACCTTCCTGGTTGGTATGATTTCCATCTGATTTTAAGGTGAAACGAAAAAAGACTGTGTCGTTTTGTTGATGGACGCCAGGGCTAAGGCACATCCATACATCACGCCAGTTATTATCTGTTCCACTAAACGCATATTCGCCCGATGACAAGGTGTCTTTGTTCATTGGATCGAATCCATAAAATTGGTAGACATTGGGATTGTTGTGTGCATTTTGCCAGTTAACGCTATCTGTCGAAAATTCAACGATTGCACCATCAGCCCCCGGTTCCAGGTCAAGCTTCTGGGTCCACTGAATGGCCATAGGCGAAAATGGATTCATAAAGGAATAATGGGTAAATGCAAACGTAAAACGCGATACGTTATTGACAGGGTAACTGTTGAGTGTATCCGTCACAATAACTTTTGTGCCGGTATAAGCACTGTTAAAAAGCGTTTTCTGAGGTTTCCCTATTTGCCATATATTGCCACTTAAGGTATCTAAATGGACAAAAAGGGAATTGTTCGGATTAGTATCAAAACCGTCAAAGTTCTGATAGTAAAACTGGGCTTTCAGTTGTTGTTGTAATCCGATAAGTAAACATAATTGTAAAAGTTTTTTCACAGGCATAATGGTTTTTAGGTTAATAAACTGTTTTAATTTAAAGCTAAGATAAAAAATAGTATAAACCTATTTTCCTTTCATAATTTTCAGAATCCTGTCTTCCAAACGATGGTTTTATTCCATTATCTTTTCCTTTGGCAATAATGCCTTTCACAAAGATTAGCATCGTAACCACCTATATTAATTCGCCAGGGCTGACACCTGAACAGGGCTTAGCCTGGCCAGGTACATTTTATATTCGGTATTTGCGGGATCCAATTCACAAGCCGTTTTTATATCCTCAAAGGCTTTGTTCATTAGTTGTTTGCTTAAGAATAGTTTTGCCCTTTTTACATAAAGCGTCGCGTTTTTGGGTTCATTAACCAATTTGCGGTTTAGTTGTTCAAGCCAACGGTCATTCCAGGTAGAGGTAATATTATCGTTGAGCTCCTGCGGAATGAGTCCCGGATAATTTTGCTTTAAAAAAAGCAAGTCGCGTTGGGCTGTTTCATAGTCGCCCGCTTCACCCGATATGATACAGCGGTTAATGTAAGCTTGCGGGTCGTTTGGCAAAAGCTCAATGGCTTTGCTATAATCGGCAATGGCTTCTTTGTGTTTTTTAATAAAGGCATACACATTGCCCCGGTTATTGTACAATTCAGATCGTCGTGGCTGAAGCCTTATGGCCGTATTGTAGCTGGCTATGGCGCCATTACAATCCTTTAAGGCAAACAGTTTATTGGCTTTTTGGAAATGGAATAAAAAATAATCAGGTGTTTCAGTTATCCCATGTTCCAGGAACGTCATTTCGTTTTTATACACATCCATTCTTACAACTGTTTTACTCCCGAAAAGAAGGATTATGCAAAGAGAACTATAATTGAAAAGTTTGGTATTGACATTAACATTAAACTGCGATATGAACAACAATAAGCCAATTAATGGGAGGTAAAGTCGGTGTTCGTAATGCTCACTGATCTCTTTACCAGCACTGTACCATACCGGTATGGCCAGTATTGAAACAAACAACAGTAAACCCGAAAAAGCAAGTAAATTGTTTTTTAATCTGAATTTAAAATACAATATGGCCAGGCTTACCAGCACCACTATGCCCGGAACAAGGGAGGCGTTTTTGAGCGTAGGGAAAACCGATTGCTGTACCGGTAAAAGTGTTTTACCTGTAAAGAGCAAAAAGGCAAGGGCGGCGTTTTTTAGCGTATCGCTAAGATGAGCGCCTGCAGTTAAATGGGAATTTACAACCGACTGCCGAATGAGGAACCAGCTGATGGTTGATAACAACCATGCAACGGTTAGAAGAGCCAATTGTTTTTTTGAATAGCGGAGGCTAAATCCTAAGAGGGCGAAAAAGAGCAGGAGAAAGAACGCATTTTCTTTAGTAAACAGGGCGCACATAAAGAAAAGGATGTGAGAAGCAAGGTGTTTGGTTTTTTGGTCCCTGAGGTATTTGAGAAGAGAATTTGTTGAGCAAAGCATAAACAGGCTAAGCAGCAAATCGTTCCTTCCGGGGATCCATGCAACGGCATGTAGTAACACGGGGTGCACCGAAAACAGAAGGGCGAGCGTAAACGCAAATTTGTTGGACGTGTTTACTAATTTTAAAAAATTGAAGAGCAATACCACACACAGCAGGTGTAGCAACAGGTTGGTATAATGATAAATGAAAGGTGATAGCCCGCCAAACTGGTAGTCGATCATGAGCGATACATTTAACAGGGGCCTGTAATATACCTGGGCAACAGGTTTCGCAAAAAAAACGGGAAGGTTGTGCCAATTGCCTAATTCACCGGCATTTTTCAGCACCATCCACTGATCGTCCAATGGCGAAAAATCGTAGAAGAGGCTTTTGAAATAGAGGCACAGCGGAACGAGTACAAGTGTGAGGTATACTTTTGTTTTGTTCTCAAAAAAGTTGCCGCTCAATAAATTCATTTAGGGTTTTATACGTGAGGTGATCTGTTGTAAATAAAGCTGGAACATTTTATTAGTGGGTTCCAGTTTGCAGGCTGTTTCTACATTTTTTTTAGCTTCAGCTAAATTATTTTTCATAATCAGGAGCTTGGCCCGCTGAATGTATAAAGTCGCATTAGCCGGTTCGGCAGCTATTTTATCATCCATCTCTTTTAATGAGGAGGCATATAACTGCTCGTGCAGATCTTTTTCCAAACCGTCGGGAATAACCCCGGGAGCAGCTTTTTTTAAATACTCCAGATCTTTATAAGCGGCTTTATAATTACTGGTTAGCTGGTAGGTGAGGCAACGGTTCAAATACATATCGGGGTGGTTGGCCAGTTCAATGCCTTTTGTAAAATCGGCAATGGCAAGGTCGGTTTTTCCCATGCTGGTATAGGCAAAGCCCCTGCCGCTGTATAACTGGGACCGCTGCGGTTGCATGGCAATGGCAATGTTGTAAAAAGGAATGGAAGCGGCATAATCTTGCTTCACTAAAAAATGATCGGCTTTGGCGCTGTAAAAAAAATAGTAATCGGGTGCTTCTTTAAGGCCCGCTTCAATAAAGGAATCGGAAGTTTTGTAAGCGTTTAAACGGAAAAAGGTTTTAAGGGAATAAACAAGAATAAGAACAGACATGGTATAAACAAACACCGGCGATTGCTGGTTGATATTGATTTGGGAAGCAAAGATGAGCAAACCAACCAATGGTAAATAGAGCCGGTGTTCGTAATGTTCCCCCAGGCTGCTGGTTGCGCCATACCATGCCGGGATAGCAAGCAATATAAAAAAAATGAGAATGCCTGAAAGCGCCAGGTACCTGTTTTTTACGCCAACTTTAAAAACAACAACTGCTAACACAACAATAAGGATAATACCAAAAAGCAATGATGAATTTTGCAGGGTCGGAAAAACGGATTGCTGTACAGGGAAAATACTTTTACCAAGGTAAAGACCAAGGGCCAGGAAAAAATTCTGTCCTGATTGTAACATATTTGAACCAATGGAAAGTGAAGAATGAACGCAGTTGTTTCGTAAAACATACCAGGCGGCTACCAGGATCAGCCAGCTGCATAGAACCACTGCCTGCCTTTTTTTTGAAAGATTCAGCGGGTAAGTCAGTAAGCCAAAAAACACCGGCAATACCACGGCTGATTCTTTGGTAAGCAGGGCGCACATAAAAAACAGCAGGTGGGCGTACAGGTATTTTTGTTTTTGCTCCTTGCCAAATTTGAGGAGCATTAACATGGCGGCTAAGGCAAAAACAGCCAGCAGGGTATCGTTACGACCCGGGATCCAGGCCACAGAATGCACCAGGGCAGGATGAACAGAGAAGAGGATGGAGAACAACAGTGACGCTTTTTGAGTAACATGAAGTTCCACCAGCAATTTATACACTAAAACAACTGCGATGAGGTGGTATAAAATGCTGCTGAAATGATAGATGCCTGCTGAGGTTTTCCCAATATGGAAATCAATCATTAAGGAAAGGCTGAACAGGGGGCGGAAATACAAACCGGCCAGCGGTTTGGTGAAAAATTCCCCGATGTTGCCCCAGTCCGATAATGTTTTGCTGTTCTCAACAATCATCCACTTGTCATCCATGGGCGAAAACTCATAGAACATGCTTTTAATGTATACCAGGACAGCCGGTATAAGCAGTAAAAGAAAAACGGTTCTTCTATCTGTAAGGTTTAAACGCATTGTCCGGATTTAAGCAGTACAACTGGAGTATGTGATGGAGGTTAAACCCCGATCTTTTCGTTCACAATTTTCAGAATTTCGGCTTCCAATGCGATGGTTTTGTTTTCAATATCCTTTCCTTTGGCAATAATTCCTTCCACAAAGGTTTTATCGTCGTAACCACTGGCATTGATGCGCACATTCATAAAAGCACCCATTACCGCGCTGCGCGCGCATAAAGCGCCTACGCCCGCGTCGGATACTGAATTAGGGTTTCCGATATCGGCCATGGCTTTTATCAGGGTCATGCTTTCGTAAGATAGCTGCATCACTTTAAACGGAATTTCAATAGCAAATTTTGTAGCTTCCTGGATCGCTTGCTTGCGGGCCGCTTTTTCCTCGTCGGTTGCTTTCGGCAGGCCAAAAGCTGTCATAATTTTATTAAAAGCGGCTGTATCCGCGTCAACTAGCTTTGTGAGCTCATCTTTATACTGCTGGCCTTTTTGGGCCCATTGGCTAAATTCTTCCCAGCGGCTGTCCCAACCTTTTTTGTGCGATGAAAGATTGGCTACCATTGTTGCGAGCGATACACCCAGGGAACCAATGTAGGCCGAAATGGAACCGCCGCCCGGCGCCGGACTTTCGCTGGCTGTTTCATCGGCAAAGTCGCTTAAGGTCATGCTTACCAAACGGCTGTCGGCTTTTTCTTTCAGCAGGTATTCAATGATGCGTTCTTCCGGTTTAAATGGCCCCAGCTCATCGAGTCCCATGGTTTTAATGGCAATTTTGATGAGTTCTTTTTCCGAAACGCCGGTTGAGCGTTGTTGTTTTAATAAGAAATATTTTCCGGCATCAATCAACGATTTTAAGGGAACCAATCCCACCAGTTCGGAACCTGTAACCCTGATACCACGTTCTGTAGCCTTTTTACAAACTTCATCAAACGCGATGTGCAAAGGTGTTACATTAATGTTGGTAAGGTTCATGGAAATTTGCGCTACGCCATATTCCTCAATGAACCAGCCAATGGCTTTTACCGATTTTAAAGAGCCCGGAATAGACACAGGGTTTCCATTGGCATCGGTTACCACCTTGCCGTTAATAGGATCCCCCTCCCGTTTTACACGACCTGCCTCACGCACATCAAAGGCAATGGAGTTGGCACGGCGGGTTGAGGTGGTATTTAAATTCACATTATAAGCCACTAAAAAATCGCGTGCGCCAATAACGGTGGCACCGCGTTTGGCGTCAAATTCGGCAGGACCAAAATCGGGTTGCCATTCAGGTAGTTTTATTTTTTTGAAAAACCCTTCGTATTCTCCGGCCCTGATAACCGACAGGTTATTTCTTTCTTTTTTTGCCTGTGCAGCTTCGTATAAGTAAACGGGGATCTGCAATTCCCGGCCTACGCGCTCGCCCAATTTTTGAGACCATTTTGCGGTTTCTTCCATGCTGATGTTGGCAATAGGGATGAGGGGGCATACATCGGTAGCGCCCATGCGCGGGTGCTCGCCCTTATGCTTGCTCATGTCAATTAACTCACCCGCTTTTTTGATGGCCAGGAAAGCGGCATCCACTACCGCCTGCGGATTTCCTACAAAAGTTACTACCGTACGGTTGGTGGCTTTACCCGGGTCAACATTGAGTAAACGAACTCCTTCAACGGATTCTATCTCATGAGTGATCTGTTTAATAACAGACATATCAAGGCCTTCAGAAAAATTTGGGACGCATTCTATTAATTGTTGCATAGGTATTTAAGATTTTAGAATTAAAATTTATGAAGTTTAAAAATAGAAAAATTATGACTTTGGTAATGAATTTTAATTAACAATTCTGTATAAATAACAATATTTGAGGGATAAATAACGTTAGGGAAGAGCCATTATATTTGTTATAAACCGTAATTAGTACTTGAGCCCAAACGCACATATTTTTATTTATACTCATAAAACCACACCGAGGATAAAATACATCTTCAATCTTATCTTAAAAGATTGTTTGGGACTTGAGTTTACCATTACAAACAGTGTGGATGATTACAAATTGGCCGAGGGTTACAAATTCTCGTATTCGAACCAGGACCTGGAATCGGATTTTCATATTGCGGCAATTAATTTGTTGTTCGAGTCGGGCATTCATGAGCAAACCATTCAAATGCAGAACCATGAGGCTTACCTGAAGTATTTTTTTAAAACCTATCGCAGTAGTTTGCCATTCGATCTGTTTGCAGCGGCCTTTTACTTAGTGAGCCGCTACGAGGAATACCTGCCTTTTATTCCCGACTCCTTTAACCGTTTTGAGGCGGAGAACAGCCTGGCTTACCAATACGATTTTTTAAGGATCCCACTGGTCAATATCTGGATCGCTGAATTTGAAACGGTGCTGCTTAAAAAGTTTCCTAACCTTTCTATTACGCATAAATCTTATTCTTACACATCAACCATTGATATTGACAATGCTTATAAATACAAGCAAAAAGGTATTATGCGCTCCATGGGTGGGTATTTAAAATCCATCACAAGCTTTGATAAGACCGACCTGATAGACCGGACATCGGTATTGCTGAAAAAAGAAAAAGATCCTTTTGATTCGTATGAATACCAGTTGTCTATCCAGGATAAATACAAATTAAAGGTCATTTACTTTTTTTTGCTGGGCGATTATGGCGTGAATGATAAGAATCATCCTTCCAACAATACCAATTTTCAAAAGCTTATCAAGCATTTGTGCGATTATGCTACGCCGGGTATTCATCCATCCTTTGGTTCCAATAGCAGCAGGGCACAGGTTAAAATTGAAATTAACCGCCTGGCAAATATTACCCATCGCGAGATCTTTAATTCACGTCAGCATTTTTCCATGCTCAAATTTCCGGATACTTATTTTACTTTATTGGAGATGGGAATTACCGATGATTATTCAATGGGTTATTCCATCCATAATGGCTTCAGGGCCAGCATTTGCCAGCCTTTTTACTGGTACGACCTGGATGATGAAGTGGAAACGGGTTTAAAAATACATTCCTATTGTGTGAGCGAAACCTCGCTGAGATATAAGGATAATGCCACGCCTGGCACCATGGTTGAGGTTGCGAAACCCTTGATTGATTATGTGAAAAAATATAATGGCGAGCTGGTTACCATTTTTCATAACGACACCATGGGAACCGCGCAGGAGTGGGCAGACTGGAAAAACAGCTACGAGGACATTGTTAAGCTGGCGATAGAAAAATAATGATACTGATCTACACCCATAGCATGACACCGCGTGTTTCTTATACCATGGACCTGGTGTTTAACACCGTATTGAATTCGTCGTATCAGCTAACAGATGATCTTCAATTTTACAGATCTTCCGTTTTACCCAAATTGGCTTATACTATTTATCATGAAGAACTGGAATGTTTGATGGAAGCTGATGGACTTTTATTTGAAAGCACTGTCAGAAAACAGGTCTCGGAAGCATCCGGCGAATACCTTAATTTTCCTGTGTTTTTTAATACCTCCCAAAAATCTTTTTTACCCTATGATGTTTTTGCAACGGTGTTTTATTTTGCTGCACGGTACGAAGAATACTTACCCTCTGAACCGGATATGCATCAACGTTTTCAGGCAGAGAACAGCCAGGCATTTAAACATGGTTTTTTAAATAAGCCTTTTTTAAATTACCTGGTCGATGATCTTGCGCAAAAACTAAAACAAAAATACCCGGCTTTGGAATTTAAAAAAAGGAGCTTTAATTTTTTATCGACCATTGATATTGATAATGCCTTTGCGTATGCTCATAAAGGGTTTAAACGGAATTTGGGCGGACTGCTGAAAGACCTGGCATCATTTAAATGGCGTGATGTTGTGCGGCGCCTTGCGGCTAATACCAATTCCCTTAATGATCCGTACAATACATTTGACACCATCAATGCCATGAGTACAGAAACCCAAACAGCCTTGCAGTATTTTGTGCTGATTGGCGATCATTCGGCTTACGACAAAAATCCGCATTATACCAATAAAGGTTTCAGGGCATTATTGCAAAAATTAGCTTCGGATTACAAGCTGGGCTTGCACCCATCGTACCAGTCGTTTGATGAATTGACAAGGGTTGAGAAAGAGAAGAACCGACTTGAGAACATCATTGAAAAAAAAGTAACAACGGCACGCGGTCATTTTTTAAGGATTAAATTTCCCGAAACATACAGGGCTTTTATAAGAGCAGGGATCACAGACGATTATACGATGATTTATGCCTCTCAACCCGGTTTCAGAACGGGTTTGTGCATGCCTTATAAATGGTTCGACCTGGATAAAAATGAAGCAACTGCTTTACTGTTGCATCCCAGCACGGTAATGGAAGGTACTGTGAGGGATTATAATAAGCTTAATGCTAAAAAAGCTGCGGAGTTAATTGCACACTTAATGCAGGAAGTAAAAAAATTTGGCGGCGAGTTTGTTTCGGTGTGGCATAACGATAGCTTTGTACCTGAACAAAAAGAATGGGTTGAGGTTTATAAAACAATGCTGAATAATTCAACAACTCAATAACTGGCTATGTGCGGTATAAGCGGAATTATCTCTAAAACAAATTCAGTATCACTCAAAGATGCTGCTTTTGCGATGAACCGTGCCATAAAGCACAGGGGGCCTGATGGAGAAGGTTTTGCCTTTTTCACCGATGAACGATCGGTTGCTGCTTACTCAAATGAAACGCCGCAGGTAAATAAAGAAAGCCGTGCTTTTTTATATAACCCTCTTGTGTCAATCGAAAATATTGAGCAAGGAACCAAACTGGCACTGGCACACCGCCGCCTTTCCATTATCGATCTTTCGGAAGCCGGGCATCAACCTATGTGCGATGCCAAAGGTAATTACTGGATAACCTTTAACGGCGAGATCTTCAATTACATAGAATTAAGAGAACTTTTGAAAGCAAAAGGACACGTTTTTATCACACAAACCGATACGGAAGTTATTCTTGCAGCTTACAAAGAGTGGGGTGTAGATTGCCTGCAAAAATTCAATGGCATGTTTGCTTTTGCATTGTTCGATAAGGAACGCAATCATTTATTTTGCGCCAGGGACAGGGCAGGGGTAAAGCCTTTTTACTATGTCAATACAAATGTTTGCTTTGCGTTTGCCAGTGAGCAGAAGGCCTTTATCAAATCGGGATTAATTCCTTTTGAAATTAACGAAGCCGAACAGTTTGATTTTGTGGTGAATGCCAACCTGGAAACGGCCACTCAAAGTTTGTTTAAGGGCATTAATGAACTAAAGCCTTCCTGTTATTTTTTATACGATCTGTCCTCTCATAACTTTGAATTAAAAAAATATTATTCCATTGCCGATAGACCCACTACACAAAAAAGTAATGCTGAGCTGATTGAACTCATTGAGGAAAAACTCGTCAATGCGATTCGTTTGCGGTTGAGAAGCGATGTGGAAATTGGTTCCTGCTTAAGCGGAGGTTTGGACAGCTCTATTATTGCCGGAGTTGTAAAACAGCTGCAGCCTGCAAAACAAATGAAATTATTCACCGCTGTTTTTCCCAACGAAGCCTTTGATGAAAGCAGTTATGCAAAACTGGTTGCTCAAAGGGTTAATGGTAACTGGCAAACCGTTAGCCCAACAGCCGATGAGTTTTTCAGGGACATTAAAACACTCAATTATTCACAGGACCTGCCTGTATGGAGCACAAGCACTTATTCGCAATACAGGGTTATGAAACTGGCTTCCGATAACCATATAAAAGTGGTGCTTGACGGGCAAGGGGCTGATGAATTGTTTGCAGGCTATTTGCATCATTACATGGCTTTATGGAAAGAATTACTCCACAAAGCACAATTCGGGAAAGCTTTCAGAAGCATGAATCATTCGAAGGGAACTGTACCCAACGCGTATACGCTTTTTGCCAAACAACTGCTGAAAGATAACTTTGGTTTAAGCGTTGATTATTCGGCTTATTTTACAGAGAGTAAAAAGAGTGCGGGAAAAAGCAGTAACCAAAAAATTGCCAATAATTTAAATCATCAGTTAAAGCTCGATTATAAAGGACGGTTAAAATCTTTTTTAAAGTGTGAAGACCGTTGCAGCATGGCCTTTGGTATTGAAAGCCGGGTGCCCTTTGCGGATGATGTGGAGCTTGTTGATCTTATTTTCTCAATTCATGGTCAACAAAAAATACAACAGGGTATCTCTAAATATTTGCTTCGCGAAGCCGCTAAGAATTATATTCCAACTCAAATTTATGAGCGCAAAGACAAGATAGGTTTTGAAACGCCGGTTTCGGGCTGGTTTAAACCTCATAAAAAAGAGGTGCTCGATACCATTACCGAAACCTTAGACTTTATTGATACAAGAGCCATTGTTGCCAATTTTGATAAGCTGCTTGCTGCTAAACCTTCATTTTTATTACGTTTGTATTCACTAGCGGTATGGCAGCAGGTTTTTAAAAATTCGTAGAAAATTTACGGTATTTCATCTGTTTTTTAGCTTAAAAACCGCTTTCCAAAAACTCTCCAAAAATCCAGGTGGCGAAATCTGATTTTCAATTAGTTAAAGCACTTAATTTTTTAGTGTAAAGTTTGAATTTTGGATTAATTTGGTATATTATTGTAAAGCTAAATCCGTTAACTCACTACATTGACGGTTTTACTAATTGGGGGGTTGCCCCTCTAATGCCACGGAAAAATATATTATATTATTGTATAACAAAACTATTGACGCATGAAAAACTATACGAAATTACTTCTTTGTTTCATTTGCTTAATTGCAATACCATTTAGCGGTTTTTCTCAATCACAGCACAACCATAAGCACGAGATGAATTCTCCGGCTTATATTGCTGAGAAGCTGAAGAACGTTCAGTTGGTGTTCGATGCCGACTCGTTAAGAGGCTTTAACGAAGCGGAAGCGCAGAGACAAGTAGCGGTGGGTGGTGCTCCTGAATGGGAACAGAAAATGCATCTTTCGTTTTTAAAAAGAAGATTTATTGATACCAAGTATGGTTATTATACTTATAGAGGCGGTGGAGACCCGACCGTTCAGGCACCCTGCACAAACGTGGATTTTGAAACAGGTACTACTGCCGGCTGGACGGTTACAGAAGGAACGAATACAAACTCCCAGTCAATGGCAGGTTGCTGTCCTAACCCAACTACCAGGTTTACAGTAACTACTAACGGTACCGATCCTATAGTGCCTGCATTGCAGACAAATGCACCTGGAAGTGGTCTTTATTCCTTAAAAATGGGTGATGGAGCAACAACCGGGGCTTTTGTAGTAAGGGCAAGGCAATCATTCAATGTCACGGCTTTAACATCTGTATTTTTATACAAATATGCAGTTGTATTGGAAGATGCGGGGCATACTTGTCCGGAACAGCCTTTCTTTAATATTACATTCACCGATTGCAGCAATAACCTAATCCCATGCTCTGATTATAATGTGGTGAATGCCAGTGGATCCTGTTCTGGTGGAGATCCTTCTTTCGTGGCGGTTACCGGTACCAATGGGCTTGCTTACCAGTGGAAGAACTGGACTACCCGCTCATTCGACTTATCTGCTTATATCGGTCAGTGTGTAAACATTGAGTTTACGGCAGGCGATTGTACTGCAGGC
The DNA here is from genome assembly GCA_048498515.1 of Bacteroidota bacterium. Lineage (GTDB taxonomy): Bacteria > Bacteroidota > Bacteroidia > B-17B0 > Aurantibacillaceae > UBA4416. The sequence goes on along the minus strand of JBEHXV010000005.1, from coordinate 1,176 downwards.
GGACATGCAGGCTGGGCTTATGTAGATGCATCCTGCCAGCCAATGACATTAAATTTAAATACGTTTGATATTCCTGTAGGACAAACTAATAGCAGTTTCTGTGCCATTGGTTCCAATACTTTATGTGCTCCACTGGGTTTTATTTCCTATGCCTGGACCGGCCCTGGTGTTACAGGACAAACAGGACGGTGTGTGAATGCGAACTCTGCCGGAACTTATTCGGTTACCCTGGGAATGGAAGGGGTCAGTTGTCAATCACCGGTACTGTATTCAACCTTTAGTATAGTGCCTAAACCCGTCGCTAATTTCAATTTTACCACAACACCTTGCCAAAGTACTTTTACGGTTCCGTTCACGGACCAGTCCACATTAAACGGCGGCCCTGCCATACAGAATTGGGGCTGGGATTTTGACAATAATGGAACAACCGATAATTCTATGCCAAATCCAACCAATACCTATACGGCAGCAGGTACATATACAGTTGAGTTAAAGATCTCGAATGGAGGCTGTACGGATAGTATAAGTAAAGTAGTAACAGTGACACCGGCGCCTACCCCAAATTTTACGGTTTCGCCGGTGTGTTTAAACTCTGCCGCAAATTTTACAGCAACGTCAACACCAACAGTAGGTTTGGCCTCCCACACCTGGAACTTTGGCGATGGACCCGGAACATCAAGCGGGCCTAACCCGTCACATACCTACACTTCTCCCGGAACCTATGTAGTAAGTTACACCGTAACAAACACATCGGGTTGCAGTAATAGTTTTACGCGAACAGTCGTTATTTCTCCCAACCCTGTAGTAGGTTTTACGACTAACACGGTGTGTTTGGGAGTGGGGACGGCGTTTACTAATACGTCGAGTGTAGGAGCGCCGGATAACATCACGAACTGGAGTTGGGATTTTGATAATAATGGGAGTTCGGATGATGTGACACAGAACCCGACGCATGTTTACCCGGCATCGGGCACGGTGACGGCGGTACTGACGGCGACGACGAATAATGGCTGCGTGGGTACAGCGAGTGTGGCGGTAAAGGTGAATGCCTTGCCAACGGCGACGTTTACACCGGTGAACGCCTGTACGAACTATAATGTGGTGTTGAACAATACCTCGAGCATAGCGGCTCCTGATAACATCAGCAATTACAGCTGGAACTTTGGTTCAGGGGCG
>JBEHXV010000004.1:0-175749 GCA_048498515.1 Bacteroidota bacterium | reverse complement strand
AAAAAATAGGGAAACAACACATGAGCTACGCGCAGGGTGCATCGGCCGAAATAGTTGCCGCTATTGGTATTGGTGTGGCTACGGCTTATAAGGCGCCTATAAGTACCACGCATATGTTAAGCTCAGGTATTATGGGAAGCATGGTGGCCAAAAAAGGATTAAAGAACCTGCAGCGCGGAACCATTACCAATATTTTACTGGCCTGGGTATTAACCTTGCCTGTAACCATTATTTTATCGGGAGGATTATTCTTATTATTTAGGGCGATTTTATAATAAGAATATAGTTGAGAATAAAGAAGAGAGCATTGAAAGATGCTCTCTTTTTTGTTTTACCGTTTTTGGAATAGTGTCAGTTCGAGTAGCGACACGAAGTGAAAGCGTATCGAGAATCTGATCTCAGAATCACTTCTCGATACGTTCCTCCTGGCGTCGGAACTACTCGAAGTGACATTAACTTCTTAATTAAAACTCACTAATGTAGGATAGCAATTCTTTGTTCTCACTGATCCATATCACCAGGCTGTTGTTGCGTGGCGGCAACTCCAGTTTCTGGCAAATGCGGGAGCGGTAATTTTCAATTGTTTTTTCGGATAAGAACAAAAGTTCCGAAATCTCTTTCGAGGTTTTATTTTGGCTTACCAGCTTTAGTGTTTTTAATTCGGCCTGGCTTAAGGCTTTTAAACGCTCCACCAGCGATTGTTTTTTCTTGTCTTCTTTACTAAATTCATTATGATGCTGGGCCATGGCAGCGCCAATGTACTTTTCGCCCGATGATACGGATTGGATGCACTCTATGATCTCATCAACGGCATTGTCTTTTAAAATATAGCCCGATGCGCCCGAAAGCATGGCATTCTTAATCATTTCCTTTTCACTGTACATGGTTAGGATAATGATTTTTGATCCGGGTTTTTTCTTGATTACCTGTTTGCATACGTCCAGCCCGTTTATTTCGGGCATATTGATATCGAGTATGGCAATTTGCGGCGTATTCTTTAAAATGCAATCCATGGCTTCGGCGCCGTTGTGGCACTCAAAAATAACCGCTTTCGGAAAAGAGTTTTGCAAAATATCCTTCAGCCCCTTTCTAAAAATAGGATGATCATCGGCTATTAAAAGAGAGCTTATCGGATCCATGAATCAGGGTTTGAATTTCAGTGTTAATTTAAAGCTTTTATTTAACTTATCCTCAATATTTACCTGCCCGTTAATAATTTTTGCCCGCTCTTTAATCGATAACAGGCCGAGTCCGCTCTTTTGCTTTCCGTTGAGCCCAATTCCATTATCCTGGTACTGCAATACATACTCGCCGTTATGTTCGGTGATCTCAATTTTTAAGGCTGATGCTTTTGAATGTTTAATGGTATTGTTGGTGCACTCCTGAAGGATACGATAAATATGGGTTTTGGCGGCAATGTTCAGTTTTTCCACTTTATCACTCACATCAAAACTGCACTCAATGTTGGCCGAAGATTGTACGTTTTCGGAGAGCCGGGCAATGGATCTTACCAAACCGATCTTTTCGAGGTAAGAGGGATAGAGGTTTCGTGAGATCTCGCGGGTTTGTTCAATGACCCTGGCCAGCTCTGTTTCCAACGATTTATCGTCCTGTAAATTTTTTGAAACGGTGAGTTTTGATTTGATAATGGACAAGGATTGGCCGATATCATCATGCAGATCCATGGAAATGCGCAGGCGATCCTCTTCAATGTTTTCTATCAACTGACGACTAAAGGATTCCTGCTTTTCGCGTAATTTTAAAGAGTACAGGTAATACACGGCGCTGATAACCAGGATGAGCACAATGATGGCAATGCCAATGGTGAGCCATTTAATAAAACGTTCGTCCTGGTTTGTTTTTTCAAGTAACAGGTATTTCGATTTTTCTTTTTCCAGTTCAATTTCCTTTTTCTGCACATTGTATTTCAGCTGCAATTCCTGTATGATCTTGCCATTTACGGTTTGTTCCATGCTATCTTTCAGCGACCTGTAGGCCAGATAATTGTTCAGTGCCGCTTCATAATGTTTCTCTGCCTTTTCGAGCCGATGCGAGAACAGAAGGTAAGTTGCCCTGTCGTCGAGGTTACCGGTTTTATGGCTCATGTCATTGGCCAGGGCCAGGGTTTTGCGCGCTTCGCTAAAGTTTTTTAAGTTAATGAGCACATCTGCTTTTTCTAAATAGGCTTTTGTGAGTTCAACATGCAAACGGTAGTCTTTTAACACATTAATGGCCGAGTCGATATAAGAAAGGGCCATATCGTGCCGGTTGGTATTATTAAACGCTGATCCTAAATTGATGAAAGCGCTCGATAACTCGCGCGGGTGATTGTTGGTTCGGGCATAGGTAATCACTTCGGAGAAGATCTTCAAGGCGTCGTTGATCTTATTTTTTGAGACGTAGATCAGGCACATGTTGATCTTGATATGACTGGCAAGGTTAATGTCGTTTTCCTTTTTGGTGAGCTCAAGTCCTTTTTCAAAATCCCTCAGGGCATCATCCGTTTGATCGGTATATAGTTTTATCAAACCCAGGTTGTTCCTGAATACGGCCGGGTAATGCGCAATGTTGTGCGACTCCGAGAACACAAGCCCTTCCAGGTATAAACGGGCAGCCTCTTTCAACTGGTTCTTTTCTTCATTAATAATACCCAAAAGGTTCAATAGCTCTACAGTATTCTCATAATCCTTGGTACGTTTTGTTTCCTCGAGCAGGGCCAGGAAATCCTTTTCAACTCCTTCGCCAAGGCCCGATTCGTATTCCATAAACATCAGGCGAATGTTGGCGAGGGTTTCTATATGTTTGTTGTGTGTGGCTTTGGCTGTAATGATAGCCCGTTCGAGGTAAATTTTTGCCTGCTTGATATTGCGGGTATAATAAAAATAGTTGCCGTAATACAGGTATACCTCGGCCACAGCGCCCTTATCGTTGGTATTGGTGGCCTTGGCAATGGTTTCCTGCCCGGTACTAAATACCTTGGTGGAGTCGTAAAAAGAAGCCTCCTTTACCTCTTTAAGCATTTCCTTAATAGCAGGGCTGTATTGGGCGCACAGCCGGCTTTTCAAAAACAAAGCAAAAGCTAATAACAGGAATATTTTTTTCATATAAGGCTATTTTTTTTTAATTAAATCCAGGATAAATTCTAACTCACCATCTCTCCCGTTCTCGTAGTCCGTAATTGTTGAGTGAACGGAATAATCCGGTTGCACTCCATGGCCTTCCCATGCTTTATTCAAAGCACCAGCCATAATCATTTTAAACAAGGGGACATCAAACTTTAACTTTGTATTAGGAACCGTAAGCACTGCATGAACCCCGCCATTATTACCAAAATAACCACCTCCTGGTTCTTCACCAATTATCACACCTCTGCGATTCACACTAAATACATCTGTGAACCGGGCTGCCGTGGAAACAGTTAAACCGCTGACAAGAAGATATACATTGCCTTTGAAGTTATTTTTCTTAGGCACATTAGCAGCCTCCATCACTGTTTCGTATTTGCCTTCCTTATTTTGGGTTTTGAACTGTTTTTTCCACTCCGCCATTAATTGCTTTTCTTGCCCGGCAAACTGAGTATACCGGAGAAATGATGGGGTAATTGTATTTATTTGTACAGAGGCAAATACATCAAACGGTTTACTTGTGAGGTATGAAAATAACCCGGGGTTATAAGCGGACGTACCACCAGGATTCCTTCTTAAATCAATAATTAAGTTTTTTACATTTTTTTCATCAAGCTCCTTAAAAAAAGCTTTTAAGTAAGTGTCGTAATCTATTTTATCGTTTTTTATTAGCGTTCCATCAAATGTTTCGATATTAAGAAGTACGGTAGAGTCGTTTTGAAAATTATAAGACAAGGCAGGGGCATTCTTATATTTTAAATTCAAATGCCGTGTTTTGAAAATAGCTCTTAATGAGTCTTTAGTAACACCAGTCGTTTTTATTTGTACGATCTCAGAACTTAGAGGCGCTTTAATTAGCATTGTATAAGAATTGGTGTCGCTGATATGTTGTTTGTAACGGGAGTGGAACGAGTATTCTAATATGCGGGGTAAAAAGGTTTGGTTAAATCCATCGGTGGATTGTGTTATATAAAGTTTTTCTAAAATATTTTGAGTTTTTTCCCCGTTAATGGCAACTAATTCCGAACCAAATTTAACTCCATCATAATCACAATCTGCATACATTTTGTTATCGATAATTTTTATGGGTAATGGAAAATAGGAATTACTTTCTTTATAAGTATCAGGATTACTTACCCAGGAATGAACGCAGTGAATTTTATAAATTAGCGGGGTTAAAAACCGCATAAATTCTGTTTCGGTTTGTTCATGAATAATACAAGCATACAGACTGTCGAAATAGCGATCAAACTCCTGTTTTGAATTATATCTGTAAAGGCCGGCGTGGCCTTCTTCTAAGGAACTTCGCAAAACCCTGAAATCTTCCTGTAATGCTTCAATAGAATATTTCCGATCGCTTTTCTCTAATGATTGGGCATTTAAAACGAAACAACATAAAACATTGAACAGTAAAAAAAACGAAACTATTTTTTTCATGGTTTTTTGCCTTAATGTTTTTTGCGCCGGACTTTGCCTAACGTATCTATAAAGCTAAACGTTTTTTGGACTTTTGCAAAGCGAAAGTTAGTGCCTTTCCCGATGAGGATAATTTTTGAGATTTCGCCCTCGCTCAGTAACCTTGCCCTTGCCCGAATTTGTAAGCCAATTAGTTGGATGTTTTTATAAACACCGTATTATTTTATCCCTAATTTGCTGTAACCTTCAAAAACCTTAGTGGTTTCAAAGTAATAGGTCTTTTTATTACCGTCAACCTTTACTTCCATTTTGTCGCAAAGGCCGCCTTCGTTGTCAACGCTTTGCTTTAGCAGCTTAGCGCCAACCATTTCAAGTATAAAATATTCTTCTTCAATTTGAACGACAGGCCAGGCTGTTTCGCAGGTTTTTCCATCGCCCTTTTTTACAATGGAGTTCAGGAGCCCAAATTGTATTGTTTTGTATTTTGCAGCGTTAATGGTGTCGCCGGTAATTTTATAGGTTTGCCGCAATATTTTGTGGGCAATCATGCTTGTATAATCAATGCTCAGCATTTGTTTGGTGATCTTAATAATTTCCGGATAATTGGATTTATTCATTTGCGCATACATTTCTTTTTTCAGGTCGCTCAACTCATTTGATTTTTTTGTCGCTACCTTAAATTGTTCGCTTTGCAGAAAGCTGAAACGAAAGGCCTGGTAATCAATATCGGTTTGCCCCGCTTCCAACTTTTTTACGTAGTCGCAAAACGTGTCGTTAAAACCCGGAACAACAACCTGAGGGTTGGCTTGACCGAATAAGCAACCTGAAACCAGGATAGCTGAAAAAAAGAATAAAATTGATGTTTTCATGTTAGTTGTTTTGTCCAGTTTTGTACAATGCCAGGTAAGCGTGTTACAACCTCTTTGCCAAATAAAGCTTCGGTCAGAATCCCCATGTGCAGCATATCAATAATTCTGCATAAATACGACCTGCCTTTTGTCCACCAGGTAAAATGGTCATCAATCATCAGGAAATGTTCGACATGAATGTCAAGGTTATCTTTTAGCTCCCGTAATTCCAAACCATCGAGCCAGGTTTCATAAACCCCATCGGCAACCCTGCTGCCAAATGTTGTAGTAAAATAATATTCTTTAATTTCCCAAATCGCAATTGGGTTAATGACCCCCGGAAATGCACCATCTACCCGCCTTGACAAGGTACGAACCGGAAACTTATTCCGGGTAAAAGCCGTCAATTCCTTGGGGTCGTAATTACAATCAAAGCCTTTTGAATTTGCCTCAACAATCATGTTTACAATGCCTGTCAGGTAGGCATAACCTTGCTTTTCGCCTTTTTGCTTGTTCATGGGCAAGGGGCAGCTTGGTTTTAGCTGTTCATGTAATTCTTCAAACATTTTCTTTGCTTCGGCAAGGTTCATTAAATTAGGTTCAACATCTTTGCGGAGCACATCCGACCGGTGTTGTAAATAGGAAACAATTAATTCACCCAGCGGGGTAAATGTATTGTCCTTGCCTATTACCTTACTGCAATCAAGATGATTGCTTTCATATACCGCTTTAATTTCTTTTAATGTATGAACCTTAATCTGTTTTGTTTTCGTATCGGTATAACCCCCTTTTTGGCTTATTAGTTTAATATTAGCCCAAAAGTCCAAGGGTTGATTTAAAAATCGATTATCTGCTTTCATGTTTCAATGCTTTTTCGAGCTCTTTTGTAAACTCTTCCAGGTTCGAGCCTAATACCTTGCATATTTCCCGTAATTCTATTAAATCCATTCTCCGTTCGCCACTTTCAATTTTACTGATAAAGGACTGGGGAACCCCAAGCTTTTTAGCCAGGTCGGCCTGTCTTAGGCCAGACCCCATTCTTAGCCTGTACAATTGATCCAGGAGGGCTTTGTATTCCTTTTTTAGCGAGCCTTTTTTCATTTGTTTAAAAGTATATCCTATTTTCGAATATCCCATATTGGGATTTTAGCACCAGGTCCTTATGTTTGCACAAACATTACTCACATGAAACCGGCCTCAGAAGAAAAGTACCTCACTTATTGCCCACCAAAATCCCAATTGCTTAAATGGGTTGGCAATAAGCAAAAATTTGCAGTAGAAATAACAAGGTCTTTTCCAAGTGATATTAAAAATTACTATGAGCCGTTTTTAGGCAGTGGTGCTATACTGGCAACCGTGGCTCCAAAGAATGGCTTGGGATCCGATACCTTTAAGCCTTTAATTCAAATTTGGAAAAAGCTCTCAACCAGGCCTAATGAATTAACTGAATGGTATGCCGAAAGGAGAAACAGGATTGGGGAAGAAACAAAAGAAGAAGTGTATAAAAGTGTTTTAGCCTCTTATAATGCCAAACCCAACGGAGCTGATTTTCTTTTTTTAACCCGTTCCTGCTACGGTGGTATTGTGCGTTTTAGAAAAGCCGACGGTTATATGTCTACTCCCTGCGGGGTTCATACGCCAATACCTGTTGAGAGTTTTGCTGATAGGGTAAAGGAATGGAACAAGCGGTTGAAAAATGTACGCTTTGAACAGCTGGATTATAAAGAAGCCTTTGCACAAGCAAAATCAGGCGATTTAATTTATTGTGATCCGCCTTATTCACACAGCCAGGGTATTTTATACGGAGCTCAAACGTTTAGGCTCGAAGAGTTGTTGTCGGAAATTGAAAAAGCTAAATCCAAAGGAGTGCGTGTAGCCTTAAGCATAGATGGAAACAAAAAGTCGGGAAACTATATTTGCGATCTTCCCATACCAAAAAGCCTTTTCAAGAATGAATCATTTGTTAATTGCGGACGCTCTATGCTAAGACGATTTCAACTGGAAGGCCAAACCCTGGAAAATGAAGTTGTGTACGATCGCTTGTTGCTGACGTACTAATGTGCCAATAAGAAAACCAAAGCACTTAAAACTTCGCCAGGATTCTACGTTTTCTGGTTTGAATAAAAGGCTTTTTAATCCATACGGACTTTCCGTAGAATATGTCGGAGTAATCAAAATTTTTTAGTTGCGTCGTTTTTAAAAGAGTCAGATCGTTTTCTTTGAATATGAATTTTAGTTCATAATCTTCAAAGTTTTTTACACTATCGGCATTAAAATCCAGGCTCACAAGCATGGTATCTCCCTTTTGTTCCCAGGTGCCGGTATAAAACTGAACTTTTACTTTTTTTATATGTGTCCTATAAGTATGATGATCTGTATCTGAAGTTTTTGTGGAAACAAGTTCCAGCATATTTACCGAGAATAATTTTAGTGTCCACTCTTCCTTTAAATAAAAGTGGCTGGTATCGATCCGGCAATAGAACTTTCCATTTTTCAAGGCTTTTCCGGCAGTAAATCCGGATAAGGACTGACCGTGCAGCAGAATCGTTGAAAGGAACATAGCAGCTACTAATAATCTCATTTTTGCCATCTAAAGTTTATTAAAGATACAAAAGTTTGGAATAGACCATCGTAGTTATTAGCCATGACAAAACTAAAGCCCGGCAACGGGTCTGCCTGTATTTTTTTGATCTCGTATTTGATCTCAGTGCTTAATTTGTAATGAAGGCGCGAGTGAAATTTTTCTAAGTATATCCTTGTAACTGCTGGCAGAACCAAATATTTTGCCAATGTACATTTCTAGTTTTTTACGGATAGAGTCTATTCCGTCAGAGTCTTGGTATTTTAAGGACTCGACCAACGGTCTTATGTCAGCAAATAGTTTATTTGAAGTTTTATTGTCCATATGGTTGCAGCTAACGGTTTCAAGCTACGAGAAGTGCGGTTCAGGGCTTTGTCAACCGAATATTAATAACAAAGATAGAATGTTTCTACGCATTTGCAATGCAAAATGAATGTCTTTCGCGAAGCGGTATTTATTGCAAATGCTTTGATGTCTGCCCGCATTTTTGGTAGGTTGTGTTAGCAGTTGCCGTTTTTACTATTTCTATACGCTTCGTCAATATTATAAACCAGGTCGTTCATAACACCCTGTTGTCTAACCAGTGAAATGAAAAAATTGCCGAAAGAAAATGCAAAGAAGATAATAACAGCAAATGTAATTTGCGTACTAATGAGTCCAAATGCTATTGACATAGCGGCCGAAATAATAAAGTGCCAAATAAAATAAAAACGATATTTTAATTTGTATTGACCATTATTTTCTACCAATTCAAATTCACCTTTGTCTATAATTGCAAAAACGTTTGTATTCAGTCCGAAAAAACCTCTCTTGAATTTTATAGTATTTCCAGTTCGATAACTGTCGTCTACGGATTTAGATTTCAAATAGGTCTGAATGATTGTAAATATATTTAACTCTGAGGCAGTGTCACCCGTCGCTTTTACACTTTGTTCAAATTCTACAACGAATGGAAATGTCATGTTTAGTTGTTGTCTAACGGTTACAGCTAACTAGTATATAGGTCTGACTGAACGATACCTATTTATTATAAAGGTATGAAATTTATAATTATGAAAAGGCTTGTTCCTACCTCCTCTTCTTATAGCGCTTCGGGTTTCGGATCTCTTCGTTTTTAGGCATCGGCACTTCAAGGGCAAATTCAAAATCGAGCTGTTTTTTTACAAGGTCGGCACGTTTTACCTTAATCATTACTTTATCGCCCAGCGAGTAAATGCGTCCTGTACGGCGCCCTACAACGCGGTAATTGTCCTCATCAAACACATATTGGTCGTCCTTCATATCGCGGGTGCTTACACGACCCTCGCATTTGTTCTCAACGATCTCCACAAAAATGCCCCATTCGGTCACGCCGCTAATCACTCCTTCAAAGATCTGCCCGATCTTGTCTTCCAAAAATTCCACCTGCTTATATTTTACCGATGCACGCTCGGCCTCCGCGGCCAGTTTTTCCATTTCGGAAGAATGTTTGGCCAGCTGCTCCAGCTCATCCTGTTTTAAGTAATGCGTATGGTTCAGTTTGGCTTCCAGCAAGCGATGCACCAATACATCGGGGTAACGACGAATTGGTGATGTAAAATGCGTATAGTACTCAAAGCCCAAACCGTAGTGCCCCGAATTTTTAGTGGTATATACCGCTTTGGGCATGGAGCGCACAGCCAGGAGCTCAATCATGCTTTGCTCTTTTTTATCTTTTACGTCGTGCAACAACTTGTTAATGGACTGTGCTGTTTTTTGCTTATTGCCCACGGCCACCGAGTAGCCAAAGCGTTCCACAAAATTATTGAGCTCCAGTAATTTCTCGTCCTTAGGCACATCGTGCACACGGTATACCACCGGGTCGGCACCTTTTTCGTTCTTTACTTTTTTATTCCGGTCTTTGTTTTCCGATTTATCTTTCTGAGCTGGCTTTCCCAGGAACTCGGCAACCTTACGGTTGGCCAATAACATAAAGTCTTCAATGAGCTTATGGGCGTCTTTTTGTGTTTTAAAGAATACGCCGGTTGGCGCGCCATGCTCATCCAGATGAAATTTCACTTCGGCCTTGTCAAAAAAGATGGAGCCTTTGGAAGTGCGTTCGGCTCGTAAAATCTTTGCCAAACGATCTAGCGTTAAGATCTCGTCTTTGTATGGGCCTTGTTGTGTTTCAATAATGGTTTGCACTTCCTCATAGGTAAAGCGGTGGTCGCTGTATATAACTGTTTTGCCAAACCATTGGTTTTGGATCTGGGCATGGTCATCCATCTCAAACACAGCGCTGAAACAGTATTTTTCTTCGTGTGGCCTTAGGGAACAGGCAAAATTACTGAGCACTTCGGGCAACATGGGTACGCAGCGGTCTACCAGGTAAACAGATGTGGCACGGTTCACGGCCTCATCATCCAAAATAGTGTGCGGTTTTAAATAGTGGGTCACATCGGCAATATGCACGCCTATTTCCCAATTGCCGTTCTCCAGTTTTTGTATGGATAGCGCGTCGTCAAAATCCTTGGCATCTACCGGGTCGATGGTAAACGTAGTAATGCCCCTGAAGTCGCGGCGTTTTGCAATTTCCGATTCTTTGATCTCCGTATCCAGTTGTTTGGCAGCGGCTTCTACCTGTGGTGCAAATACCATAGGCAGGCCAAACTCAGCCATAATAGCATGGATCTCGGTTTCGTGTTCACCGGCAAAACCCAATACTTCTGCTACTTTTCCGTTAGGGTTTTCGGAGCCACGTTTCCATTCGGTCATTTCCACCACCACTTTCTGGCCATTTTTTGCGCCGTTAATATGTTCCAGCGGCACAAAAAAATCGACGTGGATCTTTGAGAAATCGGGAATCACAAAAGCGAATTTTGGGTTCAGCTGTATGGTACCTACAAAGCGTGTTTTAGCACGTTTTATCACCTCTACCACTTCGCCTTCGGGTTTGCGTGCGCCGCGGTTGCTAAAGATGTTCACCTTCACCAAATCGCCATGCATGGCATCTTTGCTTTTACGAAAAGGAATAAATACATCGGGCTGCTCCACGCCAATTATCACATAAGCTGTTCCCTGCGAGGTGAATTCAATAGTGCCGGTTTGGTAGGTTTTAACATCTTTAACCTGGTATTTCCCAATTTCTTTTTCCACCACAAAACCCTGGTGTTTTAATTCTTCAAGCGTTTCGAGCAAGGCAAAGCGGTCGCTTTCATTGTCAATTTCCATGGCAGCGCCCAGTTGTTTGTAGTTAAATGCTTTATCGGAGTTATGTTTTAAAAACGCTAATACTTCTTCGAACAAATAGCGTTTGGGTTGTTTCTTTTTTGATTTTGCCATAATGGTAAATAAGCACCTATGTGCTTTATGTAAATATAATTAATTAAAATAGGGTTGATTTTGATGATAAAATAAAACTGCAATTGAGTTTTTAACAGGATGAAGGGAAATGGATTGCCTGATACGTGGCAGGGAATGATCCCGGGAATTGAATACTAATTAACGGATACAAAGATACGTTATTTATGGATATAAACGAGAAATCATTTTTTCGGACTTCTTAAAAAAATAAAAAACTCCCACCGGCAGGCAGGAGTTTTATACTGAAATGTGGGCGGAATTATACACCAAACTGCGTGAAATGATGGTCGAGGTGCTTGTAGAACTGAATGCTCCATTGGTTGGCCGTTAATTTCCCAAAGGCATAGCTTTCTTTGCCCTCGTAAAAAGCAGCGCCTCTGGCTTCGGTTTCTTTCAGGTTAGCAATAAACAAGGCTTTTTCTTTTTCAAAATCACGCTCGTCGGCAACAATAAAATCAGGCGAGGTGCGTGAGTTTTTAGGATAGGGTTTTTCGCCCACCACAATGTTCTTTACAAATAGCTTTAGCATTAACTTACCAAATAAACCCGGGGTCTTGGGATTCTTTTTACCATTCTCCATATCATAAGGTATGTTTAAATGGGCCAGCATTTGGGCCGAGTTCATTTTACCCCATTGCGGAGCAGTTGTGTGGTTCAGTTTCTCCAGGCGGTTTAACACCGCTTCTGTTGTTTTTGGATCGAAAGTGTTTAATAGAATCATAATAGAAATAAGTTATGAGTTATGAGTTATGAGTTCAGGATCTGGTTTAGAATGAGTGCCTTGTTTAGTGGAGCGGTACATCATATACAGGCCAATCAATACAAATGGAATACTCAGGATTTGTCCCATATTGATGGGCAATGACTTTTCAAAAGCTTCCTGGTTCTCTTTTAAGAATTCCATTAAAAAACGGAAGCTGAACATGAGCACACAGAACAGGCCAAACATAAAACCTTTTCCAACCGTTTCGCGCTTGTTCTTCCAAAGCCAGTACATGAGGAGAAATAAAAAAATATAAAACAGCGCTTCGTATAATTGCGCGGGATGCCTTACCGGGATAGGAATGTGTTCCTGCAGGAAATTGATCTTATCCTCATCGTTATTAAAAAATTTAAAGCCCCAGGCTACATCGGTTGTTTTACCTACGATCTCGGAGTTCATTAAATTGCCAAAACGGATCATGAAAGAGGCAAAGGGAACCACCACCACCAGGCGGTCGAAGAGCCATAGCCAGCTCTCTTTGGTGCTACGGCAATACAGCCACATACCGATTAAAATACCAATAGCCCCGCCATGACTGGCCAAACCACCTTCCCATACCTTTAATATTTCGAGTGGGTGTTTCGAGTAATGGTCCCAACCGTAAAACAGGCAGTGGCCAATGCGGGCGCCCAGTACCGTTGCAATCACAATATACAGGGTGAGTGTATCCAATTGTTTTTCTGTTCTTCCCTCCAACCTGTAAATGCGGTTCATAAAAAAATGACAGCCAATAAAAGCAAAGGCCCACGATAAGCCGTACCAGCGCACTGGCCAGTCTATACCCGGTATGGTAAAGATTTCGGGGCTCGGGTCCCAGTTAATGAAGAGTGATAACATGGTTTCAAAGATAAAAAAGGATTTGGGATTTCGTTAGCAATAATTCGCCGGGCGTTTTACCGCCCCATAAAAAAGGTTAAAAAGAAACCCTTACTCCTCCACATCAATTCTAAACTGGTGCAGGAAACGGTGAACTACCGGGCCAAAAATAACCGCCACACTGGTTAAAAAGGCCACACCGCTGTAAATGGCATATACCGAAGAAAAGATCTTTGCCCCATCGGTCTCGGCCTTGTCAACCGGGCCCATACCGGTAAGGATCATGCTGGCATTTACCAGGCTATCGAGCCAGCTGATATGGAAAAAGAAGTGGTAGCCTACCACGCCAATTCCCAGGGAAACCAATAAAAACAAAGTACCCGTAACAATGCTTTTTTTAAGCTTGTTGTAAAAGTGCTCTTTATGCGGGAGTGGCTTTACCGTGGAATTTGTTTTCATAATACCTTGCATTAATTTAATTGAAAGCAGCAATACTTAATATCCTCGCCTTTTGCAGTAAACAAACCCTCATAATAGGTTTTAATGCGCGTGAGCTCTTCCCTTCCATCAGGGCAGTTTTTATACAAGTCGTTCGTAGCAAATAATAAGGGCAGGTTTCTTTCTTTAATCACCTCCATGGTGTATTCGTAAAAAAAAGTGCTGTCGGTTTTCAGGTGCACCAGTCCGCCGGGTTTTAATATTTTTTTATAGCGGTTCAAAAAGAAATCGGGATTGGTCAATCGCTTGCGGGCCCTGTTCTTTTGTGGTTGCGGATCGGGAAAAGTGATCCATATTTCAGAAACCTCATGTTCGGCAAAACAATGATCAATAAAATCGATCCGGGTTCTTAAAAAGGCCACATGGTCCATTTTATGATCCACGGCATGTTTGGCCCCTGTCCAGATGCGGTTACCTTTTACGTCGACACCAATAAAGTTTTTAGTTGTATTGTTTTCCGACAGGCCAATGGTGTATTCCCCACGTCCACAGCCCAATTCAACCACAATGGGATTGTGGTTTTTAAATACCTCGCTGTGCCATTTTCCTTTTTTGGCAAACCCTTTTGGAATATCAAAATGGTGAAAGCTAAAGGTGTTTGAAAAAGAGTTGAGTTCGGCAAATTTTTCGAGTTTACTGGGCATGGTGGTGTTTAAAGCCGCTAAGGTACTAAATTAGATAATGATTTAATAATGCCGTTTTTTACGTGTAAATTGCTACATTCGTGTACCAATTTCTCACTATGGACGCTAATTACAATAAAACAAAGATCGTTGCCACTATGGGCCCCTCAACCGAAAACATTGCGGTGCTCGAAGAAATGTTTAATGCCGGCCTGGATATTTGCCGGATCAATTTTTCGCATGGCGATTATGAACCCATTAAACATGTCATTGATAATATCCGGACTTTAAATAAAAAGCTGAACCGCCACGTGGGTATTTTGGGAGATTTACAGGGCCCGAAATTACGGATTGGTAAAGTAAAAGATAACGCCGTTGATTTGATAAACGGTAACGAGATCGTTATTACCACCAAAGAGGCCGAAGGTACAGCCGAGCGTATTTTTATTACCTATCCTCAATTCCCGCAGGATGTAACGGCGGGCGAATTGGTGTTGATTGATGACGGGAAGATCACACTGAAAGTGATTGAAACCAACCGCAAGGATGAAGTACGCTGTACTATTATTGCCGGTGGCATCTTATCATCTAAAAAAGGGGTGAATTTACCGAACACAAAGATTTCTTTGCCTTGCTTAACGTTAAAAGATTTACGTGACCTGGACTTTGCCCTGGAAAACGATTTTGAATGGATTGGCTTGTCGTTTGTGCGTAGCGCAACCGATATTGTAGAGTTAAAAGACATCATTCGTTCAAAGAAAAAACACGCGCGTGTTATTGCAAAGATTGAAAAGCCGGAAGCCATCCGTGAAATTGACAATATCATTGACCTTACCGATGGGATCATGGTGGCCCGTGGCGACCTTGGCGTGGAATTGCCGATGGAGCAGGTTCCCTTGTTACAAAAAATGATCGTTAACAAATGCATCTCGGCCTCCAAGCCGGTTATCATTGCTACGCAAATGATGGAGAGCATGATCACTTCATACACCCCAACAAGGGCAGAGGTAAATGATGTGGCTAACGCTGTGCTGGATGGTGCCGACGCGGTAATGCTCAGCGCCGAAACATCGGTAGGTCGTTACCCGGTAAAGGTGATCGAATACATGCGCCGCATTATTACACAAATGGAAGAGAATGGGGCTATTTATTTCCGAGAGCATGAACCCGAACTAAAAACCGTAACCTACATTACCGACAGTATTTGCTATAATGCCAGCATTATGGCCAAACAGGCAGGCGTAACGGCTATCATATCCATTACCAACTCGGGTTACACCGCCTTTAAATTGAGCAGCCACAGGCCAAAAGCAAACATCTTTATTTTTACCGATAACAAATCGTTGCTTAATACCTTAAGTCTGGTATGGGGCGTGCGCGGTTTTTATTACGATAAGTACGAAAGCACCGATCAAACCATTTCTGATTTAAAAGATTACATTAAAGAGCGCAAATTTGTGAAGGCGGATGATTTAGTCATTAACCTGGCCAGTATGCCAATGAAGGAAAAGGGCAGGACGAATATGCTGAAACTGAGCTATATTCAGTAAGTGTGATAGTATCATATGATACGATCAATCCTTCCTGAAACGGTCCATATCCCGTTTGTCTTTTTTGGTAGGCCGGCCGGCTCCGCGGTCGCGTAGCATGTTTGGCATAAAGAATACGGAATCCAGCTTTTCTGTTTTTTCAACCGGAGGAGAATGATCGATGTAATTTTCTTTGGCAATGGCAAAGCTCTGGCGCTTATCAATAATGCCTGTTACCTCAATAATTTTTTTCACGTTTTGTGGATAGGAGATCGTGTACTGCTCGCCAACCTTTACCGTGTGCGCTGCTTTCACGATCTCATCGTTCAGTTTTACTTTATTGCTTTTAATGGCCTCACTGGCCAGCGAGCGGGATTTGAACATCCTGATGGCCCATAAATAACTGTCTAAACGAACGCTCTTTTCCGTGGTCATGTTGTACCACAAAGATAACAAACTAATTGCCGGATGGGTGCACACGAATTCAAAAAAATAAAATTTGTTTTTTATGTGGAATAGCATAATTTAGATAAAGAGAAATTCGGTTCCCCGTCCCATTATTTATTTTTATGTAAACCTTAGCTTATGATTACAAGCAACAATGGCATTTTATTGATTGAACAATTTGAAGGCTTTAGAGCTACCATGTATAAAGATGCGGTAGGCCTGCCTACCATAGGTTATGGCACCTTAATAGACAGTGCCGAAGAGCAATGGCTTAAAACAGCTACCATTACCAAGGAACAAGCCGAGGTACTCCTGAGAAAAGAACTGGGCCCCATTGAGCGGAACCTCAACATCATGGTACTGGGTAAAATTAACCAGAATCAATACGATGCCCTGGTGTCGTTTTGTTATAACCTTGGTATCAATAGCCTGAAGAGTTCTACCCTTTTAAAAAAATTAAATGTAAATCCGTCCGATCCCAGCATAAGAGATGAATTTATGAAGTGGGTGCATGCCGGCGGGCAGGTTTTACCCGGGCTGCAGAAAAGAAGAGCCGCTGAGGCCGATTTGTATTTTAAACCTTAACCACATTACTATAAAAGCTATGGCAACAAAAAAAGCAAGCATCGAAAAATACGATACGGCCTGGTATGGCTGGAAACCGGATCTTCCCGATCAACGTGATTTTATATACAAACCATCCAAAACGCAAAAGCTACCTAAATCCGTCGATCTGAGGTCGGGCTGCCCGCCTGTTTATAACCAGGGAACTTTAGGAAGTTGCACCGGCAATGCCATTGCGGCAGCCATAGAGTTTGGATTACGAAAACAAGACCAGGCCTACAGTTTTATGCCTTCGCGCCTGTTCATTTATTACAACGAAAGGGATATAGAAGGAACGGTAGCCATTGATAACGGTGCCGAGATCAGGAACGGAATAAAAGTGGTGAATAAGCTTGGCGTTTGCCCTGAAAGTATGTGGGACTATAAAAATTATAAAAGCACCTTCCGGAAAAGGCCAACGCCGGCCTGCTATAAGGAAGCCCTGAAACACCAGGTTGAAAGTTATTACAGGCTTAATAAGGAGCTAAAAGACCTTAAATCCTGTCTTGCCGAAGGCTACCCCTTTGTATTTGGCTTTACGGTATATAAAGAATTTGAAGGTAAAGAAATTACCAAAACAGGCGTATTGGAAATGCCTAAACCCAACGAGTATAAAAAAGGCGGACACGCTGTGCTGTGCGTTGGCTACGACGATGCCAAAAAACAGTTTTTAATACGCAACAGTTGGGATACCGACTGGGGACAAGGCGGCTACTTTACCATGCCTTACGAATACATGTTACACCCCAACCTTACCGAAGATCTCTGGATGATAAAAATGGTGGAGATCAACAAGAAAAAAAAGAAATGACCTATTTCTGTTGTTTATTCAAGGCTTCCTGTGCCCTGGTGGCATAAAAACCTTTATTGGCAACAATGTGTTGCAGTTGCTCCACAGCCTTATCGTTTTGCTTTAAGTTAAGTAAGCATAAGGCCTGGTAAAACTCCGATTCCTGGTGAAAAATATTGTTTTCATTATCCAGGTTTTTCTGAAAATAATTTTGCGCAAAATTGTATTTACCCGTTTGAAAATAACACATGCCTAAATAGAATTGCGCGTTGGCATCGTCGTTATTAAAATTATACAGCAGGTTCAGCTCTTCAATGCAATTGGTGATGTTTTTACCGCTAAACAAGCGCATGGCTTTTTGTATGATGCGGTGCGCCTGGTAGGCATTTGATTTGCTCAATACCGTGTGTTCAACACTGGCATTGTTCTCGTACTGGGCCGAAAGGCCTGTATTTACAGACAGGTCGATGGCTTCATTCCGTTTAAAATAATACAGCCTGTAATTGGTTACTTTCAGGTTGCTGATAAAAACAACCGGCGCGTTTGGAATGAACTGGAAAATAATGTCTTCTTCAACAGTTTCAGGTTCAGGTAAAGCAGGTGTTTTAACGGGGAGCATATCAGGCATTTCAACGGCTTTTAGTTCTTCCGCATGATCGGCAATGGTGTTGTAATGTTCAATAACAAGTGGTTGCGGTTTTATTTCCGGAAAAACAGTATCAGTTGAAGCAACGGTATTATTGAGTTTTTTGGCAGCTTCTTCTTCCATTGCCTGGAAAACAGAAGGATGCGTTTTGCTTTTTTCGAAAACAACAAAGAATACCGAAATGCCAATGAAGAGGCCGCATAACACGCTTATAAATATGGTATTAAAATTTGTAGAACGGTTACCGGCTTTTTTATCAATGAGCCCGTTCAGCTCATCAAGCTCGGCATTAGTCACCTTAAATTGCTCAAAGGCAACCGACGATAAATAGTTGAGCTCGTCCTGCTGCATTTGCTTTTCCAGCGAACGTTGCCCCTCTTTGCTGAGCGTGTTGAAATTAGATATGTCTTTTGGATCAAGCATTATTTTTTAATTAGGCGGGTTTGGGACTCTAAGAGCAATTTTAAATTTCGTTTTCCGTTTTGTATATAGCTTTTAACTTCGTTCAATGTAAAACCTGTTTCACCGGCAATGTCCTGGTAGCTTTTATTTTTAAGATAAAACAATTCTACACATACCCGCTGGTTCTCTTTTAACTTGGGTAAGCACAGTTTCATCTGTTCGAGCATAAGCTCATCGCTTACCGCATTTATTTTTTCTTCCTCTTCATATTCGGCAGTCTCATATTCAAACTCATAATAAGACTTGATATTCTTTGCCTGCGACTTGTTTTTCCGGATCAGGGAGATGCAATGGTTCCTTACCACAAAACTCAGCCAGCCTTTAAAATTATCTATCTCGCGGTTGTTGAGGTCCAACATTAGTTTTTCAAACAACTGCATGGTGGCATCCTGGGCTTCGGCCTTATCCTGCAAGTAAAACAGGCAGGTACCATATACTACTGAAACGTGCTTTTTAAACAGGTCGGCAAACACCTCTTTATTACCGCTTTTTTTATAATGCTGTAATAATTCTTCGTCGCTGTTATATTCCTTTTTCTTAAAAAGCCACATAGTAGTTTGGCATTACCAGTAATGTTATGTTATCAATGCTTTGTACAAAGCTGAATTTTTATAGTACAGTAATAATTTTTCGCTGGCACTTAATTTTTCATACTCTTCATATGTTAGATGAAATCGTTTTGTATTTCCTAAAAGCAATACATCAAGGTCATCGGTTATTTCAATAGTGGTATTAAACAGTTGTACATAATAGGTTTCATGTTTTCGGGTAGATTTTATCCGGAGTGTGTTTATAGATCTTTGTAATTCATCAGCGATGATTTTCTTTCCGTATTCCAAGGTAATTAATGAGTCCACTAATGCTATAACTCCCGAATTATTAGCATACGTTGAATTAAAAGACTGTTTCAGGAGTATGTTTATTGCTTTTTTGCGGTTACCCAAACCGGTATAACATTTGGCATAGGCGGTTGACTTGTAAATTTCGTTTGCTGCTAACTCATTGCCACAAAAATGTACGTAAGGGTATTTTTTATCGGCAAGTTTTTCATATTTCAAGGCAGATTTATAATCCGCTTTTTCTATGTAAATATCCGAGAGTATTTTGCAGGCTCTGTGTTTATAGAGTGCATAGGGCTCGCTCATTAGTCCCTGGCCCGGACCTTTTTCATAATCATTAAAATCTGAATGTAGCAGTTCCAGTGACGCTTTTTCCGCCACATCATATTTTTCAAGATTCATGGCGGTCCAGCTTAAATTATATAAGGCTCTGGAGTAAAACTTGTCTGTTTTGTGATGATCTACAATTGCTTTATAAATTGTGTAGGCAGAATCCACATTATCTTCCTCATATTGTTCTCCGGCTATTTTAAACAGGGAGTCTACCGGAATTTGGCCGTATAAAGACGAACAGGCAAACAGCAATATCAATAGTCTGGTTATCATTTTTGGAACATATTTAATGAATAGACGCATACCATTTTATATTCCATAAAATTTATTTTTTATGGAAAGAGGAATGTACCACGTCTTAAAGTTAAAGAATGCATTCCGAATAAAATAAGTTTAACCATAAATAAAAAGAAATCATGAAAAATCTAAAACAACACATCCTTGCAGGATTATTGATTATCGCCGGCATCTCACTTTATGCCCAGGGTTCGCCGGGCGCCATCAAAGGCCAGGTATTAACTACCGGAGGCGAAGCCGTTATTGGAGCTACCATTAAAATTACACAAAGCGGTGTGCTTATTGGGGGTACCAGTACCGATGTGGATGGAAAATACGTTTATAAACCGTTAAATGCAGGTACCTATGAAGTAATAGCTACAGGGATACAAATAAGAGCGGCAAGGGTTACGAATGTGGAAGTTGACCCTGATAAAACAAGCTATGTGGACATCAAAGCCTCGACAAACGACCTTGATGAAATTCCAATTGTAGTTGAATATGAAAAACCCATAGTGGACAAAAGCTATGTGACCATGAAGAGCATGAACGCGGAACAATTCCTGCACTCGGCCGGCGACCGGAGAGATATTAAAGGCATGATCGTGACCATGTCGGCCGATATTAGCCAGGACGATGATGGCGATTTGCACGTAAGAGGGGGCAGGGGCGACGCTACGGCTTATATTGTAGATGGGGTAAGATCGCCAAATATTACAGGCGTTTCCAGCTTATCGGTTGAGAACCTTTCGGTAATTACCGGCGGCATTCCGGCACAATACGGCGACGTTACAAGCGGCGTGATCGTGGTTACTACCAAAGACTACTTTAGTGGCATACGTGCCAAACATATGCGCGAGAATGCTTATAACGAAGAACGGGCACGTGTTAAACGGGAAAAAGATGCTCAGCAGGAAGAAGAACGCCGTAAAAAAGAAATAGAAGAAGAGCTTCGCCTCGAAAAAGAAGCCCTCGAAAAGAAAGGCTAAGGTAATTTGATAATAGTTAATAGTCCGCATAAACCATGCGGACTATTTTTTTATCGTGTGTTACAATAATGCACATTATTCTACAACATGGCCCTTTTATTTTAAGAAAATGGAAATAAGAACCGATAAAAAACTATCTTCATGGATCGACAATGTATTATAAAGAGCTCACACCCCTTAAAGCACTGGCGCCTTATGTAAAATGTATTTGGGTGCTGGAAGACAAGAAAACAGAAGGTTTGCGGCCACTTGAAAAAGTATTACCTGACGCTTGTCCTGAGCTTATTATCCATTATGGCGATCAATTCAGGATAAAAACCAAAACAGGTAACATAAAAACACAG
Source organism: Bacteroidota bacterium (assembly GCA_048498515.1). Classification (GTDB taxonomy): domain Bacteria; phylum Bacteroidota; class Bacteroidia; order B-17B0; family Aurantibacillaceae; genus UBA4416. The sequence goes on along the minus strand of JBEHXV010000004.1, from coordinate 154,500 downwards.
CCCAAAAGCTTTGTATTTGGGCCATTGACCAAATACATTGAGATAGGTCCTAGGGGCGAAAGCGGGATTATTGCGGTACGGTTTTACCCGGGTGGGCTTTCTGCTTTTTCAAGGGTTCCTGTAAAAAGCATTGCCAATACTTATGTTTCACTGACCTCTTTTTTTGGACCTGCAGCCGCCACTATTGAAAAAGAAATTTGCGGGGCTAACACATTAGCTGAACGAAAAACGCTCGTTGAAAAACTTCTCCTGTCAATGCTCAAGGAACAACAATTCAAGCCACTGCTTCCATCAAGCCTATTGGAAAACATTATCAGTAAGCAGGAACCCGTTCGGATCGAAACACTTTCGGAAAAACTACATATGGGGCGACGGCACCTGGAGCGGCGCTTTAACAAGGAAATAGGCATGACCCCAAAAATGCTTCTTAAAATTGTGCGCTTTCAAAACGTGTTTAAGATCATTCAGCAAAAAAAAGTAAAAAGCCTTACTACGATCACCTACGAGGCAGGGTATTTTGACCAGAGTCATTTTTACCGGGATTTTAAAGCATTTTCGGGTCTCAGGCCAAAAGAGTACTTTAAGGAAGATGCCGAACTTACCCGGTTATTTACAGGAGGCGTTTAAGTCGCATTTGTACAATTTTTAAAGACATGGCTTTTACATCTTTGCCAAAAAACAGTTTATGAAAAAAAATAATTCAGCATTAAAGACCGTCCTGGGTGTAGGAGCCTTTTTATTTTTAAGTTGTGGCGCTTCAGATACCACAACAGAGACAGCCACACAAACAAAAGAAGAAAGTGTAACACCTGATCCTTTGGTGTTTGACAAGCTGCTTGGCATTTGGCAGAGTGAAGATGGCAAAAGCTTTGAGCGATGGACCAAAAACCCCGATGGCACCTATGCCTCGGTAGTGTATGTATTAAACGGGAAGGATACCGCTTTCCAGGAGCGTGCAAAAATTTACGAAGAACAGGGGAAATGGATTTTTGAAAATACGGTAAGCGGGCAAAACGATGGAAAAGCCGTGAAATTTACCGCGGGGATCTTAACTGAAAAAACAGTACAATTCAGTAATCCGGCGCACGATTTCCCTAATGATATTAATTATACATTGCCGGATAACAACACCGTAAATGCCTTTATTGTAGGAAAGAATAAGCAGGGAGGACAGGACACCATTCCATTTAATTACAAACGGGTAAAATAGATCACAAAATAAAAGCCTTCCTGTTATTTGGGAAGGCTTTTTTATGTTGTAACGTTTAGGCTTATTTTTTATACACCATGACGTTGAAAACAAATGGTTGTATCTTTTTAATTTGTTCGCTGCGTTTTAATCCCCTTAAGTTCGACTTTTTAGTCACCAAAGCCATGTCTTTTTTCAAAGAGTCGTTCTCCAGTTTATCAATGGTTTGTTTTATGAAAGCGGCTTTAACAGCGAAGCCGGTTCCTTCGGCCGAGCTTTGTTTACCACGAATTACACCAATAATATTGCCTTGTTCGTCCATAATAGGACCACCACTGTTACCTGGGTTTACCGGAATAGAGATTTGGTACATGGTGGTATCGTTACCAAAACCGCTTAGCGAACTTAAAGAGCCTTCGCCATAAACGACATCGCGACGCGGGTAGCCCAGGGTAAAGATCTTATCACCGATCTCAGAAGCATGATCTTTAAACGAGAACGGGAAAGGAATATTTTTAATGGCTTCGGTATTATCAATCTTATAAATGGCAATATCTAATGCAGGCTCGCTGGCTACCAGTTTTGCCGAAGCCCTGTCGAGTACATTATTGGTTACAAACACCGAATCGGCGCTTTTCACCATATGGTAGCTGGTAATAAAATAACCTTTGTTATTAATAGCGAAACCCGTTCCTTCAATGTTTGCCGGAGCATAGGTTTTCGAAGGATTTCTTACCGCCACTTTTATGCCTTCAATAATGGCATCCTGCGAGTATTTTAATTCAGTCACGTCGCGTTTCAAATCGGTAATGGCATTGCTTTGTTGTTTCAGCAAATAACCGCCGGTACTTAAAACGGTAACAGTGGCTATAACCGCAAACACAGCAACCGAAGCGGCAACGGCAAATGTTTTACCGTGTTTTTTGATGAAGGTTTCCTGTAGAGGAACAATTTTAGCGTCTTTGCCAAATTCCTGTTTATGAATAGTGGAAAGAATATTCTTTAGATGTGCACGTTGCTCATGCTGGTTAATGCTCTCAATAAGTGTTTTATGCTTCTCGAAAGCGTTTGCAAATTCTTCATCCGTTTTCAGGCGGCTTTCAAAATCTGTTTTTTCTTCTGCACTTAGCGTTCCAAAAATGTAATTGTCAAATAATTCCGTTGCTCTCATAATCTCTCTTCAATTTAATACTCTCTCTTTATCTTCAAAAAAATAACGTTTTAAACGTTGTAAACATTTGTATTTCTGCGTTTTTGCATTGTCTGAATTAGTATACCCGAATTTCTCCGAGATCTCGTCCATGCTCAGCTTATACACATAAAAATCCTTTAACAGTGTTTTGCAGGGTTCGCCCAGGTTTTCCATGCAGGCATTCATTTTTTCAATATCCGATTCTTTTTTCAAATGATCGGTGATCTCTTCCGTTACATCCACCACATCCTCTTCCTCATCATCCTTAAAGCGGGTCAATTGTCCGCTGCCCCGGAGCTGCTTTAGCCAGAGGCGTTTGGCAATAGAAAAAATAAAAGTTTGCAGCTGGCAGTTTAACTGGAAGGTCGGTTTTTGCGCATTTTCATACAAAACGATCAGTGTTTCCTGGTAAATATCGGCTGCGGCTTCGCTGCTTCCACTATTGTTTACAACATATTTAAGAACGAGGTTATAATACTTTTTGTACAAAGCACGCAGCACCGCATCGTTGTTATGCTTGAGCCCTTCAATAAATTCAAGGTCGGTGTACGTAGCTTTCGACATAAAGTCTTTGTTTATATTAATACCTCAGGGAGCCAAAGGTAACCTAAAAAGGCCAACTTATAAAGTTAATTTATTGATTTTCAGTTATTTCAAAATCGAATTCGGCATCGCGTTTAATGATCCTGCCATCGTCGGAAATTGAGAGCTTTTTGCAATAGATCTTATAAAATCCTTTAGCCAGTGGCTTGGTTTTTAGCACAATAGCGTCTTTTTCGTATCTGGCGTCAATGACCTCCGTTTTTATATGAGTCACATCATCGGAGTAATAATAATCGCCTTTGTTATTCCTGGCCAGTGATGCAAATTCCATGTTTTCGAAATAAGGAACCTTCCATGGATCGTGAGATTTCAGGTTTAATAAAAAATGACTTGCGTTCTTTTCAATGGTTAACCGGTAGCCAAAATGATTCGGGTTATCGAAACGGATACCAACACCGGATGTACCGGACCGGCATAATTGTGAAATGACCAGGTCTTGCTGTAACACCTGTTGTTTAATCAATTCCCTTTTCAGGGAATCGTTTTTAACCAAAAAAAGCGTACTGTCTGTTTGGGTGAGTAACAATAAAAAATCATCGGGAAGGAACCGCGTTGCGTTTTGCCTGTTGGCGCTATCAAAATAATGGTTGGAACGGCTGATAAAAGCGCTGTATTTTTTGTCAATGTCTTGATCGGATGTAGCCAGGCCCTTTAAAAATAAAGCAACAGCAGAGTCCTGCTTAAAATATAATTTGTTATAAGCGCGGGCGGCATAATTACCCTCAGCCTTAAATTTTAAAATCCACTGCGATTGTTTTATTTGTTTTTCAAGGAATGCGTTTTGTTGCTTAAGCTGGTTTAAAATGATCTTATCATCAGTGCCGGTATGGCAGGCACTGATAAACAATGACGCAAGTAAAATGCAGCTCAGTATGATTTTATAGGGCGCCTGTTTTAATTGCATTTTAAATGCTCTTGAAGTTGGTTTAATTTTAGTCGATTTCAAAATTGTAAACAGCTTCCTCATCTTGAAGACCAAAACGTTCTGAAATGGTTTGAACTTTTACGATTAGGGAATATTGACCCGGTCGAAGCGATTTTGTTTTTATAGTTAAATCACTGGTATATTCAGAAACAAATAAAACCTGATTTTTCAGATCGATTTCTTTGGCAAGCTCAAACTCTTCTTTTCTTTCAATGCGAAACAAGCTTTTGAACTCTATGTGTGAATGTTGTTTGTTGTAATCATTATAGGTTACGTGTGTTAATTTAAGTTGTGTAACAGTATCTTTTTGCTGAACATTCAGTTGAAACCCATATTGCTTAAAACGCCATCCACCACAACGAATGGCAAGCCTGTCTGTTGAACCTGCAATAAGTTCAGAGCAGGAAATCCAATGTCTTAAAACACGTTGTTTAATAAATTCCCTTTTATAAGTTTCAGGTATAGCCTTCAAATAGAGGCTGTCATCCTTAAATATAAATAATGGATAATCACGTGGCCAGAACTTTGGGCCTGCTTTCGCAACACTATCGAAAAATAAATTGTTTTTTTTAATCAACATCTTATACAGGTTGCAAAAGCTACTGTCATTAAGCTGTTTAAATGCAAGTTTCAGAATAGTATCATGTGCTAAATATACTTTATGATATGGAAAAAAGTTTTCGCCTTCCCGGTTAACCTTTCCCATTAGCTTATACTGTTGATTGCGGTATTCTTTCTCCAGTGCTTTTGTTCCAACCTGAAGTTCTTTTAGAATAACAGAATCATCATTTTGGGTACAGGCAAAAATAAATAGCGATGCAAGTAATATGCAAAACGTTTTGATGTATGTTTTTATCTTTTGGTTTTGCATGCTAGTTTAACTAATTCAACAATGAGACCCTGAAACAAGTTCAGGGTGACGAATAACAAGAATACTGGTTACTTAGCATTCATCAAAGCCTCAATTTCATCGGCTTCCAGCGGAATGTTCTTCATCAGGTCAATATTGCCGCCTTCTGTAATCACAATGTTGTTCTCTAAGCGTATGCCCAGGTTCTCTTCCGGGATATAGATGCCGGGCTCAACCGTAAAGGCATTGCCTACCTGCATGGGCTCGGCAAAAAAGCCCACATCATGCACATCCAGCCCAATAAAGTGCGAAGTACCATGCATGAAATATTTTTTGTAAGCAGGCCAGGCCGGGTTCTGGTTCTTTACCTCATCCGATTTTATCAGGCCAAGTTGCAATAATTCTTCGGTCATTAAATCGCCAACCGCCTTGTTGTATTTCTCAAAGGTATTGCCGGCTTTGAGCATGCCTGTTGCCGCTTTCATGACGCGCAATACCGCGTCGTACACCTCGCGCTGGCGCTTGGTGAATTTGCCGTTTACAGGAATGGCACGTGTCATGTCGCTGGCGTAGTTGGCGTATTCTGCCGCTACGTCCAGCAGAATCACGTCACCATCTTTACAAGGCTTGTTGTTCTCAATATAGTGAAGTACACAGGCATTGTGCCCGCTGGCAATAATGGGTCCGTAGGCAAAGCCGCGGCTGCGGTTACGCACAAATTCGTGGATCAGTTCGGCCTCAATTTCATATTCCATCACGCCCGGCTTGGTAAAGCTCAGCAAGCGGCGGAAGCCTTTCTCGGTAATGTTGCAGGCCTGCTGCATCAGGTCGATCTCAATAGGGTGTTTTACCGAGCGGATCTTATGCATAATAGGCGCCGAACGCTCAACCTTGTGGAGCGGGAACTGTGCCCTTAACTTGTTGTTGAAACGCATTTCGGCCGTTTCCATGTCAATATAACGGCGGGTATGCTCATTGCTGTTCAGGTAAAAATTTTCGGCCTGGAAGGCAAAGGTTTTAAATACCTTGTCGAACTCATGGTGCCAGTAAATATGCTCAATGCCGCTCACTTCAGTAGCCTGTGCCTTGGTAAGTTTAGCACCTTCCCAAATGGCAATGAGCTCGCTGGTTTCTTTAATAAACAGCACTTCCTTGTGCTTGCCGTCCTTTACATCCGGAAAGATCATTAAAATGGTATCTTCCTGGTCAACACCGCTCAGGTAAAACAAATCGCTGTTTTGAATAAAGGCAAGTGAGCCGTCGGCGTTGGTAGGTAATATGTCGTTACTAACGAATAAAGCCAGTGAATTTGGCTTCAGGTTTTTAGCAAAATTTTTACGATTATCGATGAATAGCTGATTTTTTATGCTGGAATATTTCATTTTGTCGATTATTTTGTTATATTTGTTTTGACTAATATACTCAATTTTTTAATGCCTTACTTTTCTGTGATAAAAAAAGCTGATACTGAAGCGGCGCAAATTTCGGTTTGCAGCGATGGCATTGTAAGGGTAATGTTAAAGAAAAAAGTGGATGTAAATGCCAAACAATTTGAAAAAATTTTTGACAAGTATAATGCTTTAGTGGAAGGCCAATGCCACCCATACATTTATTATGCCGAGGATGGTTCCTCAAATGTAACAGAAGATGGAAGGGCTTTCGCGAAAAAAGAAGAGTTTTCCTTTCCCAAGGTTTGTAACGCGGTGGTTGTAACACGATTATCGCATAAATTACTGGCCGATTTTTATTTTAAGATCAATAAGCCGAGTTTCCCTTTTAAGGTATTCACCAAAATGGATGATGCCGAAAAATGGTGCCTCGATCAACTGGAGCGACATAAACAACAAAACCTGCACATACATTAATGGCTGTCTTTAAAGTAATCAAAGTCTCCGAAACGGCAACTACCCGCATTTCCTTATGCGATGACGGTGTTGTGCGGGTTATGCTCAAAAAAAATTCCGAGATCGGGGTTCAGCAGTCAAAGGAAAACATACAAGCTTACAGCGATATAGCAGAAGGAAACAGCTACGCCTTTATTTTTTATTGTGAGAACGATAATGTGGTGTACTCTGAAGAAGCAAGAACCTATGCGAAAAAAAACGAAGCCTTATTCCCTAAAATTTGCATGGCCGTTTTGGTAAAAACGCTGGCCCATAAACTGGTTGCTAATTTTTACTTTAAATTTCACAAGCCAGCTTATCCGTATAAAGTGTTCGATAAACTGGCCGACGCTGAGACCTGGTGCCAGCAACAACTTGGCATTTATTCAAAATCGGAACAACTGAAAGCAGTAGAAGACCTACTGGTTTAGCTCAACGTAAATGGACAGGTGGTCGCTGTAACCGCCAAAGTATTTTTCGCCGCTGTAGGTCCTGTTTGGCCTCTCTTCGCCGGTTTTAGCGTTTTTAAACAACACAAAATCCTTCTTTAAAATATGCGCGTTCTTTGGGTTAAAGGAATAACCTTTTTTAGCGCCAATAAAGCCTTGTGAAACAATGATCTGGTCGAGCACGCGCCATTCCTTATCAAAATAGTGGGTTCCCTGTTTTTCCCTGTCAAGGGTTTGGTAAGCATTGTACAGGTCACCTTTTTCTTTTGGGGCGTCGCTTGCCTTTAAGGTATTTAAAATGCTGCTGTTATCGGGATGATCGTTAAAATCGCCCATGACAATTATTTTGGTGTTGGCGTCTTTTTTCTGCAGGTCGTTTATTTTGTTGCGAACCTGCTCGGCAGCGTAAATACGGCGGGGCTCGCTTTCTTTTTCGCCTTCGCGACGGCTTGGCCAGTGATTCACAAATACATAAAACACATCGCCATTGGTGGCTTTTAGTGTGGCAAACAATACATTGCGTGTTTTATAATTGCCCAAAGCAGGGTTGGTGGCATTCAGTTCTTTAAAATCAACCAGTTTAAAAACCGATTTATCGTACAGTAAGCCGCAATCAATGCTTCGGTCATCGGGGCTATCGGTTGCCAATACGCCGTACGAATGGTCCTTGAATTGCGATTTGGAAACAAGTTCGTCCAGCACTTCCTTATTTTCAATCTCCACCAAACCCACCAAAGCGGGCAGACCCGGGCCTTCAACGGTCGAATCCAATACCTGCGCCACTTTCTGCAGCTTGTTCATAAAACGGGTTTCATCCCATTTTAGTTTCGAGTCGGGTAAAAATTCATTATCATCTTTTTTAGGATCGTCTTTGGTGTCAAAGAAATTTTCGCAATTATAAAAGGCAACGGTGAGGGGCGCTTTGGTTTGAGCCATGCCTGCCATGCAGCTGAGCGATAACAGGGAAACAGAAATGAATTTTAGCATGAACAAATGTACTTAAAATAAATGGTGCCAATAAAGGTATGGTTTCAAAAATTAAGGCATATTTGCAGACTGTTATTATTTCTTAAATTTAAATTTACATTTACATGAAAAAGCGACTGACTAAAAAGAATATCCTTATAGCTGTATTGTTCCTGCTCATTATCATGCAGGTTTTCAGGATCGATAAAGCAACAAAGCCTGTTGATGCGAGCAAAGATTTTATTGCCCTGACCTCAGCCAATGCTGAAGTGGCCAATACCCTGAAAATTGCCTGTTACGACTGCCACTCGAACCAGCCGGTTTACCCCTGGTATACCAACATTGCGCCGGTATCGTGGTGGATCAAGCACCACATTGACGAGGGTTCGCATCATTTGAATTTTTCGGAATGGGGAACCTATACCGAAAAACGAAAAGACCATAAGCTGGAAGAGTGCATTGAAATGGTGGAAGAAGGCGAAATGCCCATGGCCTCGTATACCTGGATGCATGGCAACGCCAAATTAACGGATGCGCAGAAGCTGCAGTTGGTGGAGTTTTTTAAAGCGGTAAAGAATACAATTACTGTACCTCAGCAATAAACTTTGTTACTTCGAGCAGAGTCGGGATTGCTCAAAGAATCACACTTCGACTCCGCTCAGTGTGACAGCATAAAAACAAAAAACCCTCCTTCATCCGAAAGAGGGTTTTTTGTTTATAAAATTAAGGGTTAACTTATTTTGCCAATAACTCTAAAGTAGGAGCAACTTTAGTTCCAGGTAATTTTACCGGAGAACCTAATTGAGCAGCAAAACCACCTTGTACTTCACCTACTTTGTAAGTAGTGAAACCAATACGGTATAAACCAACGGTTAATGCTTTTAACGGGTTGTTTACTTCGCTGGTAATACGCATTAACGAGTTGTATTTGCTTCCTGATGGTTGAGCAGGCATTTCACCTGAATCGTCATTAGAATCAATGGTATTCCATTTAGCGGTTTTACCTTTTGTTGCGATATCTGCCGCTGAAGTTACACCTTCCGCTTTCTCAAAAGAGATCCAGGTATCAAAGTAGTTTTTGGTATCTGCTGCGTTTGCATCGTAATCAGGCGATTTGAAATCTGTTGCTTCTGGTTTCATTTTTTCAGGAACCGGCGACACCATGCGGATACCAATTTCAGGTGCTACAGCAGGAATCCAAACGTATAAATAATAATATTTTTTTCCGCCTCTTTCTTCATCCGGTTTTGCACCTGGTTTTACGTAACCGTAATAAGTAATTACATCTGTATACGGAATACGTACTTCCATACCCATTTTTGATTTTTTTCCCATGTCGGCTTTGAATTTATCCAGATCCTGTGCGCTCATAGTATTGGCGCAGATCATTGATAAAGCTGCAACTGATAAAGTACTAACTATTCTTTTCATAAAAGTTGTGGTGTTTAGTTTTTTGCCTACTCTTTTTAAAGCTTTTCGGCTTTCGCTTTGGTCAATAAATATATGATATTTTAATATACAGGCGGCAAAAAACCGAAATTAATATTCGTTAGACTTCACTTAACATTCGTTGGACTTTGTTTATTATCCGTTAAATTTAAGTTAACACTTAATCCATTCCAGCAGGTTTTAAACAAAAAACCCCTCCGGAAATGCGGAAGGGCTTAAAATTTAGAAATATCTACCCCTAAATTACCAGTCGTTTTTTGGTTTGCTTAATGTATTAGAAATATCTGTTTTAAAAGAAGTGATCAGAATATTCATTTTTGCAGCAACATCATTAAGAACCTGTTCCTTTTCTTTTTTATCTAAGTCAAGGTTTTCAAGTGCTGACGATACTGCTCCTTTGTATTTACCCTGAACCAGTCTACTAGCTGAATAGGTGAAGTTTTCAAACGCATATTTTAGTTTACCCTCCTTAAACTGAACAATTACTTTAAAGTTGAGCTTTGCATCGTCAAGCGAAGAACTAAAAGGGCCATTTCCACCGATCTTATTCATAATTATTGTCCCAGAAGCTGTTATTGAATTGAACTCCTTGTCGTCCAACTCAACTATATTGTCAGTGGACTTTAGAGTTTTAAGTATCCATGCCTTTGCTTTAAAATAGAGTTGCTGCTTTGTTGCACTGTCAACCTTTACCACTCCCTGATAAGAATACACATTATTCACGCTGTCTTTAGGAATTTGAGCCTGTGCTTGCAGGTCTGTCAGCAGTGCGAAAAAGAAAAATCCTGTCAACAAGACCGTTCTAATTTTTGTTGTCATATTATTTATTTTAGAGATTAATTAAAGTTAGTAATTTCTTAAATATAAAAGCCCTGATAAATTTACCAGGGCTTTAATTATATTTTGGATCCTGAATTAAGTTCAGGATGACTTACTACAATCCCAACAATATCTCTTCAGCAACTTTGCCTCCAAACAGCATACGACTTGGATTCTCCAGCATTTCTTTCACTTTTACAAGGAAACCAACAGATTCTCTGCCGTCAATAATCCTATGGTCATAGCTTAAAGCAATGTACATCATTGGGCGAATAACCACCTGGCCGTTAACGGCCATTGGGCGCTCCACCACATTGTGCATACCTAAAATAGCGCTTTGCGGAGGGTTAATAATTGGCGTACTCATCATGGAGCCAAATACACCACCGTTAGTAATTGTAAAAGTTCCACCACTCATGTCTTCAATGGTTAATTTACCATCCCGGGCTTTTACAGCAAGGTCTTTAATGCCTTTTTCAATACCGGCAAGGCTCATCAGCTCAGCATTGCGCAGTACCGGAACCATTAAGCCTTTTGGTGCGCTTACGGCAATACCTACATCACAGTATTTATTGTACACGATCTCTTCGCCATCTATCATGGCATTTACAGCCGGGTAGTGGAAAAGCGCTTCGGTAACGGCTTTGGTAAAGAAGCTCATGAAACCAATGTTGGTTCCGTACACTTCCTTGAACTTGTCTTTGTATTTGGCACGAATGGCGTAAATCTCGCTCATGTCAACCTCATTAAAGGTAGTTAACATGGCTGTTTCGTTTTTCACAGCTACCAAACGCTTGGCAACGGTTTTACGTAAAGAAGTCATCTTCGTACGGTCCTTATCTCTGCCGCCCTGCCAGCTGTTGCTTAACACTTGTTGCGCGGTTGGCAAACCGTTTGATAAAGCGGCCAGCACATCCTGTTTGGTAATGCGCCCGTCTTTACCGGTACCGTTCATTTGTCCGGCTTTAATATTGTTTTCAGCCATCAGCTTCGCAGCAGCCACGCTTGGCGTGCCTGTAGCGTAAGTAGACTTATCATTTGAACTTGAAGTTTTCTCGGTCGTTGAGCTTGTCGAAGCGTCTTTTTTCGGTTCTTCTTTTTTAGCCTCGGCTTTTACTTCTTCTTTCTTCTCTGCTTTTGGCTCAGCAGCTTTGGCTTCAGGCTTAACAGATGTGTCAATTTTTACCACTACCTGTCCCACTTTCACAGTGTCGCCTTCGGCAGCCAGTACTTCAATCTTACCGGCCTCCTCTGCGTTCAATGTCAGTGTTGCTTTATCCGAATCGATCTCGGCCAGCACTTCATCTTTTTCCACTACATCGCCGGTGTTTTTTACCCAGCGTGCAATAACTACTTCTGTGATGGACTCTCCGGGGCTTGGTACTTTTAATTCTACAATTGCCATAATACTATAATGTTGAATTTTAAATTATAAATGTTGAATATTTTGTTCTTAGTTTTTTAATGTCTCTATTGTCCCTTTAGTCAAATGGTCTTTTAAGCCCTTTATTTCACTAATACTTTAGAAAAAATAGTGGTCATGATCTCTTCGTTCTCGGCCGCGTGGCGTTTGGCAAAGCCTGTTGCCGGGCTTGCGGCTTCGTTGCGGCCAACATATTTTAAGTTCAGCGAACGCAGGTTCTTGTCAACAAAGCGCCAAGGTCCCATGTTCTCAGGCTCTTCCTGGATGAATAAATACTCTTTTGCCTTGCTGTATTTTTTCAGGATAACGTCAAGCTGTTTTTGAGGGAAAGGATACAACTGCTCCAGGCGAATGAAAGCAATATCGTCTGCCCCTTCTTTCTCCCTGCGCTCAATGAGGTCGTAATAAATTTTACCGGAACAGAAAGCAACGCGCGTTACTTTTTTAGCGTCGATAGAATCATCTAACACCTCCTGGAATTTATTCTTTGTAAAATCACTTAGCTTGCTGACGCAGCTTGGGTAACGCAATAATTTTTTAGGCGTAAAACAAACCAGCGGTTTGCGGAAATCGCGTTTTAACTGGCGGCGCAATACGTGGAACTGTTGTGCCGGTGTGGTGGCATTCACAATCTGCATATTGTTCTCGGCACAGGCTTGTAAGAAACGCTCCATGCGTGCGCTGGAGTGCTCAGGGCCCTGGCCCTCGTAACCGTGTGGCAACAATACCACCAAGCCGTTCATACGGCGCCATTTGTATTCGGCCGAGGTTAAATACTGGTCAACAATAATTTGCGCCCCGTTAAAGAAATCGCCAAACTGCGCTTCCCAAATAGTGAGTGTATTTGGAGCGGCAAACGCATAACCGTACTCAAAGCCCAACACGCCGTATTCGCTTAACAGTGAGTTATAAATTTCCAGTTTTGCCTTGGCATCAATGTTATTCAGTGGCGTGTATTCTTCTTCGCTGTCCTCCAGTTTCACAATGGCGTGGCGGTGCGAAAAGGTGCCGCGTTCTACATCCTGTCCGCTAAAACGAACCGGGAAACCCTCTTTCATTAAGGTTCCATAAGCCAGCAATTCGCCCATAGCCCAATCGTAATTATCATTGGCAATCATGGCTTTGCGGTCTTCAAACAACTTTTGGATCTTATTAAAGAATTTTTTGTCCTGTGGTAATTCTGTCGATTTTTTGGCGATGTCTAAAAATGTTTTTTCACTTACCGATGTATCAGGCGACTCATCAAAATCAGCGGCAGTGGCCATTTTCACACCTTTCCAGTTTCCTTCAAGGAAAGAAGTGATCTTAGCCTTTTCGGTTTTCTTAGCTTCATCAAGGTTTGTATCCAGTTCCGCTTTAAAGGCCGCTTCAATTTCTTTTGCCTCAGCAACCAGGTCCGATCCTTCGGCTTTCAGCTTTTCCACATAAATGTCTTTTGGATTAGCATGAGCGGCAATGGCTTTGTATAATAAAGGTTGGGTAAAACGAGGTTCATCACCTTCGTTATGTCCATATTTACGGTAACATAATACATCAATAAACACATCCTTGTGGAAGGTCTGGCGGAATTCCATGGCTAATTTAGAAATGAAACACAAAGCTTCCACATCATCACCGTTCACGTGAAACACAGGCGATAATACCACTTTGGCCACATCGGTACAGTAGGTTGATGAACGGGCATCTAAAAAGTTGGTGGTAAAACCAACCTGGTTGTTGATGACAAAATGCACTGTGCCTCCTGTTTTATAAGCATCCAGCTGGCTCATTTGCACCAACTCATACACCAGGCCCTGGCCGGCAACTGCCGCGTCGCCATGTAAAATAACAGGGCATGCTTTTGAGTTGTCGCCGCTATGGCGGCTGTCAATTTTTGAACGTACAATTCCCTGAACAACTGCTGCTGAGGTCTCTAAATGCGATGGGTTTGGTGTTAAGCTGATGTGTACTTTTTTACCATCGTCGCTCAACTGGTCGCTCGAATAACCCATGTGGTATTTCACATCCCCGTCAAACAGCGAATCTTCGCTTGGTCTGCCTTCAAATTCGGTGAACACATCCTTGTAGGTTTTGTTCATGATGTTGGTGAGCACGTTTAAGCGCCCGCGGTGAGCCATTCCAATCACATAATCTTCGATACCTAAATTGGCACCATGTTCCATCAGTGTATTAATAGCCGGGATCACCGCTTCACCGCCTTCCAGCGAAAAACGTTTTTGACCAACAAACTTTGTATGTAAAAAGCTTTCGAAAACAACCGCTTGTGTTAGTTTTTTAAGAATGGTTTTTTTCTGTTCTTTAGAGAAAGAAGGCGTATTCTTGTTTTTCTCCATGCGCTCCTGCATCCACTTCAGCACCTTAGGTTCGCGCATGTATAAATATTCCACGCCAATGCTCTGGCAGTAGGTTTGCTCCAGGTGAGCAATAATGTCTTTTAATTTAGCGGCGCCAAGGCCAATTTCATTACCCGCCTGGAAAACGGTTTCAAGGTCTTTATCAGATAAGCCAAAATTCTCAAGATCCAGGGTTGGCTCATAATGACGGCGCTGACGCACCGGGTTTGTTTTGGTGAATAAGTGTCCGCGCTGACGGTAGCCGGTAATTAAGCCAATTACCTTAAATTCTTTGGTAACATTTTCAGGAATTGCGCCGCCATCGGTATCATAAGAAGTTTTAGCAAATTCGAAGCCTTTAAAAAAATCGCGCCACGACGCGTCAACTGAATTTGGATCTTGGGTGTACTGCAAAAATAAACTTTCAATAGCGTTTACATCGCTTGTGCCAACATAGGAGAATTTGTCCATTTTAATTTTCGTTAAAAAACAGGGCTAATTTACGGATTTATAGTGGATTTTATTTACTTTTATCACGTGAAAAAGATATTATTTTTAATTCTTTGTGCCTTTTATGGCGGTTTTGGTTTTTCGCAGGAAAACCAGACCCAAACGCTCTTAAAAGTAAAAAGTCTCCAGGAAAAAAAAGCCGAATTTCATAAGCGCACCGGAGGCGAAAGCGACGGTTACCGGGTAAAGATCCATTTTAGTGCCGATAAGGCAAAAATGAAGGAAGCGCAGCTTAAGTTCGCCAAAAAATACAGCGATGTGGCAAGCTATGAAGATTATCAGCAACCCAACTGGGTGGTGAATGTGGGCGACTTTAAAACCAAGCTGGAAGCTTGTGAGTTGTTGAACAGGATCAAAGAGGATTTTCCCTATGCCTTTATTGTGAAAAGTAAGGTGAGGCCAATGAAACTATAGGTTTTAGATGTAAAGCTATTCCTGTTTTAAAAAATACGTTATTTTTACCACCCAAAATAATCCGGTAAAAAATAATGAAAACCATAGACAGTTTAGATTTTTCGGGCAAACGCGCCTTAATTCGTGTTGATTTTAATGTGCCTTTGAATGAAGCTTTTGAAGTAACCGATGACACGCGTATTCGCGCGGCGGCTCCAACCATAAAAAAAATTATTGAAAAAGGCGGCAGCGTTATTTTAATGTCGCACCTTGGAAGACCAAAAGACGGGCCAACCGATAAATATTCCTTAAAACACATTGTGAGCGCTGTGAGCAAGCTCATTGGCGTTCCGGTTGATTTTACCGATAACTGCATTGGCGCCGAAGCCTATTCAAAATCAACAGCTCTGAAACCAGGACACGTGTTATTA
Source organism: Bacteroidota bacterium (assembly GCA_048498515.1). Classification (GTDB taxonomy): domain Bacteria; phylum Bacteroidota; class Bacteroidia; order B-17B0; family Aurantibacillaceae; genus UBA4416. The sequence goes on along the minus strand of JBEHXV010000004.1, from coordinate 139,085 downwards.
CTGGAGAACCTTCGTTTTTACAAGGAAGAAGAAAAAGGGAATACCGAATTTGCCGAAAAACTAAGTAAGCATGGCGATGTTTATGTGAACGATGCCTTTGGCACCGCGCACCGCGCACATGCCTCAACAGCTGTGATCGCGCAATTCTTTAAGCCAGAGGCAAAATGTTTTGGTTATGTTATGGCCGGCGAAGTAGCCAGCATTGATAAAGTGATTAACGGTGCCGAAAAGCCTTTCACGGCCATTGTTGGCGGCGCCAAAGTGAGCGATAAGATCCTCATTATTGAACAGTTAATGAACAAGGCCAATAACATTTTAATTGGCGGGGGCATGGCCTTTACCTTTGTAAAAGCAATGGGTGGCAGCATTGGCAAATCGTTGTGCGAGGACGATAAACTGGAATTGGCCAAAGAATTATTGAACAAAGCCAAAGCCAAAGGCGTAAACCTCTACATCCCTACCGACGCGGTAATTGCCGATAATTTTGCCAACGACGCCAACAAGCAGGAAAGCGCCATTAACATCATTCCTGATGGCTGGATGGGGCTTGACATCAGCCACGAAACCATTAAAACTTACAGCGATGTGATTAAAAACTCGAAAACCATTTTATGGAACGGTCCTATGGGCGTTTTTGAAATGAGCAGCTTCGAGAATGGTACCAAACAAGTGGCCTTAGCAATTGCTGAAGCTACCAGGCAAGGAGCCTTTACCTTAATTGGTGGTGGCGACAGTGTGGCGGCTATTAATAAATACAACTTAGCCAATCAGGTAAGTTATGTAAGTACTGGTGGCGGCGCTTTGTTGGAATACATTGAACAGGGAAGCCTGCCTGGAGTACGCGCTATTGAAGAATAATCTATAATTACGAATCATTTGTGAGTATACGAATTTGTGTGCCCCGTGCTAAACACAGATTCGTATATTCGTACTGAATTCGTAATCATAAAAATTGTATATTTGAAACTTACTAATTAAACACTAACACATGGAATTATACTTAGATTCGGCCAACCTTAAAGAAATTGAAGAAGGATTTAAATTAGGCTTTTTAAATGGCTTAACCACTACGCCAACCTTTATGCAAAAGGAAGGCATTACTGATATTGACGGAACAATTGTAAAACTGAGCAAGATAGTTCCTATTCTTCAAATTGAAGCCTTAGGGAACACCGCTGAGGAAGTGTTGGCGGAAGCAGAGCGCCAGTTGGCCCTGGGCTTAGACCCAAAGAAAACTGTATTTAAGATTCCGGTTTCATTGGAAGGTGTACGTGCCTGTAAGTTATTGCGTGATAAAGGCTATTTAGTAAACGTACATTTGGTATACACCCTTCAACAAGCGTATATGGCCATGCAGGCCGGCGCCACGTATGTTTGCCCCTTAGTTGGCCGTTTGCAAGACCAGGGACACGATGCCTTGGCTTTAGTAGAACAATGTGTAGATGCGGTTGAGGTTTATGGTTATGATACAAAAATCATGTTCTCATCGGTACGTAATGCCGAGCATGTGCGTAATGCCATTAACATTGGCGTTCATACCATTACCGTTCCATTAAAAATTATTAAGCAGCTAACCGAAAATAATTTCACAACCCTTGGTACCGACCAATTCATCCAGGATACGCGTTTAATGATGGTGAAAGTAAAAGAAGCCATCAGGTCTACAAATCCTGTAGTTGCCGAAAACACTTCGGTTACCGATGCCATTGTAAAAATGACAGAATATGGTTTTGGTGCCATTACCGTTACCAAAGCCGATGGCAGCATTAAAGGTGTATTCACTGATGGTGGTTTAAGAAAACTGATTGGCGAAAAAGGACGTGATATTTTATCGAAGAACTTATCTGACCTTGAATACCGCGAGCCAATTACCATTGATGGAAATGTATTATTGAATGATGCAAGCGCTTTATTCAAAAAAACAAATGTAGACACCATTGTGGTAACCGATGGCGGCAAGCCGGTTGGGATGCTTGATATCCAGGACATGAAAGGATAATCATAACTTACAAATTATATTAAATTTAAAACCTTGTCTCATTCAGGCAAGGTTTTTTGTTTTCAAAACAATATCTTTGACTTAACATAATCTGTCACGTCGAGCGGAGTCGAGACGTTGTAATAGTTCTCGACTCCGCTCGAACTGACACTAAAAACAGAACCATCTATGTCACACATCACACAACTCTTTACAGAAAACGGCGGACGTTTCATGACATCCGAAGCGGAGATCATTGAAAAGCTGAAACAGGTAAAAGCCTTTGTATACGATTGGGATGGCGTGTTTACCGACGCGGGCAAAGATCATAACCTGGACAGCAGCTTTAGCGAAGCCGATAGCATGGGCACTAACCTGTTGCGTTTTTCATACTATTTAAATCACAAGCAGCTACCCGTTACCGCCATTATATCGGGCGAAAAAAACACAGCCGCGTTTACCTTTGTTGACCGTGAACGCATTCATTATTCCTTCTCAAAGTTTGCCAATAAGCTCGAAGCAACCAAATACTTGTGCAATTTGCACGATTTGAAACCTCACCAGATTTGTTTTGTATTTGACGATGTACTTGATTTGAGCCTGGCCGAAATTTGTGGCGTGCGCATTTTTATTCCACGCAAATCAAACCCCCTGTTTAATGAATATGTCATTAAGAACAAGCTGGTTGATTATGTTACGGGGGCCACCAGTGGGCAGCACCCGGTGCGCGAGGCGTCCGAACTGCTTATAGGGCTTAATGGAAATTTTGACGAGACCATTACCGAGCGCAAAAATTTTTCGCCGGTATATGCCGCTTACCTTGCCCTGCGAAAGGCCACTAATCCCATTTACTTTACAACCTTAAACGGAGAAATTGTTGAATCAAAACAGCAATAGAAGAAACAGCCTGGTGTCAGTTCGTCACGACGCGTCGTGAGAGTCGAGAACGACATGTAAAATTAAAATGTCAGAAACAACTTCTTAGGATCTATTTCCTTTTGTGTTTTCATGAGCTTAATGCCTTCCTTTACTTTAGCATCATTTTCGGCAATTAAAATAATCACGGCGCGCTTGTCTTTATCCAAAAAGCTAACCAGCATATTTTTTTGATCGGGAAGAAGCGCCAGGTTTTTAAATAAGGTTTTCATTTTCGCTAGCACCGCCGCCTGGTTCTTATGCAGGATAATGAGTTGTGGCAGCTCCGAGGTTTTTATATTTTCGAGCGAAATGGGGTCAAGTACCGGGATGGATAGATTGCTGCTATAGATCCTGAATGTATTGTGCAATAAGGCATTGTAATCATCAAGGGGTTTTGAAGCGTCATCTTCAAAATAAATATCGCAGCTCATGAGCAAAGGATCAAAATCATAAATGGCATTAGGAAACGTTTGCCTGAACAGCTCAATGCATTTATAGGTAAACGCTTTGTCTATTTGCTTTCCATCATTCACATACTGTGTTGCTAAAGGATAAATGGCCTTGGCGTATAAGTTAATGTACTTGTCATTGTACCATTCGCCCGAATCGAGCTCTCCGGCCAGGTAATTGTAACCATAACCGTTGCCCAGGGCAGTTGCCAGCGCTTCATCTATATAACGGTACGCGTATTTGGCATAAGGATCGGTGGTATTGGTGAATGAGCTGTCCAGCTGTTGCTGCAAAATCAAAGGCTGTTCCTCAAACAACACATGGCACATTTCGTGCGAGCCAACCGCCAGCAAATCAAAATTATTATCTTCCTGGGTTAAAAAACCCATTTCCAAACTATTGGCATGTGGTGTGGCGGTTGTTTGTCCGCGCATACCGTAAATAGGATAAATGGTTAAATTAAAAGGCATGGTCTTATCCCAGCTGCTGCCATAAAATATTTTGAACTTGTCAAACAGGTCATTCAGCTTTGGGCTTAAGCCGCTGAGTTCGCGTACCCTGTCATCAATTATGCCTTTGCGGCTGCTGTAAATGAACCGGTCGTAAAACGCCTCTGTTTGCGACACAATGCGTTTTAATTTCATATAATCCGTATTCGGAAAAATGCCAATGATCTTATTAAAGAACTCTTGGTTGGTGTTTGACGAAATAGCCGCGATGCACAACAAATCCCAGGTTGAGGTGGTGCGTTTTCGTTTTTGAGGATACTGCTCTTTTGAGTAATTGTAATCCAGGTTAAGCGCTTTATAGTCGGCAATTAAATTTAAGAATGCCTGGTCTTTGCTTATTAAAGACGTATCAATCTGGTGTTTGAATGTTTGAGAAGTGGAGTGAACGCCTTTGGTGGTTTCTAAAAATTTGATGATGGCAAAAGGCTTGCTGTAGGTGATTTGAACTTGCTGTTGGGCGAAGACACATTGCCAGGAAACGAACCACAAAAACAAAAGTAAACTCAGCCTCATATAGCAAATATAAACTTATTCACCATATTAAAAAATTCCGGTTTTAGTGGCCAGGGGTGGTGAATAATTTTGATCGGTGCAAGTTTTACCATTGTTGCACAATTGCAGGAAAAGCAATGTTAAAAGTGAAAAAGCGGCTGCTTTATCATGATCTTATAAATTTTGTGTGACAAAGTCCCTGCAATAAATTTTTATTTGCTCCCTCACCAAACTAAATGCTTTCCGGATGTGCTCTTCAGAACCAACAGCTTTTGCAGGATCAGGAAAATTATAATGAAAGCGCTTGGCGTTTGAAGGAAAATAAGGGCACTTCTCATGTGCATTATCACACACGGTAATTATCATATCGAAATCAAGGGAACGATATTCATCAATGTTATTGGAAGTGTGTGTTGAAATATCAATGCCATCTTCCTGCATTATCTGTATGGCTCTGGGATTTACACCATGTGTTTCTATGCCGGCGCTGTAAACCTCTGCCTTGCCATTTGCAAAATACCGCAGGTAGCCTTCTGCCATTTGACTCCGGCAGCTGTTTCCTGTACAAAGTACTACTATTTTTTTCATTATACAAATAGCCAGATGATGTTAATGATACAGAATTTAGGATCGAATCCGAATATCAATTGTAATGCAATAACTGAGGATGTAATTACAACCGGTTTTTTATATTTTGTAAGAAAGCCCATGATTAACAGCATTTACTACCGGGCGAGCAGCATGCTTCTGCCTTTTCTTTACCCGGCATTGATAAATTTATTTGTTTTTTATCCTCCGAAACACCGCAATTATCTTTTGCCAAACAATCGGTTTGTTTTGCTATTAATAAAAAGGTCTTTCCGTTATAGTCGATACCATACTTTCCAACGGTGTCGGATTGGTATTCCACTTCCACTTCAAGGTCCTCCAAACCCAGCACATCTTCTGAGAGTGCTATGATCTTGCTTAATTTCTCTGGTTTTAATCGGTGTTCTGTATCATTGGCATTCCATAACTGAAAGTTTGCAATTTTTTCGGCGCGCACTTTCCCACCACAATCAATAAAGTTCTTTGTAATAATGCCTACCTCGGTTACATGGAAATGCTCTGGGACGAATGTCCCGTTTGGTAATTGGAAGTTAACAGCGCTTGCTGTTTTAAGGTGTTTTTTTATTTCTGATAGCTTCATGATCTTTTTTGTTTGTGTATCGTTATTTTACGATTAATTTGAGCAAATTTTAATTTAATATTTCGGGATAATCAGCAGCATTTATTTTTATTGCTATAGGCTACAAATAGGGAGTTGAAATATAACTTAGCAGCTTCCCACTCCTTTTCATCAATACAATAGCAGATTTTCACACCGTCAATTTCCCCTTTAATAAGGCCAGCATCTTTTAACTCCTTTAGATGCTGTGAAACGGTACTTTGAGAGAGAGGCAACTCATCCACAATATCACCACAAATGCAGGCTTGCTTTTTAATTAACAGTTGTATAATGGCAACACGTGCCGGGTGGGCCAATGCTTTAGCATACCTGGCAATTTTATTGTCTTTAATTGTAAATTCTTCTGACTTAGTAGTTCCCATTATATCGTAAAATTACGATTAATTTAAATATAAAAAACGAGGCAAGGTTTTTTTAACAATAATTTTAAGATTTACTTATTCTTCTGGGCCCACTCTTTGGCAAAGTAGGTCAGGATGACCGACGCGCCGGCGCGTTTCATGCTCAGTAAGATCTCATCGCGCACGCGCTCACCATCCACCCAGCCTTTGGCTGCTGCTGCTTTTACCATGGAGTATTCTCCGCTCACGTTATAAGCGGCAATAGGCAAATCGAAATGCGTGCTGAGGTCCTTTATCACATCCAGGTATGACAAAGCAGGCTTCACCATTAAAAAATCGGCACCTTCTTCTGTATCCAGTTGCGCTTCTATCAGGGCTTCGCGGCTGTTGGCCGGGTTCATCTGGTAAGTTTTCTTATCGCCAAACTTAGGTGCACTGTCCAGGGCGTCTCTGAAAGGGTTGTAAAAACCACTGGCATATTTTGCCGTATAGCTCATAATGGAAACCTCTTCATGCCCGGCGTCGTCCAATGCCTCACGAATAAAGCCAACGCGCCCGTCCATCATATCGCTCGGGCCAATGATATCGATGCCGCAATCGGCCTGCGCTACGGCCATTTTGGCTAAAATGTCGAGCGTTTTGTCATTCACTATTTTCCCATTCTCTACCAGGCCATCGTGTCCATCGCTGCTGTATGGATCCATGGCTACATCGGTCATGATGCAGGCTTCGGGAAATTTCTTTTTAACAAGTGCCAGTGTTTTTAAGTACACGCCGTTTTTGTTAAGGCTTTCGGTGGCTGTTTTATCTTTCAGTTTATCATTAATGCTCGGAAAAATATCAAAAGCCATAATGCCCAGCTTCATGCAGCTTTCAATTTCTTTTAGCAAAAGATCGGGGCTCCAGCGGAAAATGCCGGGCATTGATTTTACTTCACTTTTTGTGTTCTTTCCTTCAATTAAAAACAAGGGGTAAATAAAATCGTTGACCGATACATGGTTTTCCTGCACCATGTTGCGTATGGCGGCCGATTTGCGGTTTCTGCGTGGGCGGTGTGTAATCATAATTTTTGTTTTTTGTTCGCAGATTTCGCAGATGACACAAAAACCTGCGTAATAAGCGGGAAATAATTAGTTCGTTTCTTCTGCCTTAAAGCTCGCCACTCCTTTATACATCATATACATACTGGCAGCCATAAAGATATGACTTAAATCCAGATGATTGAACCATTTGGAAATGGCCAGCTTAAAGATGTGACACATCACTGCCAGTACCGCTATGCCAACTCCAATAAGCATGTTCTTACTGAGCAGCGAGCCGGTTTTTTTGTAATGAATGCTTTCTAAAATAACAACGTTTAATACCAATGAATAAGCCGTATGGATTTCGACAACTGCAAACGACCAGACCTTGAACAGCAGCACCGTCACGAAGGTGATCTCCAGGTAATTGACAAGCTGCAGGATCTTAAATGTTTGTGGGCTGATGCTTGAACGGGTGTGATGCAGCGCCGCAAACTGTGCAAAGGATACGCTGATGATACCGGTTACCCAGCCATAAATTTTTGCATCAAGGCCAAAGTGGTACAAAAACGCGTGCCCAATGATAGCGGCCACGAAAGATGAAAAGCCTGTGAGCAAAAAGAACCAGCGGTAAAGGTTTACACCTTTATAGGCAGAGAACTGTTTTGTTTTAAAGAATGCAAATACACAAACGCCAACAAATAAAAAATCGGTAAGGGTGGTGATAGGCTCATCTATCTGCAGGCCGCCAATCTCTATGGATGGATTTTGATAAGGTATCATGTTTCTTTTCTTTTTTTAACACAGAGAAATGAAGGATTAGAGTTCACTGAGTTGTTTATTTAATGTATTCATCAAAACAGATACCAGCCATTTCTCCGTATTACTCTAAACGCCGGCACTCTGTGTTAAGGTTATAAGGCAAACATGATAGCCCTGAATAGGCCCATATCATCAAATGAATGTGGTTTATGGATCTGGCTCTCGGCTACTTTTGCTTTTAATAATGAATTTTCGGTTGCCTCACCCATGGCAATTACTTTTTGGTGCGGGTGTATTTTGTTCTTCTCCAAATACGACTCTGCGTTGCTTGGGCTTGTAAACACCAACACATCGGTTGTTTCCGGCACTACATGCGGCACTTTTAAAGCGGCATACACCGGCAGGTCAATACAGTTTTGTTGTTTAGGAAACTGCCATTGTATGGTGCGCATGCTTTCCCTGGCCACCGGAAACACCACTTTACCCAAACCAACGCGCGCCGAAAATTGCTTGCCCACCAATTTGGTATCGGTGCTTTGGCCTATAAAATCGGCACGTAAACCCAGTTCGCGAATAGCCTGTGAGGTTGATTTGCCAATGCAGCCAATTTTGGTAGTACCAATATCAGGCTTTTGCATGAAGAAAAATTCCACGGCATGTTTGCTGCTAAAGAAGAGCCAGTCGCTTTTTGGTAATTCCTTAATGGTTAGTTTTTTCAGGTCTATCAGGCTTTTGTTTTCTACCGTAAAACCTAAATTACTAAGCCACCTGGTAAGAGTATTACTTTCGTTTGCGTCGCGCGAAATAAAAACCGATTTGGCACTGATGCGTTGCAGGTGCTCAACGATTTTTTCAGGAAGATCTTCGGTGTTGGTGGTTTCGTAATACAACTGCTTGGGTTGCTTATCCCAGGCATCGGCACAGGAAACCCATACTTTAAACAGTTTACGGTCCTGGTCGTTCATTTCGGTGTCGCAGTAAACACCTAAAGGTAATTGGCAACCGCCATCGAGTAAATTTAACACACGACGCTCAATGTTAATGTTAATCATCACATCGTAATCACACACGGCATCAAATACATCGGAAAGTTTATAATCATCCTCACGAATTTGCCATGCCAGTACACCCTGTGCCGGTGCGGGAACAAATTCACTGGTTTCGAGTTGTTCCACCGTAAATTCCGAAAGGTCAAGGTCCAAACGTTCTAATCCGGCAGCCGCCAGGATAATGGCGTCGTACTGGCCTTCGCGCAGTTTATTAACACGGGTTGGCACATTGCCGCGCAAATCGGCAATCTCCACATCGGGCCTGAAAGCAGCTAACTGCGATTTTCGCCTGGCCGAAGAAGTGCCAACTTTTGCTTCTTTTTTTAAATTGAATTTTTGCTTGTCGTCCTGGCATTCATCGCGCATAATAAGCCAATCGGCCGGATTTTCGCGCGCCGAAACACCGGCAATCATAAGGCCGTCCGGGTTTTCGGTAGGCAGGTCTTTATGCGAGTGCACCGCTACATCAATGGTTTTTGCCAGTAAAGCCTCTTCCAGTTCTTTGGTAAAAAACCCTTTACCTTCCAGTTTATCAAAACTTGTATTCCATTGTTGCGAGGTATCGCCCTTGGTTTCAATGATCTTTATCTCAACTTCATGTCCCTGTTTTTCTAACAGGTCTTTTGTGTAATTAGCCTGCCATAAAGCCAGTTCGCTGCCGCGTGTACCAATGATGATCATAAGCCGTGTAATAAAAATTAGAGGCTACAAGATAAGTTATTTTTAGGTATTTACCACAGGCAGAGAGCGAAAAAAGAGCATAGTTTTGAAATCTTTGTTTTTCTTATTAATTTAGAGATTAACAATAACCGTTACTGCATGAATAAACTTCTACTTGCTGCTATTCTATATCTTTTTTCCCTAAGCCTGTTCTCGCAGAGCAATTATGCCTCGCACAGAGAAATGGACAACCCGACAAAAATTTTTGTTGATGGGAACCTGACGTTTTACACTGCAACCGAAAGCATTGCCTTGTTTGCGCCTGCCACTCTGTATTGTTTTAACAACACCCTAAAATTCAGCTATACGTTTAACCTGCAGGAATATGTGGAGGTAACCGATATAAAAAAATTAAGCAACGGTACTATTGGCGTATCCGGTATGTTTTTACCACAGTGCGATGTTTTTGGTGTTAAGTCGTTTTATGCAGAACTGGACACAAACGGCAATCTTTTAAACCAGGCTGTAAACGATATTTATACATTTTACGGAAGCAACAGGGTAAACTTTTTTGAACTTTCTACCGGCGAAAAACTTGTTCTTGCCAATAATACAGTTGGTCTTGTGAACGGTTCCGGGTACAGCATTCAGCTCGAAGACTCTTTAGGCTTGCCAAATTGCAGTTACACCGATTCGGCCCATCACGTGGGATATGTGAACCATTCGCTGGTAACAGGTACTACCACCGTTAATTATATGAATACATACGATCTTAATAACGGGACCCGTATTTCAAAAATACCTTTTCCATTTGCCCTTAATAAAATCATGAAAGCGCCTGATAAGTTTTATTATGGCTTGACGGATTCAAGTTACGTGATAAAATTCGATACGCTATTCAATGTTGTTTCCAACAGTAAATTAAACCAGGGAACTCATAAAATAAATGATTTTGATTTGAAAGGCGACACCATCTATGCCTCTACCGAAAACACACTATCGGTATTAAAGTTTGATGAGAACCTTAACCAGGTGTATCTGTATTCGAATTCGCAAAGTTTAATAACCTTTCGAAAGATCAAAGTCGATAACAACGGTTTGGTCTTACTGGCCAATGAAGAGGCAAACACGCCTACCAGGTATCCTAATGTGTTAATGGCTTATACAACGCTCAATGGCCAGCTTACTTTAAAAAACGACGCTTATGTGGAAGACGCGTATGTTTTATCGGGTAACCTCGATCCCTTTACGCCCGGCCCAATGCCACAGTATGTGAATGTACATTATAGCTTAAGGGTAAAAGTGCGAAACAATGGAACCGACACCTTGAAAAGTGTGTATATTAACCAAAGACCACAGTATTACCAATCCTACGTTTGTGGCTATTACCTGAACCATTTCCAGGCAGGGAACATCGCCATTCCTCCGGGCCAATATGCGTACATCAATACTTCAATCTTTAACGATGTGTTTGTTGTATATCCTAACCAACAAACCGTTAATGACAGTGTGTCTTTGTCGCAAACCTGTGTATGGACATCGGGCCCAAATCACGATGGGGATAACAACCATATGAATGATGCGTATTGCAACGCGGTTATTAAGCTGCCGTTTCCAACCGGAACAAGGGAATTTATGGAACTTAATTCTGAGGTCAGGATTTATCCAAATCCGGCTAGTCAAGATCTGCATATCCAACTTGTGGATCAGCGGGAAGACGTTTCAGGAATGGAAGTGATAATAGTCAATACACTGGGCCAGTTGGTTCTTGAGGAACAGTTGGAGCAGGATAAGAATACCATTGATGTGGAGGGGCTTGAGAACGGCATTTACTTTATTGAAGTGAGTAAAAACAAACGCGTTCTGTATAATTCCAAGTTTGTGAAAAACTGATTGAACAGGTTACAGATCCTCTTCCATGAAAACTTTTTTAGCTGTTTTAATGGTTAAAGCGTTGTATTTTTTTTCCATGTAATTCAGCACCTTTTCCAGCACCTCTTTGCTGCTGGTATCCATGCTGCCAAGCTCTTTGGCAAATACTTCGTTAATAGCGGTTTCCTTAATGCATTTTATCTGCTTTGGCACTTCGCCAAAGGCCAGTTCTATTTTACGTTCCTGGAACAGGAGTTTAAACTCCTCTACTTTAGTATTAATAATTGTTTTGCAGGCTTCAATTTCCCCTTCGCGTTTGAGCAGGTTTTCGGCAGCCTGTTTTTTCAACGATTCAATGTCAATGTAAAACGCGTCGTTTTGCTCTACCACACTTTTATCCACATCTGCTGGCAAGGCCAGGTCAATGATTACCTTTTTGGAAGAATCGTTCCCCTTTAAAACCCTGTAAATTTCATTGGTAATTACCGGCTCCTGCGATGCGGTGCAGCTTATCAATACATCAAAGCCCTCATTAAAATCAGTAATGTGAGCCAGTTCGCGGGCCCTGCCGTTTAGTTCAAGCGCCAGTTTTTGGGCATTGGCAAGGCTACGGTTAAATACCGTAAAATTGGCATACTCATGTTTTTTAAGGTACTTGGCCATATTGGCGTTGGTTTCGCCGGCACCTACAAACACAATGCGGGCATTATTTTTAATACCCAGGTTCCTTAACTGGCGATAAGCCAGCGATACAATGGATACAGGGTTTTTGGCAATATTGGTATCGGTATACACCAGCTTGGCGGTTTCTATAGCCTGTTTGATAGCCATGCGAATGGTATCGCCGGTAATGCCCATGGCATTGCAAAACTCATAGGCCTTGCGCACCTGGGTAATGATCTCGCGTTCGCCAACTACCAGTGAATCCAGGGAAGCGCATACTTCAAACAAGTGGGTCAGGGCTTCTGTTCCTTCATACAACACTGTTTTAGCAATCAGGTCTCCTGTTTCCTGCCCTGATAGCTGGGAGTTGATGCCGGTGAATAAAACGGTCAAAAAATCAGGACTTACTTCCTGGTCGGTATTAATGATAAACTCTACACGGTTACAGGTGCTTAAAAACATCAGCTCCTTCAGATCCATTTTTAATTTAAGGGCAGCCAGGTAATTTTGCTGATGATTTTCATCCAAATGTAACTTTCCAATTAACTCAAGAGGAGCTAATTTATGGGTAATGGAAATGAGTTTAACCGAGGTCATATATCTTTTACAAAGTACGTGATAACAGGGTTTTTGTATGTCATAGAATTGTCATAGCACAATATTTAAAACAATTCTAAATAAGATGAAATGGATTTTATTACTTTTACGAAATGAAGTTTTTTTCACGCTATAAACCACAGTTGTTAGGGCTGTTTTGTGTTTTATACACGATGAACTTCTTTTCCCAGGACAAGCAGGGCCTTGATAGCTCCTATTTTAATTTTTTAAAGCTTACCAATGCCGACCAAATGCTGGATGGCGCCCCCGCTCTTATATCGGCTTTAACCAATAATATGGAAGATACCAAAGCCGCGCAAATTATTGAGATCATTGAACAACTGCCGATGACAGGCGCAAAAAAGGATTACCAGAAAGGCATTGTCCTTTTATCAAAAGCGCTGTTGTACCGAAAACAGGATAAAGCGGATAAAAGTAGTGCCTTGGCACGACAGGCACTCCCACTGTTAGAGAACAATAAAATGCTTTGGGCCGAAGGGCAAAGCCTTATTGTGATGAATTATAACCTGCAGGGTCAGTTTGATTCCTGCATACAGGCAGGCCTTAAATGCCTGCCCGAAGTAAAGAAAAGTAAAAATGTAAGCAGCCAGCTGGAAGTGCTTACCTCAATAGCAAGGAGCTATGATTTTATAGGCGACCGTAAAAAGGCCATTGAGCTTTCGCTGCAGGCCATTGAACTGGCCAAGCAACATAAAAAGAACAACAAGCTCTCGGAACTCTACATCAGTCTTGGTTCTATTTACAAGGAAGAAGATTCGCAGCTGGCAAAAAAATATGCCTTAATGGCCTTAAAAGCATTGGATAAGGACAAGAATGCGAACACCACGGTGAATGCCTGCTACCTTATTTTAGGAAATGTGTACTATGACCTGAAGTTCCAGGATAGCTCTTATTATTATTACCAATTATGTAAAGAGCTGTCGAAAAAAACAAACGACCAGCGCATGTACCTGGCGGCTGTAGGCAATTTGGGCAACATTGCCATGGACAAAAAGGAATATGGCAAAGCTCTTGAGTATAACCAACTGGCATTAACGGAGTATAAAAAAATGGGCATTCCAACCGAGATTGCCGTGTCTTATGGTTCCCTGGCCGATCTGCATAAAGAAATGCAATTGTATGATAAAGCCATTCGCTATTACGATAGCGCTTTGGTCATCACCAAACAAATCCAGTCAGCCGACGATTATATTTACAATTACAAGGGCCTGAGCGAAACTTATGAAATGATGGGCAATGCCAAAGAGGCCTTTAAATACTACAAGCTCTACACTTTTTGGAACGATTCGGTAAACAACAACCAGAACTCAAAAAAAATAAACGAGCTGGAGCTGGAGTATAAGTATAAGGCCCAACAGCATGAAAAGGATCTGGAACAAAGCCACAAAGACCAGATTACGCAGGAAAAAATAAAACAACAGAAATACATTATCTGGGTGGCTGTTTTAGGAGGCTTGTCGTTGGTCATCTTTTTAGGCTTTACCATTAAAACAAACATTGAGCGCAAGAAAACCAACGCGCAACTGCAATCGTTTAATGATGAGATCATACATCAGAAAAACATCATCGAAGAAAAGAACCACGAGATTACCGATAGCATTACCTATGCCAGCCGGATCCAGCAAGGAGTGATTCCTGATGAAGGAGAACTGAAAGACTTATTGCCAAACCATTTTGTGTTCTTTAAACCGCGCGATATTGTGAGTGGCGATTTTTATTGGGCCAGCAAAGTAAAATCGAAATTAAACCCTAACAGCAAGCGCAGTGTGGTAGCGGTGGTTGATTGTACGGGACATGGCGTGCCGGGTGCTTTTATGAGCCTGGTGGGAAATACCCTGCTGAACCAAACCATTGGCCGCTCGGCCATTGCCACACCGGGGCAGGCGCTTGATTACATTAATGCACAGCTGCCAAAAACCATTAAAAGCAAATCGAGCACGGGCACCATTAAAGATGGAATGGAGATTGCCATGTGCGATTTTAATTTCGATGCACAAACCATGACCTTTGCCGGGGCCAATAGCAATATATACCTGGTGCGCGATGGAGCCATACACATTTACAAAGGCGATAAGCAGCCTATCGGCGAAAGCTTTTCGGGAACAGTGGCCAACTATAAAGACAACGTGATAAACCTGCAAAAAAACGATTGCATTTACCTGATTAGTGATGGTTATGCCGACCAGTTTGGCGGCGAGAAAGGAAAGAAATTCAAATACAAGCAGCTCGAGAATTTATTCGTTAGCATAGCTACTAAAACGGTGGATGAGCAACGTGCCGTGCTCGAAAAATCCTTTAACGACTGGATGGCCAGCTACGAGCAGGTGGACGATGTGCTGGTAATGGGAATAAAGATTTAATTAAAAACTTACCATAAAAAAACCCCGATCAGTTTTGATGGGGCTTTTTTATAGCTAAACAATTAGTCTTTAATAAACTTTTTAAAGGCGGTGGAATCACCGTTTTTTATGGATATAAAATAAACCCCGGCATTTAAATGGCTCACATCTACAATTAAACGATTTGTTGGTTTGGTGTTTTCCGTTAATACAACATTTCCTTTTATATCGGTAACGCAAACGCTATTAAATGCAGTAGTATGCGTTATGTCTATATTACCGGTAGCCGGGTTTGGGTAAAGCTGTATGGCTTCTGTTTTTCCTGCAAGCTCAGTTAATCCAGCAGAGGTAGGATAATAATGTTCTTCCTTCTGCGCATTAACCCAGGCACTCATCGTCCACGTTTGAGTGGTCAAACTGGTTTCATTACCATTTGCATCATAGGTATAAACATTATTATAGTCATTTTCCCAGCTATGTGTAAAGTCAATCCACTCTTCGCTTAACTGGGTAAGCATGTGATGGTTACCATCATAGGTCATTGTTGTATGCGAAGCCGGTTGATAGGTTAAAGAAGAACCATTCCATATTTCAGTATAAAAACTTGTAAGATCGCCTCCGGAATACACCATGTTGGTTAATCTCGAATAATTTACCCAGGAATTCGAAGACGTATTCCAGGTCTTTGCCTCATTACTGGTGTATTCATTATTTGCATTGTAAGTAGCGGTAATACTGTATGAATTTTCCCAGAAAGGAGAGCCCCAGCTTTGGTATAAATACGTTAACACATTATTATTCGCATCGTAAGTACAAATTTGTCTATTGACATTTTCCCAGCCTGCTGTTATCGATGTTTGTGTTGTGGATGTTAAGACGTTATGATTGGCATCAAAGGTTTGTATTAATTTATCTTCGCTATACCAGTCGCCATTGCCATTTTGGGCTTCCGTAACCTTTTCCAAAAGGTCATGATTACCATTGTATACATAGTTTATACTGCGATGAACCGTATCCCAAACAGAACCGCCAAAACTTATATACAACAGCACATCCTTATGTTCCTCTTCAGCAGCATTGTAACCATACATTTCTTTGTTTGAAAAAAACCAGGCATTGTTGTACCAATGGCTATAGTGTGAGCTATCTTTTAAGTTTAAAACATTAGCCGTTTTATTAAGCGAAGACGAATTGGACAAATTGAATGGCTTAAATAGGTTGGTTGTTTTTTGGGAAAATGAATTCAATGACATGAATAAAGTCAGCAAAAATAAAAGTTGTTTCATGAAGTTTAATTTTATACCAAATATAGCAAAAAAACAGCATTTGGTTTTGGTGATGATGGAACGGCTTGTTTTAACTATCTTTGTACACACAATACAACAATGCTTTTTTACAAATACATCCATACACCAATTGACGAATTGGAACTATGTGCGGGCAATGAAGGCCTGGTTTCTGTATTATTTGTCAGCACACATAAAAAGGAGCTGAACAAACAGGCAGAAGGAGAACACCCTGTATTAACCGAAACGGAAAAGCAGTTGAATGCCTATTTCAATAAAAGCCTTAAAGAATTTGATTTACCGTTGGCATTACAAGGAACAGAATTTCAAAAACGGGTATGGAGCCAGTTGACCAAAACGGCTTTTGGCAAAACCATTAATTATTTAGAGCTGGCCAAACAACTGGGCGATGAAAAATGCATTCGTGCAGCGGCTTCGGCCAATGGTAAAAACCCTGTCAGCATTATTGTTCCCTGCCACCGCATTATTGGCAGCGACGGCTCACTGGTTGGCTACTCGGGAAACCTTGAGCGAAAACAATGGCTGTTGCAACACGAAGGAGCTTATCAGGACCTGTTTTCTTAATCTCTAACACCTTATTGTTTAACACATTACGACTTAGCTGCAATTTTTGTTGTAGTTTCGTGATGACCTTTTTGGGTTTTTACCATTAATGTATAAATCATACATATGACAGATCAGGACATAGTGAATTTGATCAGGGAAAATAAGTATAGCCCGGCCATGAAAAGCCTGTATGCTTACTTACCGGTGGTAAAGAAATTCGTGATGCAAAATAATGGCACACGACAGGAAGCGGAAGATATTTTCCAGGAAGGGCTGGTGATCTTTTGCAACAAGTTAAACAAGCCCGGTTTTGTATTGAGCTGCAGCATTAACACCTATTTATACAGCGTGTGCAAATTGTTGTGGCTCGATGAATTAAAAAAGAGCAATAAAAAAATAAAGAATGATACCATACCACTGACGGAGGATGCTGTAACAAATTCCATTCATGAAGATGTAAATGATGACAAGCCTGCCAAACAAGCGCAGGAGGCTGTGATGAAGCTTGGCCAAAAATGTAAGGAATTGCTGGAGCTGTTTTATTTTAAACAACTCAGCATGAAAGACATTGCTGCTAAGCTTGACTTTGCTTCCGAAAAAGGAGCAAAGAACCAGAAATACCGCTGCCTTGAAAAAGCCAAAGAAAACTTAAAACAATCATCACTTTAAAACGTATTATCATGAAAACATTTACAGATATCATCGCCAAATACATCCACAACGAATTATCAGCAAGCGATAAAGCTACGTTCGAAAAAGAACTGGCAAACAATGCTGAATTGAAAAAAGAATATGAGCAGCAACTGCAGGTTATAGAAGGCATAAAACGCATGGGCCTGAAGAACCAGGTTTCTTCGTCCTTTAAAACAGTAAAAACAAAACAGCTTATTAAAAAAGTGGCCATTGGTTTAGCTATTGCTATTACGGTTGTAGGCGCTGTTTTATTGGTAAAGAATGCAGTTAGTAAACCAGGCAATAATATCCTGTATGAACTAAACGAGCAGGGAACCACCAATTGGTCGGAAGCAGATAAAGCATTGGAGGCCCAGGTATTTAAGCTCAATCCGTTAAGAGATACCATTATTGAGACACAAAAAGGCATTGTAATTTCTGTTCCCGCCGGATCATTTGTAAACAAGTTTGGCAGTAGTCCCGAAGGAATTATTGACCTTGAAGTAAAGGAAGCCATGACGCCTCTTGACATTATGAAAGCCGGTTTAAATACCATGAGCAATGGTAAGCTGCTGGAAACAGGCGGTATGTTTTACATTAATGCAAGGGATGGAGAAGAGAACCTGGCGATCAACCAAAGCAAGCCATTGAATGTAAATGTGCCGGTAAACAATAACAAGAAAGACATGATGTTGTTTAAGGGCGAGCGTAAAGTCGATGGCAGCATTAACTGGGTTGACCCGAAAGCCATGCGAAAAAAGCTGACAACGGTTGATATTACAGGGCTTGATTTTTATCCTGAGCATTTTCTGGATTCTTTAAAGGGAATGGGCTTTGACGTCAAAAACAAAAAGCTGACGGATAGTATTTATTATTCCTTCAGTGGCTATTGCCAGTTTAATGCTCCGGCTGCGCCACCGGTGTTTGGTGGCGAATCGGAAGGAGGCGAATACTCATTTGATGAGGTTGCTACAAGTCATGGAGGAGGAAGGCAAAGTTTGGCATTGAGCCCGGGAGAAAAATTGTTTAAGCAAAATTGCGCGGTATGCCATACCATGACGGACCAAAAATTAACCGGACCAGGGCTGGCAGGAGTATTAAAACGTGTTCCTGGTGGCGATTGGTTGAAACGGTATATCCTGAATAATGAAAGGATGATAAAAGAAGGCGATCCTTATGCTACTAAAATTTATAAGGAAAATGGAAAAGCAGCCATGACTGTTTTCGAGGGCCAATTGACCGAAAGCGATGTGAATAGCCTGATAAAGTATATACAAAAGAAAGAAGGATGGGAAGTAGATGATGCGAATGATGGCAGTGAAGGTTGCACAGAGATCAATCCTGCCAGGATCAGAGCTATTTGGGCTAAGCAATTTAATCACACCATTCTGGCTACTAAAGAATTCGAAGAACGTTTAAAGGTCATTTTTAAAACCTGCGATGCGGGAATTTTAAATTTGTATATCCAAAACCTGGATCAGAATTTATATGAGATAGACAGCCTGGCGGCTGTTCGTGCAAGTGGAGAACTAAAGAACAAGTTTCTTGAATTTTATTCACGCAAAGATGGTTGTGTTGAAATAAGTGACAGGCAAAGCCAAAAGCTGCAAAAGTATTTTGATGAAAAAAGAAGAGTGTATGGAAAAGCAGTAAATGATGCCCTGACAAAAATGTATGAAGATGAAAATAAAAAATCACAGGTCGCGGCGGAGGAATATTTTAAACACCTGAATAATGAGTCCTTGAGAACCTCGACCGTATTTTATGAAGAGTTAAACCTGAACATGAAAGAAGCCTACAGGCAACTCGGATTGCCAAGCTCAGCTCCGGCAACTAATTATTTATCGGCACCCATTACACAAACCGGCTGGAACAATGTGGATAAATATGTGAGTGAATCAACTATTAATAGGAGTACGTTGGATTATACCGATCCTAAATCAGGAAAGAAAGCGGTGATAAAATACGAGCCCATCTCTGTGTCGGTTTCTAATTTTAAAGATTACGACAAAGTTATGTCTTACATGATCCCCGACAAGCTCAGCAGTTTTCAATTAATGAACAGCAATGGCAATGTGTTTTCAGAAAAGCTGAATGAACTCATTAAGTATTCGGTAGTAACTGTTGGTTTTAAAGGCAACCAGGCCTATTACCATGTCATTGAAAATGCAAAAGCGCAACCGTATACGATAGAGCTGGCTTCCATAAAAGAAGATGAACTGGATAAAAAACTCAATGGCAATTTTGGACTGAACCCCGATACTGATTTTGCCAGAGAAATTAATTACCAGCTATTTGAAACAAAAGAAGCAGCCAGGCAAAAACTGGTTCAAAAACGTGAAGACACACGGACAAGATTGCTGCCGGTTATTTTTCCTTGTGCACAGCCTGCATTTGCATCAGATACAATAAAATATGAGATGCATTAGTTATTAAACCACCATGTTCACGATCTTCTTATGAACCACGATCACTTTTTTAGGTTCTTTTCCATCTAAAAACTTGATCGTGTTTTCATTGGCCCTCACCAAAGCTTCTACTTCAGCAGGGCTTAAGGTAGCGGCCAGTTCCAGGGTAAATTTTACTTTACCATTGAACGACACAGGATAATTTACACTGTCGTCAACCAGGTAAGCTTCATTAACATCAGGGAACGGCTCGGTAGAAATGCTTTCGTTATGACCCAGCTGTTTCCAAAGCTCTTCGGTAATGTGCGGCGCGTATGGCGACAGGCAAATTAATAAAGGTTCAAGAATAGCACGTTTATTACATTTGGCATCTGTTAATTCATTCACACAGATCATAAAATTACTCACCGATGTATTGAAAGAGAAGCGCTCAATGTCTTCGGTAATTTTTTTAATGGTTTTGTGCAGGGTTTTTAATTCGCCTTTGCTTGGTTCATCATTTGTCACGCTGAGCGATCCCGAACCGTAAAACAACTTCCACAATTTTTTAAGGAAACCATGCACGCCGGTAATCCCATTGGTATTCCAGGGTTTACTTTGCTCTAAAGGACCAAGGAACATTTCGTATAGGCGTAAAGTATCGGCACCAAATTTTTCGGCAATGTCGTCAGGAGTTTGAACGTTGAATTTTGATTTAGACATTTTCTCGATTTCTACTCCGCAGATATATTTCCCATCTTCTAAAATAAATTCAGCATTTTTAAAATCCTCTCTCCACTTTTTAAATGCTTCAATATCCAATACATCATTATTGACAATATTAATATCAACGTTCAACGCACTGGTATCATAATCTTTTTTTAGTCCAGCCGAAACGAATTTATTTGTTCCGTTCACCCGGTATACAAAATTACTCCTTCCCTGTATCATCCCTTGATTAATCAGCGTCTTGGCCGGTTCATCCACAGCAATGTAGCCAAGGTCTTTCAGGAATTTGGTCCAGAAACGGACGTACAATAAATGCCCGGTAGCATGCTCACTGCCGCCAATGTACAGGTCAACCTGTTTCCAGTAATCCATTAATGTTTTATCGGCAAACGCCGAACCATTATGCGCGTCCATGTAACGCAGGAAATACCAGGAGCTGCCTGCCCAGCCCGGCATGGTGCTGTGCTCGTAATCATATTCACCTTTGTATTTCCAGGATGAGGAAGCACGCGCCAATGGCGGTTCACCGTCTTCGGTAGGTAAGTATTTATCCACCTCCGGTAATACCAAAGGCAATTCGTTCTCGTTTAAAGCGTAGGGAATATCATTTTTGTAATACACCGGGATTGGCTCGCCCCAGTAACGCTGACGACCAAACACGGCGTCGCGCAAACGGAAGTTCACTTTTCCTTTTCCTAATTTCTTCAGTTCAATTTCAATAATGGCGAGTTTCATGGCATCTTTCACCTGTAAGCCGTTCAGGAAATCGGAATTGATGAGGATGCCTTCTTTGGCATCGTATGATTCTTTTTCAAGGTCGCCACCTTTTACAACCTCAAGGATCGGTAAACCAAAATGTTTGGCAAAGCTGTAGTCCCTGCTATCGTGTGCCGGCACGGCCATTACGGCACCTGTGCCATAACCCGCCAATACATAATCACCGATCCAGATGGGAACCTGTTTCCCGGTAAACGGATGTTCTACATAAGAGCCGGTGAACACGCCGGTAATTTTGGTTACATCGGCCTGGCGCTCACGCTCGCTACGGTTCTTAGCCTGTGTGACGTAGGCTTCAACAGCTGCTTTGTTATCAGGTGTGGTTAAGCTTTCCACCAGTTCATGCTCCGGTGCTAGGGTTACAAAGGAGACACCAAACACCGTATCGGGACGCGTGGTAAATACTTCGATGGTATTTTTTGAATCTTTAATGGTAAACTTTAAACTCGTTCCTTCTGAACGGCCAATCCAGTTGCGTTGTGCTTCTTTTAAGCTCTCTGTCCAGTCCAACTCATCCAATCCATCCAGCAAGCGTTGTGCATAGGCACTGATACGCATGCTCCATTGTTTCATCAATTTACGCTCTACCGGATGTCCGCCCCGTTCACTCACACCGTCTTTAATTTCATCGTTAGCCAATACCGTTCCCAAAGCCGGGCACCAGTTCACGTAAGCTTCGCCCAGGTAAGCAATGCGGTAAGCCATTAAGGTATCAGATTGTTCTTTTTCCGAAAAGCTTTTCCATTCGGCAGCGGTAAAAATTTTCACATCTTCATCGCAGCAGGCATTTACTTTTTTATTTCCGTTGGCTTCAAATTCAGCAATAAGGGTTGAGATGTTCTCGGCCTTGTCGCTTGTTTTGTTGTACCATGAATTAAAAATCTGTATGAAGATCCATTGCGTCCATTTATAATACTCCGGATCAGAGGTTCTTACTTCGCGGTCCCAGTCAAACGAAAAGCCAATTTTATCGAGCTGCTCACGGTAGCGGTTAATGTTTTGTTCGGTGGTTATTTTTGGGTGCTGTCCGGTTTGTATGGCGTATTGTTCGGCCGGTAAGCCAAAGCTATCGTAACCCATGGGGTGCAGAACATTAAAGCCCTTATGGCGTTTGTAACGTGCCACAATATCAGAAGCAATATAACCCAAAGGATGGCCTACGTGCAGGCCCGCGCCCGATGGATAAGGGAACATATCCAGTACATAATAGTGTGGTTTATCTCCGCCGTCTTTTGCCGCAAAGGTTTTATGCTTTGCCCAATATGCCTGCCAGTTATTTTCGATCTCTTTAAAATTGTATTCCATGGGTTCCTTTAATTTTGGGAGCATAAAGATAAGGTTTACGCTTATAAAGACAATAGTAAATAGCCAAACATTTCGTTAAATTAGGGCCGGAAGACGATGACAAACGCACAAAAATCATACAGCCATCAAACCAGCGAATTTGGACTAAGCAACGAAGGAGTTCATTTGCTGAGAAATAACTATAATTACAAAACCATCAGTTTTCTGACCATTACTCACATGGAAATAAAAGAAGGAAAGGATCTGAAGAACTGGCTGTTTGTTTTGAGTCTTGGCTTTGCCCTTTTGGCTTTTGCCTTGTACGATATGTATCAGATTTATGGAATCTATAATGACCCAGGCACCTATAAAATCTACATCGAACGTTTGCTGGTGCCTTTCTTTCCAATGGTTTTGGGAGGATACTCTGTTGTCATCGCCCTCAGAAACTCAACCATTTTAACGTTTGAATCAGAAGGCAAGTCCTATCATTTAACCTTGCGGGCTTTATCGAAAAATAATGTGATGGACGAATTTACCAGGGAGCTCCGGTCAAATTACCCGGGGCTATTTGTTAATCAAAGTACATAAAAAGCCGCGCTATTGTGTGTGGCATTGTCAGATAAATAGATTTAATACTTAATACCGGATATGCCTATATTTTCTATCGGGTGCCAGGTAGTTTTCAGTTCCTGCAAATCGGTGATGTAGTAAGGGCCCTGTTCTTTTTCATCGGCCCAGTTCCGGTTCCAGGTAAATACACGCTTTACGTTGAGCGAGGCATTTTCGCCAATGGTTTTATTAAAGTCTTTTTCGGTATTGCAATTAATGATAGCGTTCACATCCATGTGCGACGAGAAATGCGCGTGCAGTTCTTTACGGTTGCCGGTTACAATATTTACAACGCCTCCAGGTACATCGCTGGTAGCAACCACTTCGGCAAAGGTAATGGAGCAGGTTGGCTTGCTTTCGGACGCCAGTACAATGCAGGTATTGCCACCGGCAATGCAGGGCGCTACTACAGAAACCAAACCTAATAATGCGGTTGATTCATCGGCCATGATAGCCACTACACCCATTGGCTCAGGCACCGAAAAATTAAAGTGAGAGCTTGCCACCGGGTTTACGGCGCTGAACAATTGCTGATATTTATCGCACCAACCGGCATAGTATACCAGCCGGTCGATGCTTTGTTCCACTTCTTTTTTAGCTGCTGCTGCCGTATAGCCCAGCTGTTTTAATTCTTCCAAAAACTGTTCTTTACGTCCTTCCAGCATTTCGGCAATGCGGTATAAAATTTGTCCGCGGTTAAATGCCGCTCTTGCACTCCATCCGCTAAAGGCGCCACGGGCCGCCACTACAGCGTTCCTGAAATCTTTCCTGGAAGATAAACTAACGTTCACAGTCATGTTGTTCTTTAATTTTAAAGGATAATAACGCCCGCTTTCGGTACGTGGAAATTGCCCCCCGATAAATATTTTGTATGTTTTTAAAACTTCTATTCTTTCCATTTCTTTTTCTTTTTCACCACAGAGTCACAGAGGACACAGAGGTATTATTTATTTTAGTTGATGGATTCTGAATTTTTCTCAGTGTTCTTTGTGTCTCTGTGGCGATTTTTAAAACTTCAGATACGGCATTAATCCATGCAATCCGCCTTCTCTGCCAAAACCACTTTCCTTGTAACCACCAAAAGGCGAAGTGGGGTCAAATTTGTTATAGGTATTTGCCCAAATAACACCCGCGCGCAATTTTGTGGTTAAATTGAAAATGCGTGAGCCTTTATCCGTCCACACACCGGCGCTTAAGCCATACGGAATGTTGTTGGCTTTCTCAATCACTTCTTCAATAGTACGGAAGGTTTGAATGGCCAATACAGGACCAAAAATTTCTTCCTGCGAAATGCGGTGCGATTGAGATGTGTTTAAGAATAAGGTAGGACGCACAAAAAATCCTTTTTTAGGAATGCTGCAGGAGCTTTGATACATTTCGGCCCCATCGTTCACGCCAATTTTTAAGTACTCATTAATTTTGTTCAATTGCATTTTCGAATTGATGGCGCCAATGTCGGTGTTCTTGTCCAGAGGATCGCCAACCACCAGTGTTTCCAAACGGTCTTTCAGTTTACGGATCACTTCATCGGCTACGCTTTCCTGAACAAATAAGCGGGAGCCAGCGCAGCACACATGCCCCTGGTTAAAGAAAATGCCGTTCACAATCCCTTCCACAGCCTGGTTAATGGGAGCATCTTCGAAAACGATGTTGGCTGCTTTGCCACCTAATTCAAGCGTTAATTTTTTATCGGTACCGGCAACGGCTTTCTGGATCCATTTACCAACATTGGTGCTTCCGGTAAAAGCAATTTTGTTAATGTCCTTATGGTTAACAATGGATGCGCCCACAGGACCATGGCCGGTAACAATATTTACCACGCCATCAGGCAATCCACTTTCCTGGATGATCTCGGCCAGTTTTAAGGCGGTTAAAGAAGTTGTTTCGGCAGGTTTTAATACAACGGTATTACCGGTTGCCAAAGCAGGTGCAATTTTCCAGGCAGCCATGAGTAGTGGAAAATTCCATGGAATAACCTGTCCGGCAACACCCAGTGATTTTGGGTTACGGTTCGGGAAAGCATATTCCAGCTTGTCGGCCCAACCGGCATAATAAAAAAAATGATTGGCTGCCAAAGGAACATCAATGTCGCGGCTTTCGCGAATGGGTTTTCCACCGTTCATGGTTTCAATCACCGATAACTCGCGGGCGCGTTCCTGGATGAGACGGGCTATACGGAAAATGTATTTGGCCCGTTCCTTTGCCGGTAGTTTGCTCCATGTTTTATCATAAGCGTTGCGCGCGGCTTTCACGGCAACATCCACATCTTTTTCATTGGCCTCGGCTATGCTGGCTATTTTTTCTTCAGTTGCCGGATTAATGGTATCGAAGTATTTGCCCGAATTTGGCTTCACAAATTTACCATTAATGAACAGCTCATATTGTTTTTGCAAACGGATATGATCGGTTGCTTCTGGTGCCGGCGCATATTTCCAGTCGGTAAAGTATTCCAGGTTTTTTATTTCTTTTTTTGCCATCGTGTATTTGTTTAACCGCAAAGGGCCGCCAGGCTTTAGCAAGACCGCTGAGAGATCAGTTGTTTATTTAAGATTTTCGTTTTAACAGGATTTTATATATTGTTGCTGTTTTTCCAATTGCAATAACACTATTTGTGGATAGTGATTGGTTCACGTATTCCCAACCATTCTTTTCCATAAAATTCAAAGCGCCTACTATTGAATTGAAAGACATGGCAATGCCTTTGTTATTTCGGATAATTATTTTTTGAGGATTTTCTATAAATTGGCCATAGTCGATATAGATGTAAGCATCACCACCATGAAAGCCAACATCAAGGTTAACCAATTCACAAAACTTAAGATCCAGTTTATTAATGTTTATATTATCTACAAATAAAGCATTGTAAGCGGTATCCAAAGAAATACCGGCAGGAATACTTACCGGCAATAAAACCCCATTTTTACTGTATTGAGCTATATTTTTTAATTCAATCTGATCGCCATATCCCTTTTTGTCTTTAAAAAAAACAGCGCTTTCATTTACTAATGTTATGGTACAAGGTATCAGCTTTCCATCTCTTCTATAAATGGTATCAGTTTGACCCATTAACAGCGATGAAACAAACAATAAAAGGACTGCTATAACTTTATTTATCATCTTCATGCTGTCATTAATCAACAGAAATGTAATCCTTACTATAATAAACCCCCTTCGCTTCTTTTTCTAATTGCAAGATCAGGTCATTGGCCAGGGAACTTGCGCCAAAACGAAACCATTTGTTATCGAGCCAGGCATTGCCCAGTGTTTCGTGCAGCATTACCAGGTATTGCAAAGCGCCTTTAGCGGTGCTGATACCGCCTGCGGGTTTCATGCCCACCATGGTACCGGTTTTAAAGTAATAATCTTTTATAGCATCCAGCATCACCAGCGTTACCGGCATGGTAGCGGCCACGCCAATTTTTCCGGTGGAGGTTTTAATAAAATCGGCGCCGGCATAAATGGCAATATCGCTGGCACGGCGTACATTATCCAAAGTAGAAATTTCGCCGGTTTCAAAAATTACTTTCAGGCGGGCGTTATATGTTTTGCAAAGCGCTTTTATGGCAGCGATCTCATCAAACACAAAATCGTAATTACCTTTTAAAAATTCCCCACGGCTTATCACCATGTCAATTTCATCGGCACCTTCATCCAGCGCAAATTTAGTATCGGCCAGTTTTATTTCCCTGGTTGAATTGCCGCTGGGAAAAGCGGTGGACACAGAGGCCACTTTTACCTTGCTGCCTTTTAAGGCTTCCTTTGCTGTTTTGACATGGGTTGGATAAACACATACAGCCGCTGTGCTCGGCAAATCGGGCAAAGCATCATGCGGATGCATGGCCTTATAGCACATTTGTTTTACTTTTCCTTCGGTATCTTTTCCTTCCAGCGTAGTCAGGTCTATCATATTCAGGGCCAGTTTCAGCGCCTGTACTTTGCTGCCTTTTTTAATACTTCGGGTATTAAAACGGGCTACCCGTTCTTCAATTCCAACCTGGTCTATTGTTGGGCTGTTCCTAAAATCATATGCCATGTTAATATTCTTTAAAACAGGTTATTTCCTTCAAAAGTAGTATATTTAATTGTATTTTTAAATTCTTAATTGTACTAAAACTGAGCGCTTTCAATCACATATTTGCAAACCAGAATGAGCAGGTAACCAGCGCCGATAAAGAACATTTATTATCTCACAGGGGCCTTGTGGTGTGGATGACCGGTTATTCGGGTTCAGGAAAAACCACCCTGGCTTATTCGCTCGAACGAAATCTTTATGACGAAGGCATTTTGACCAAAGTATTGGATGGCGATGTGTTGCGCCAGGGGCTTAACAAGGGCCTTGGTTTTAATACGGAGGACAGGATAGAGAACGTACGGCGTACGGCTGAGCTGGCCAAACAACTGGCAAGCTGCGGTGTTGTGGTTATTTGCAGTTTAATTACACCAACCAATGCCCTGAGAAAACTGGCCGAAGAGATCATCGGCGAACAGCATTTTATTCTTTACCATATTGCAACGCCTTTTGAGGTGTGCGAGAAACGCGATGTAAAAGGCCATTATGCCAAAGCAAGGGCTGGCGAGCTGAAAGGGTTTACCGGCGTATCCGATGTGTTTGAGATGCCGGGGAATGCCATTTATAGCATCGACACTTCCGAGCTTTCCATCGATGAGAGTGTTGCTTATTTAATTGACGACATACTTCCATTAATTACGATCTGATGTTTGCACTTTGCGATAAAATGATTGCGAAAAATAAGTTCAAACCGCACCGCAAGCTGTTTGCCAATTACACCTTTTCGTCGTTTGAGGACATCCATGCTGTTCCAAAAGATGAATGGGACAAGGCGATCAAAGACCATAATGTATTCTTATCTTTTCCTTACCTGAGCCTTATTCACCAACAGCAAACCGAAAGCTTTCGGTTCAGGTATGTGATTGTGTACCATTTAAAAAAACCCATCGGGGTCATTTATTTTCAAATCAACGATTTTTCGGCCTCTTTGTTTGGTGAGTTGATCGCGCACCAGATCAGCGAGCTGCAAAGCAAGCGGGCATCGGTGTTTCAAAAATACATCCAGCATAATGAACACGAAACCATTATGCGCCTTGTAACCTGTGGCAACAACTTCATCAGTGGCGAGCATGGTTTTTTTATTGACGTAGTAAGTCGCAAAAGCATGTTTAAAATGGTGGAAGGGGTCATTGACGCGATTGCGAGAGAAGAAAAACTGCGTGGCAAAATCTCGGCTGTGTTGGTAAAGGATTTTTACGAGGAAGGTTTTGGCGATAAGGATTGCTGGTACTGCACCAAATTCATTCACTTTAATGTGGAGCCCAACATGATCGTTGATCTCCCAAAAGACTTATCATCCATTAACGATTACATTGCCACGTTCTCAAAAAAATACCGCAACCGGGCAAAACATATTTTAAAAGCAAGCGCTGGCCTGACAAAACGAAGGCTAAGCCCCGAAGAAGTAATCAGGTACAACGATGTGATTTATAATTTGTATACGCAGGTATTCAATCATGCCAAGTTTAAGCTGGCACATTTATCCAAAGATTATTTTAAGGATGTGATGAAAGCCAATACCGGTTTATTTTATTTAGACGCCTGGTTTAAAGAAGACACCATGGTATCTTTTGCCAGCGGATTTTATTTACCCAACGAGATCGAAGCGCACTATGTGGGCTTTGAGTATGAGTTGAACAAGGAGTTTGACCTGTACCAAACGATCTTGTACAGTTATATTGAAGAGGCCATTGCCGCCAAAAAACAGCGCATTAATTTAGGACGCACCGCTTCCGAGATAAAATCGACCGTTGGTGCCAAAGCGCACGAACTCATTTGTTACATTAAACCACAGAACACGGTTTCCAAACTTATCTTAAAACCTTTTATGCAATTTCTACAGCCCACCGATTGGGTGCCGAGGAATCCCTTTAAGGAAGAGGGGTAGGAACTTTAGAAATTAAAAAGGAGAACACTCGTTCTCCTTTTTAATTTTATCTAAATAAATTATTAGTCATCGGTTGGCTCAGGCGCTTTTTTGAAAGCCGGCTTTTTAGCT
Source organism: Bacteroidota bacterium (assembly GCA_048498515.1). Lineage (GTDB taxonomy): Bacteria > Bacteroidota > Bacteroidia > B-17B0 > Aurantibacillaceae > UBA4416. Next base: position 109,802 of record JBEHXV010000004.1, on the reverse strand, counting down.
TTTACCTTATTTGGCCACAGTACATTAATGAGCTCGCTGTGTACCGTAATCATAGAGGTGCTGATCCCATTAATAATGGTGACATCCTTATTGGAGTTGTTTTTCCAGGTGCGGCTTACTTCCTCGTAAGTCCCATCTTCGCGCATAATGTAGCAACGTAATAATTTTTTATTCAGCACTTCGGCCTTTCCCGAATAGCAGGTAGCTTTGGCCCCAACACGGGAGGTGATGATGACATCGGTGTATACACCATCCGTTACTTCTTCAGCACCGCGTTCGTCAAATCTTACCGACCATTTATTATAGCAGTTCAATTCTTTTGGCTCTTCTGTTTGCGCCTTTAGTTGCGTAGTGAAAAGAGGCAGGGCAATCATAAAAAGTATTTTTTTAAGCATAGGGGTAAATTTTAGAATTATAAATATATAGTTTATCGGTTTTACTTCCAAATTATTTAAAGGTCCGTTTTAGGGCTTTAATTAGAAATTAAAAATACTGAAAAACACGGCAACTGCTGCTATAAAAGCCTGTCAGACTGTAAAATGCTACAATTTATAGCAGAGCCGCTTTTCTTTTTGTCGTTATTTTGTTTTAAAAAAAGAACATGCTGGTAAAAACATTTGGAAGCGCGGTTCACGGAATATCGGCTACAACAGTCACCGTTGAAGTGCATATGGGACAGGGAATAAATTTTTACCTGGTAGGGCTGCCCGATAGTGCTGTGAAGGAAAGTCATCAACGCATTGATGCGGCACTTAAAAACAATAACCTGCGAATCCCGGGAAAACAAATTACGGTGAATATGGCGCCGGCCGATATCCGCAAAGAAGGATCGGCTTATGATCTTACTATTGCCGTGGGTATTTTAGCGGCTTCGGAGCAAATTTTGCCCGAAGAAGTTTCCAACTACATTATCATGGGTGAGCTATCGCTGGATGGTGAACTGCGTCCGATTAAAGGAACCCTTCCCATTGCGGTTAAAGCAAAACAGGAGGGCTTTAAAGGCGTCATACTTCCCGAGGCCAATGCAAAAGAAGCCGCGGTGGTAGAAGGACTGGAAGTATACGGTGTGTCGCATATCAAACAGGTCATTGATTTTTTTAACGGGACAGCAGAACTTGAAAAGGTAAGCATTGATATTGAGCAGGAATTTTTATCGCGGCTTGATGATACGGAGTTTGATTTTGCCGATGTAAAAGGCCAAGAAACCATAAAGCGCGCCCTGGAAATTGCCGCTTCGGGTGGGCATAATGTTATTTTGATTGGCCCGCCAGGTGCCGGCAAAACCATGTTGAGCAAGCGCATGCCTTCTGTTTTACCACCGCTCACACTGGATGAGGCACTGGAAACCACCAAAATTCATAGCGTGGCGGGTAGAACAGGCAAAACCATGGGCCTGGTAACAAGGCGCCCATTCCGGAGCCCGCACCACACCATATCTGATGTGGCATTGGTTGGTGGTGGCATGAATGCGCAGCCCGGCGAAATATCGCTGGCGCATAACGGCGTGTTGTTTTTGGATGAGCTGCCCGAATTTAAAAGAACAGTGCTGGAGGTGATGCGCCAACCCCTGGAAGACAGGATCGTAAGCATTTCGCGCGCGCGTTTTAGTGTAGAGTACCCGGCAAGTTTTATGCTCATGGCCAGCATGAACCCTTGTCCCTGTGGCTATTACAACCATCCCGAAAAAGACTGCGTATGCGCGCCGGGCGTGGTACAAAAATACCTGAACAAAATTTCAGGACCTTTGCTTGACCGAATTGACCTGCATGTGGAAGTAACGCCGGTGCCATTTAATGAACTTAGTAAATCGCAAAAAACGGAAACGAGCAGGGAAATAAGAGAAAGGGTCATTAAAGCAAGGCAACTGCAAACAGAGCGTTACAAAGCATCGGAAGGGATTTACTGCAACGCGCAAATGCGTACAAAAGACCTCAGGACCTATTGCCATTTGGATGATGCCGGAAACACCTTATTGAAAACTGCTATGGAGCGCCTGGGCCTATCGGCCCGCGCTTACGACCGCATTTTAAAAGTAGCCCGCACCATTGCCGACCTGGACAGCTCTGAAAACATTCAATCCAATCACATTGCAGAGGCCATCCAGTACCGGAGTTTGGACAGAGAAGGCTGGGCGGGGTGATTTCTAATTTATAAACAGAGGGGGTCGCAATTGGCGGCCACCTCTAAATTAATGTAATAGCTAAAAATGTATTTATGGTAAAAATTACTGATGAAATAGTTATTAATAAAATTTATTTTATTCGCGGGCAGAAGGTTATGCTTGACAGCGATCTGGCAGAGCTATATGATGTTGAAACCAAACGTTTAAAAGAACAGGTTAAGCGAAACAGGAAAGATTCCCTGAACATTATATGTTTGAATTGACTAAAGAAGAAGCTGAAGTTTCAAGGTCGCAAATTGCGACCTTGAAAAGAGGTGAAAATATAAAATACCTGCCCTATGCTTTTACCGAACATGGTGTTTTAATGTTATCCAATGTGATAAAAAGCCCTAAAGCTATTTCGGTAAGTATACAAATAATCGATGTGTTCGTTAAACTCAGGCAATCTTTATCTGATAATATGGAATTAAGATTGTTAGTTGAACGAGTAATAAAGAAAACAGACAACAATACCAAAAACATTGAAGTGGTATTTCAATACCTGGATGAATTACTTGATAAAAAGCAAAAGCCTAAGCCCAGAATTCAAATCGGGTATAAAATTTCCAAAAATAATAATCTTTAAGGTCGCATTTTGCGACCTTAAAGATTATTATTCCTTCTCAAACACTATATGCTTGCCCCTGGTGCCCTGCAGCCTGTACCAAAAACTCTGGGTTTCGGTAATGGGTTTAAAGTCCTTTACTTTGGCCGATTCGGGATTAATAACAGGATGAACGTCGTCAATATCCTTTAAAATTTTAATAACAAAGGGAATGTGCGCGATGGGCAGTTTAAAGCGCCGTTTTGTAAAACCCATGAGCAGGTTGGATTGATAGGGATCGCTGGCAACGGCAATTTTGGTATAACCCAGTTTTTTTGCCATCCAGTACGAATTGTAAATGTTCTCGGTGCTATGTTGCGCCTTGTCCTCGATCAGAATTACATCTTTAGGAACGCCAAGCGCCTCGGCATACAGGGCCATAATTTTTGCTTCGGTATATTCCGTGTAAACAGCTCCTCCCGAAAAGATCACTTTTTTGGCAAAACCATTCTTCATTAAATAACTGGCCCACACCACGCGGCCTTTCATTTTAGTATCCCAGTCCTTACCGTTATAGGGCGTTCCGGGAACAATGATCACATCATAGGGCTTGTTCTTCAGGGCACGTTTATACAGTTTTCCCGGCATGGGCCTGAAAAATGTGCAGCTGCTGAGCAGGATGATTCCTGCCATGAACAACAAAAAACGGATGTGTTTGTGTGACATACGGCAACAAATATAACCGATAAATGGCGGAAAGGCTTTAGATCGTTGAATAGAATGTAATAACATTCTTTGTACGGGCCCTAAACAATTCCGAAATTTCCTTGTTATTAAAAAACAATGCCAAACCAGTATGCCATAAAAGATTTGGAGCGCCTTTCGGGAATTAAGGCCCATACCCTGCGCATCTGGGAACAGCGTTATGGCATTTTAAAACCGGAACGCACAGACACTAACATTCGTTATTATACAGCCGAGGACCTTAAAAAAATCCTGAACATTTCGCTGCTCAACAATAATGGGGTCAAAATTTCGAAGATTGCCAAATTAAAACAGGCTGAGGTATTGGAGCAGGCCCAGTCTATTTTAAGCCGCTACCATAAAACCAGCGACCAGGTTGACAACCTGGTGCTGTGCATGATGGAGATGAACGAACCAAAATTTGAAAAAACCATTTCAAACTGCATTCTTCATTTTGGCTTTGAACCTACGGTTGAAAAAGTGATCTTCCCTTTCCTGCGCCAAATAGGCAATATGTGGCAGCTGGGCATCATCAACTCGGCACAGGAACATTTTATTTCCAACCTCATTCGCCAAAAATTAATTGTTGGCATCGACAGCGTTTTTCCCGGCCAAATGCCCAGGCCTAAAACAGTACTGCTGTATTTGCCTAATAAGGAGCTGCATGAGCTTGGTTTGTTGTACTGCCATTTCTTAATAAAAGCTAAAGGGCATGCCTGCACCTACTTGGGCCAGTCGGTTCCGTTTGACGATTTATTGTCGGTTTCCGAGGTCATAAAACCGGATGTGATTGTGACCAGTTTTACCAATGTGCCCGAAGACATTGGCCTGCAGGATTACCTGAACAAACTTTCCAGGGCTTTTCCCGATAAAACGATCCTGGTTTCGGGCCGCGTGTTTTTTGAAGGAAACATGCAACCACAATTTCCTAAGAACATTATTTTGTTCGAATCGCACGAACAGTTTAAAAATATGCTGGAGAGTATTACCTTTACAGGATAATGTACACAAAGCCGCTTGCCTCGTTTTTAATTTTGGTAGTGTTGTTTTCCTGCAAACCTAAAGAGGAAGACACCACGCCCCCTGAAAACATTTTATCGGAAGAACAATTAACCACAGTGTTGGTTGACTCGTACCTGGCCGAAGGCGCGTCGGGCATTAATGTGAAGAATGTAACCGGCGAAAAATTCGATTCGGCTTATTCATTTAATCCCGCAAAGGATAATAATATTGATAAGGCAACATTTGATTCGTCTATTTCTTTTTACTCTAAACACCCCGCAGTGTTAAAACGCATCTACGAACATGTGCTTGAGCAATTAAGTAAAAAACAGGCTGCCGGATTCATTGACAGTAATTAATGGATATACTGAAACGCATAAAAGAACTGGCCCGTGAATATAACGACGAGGTAATTGCCATTCGCCGGCATATTCATATGCATCCTGAATTATCGTTCGAGGAATTTAAAACCTCGGAGTTTGTTTGCTCGGTGCTTGATAAGCATGGTATTTCCTATACTAAAGGCCTTGTAACGACAGGTATTGTTGCCCTGGTAAAAGGCAAGAACCCCGAAAGCAAAACCATTTTATTAAGGGCCGACCTGGATGCCCTGCCCATTGAAGAAAAAAACAAGGTTGAGTACGTTTCTAAAAACACCGGTGTGATGCATGCCTGCGGGCACGATGTGCATACGGCATCTGTGTTAGGCACTGCCATTATCCTCAACAAACTAAAAGAAGAACTGGAAGGTACGGTAAAGATCATGTTTCAACCGGGTGAGGAAGTATTGCCTGGTGGCGCTTCGTTGATGATAGGTGCAGGTGTTTTACAAAACCCGAAGGTTGATGTAGCCATTGCCCAACATGTTTTTCCAAGCATGGAAACAGGAAAAGTAGGTTTCCGAAACGGCATGTACATGGCCAGCACCGATGAGCTGCACATTACCATTAATGGCAAAGGCGGGCACGCGGCTATGGCTGGCGAATACAACAATCCACTGGTAGTAGCGGCTACTATTATCAAGGAAATAGAAGAGCGTTTTCCTTTTACTATTGACGCCGAAGGCGTTGCCCGGAATACAGAAAACACTATCCCAACCGTGATTGCTTTTGGAAAAATAGAAGGTAAGGGCGCTACCAATGTGATCCCTGAAACGGTTTACCTGGCCGGAACACTTCGCACCATGGATGAGGCCTGGAGAAAAGAAGTGAAAGAAAGTGTCAGCACCATCATTCATTCAGTGTGCGAAAAATACAAAGCAAAAGCGGAGGTGAATATTATTGACGGTTATCCTTTCTTAACGAATGATGCAACTGTGACCGAAAACTGCAAACAAGCCGCCATTGCTTATTTGGGAAAAGAGAACGTGGAAGACCTGCCTTTGCGCATGACGGCTGAAGATTTTGCCTATGTGAGCCAGCAGGTGCCAAGCTGCTTTTACCGCCTGGGAACAGGGAATAAACAAAAAGGGATTACCTCAGGCGTGCACACCGCCACTTTTGATATTGATGAAAAGGCGCTGGAGATTGCAATGGGTTTAATGGCCTGGATGGTGCTGAATAGAGCGTAATTCATGAGCAAACTGCTTTTGATATTATTTATTTGCCTGCTTACTTGTGGGCATGAAATTATTGGTCAGACCACACTAATAAGTAACGATATTGTAAAACTGACCATAGAAAACTTTCCTGAAAGTAGTTACTATAAAGAATTAAAAACAAAGCCGGAGATCACGACCTCTTTTATTTCCGCAAAAACCATTGATAGTGGATGCATACATTATCAAACCAAAGAGTTTAATTTTAAAAAGGAAAACATCACCTTTGTCTTTACAAACAATTATGATACGACGAAGGTAAATTATTTAGAAAGCATTTGCATAAAAGGAGAACATACGCCTTTTATAACAGAAGATAGCATTATAGTTGGCGACAAAATTCCAATAACAGTTATTTGCAAGGACGTAGATAAATTGAAAGAACAACACATTAAAAGAAATAATAAATACGTCGATCATATTTTCTATAAAGGGATAAACTATTGCATAGAAAATATCCGTACCGAAAAAATTAATCCGGAAACAAGGGTCAAAGTCAATAAAATTATTATCAGATCTTACGAGGTGAAGAACAGGCATTAACAGCCCTATTCACTCCACAGCATTGGTATAATCTGTAAACAACAGCTTGTCAAAATCCTTTTTGCTGTGCAGCGTTTCAGTTATTTTATCCGGATCAGAGGTGTGATAAGAAACTCCTGCATCACGATGTAATAAATAACATTTCCGTTTCACATCATATTTAAATGTGATGATCCTGTTCCAGCGCCAGTTACTGCCACCGTAATGTTCTATCGAAAAATAATTATTTTTTATGACTATGCCAACATACGGATCGCCAAACACACCACCGCAGGCGGCACATAAAACAACTTTATCATTTTTGGCAGCCGGCACATATTTTTTGCCTTTACTACCATGCAGGATCAATAAGGGACGCTGCGTTTCGTTTTGAGTGTCCTCGTTGGTCTTTTTTAAGATGAGCACAATATCCCTGATCCCATCCTTGTTCAAATCGCCCGAAGCACTGTCGAGGATGGCGTAGCCACCTGGAATGAACGTTTTGAATTCAGCTTGCCCAAAACACCAATAAGGCATAAGCCCAAACAGGATGTATAGAAATGGTTTCTTCATCAATCGGTGACGTTTGGTTTAAACGAAAGGCCTTGTTCTGCCAACACCTCACGCAATTTTGGAATGGTGCTTTTTCCCATACCGTGAAAAGCCATGATCTCGGCCTCGCTGAATTTTGCCAATTGCTTTACGGTTTTAATGCCATTGTTTTCGAGTGCACGCCTTGCGGGTGCTGATAGTAAAGATAAAAATCCGGCCGCAGGTTTTTTTTCGTCTTCGCATTTAGGGCAGGTAGGGCAACCACTGCTTTTATAGTATTGATGGCCTTTTGGGCAAGTCCTTAATGTTTTTTTAGTTGCTGTCATATTCATTTCGTTTCATGGTCCAGGTACCTGTGGCTTTACGGGATATTGGAATGCGAATTCCGAACACATTCAGGATTAAGCGCATCTCCCACTCTCCATAAAATAGTTGCTCCTGTGGATTAAACGTTCCGGTGTAGTTTATCAAAGGCCCTTTTCTTGAGCGGTCAATGGCTGTATCGCCATTGTTTGTGTAATAGTGCAGGCTTACATATTGTTTATGGAAGGTGATGATATTGTTTTGAAAAACACCCAGGATGTTTGATTCATCGGGGCTGACACCAGTACCACCCGTATCTCTGGCTGTCCCTGCAACTTCATTTTTATAGTGAACAAGGTTCATGTTAAAGTGAAGCTCTTTTCCTGCATGGTTCCGGTACTCTTTTCCGTATATAAGTGTTCCCGACCAGCTCCCGCTTAAATTCAGTTCCTCCATAATTATTTTTTCACTACTTAATTGATGCGATGATTATTTTGGTTTATTTTTTTCGTAATCCCAGCCGCCATAACTTTTTGTCCACCCGGCTGTTTTGCACCTGTACCAAAAGTGCAGTGCAAAAGCGAAAATGAACAAGGCGCTTAAAATGATCCATAAAAAATCGCTGTCCCATAAAAGCCATACCAGGCCAGCCAATACAACATATTTTAGTATTCTCAGCCAAACAGGCTGGGTATGTTTGGAAAAGGCAACTTCCAGTTCACGCTTAATGATCTTTGAAAACGACATGGGATTTACGCTTATATAAAAATACGTTTTTATGGCGTAAAATACAGACCCATTTTATTGAACATATAAAATCAGGTGTTTCTATCGGGTAATGAGAAATAAAAAACGGCTCCTTCATTCACCTTGCCCTCGGCCCATATTTTACCCCCGTGTTTTGAAATGATCCTTTCCACAATTGCCAGGCCTACACCCGTGCCTTCAAATTCTTCCTGCGAGTGCAGTCGCTGAAATACGCCAAATAACTTATCGTAGAACTGCATGTCAAATCCCGAACCGTTATCTTTTACCGAATAAATAATTTCCCCGTCTTTTTGCTCTCCCGAAATCTCGATCGTGGTTTGCTGGTTATTTCGTGTGTATTTCAGGGCATTGGATATCAAATTGATCCACACCTGCTGCATCATTGCTCTTTCGGCAAGGGTGTCAGGTAATGGCTTTAAAATAAATTCTACATTCCTCGTTCCGTCTTTTACATAAAGATCGTTCCAAACCATCTGAACCAGTTCTGTCATCGAAAAAATTGTTCGTATAAGTTCCTGTCTTCCCAGTTGCGAAAAAGCGAGAAGGTCATCAATGAGGAAACCCATTTTTTTTCCGTTCTTTAATACAATGTTCAACAACCTTTTTCCTTCAGCATCCAGCTGTTCACCGTATTCTTCCATAAAGATGTTCATGTAACTGTGCATAACCCTTACAGGCGCGCGCAGGTCATGCGATACAGAATAGGAAAAAGATTCAAGTTCTTTATTTGCCGCTTCCAGTTCGGTAGTGCGGTCCTTAACCATTTTTTCGAGGTTTTGATTAAACTCGCCCAACGCTTTTGTTTGTTCCTGTATTTGGGTGAGCATACTGTTGAAAGCGTCGGTTAACGAGCCCACTTCATCATTGCCCAACTTGCGCGCGCGCACCGAATAATCCTGTTTTTCGGACACAACCTTTGCCGTTTCCGCAAGGCTAAGGATAGGCATCGAGATTCTTTTTTGAAGAAAGCGGGAGAGAATAAAAGAGAAGAAGAACGAAACACATAATATAAGAATAACAATAACACTGTATAAACCAAAGCGGCTGTACATGGCTTTTAGATCAGACCTCAGGTACAGTGTACCAAGTTGCTTGGAGCCCTGCACAACGGGTTCAAAACCTTCGAGGGTTGAATTTGTATAATGATAACCATGAACTCCGGCTTTTGCGGGCAGCATCTCCGGTTTATAGCCCGAAGGATAAGCACAAAAAAGGTTCCCGTTTGAATCGTAGATGCCTGCGGCTATAATATGAGGCTCTGCTTTTAAGGCGTTTAATATCTCCTCGGCGTCTTCCTTGCTTTCAAACGCCAGGGCAGCCGTACTGTTGGTGGAAATTATTTTGCCATAGGTAGAGATCTGCTGAATGGTCCTTTCCTGGAAAGAAAAGAACTCGTGTAAAAAGAAGGCCGCACATGTCATAAGCACCACAATGCCGCTCACAAGCATTATCACTTTCATGAGCTGGTTGCGTATGGATCTCTTTTTGTAAAACATATCTTTACTTTTTATCCGTTTTTACTATTTCGGCCAGTTTAAGGAGCTTGGAACTGATAATAAGATTTTCCGCTTTGGCAGCTTCAAGGTTCACCTGCATGTTTATTTTATCATCCTTGGTATATAATCGGATCATGCCGCCCAGTTTCGAAAACCCATTCGCGTCGCTAATGGTGAGTATGTTTTTACCTTTGAGTTTTTCAATAATGGTTTGGAGCTGCCCTTTATCCTGGATATTAATGAACAGCACCTGGCAGTTGATAATATCATCAACCGAATTAAAATGCCGAATGACCAATGGGTGTTTGTTAATGGATTCTCCGGTAATGGTTTCTTCCAGGTAGTTCCCAAAAGGATTTGGACCTAGGATACCAATGACAGCGTTTGATTGTGGCGTGGAAAACGATTGCGAAGGCCACTCAACAAATTGCGTAAAATTAAATAAAAAGGCCGCTTTTATCTGGTACTCACGGGTAGTAGAAATTTGCGCTGAAACACAGAGGGCCCCAAATAGCAAAAGCAAAATGCCTTTATGTGTTATCTTTTTTAAAACGAACATGAGATCTTGCCGTATATGCTGCGCTCTATTACACGAATAGGAGTTGATGCAATGAACTCCCGGTGGTAATCATACACTAAATTCTGCCCTACAATGCTTAACTCCAGCACCTTTCCCAACTTCCATCCCAGCTTCAGGTCAAGACCGATGTAATAAGGTACATTTGGTTTGGGCAACTCACCCACATAACGGGCCACTGTGCCAAACTCAAAATTATAAGGAAGTGAAATGCTGGATTGAAGCAATGCCTGGTGTTCGGGATCGTTGCTTTCGGCAGAAGCCCCATTCAGGTCTTTACTGTTAGGTTTTACAACAAGATCTTTTCTAAGAAATGTGTAACCTCCGCGAAGGTTCCACCACCTGGTTATTTGGCCGCTAAAAGAAAGTTCTGCGCCATAGGTTTCGCCCTTCACACCATTTGCAAAGGTAATGGGATAACCAAAAGGCGGTGGCCCTGGCTCGGCGCTCCGCAAATTGTCATAAACATTATAAAAGCCTGACACCGAAACCGACAGTTTTTTGAAAAACTGCGAACGCCAACCTAATTCATAGGCCATAACGGTTTCCGACTTAAAGCTGTCGCTGCCCATAATAATGGGAAAATTTTGAAAGAGGGACACACTGAATTCCCGGTCAATCCTGGCAGGATTTCTCACCGCGCGGGAAGCCGCAGCCCAAATGGTTTGGCGTTTGTTTGGTGTAAAGGTAAGTCGCGCATTGGGCAAGTATTGGAACTGGGTATAGGTATTATGTTCCACTTTTGAACCAAGCGTAAATTTTAAATGCTCTTTTATGATCATGACCTCATATTGTAAAAAGCCACTGTAAAGACGAAGCGTCTTATATCCAGGAGTGAACCCAAAGAGCGGAAGGTTCGTCACATTATGCTCCATTTGCCGGTATCCTAAGCCATAAGTAATCGTATGCCGCTTGCCAAGCTGGTACCTGTTTTGCCAATCGATGTCATATGTTTTGAGGTCTTCTGTAAATTTATTTCCAAAATCGCGCCAGGTGTGATCGTAATATACCTGTAGTTGGAAATCGGCTTTTTCTGAAAATTTATGGTTCCATTTGGCTGTTGCGTTATCGCCACTTGCTATAATGGCTGTTGTATCCCCATCGGGATTAGGCCGGCCATAATAAGCATTTGCCAGCAACGAAAGCTGATCTTTTTCCGATGCATTCCAGTCCATGCGAAGGCCGCCCTGGCCCATGGCCCATTCATCTTTGGCACTTAAATGATTTGTATCAAGTGTATTGCTCATTCTGTAGCCAGTGGCATAGGCCCTGTAGGTAAGACCTTTTGCTATTTTTCCTCCATACCTCAGGCTTGCCGAGCCCGGCATGGCATTACCATAAGCTGCTTCGCCATACAGGCCCTTTGTGTTTGCCGAATTTTTTGTGATGATGTTAATGACACCATTCACTGCATTTGCTCCCCATAATGTTCCGCCGGGGCCACTTATCACTTCTATGCGCTCAACATCTTCGAGCATCACATTTTGAACATCCCAAAACACGCCCGCATACATGGGTGTATAAACAGTGCGGCCATCAATCAGCACCAGTAATTTATTGGCTAAAACATTGTTGAACCCACGGGCGCTGATTGCCCACTGACTTGAATTTACCTGGGCTACCTGCAGGTTGGCAGCAAGCTTTAAGGCCTCTGCAAGCGTTTTCACGCCTGAGTGCCGAATGTCTTCGTTGGTGATGACCTGGATAGCAGAAGCCGCTTCAATTAATTTTTCCGACCGTTTGGATACGGAAGTGACTTCAAGGTTCATTAAATCTTCAAGATTTAATTTTTTTAATGTAGTCATTGAAAGGGTATCATCTGTTTGAGCAACACCCCATGCAGGCACTATCATTAAAGGAGTAACTAACACTAAACATTTGAGCAGATTAAATTCCATAAAAATAAATTTAGTTTTAATACTGCCGGGGTATTGTAAAGATAATATTTTTTCTTAATTTAGTATACCACAGATAGGTTATATTCCGCAATTAGCCTGAGAAATTTTGATGTAAGATTTTTTCAAATTTTGTAAAATGGAAAATGTCAATATAGATATTGTTTTAATTGAAGATAATGCCGATGATGCAGAGCTAACTATTCGCGCATTAAAAAAAAATAATATTCCCTGCAACATATTGCATTTAAAAGATGGCCTGGAAGCGCTTGAATTTATTTTTTGTGATGGTAAATATGCAACGCGCGACATCGACATGAAACCAAAAGTGATCCTGTTGGATCTTAACATGCCAAAGATAAGTGGCATTGAAGTACTGGAAAAAATAAAATCGGATGAGAGAACAAAGTCAACCCCGGTAATCGTACTCACTTCTTCCAAAGAGAGTCCCGACATTCAAATATGCTACAAGCTGGGCGCCAACAGTTACATCGTAAAACCGGTTGGTTACGAAAATTTTGTTCAAACAATTACCGAACTGGGTCTGTATTGGCTATTGAGGAACCAGGGCTAAACTTAAATGTTTGCTGGCTTTATCGGGATCCAGATCTCTTCTTCTGAATCAGGGCTTCCGTTTTTGTATTTCTCTCCCAGTATTTCAAAATGTGGCCTGTTATCTAAAATGTATCCTGAGTTCGGCAACCACGTTCCAAAAATATATTGAAATACTTTTGCGCCTTCGCTTGGCAATCCTTTGTAATGAAAAACAGCATAAAGGCCTGCTGGGAAAAGAAAGCTTTCCATGCCGGGAGGAAGCGCGTCAAAACTGCTTACTTCTGCAGCAGCCCATTTTTCAAATGGTTTAGCCGGATCAAAATTGACAAAATGCGTCGCATCATAAATTTGCATGGAATACAGATCGGAGCCAAGCGCATTGGTAATCTCTTTGCGCTGCATCATAAAACTTTGCCATAGCTCTGCTGTTTTATTATTTGCCAATGACATGCTGAGGTGCTTGCCCACCAATTTCTTTGCAGTTAGTAGTTCGATCTTTGGTTCCATTCAATAAATAATTTAATAAGGTTGTTAATGGGAATTTGCAGCGGCCTTAGCGGCAGTTAATCCCGCTTCCAAAGACGTTAAAGTAATTTGTGATGTTTTTAAATTTCCATTAGCGACACTAAGTTCGCTGGTAGCTTTTGTAAGACTGGTCTTCGCAAGAGCACCATCAGCTGAAAACTGGCCATAACTATGGTATAGGCCTGCCTGCAGGCATAGCGGATTCAATTTTTTCAGATATTCTTCTTTACATGAGTCATCGCATGAGGCAAGAGCACACCCTTTTTCCAAAGCCTCTACCACTTTTTTAGGGTCTTTTTCTTTGGTTAACACCTCACACAACGTCATAAACTGTGCATGTTCAAGTTCCATGATGGCTTCTGTTTCTGTATTATTTGCCACTGCTTCAAATGCAGATTTAAGAGCAACAAGACCAAGGCTTATTGTCTTGGAGGCATCTTTGCAGGCTGCATCGGCCATATTTATCAGTTCCTCAGAGACAAGAGGATTTACGGCTTTCGTTTTTATGATCAACGCGTGAAGTTCATCTATTGCTTTGCCCGCAGAAACCAACAGATTCATCGTAGTAGTAATGCTTTTCGCTGCTTCGTTGGATTTTTCGTTTGCATCTTTAGCCTTATTTAAGGCAATACCTGAATTTTGTCCAAGGTCAAAGACACTTAACATTAACTGATCGCCCAGCGTTTTATTTTCCCCGGCTTGTTTTTTGTACGCTTCTACTGTATTTAAGTATTCCTCGTTCATTGCCATTTTCGCTGTTAAGGCTGTTATAATTTCCTGGCACTTGTTTGTTTCTTGTTGTGCGCGAAACACCTCCATTTTCAATGCGCGCAGGTCCTGTTCTTTGTTAGAAATGCTATGATGAATTACTGTTTCAGTTGATGCGGTGCTTTGCTCCTGCAGTTTAAGAGTGAGCGCCTTAACTGTAAAAAGATAGGTCTCCTGCGCAGCATCTGCCAACGCTGTTACTTTTTCCAATTCCTGTTGCGCCTGTTTTTCGTTATGAATAACTTCACCCAATCCGGAAGCGATGCTTTGCTGCTGATCTTTTGTCGCATTGTTCTCAGCAACCAGTCCCTTCAATAGATCAACAAGTTGTACATTGACATTTTTTGCCTTGTTGGCTATTGATGGGGCAATGATCTCCGAAGTAAATGCAGAAGCGTCCATTGCCAATTGGGAACTTGTTTCAGCACCGTATGCTGTTTTATTCATTAAGGTATTCATGGTTTCAGCCTGCCTGGATAGTTCGGTATCGGGGACTGATGCCTGAAGTATACTATGTACGCTTCCCACATCAGAGGCAAGGCGGACAATGGCATTTGCCGCTACCTGTATATTGGAAGCGGCGACAGAAGTAGTTGTTACTGCTTTTTTTGTACAAGCATTTGCCTCGGTAGCCGAAGACAATATAGCTGTAGAGATAAACAGCGGTTCCTGCAGTTTATCTATAGTGCTTTGTTGAGATTCCAGCAAAGAGCCAATGCTGCCTGATCTGTGTTGTGCTGCTGCAACGGCTTCATATGCCTGATCATGCGCAACCTTGGCGTTATCTTTTTGAGACTGTAGGTTGCTTTGTTCCAGTTCCAGGCTGGATAACAGTTCTTTTACAGTAGAATTGAGATTTTCGTAATAACTAGTATTCATGATTGCATCATTAAACAGGGTTGATATTTCGGGAGGCTGATCTTAGAATCCGGTATTCAACGTCGTCATTTTCCAGCTCCTTTGTTTTTGTAAAGCTTAAACGCTCCAACAGCCTGATAGCTTTGGTGTTTTGTTTGGTGGTAATGGCCATTACATTTTCCAGGCCCATTGTCGTTAAGCCAAATTCTGTAGCAAGTTGTATAGCTTCAGTCATAATACCTTTCCCTCTGAAAGCCGGTTTCAACACACAACCCAATTCACCCGTGCCATTCTCAAAACCACGGTAATAGCCTAAAGTTCCCATCACTTTACGTGTAGTTTTATTCATAATGCACCAGTGTATGGAATTACCGTTTTGGTAATCGGTATCGATCCTGTTTTGCATTAGGATGGCTTCTTCTAATGTTGCGGCTGCTTTGCCATCATAAAATGAGATCTCCAACAAGTCTTGTATATCATCCTGTTCTACGTGTTTTAAGATAAGGCTTTCCAAACTGATTTCAGGAAAGGTATGATAAGGAGGAAGATTCATGCTTTATCAAAGATAAAACAAAATAATGCTACTTCAAGCGCTTGTATTTTTGGTAAAAATACGATCCGCTTAAAGTGACAATAAAGAACAACCATAATTTTACGATCTCAGGCCAGATCTCTGCAAAGCCCGAGTTGCGGATGAACACCGCGTAAAACGATTCAAGTCCCCAGTTTAGCGGCGATATTACCGAGATGGTTTTCATAATGTCGGGCATTACAAAAGTTGGTACCCACACACCGCCAATGGCCGCCAGGATGATGATGGATACCGCACCAAACAAAGATGCCTGGTCGTGTGTAGTAGCAACGGTTCCTACCAATAAACCAAAACCGGTAGCGGCTAAACCGGCCGACAAGGAAATTAAAAACAACAAGGCCAGGTTATCGCCAATGTTTAGTTGCGGCATGCCCAGCATTGGTAAAACAACCAGGCCAACACCTAACATTAAACTAAACTGAATGAGGCTGACGATGATGTAAGTAATTAATTTACCCAACATCACGATAAAGTAAGAACCGGGCATGGTCAATAACCTGAAAGCGCTCCCATCTTCGCGCTCTTTAATAATGTTGCCCGCCAACGGAATGCAAATAAAGAACATGGCAAAGAGGGTCCATGCCGGTACGTTATGCTGCACCGCGTTTGGAATAATGGTAGAGTTGTTGTAGGAAGCATATTCTTCGGTAACATTTACCAATGGTGTATTTTCGAGAGCAGATGGTTTAGCGTCGGGAAAGGTTTCTTTCATTTTGCTGTTAAGGGCAGTTACCATTCCCTGCATTTCAATTTGTGAAATGATGCGTTCGATAGAATTGCTGATAGTGGTTTTAAACGATTTTTTAGTGATAGGATCGAAGTATAGATTCAACCGAATCTTTGACGTGTCCATTGATGCTTGTGCCACAGCAGTATCGCCACTAAAACTATCCAACAATTTTGCAATACGCGCCGTTGATCGCTCACGCAATTTTTTGCTCGTATTTTCAGGAACGATCACACCAATAAAAAAGTGGCCTTTGGCAATTTCCTGTTTTGCCTCTTCATTAGTTAATTGCTTTTTAGTGACTACAAAAAATTTGGAGCCCACAATGTATTTTTCCAGGCTATGGGATAAGGAATCATGATCGCGGTCAACCAACAATAAAGGGACTGAAGACTCATTCACCGATTTGAACGTGGAATCCTGTATGAGGGTCATGATTAGGATCAACACCGTTGGCATAATAAAGGTAATGGCAAGGCCGGCCCTGTCGCGGGTGAGCACTTTGTATTCCTTATATATGCTGTATAGTAGCTTCATTTATTTTTTGACAAAAGATTCAGTATAAAAGATATTTTACTTTTTAATTCAGTTAGTATTTAACGTTTAAAATTATTTTGCCTCTGCCTTGCATCTTTAATCCCGTACCTCTATTTGTCTCTAAACTGTTCTCCAGTTATTTTTAAATATACCTCTTCAATGCTGTTACAATTATTTTCTTTTATCAGCGCATCTGTTTGTCCCTGAGTAATTAATTTTCCCTCATCAATAATGGCAATGCGGGTGCAAAAATCTTCCGCTTCGTCCAGGTGGTGCGAGGTGTAAAGAATGGTCATGCCGTTTTCGCGGTTCAGTTTTTTTAAGTGCTCAATAATAGCTTGTTTCGACTGCACGTCCACACCAACGGTAGGCTCGTCCAGGATAAGCAATTGTGGATTATGCAATAAACCGGCAATTAAGTTCACACGGCGCTTCATACCACCCGAGTACGAAAGGACCTTTTGGTGCATGTTGGCTTCCAGACCCAGCACACGTAAATTATACGTAATCGTTTCTTTAAGCGCTTTACCGCTCAGGCCATACATATGGCCCAGGAACATTAAATTTTCCCAGGCGGTGAGTTTTGGGTACAGGGCAATTTCCTGTGGTACCACACCTATGGCTTGTTTCGATTCTTTACTATGTGTTTTATGGGTATGGCCGTTAATATAAATTTCGCCACTGCTTGGTGGGAACAAACCGCAGAGCATGGAGATAAAGGTGGTTTTACCGGCACCATTGGGACCAAGCAAACCAAATACATCGCCTTTATGAATGGTTAAGGAAAGGTCGCTAACCGCAGCCCGCGGTGCTTCCTTGTATTTTTTTGAAACATGTTGTATATCAACCAATACGCTCATTACGCATTTTCCTGTAAAAAGATCTTCATTTCGCAGGTTGCTACCAGCTCATTATTGCTGTATGATTTGGCATCTACAATAGAAACATTCATGACCTGTGTTTTTGTTCTTACCTCGGTAAAAAGTTCATGCCCCGCCAGGGGAAGTGTATGGATCACCAGGTTTTTAATGTTACCAATGAAGCCAACAGCCGGTGTGGTATTGTGTTTCACGGCTTCGTAGCCTGCACGGCTGGCAGCGGTTTGCGCCATGTTTTCCACAATGCCCGATTCGGTTAACTTGCCATTTTGCGTAAAAATATGCTCGTTAGTGATGTCGAAGCCTGTTACAACAGATTGGTCGTCGGCAACATACATGCGGCTTACCAACACAATTGGCGGGCGCTGTGGAATATAATTTAAAATACTGTCCGAATCTACGATCGCTTTGCCTACAACTATCATGTTTATTGAGTTTACAGGCTACAAAAATACGCTTATATCCGGTTTGGGCAATACTAAAAACACAATTAAAGTCCCGGCGGGTATTCCCTCGCCGGGACTTTAAGAGCGATTAAGAAGCCCACTTTTGTTTCAATAAGAATTTAATGAGCAATACGACTGCGAATGCCAATAGGGCTATTGGCCAAAGCCTGATAAGGAACAGTAAGATCTCGCCGAAGATGGCACCGCCACTGCTTACCGACTCCCACAGTTTTTGAGCATAGTTTGGCTCATAAGGTTTTACCGGCAAAATATAGGCATAGGTTTCTTTTTTCGACATTTCTCTTTGGTAAATGCTTAGGGTAACAGTGCTGAAGGAAACATCATGCGCAATCTCAATCGTATTGAGCTTTGTGTTATCGGCACTTTCCTGTTTTGCCAGCAAGTCATTTTCGGCATCCACTGTCTGATCCAGTTTTTTGCCTTTTTCGTCAATCACTTTTTCAAGACGTTGTTTGTGGGTTGCAAACCGGTTTTCGGAAAGTTTAGCGGATAACAAATCACGTGTTACATCTTCCGATCTCACTCTCCGGTGATCCAGGTAATCAATCAACGCCGAGATCTCATTCAAGGTTTTGTCCAGTTCTGTATTCGGGATCCTTAATACCATGTTGTTATGCACAGTGTAGTTAATGAGGTCCATCACGCTGTCCTGGCTAATCCTTACCGAGTTGCGGTAATTAACGCTGCTTTCCAGCACCGAGCTGGTAGTGTAACCATTGTGTTCGCTCACAATACGCTCAATATCAAACGTAGCGTTTTTTACATCCTTTACTTTAAAATGGAGGTCGGCATTTCGAATAAAAATGCGTTCGCTATCAGCTTTAACCGTTTGGTTGTTCTTAACAGCGGTTTGGGTAGGAGCAGAAACAGAGTCGGCAAGAGCCATCTCTTTGTACTTTTCTTCGCCCGAAGAGGCACATGAAGAAAATAAAAGACCTGATATGAAAACTATCCCCGATAGTTTTGCATAAATTGAAGCTGAGATTTTCATAGGGTGTGAATTTTATTATTGATGCCAATAATGAAATCCTGTAACCCGGTACTTTTTGTTAAGATTGGTTAAAATAAAAAGCCGTCACAAATTAATGCGACGGCTTTTTAAAATATATTACTTAATTATTTTTGCTCGAATTTTTTGTAATCAGCCGGAATAGCCAGTTTAGAAGGGTCTACACCACCTTTGCTCATTTTAGAAACTTCCAGCTTGCTGATGAGCTTGCCATCGGAAATTTGCTTTTCTTCAGATAACAATGGCATTGAACCTTTTGGCAAATCTTTGATCTGGTTAAAGTATATGCTTTGTTTGTCTTTACGATTCCAGGCTTTTACCAATGGCATAAAGAAATCGTATTTACCCGGAGCGATCCAATAGGTAATTTGAGTGTTCTCGTCGGTATTCTTTACAATATACTCGGTACATTTTTGTCCCTGTACCATTTTGGTGTTTGTACCTTTTGATGAAACGCAGGTTCCTTTTATCATAGGAGCGGTTTCACTTTTGTGCTCGCCCCATACTTTACGTACCGGGTTCACAAAACGAATTTCATTGGTTGCCAAATTAAATACAAAGCTTCCTTCAACCTTTCCTGATTTACGTCCAATCTGGTCCAACTTCACATCATTACCTTTTACATAGTAAATGTTGGTAGTGGTGTCTTTAGTTGTTTCCATTTTAAATTCAATAGATCCTTCGTAAGATTGAGCAACAGCCATAACAGATAATGTAAGACCTGCTGCTAATAATTTTATTTTATTCATTTAATTTGGTTTTTTAAAATTTACACTAAAAATAATATAATTTAGTTATAAATAAAAATTATGCCAAATAATCTACAAAAAGGTACCCAGGGCGAAGAAATAGCAATAGCACACCTTGTAAAGAACGGTTATAAGGTGTTGGAAAAGAATTGGCGCTTTAAGCACCTGGAGATCGACATTGTTGCCAGTATTGACAATACTCTTGTGATTGTGGAGGTAAAGCTCAGGGCCAATGATCTGTTTGGTGCGCCTGAAGAATTTGTCACCCGTTCGAAACAAAAAAAGCTGATAAAAGCAGCCGATTTTTACATTAAGGAAAATAACATTAATTGGGAAACGCGCTTCGATATCATAGCCATTATACAAAACCCTGAAAGCTTAAGCTTAGAGCATTTCAAAGGGGCTTTTTATCCTACGTTATAGTTTGGCCTGCTGAAAAGGCAAAATAATCATGAGATCAAAAAACATCCGGTAGCGGCAACAATATCAGATACTTCCACTAAACCGGCCTTAATTTGCCTTGTGGGTAATTTTAATGTTACCTAATGTAAGCGCGTAAGTGGTATTATCCTTGGTTTGTTCTTCATCGCCATCAACCGATTTTACGCCAACAGTATTCAGGTTTTTAAGGGTGCGTTTGGCCAGGTTCCAGAGTCCTTTTTTCTTTGGTGCTTCAGCGGCTTCCTCATCATCCGATTCGGTAATCACATCTACTTTGGTTTTTGTATTGGCGGCTAAAAGCGTCGTGTTCTTTTCTTCTTTATTATTTTCTGGTGCAGGGCTTACATTGGCCACCGGGTCTTGTTCGTTTTTAAAGCCGGGAGCAGGACTTTCGTTGTTCTCCTGAGGTGCCGGTGTATTGCTTTGCACAGGGTTAATGTCTACTGTGTGCTCATTGGCATAGTTACCGGTGCTACCGTGCGTATGGCTTGTGGCTGCTACAGGTTGCACATTTTGGTTAACGACATGGGATGGTTGAGCCTTGTTGTGAGTTGAAGGCGTTGTGTGCTTTTGTGCTTTATTGTGTGCTAAAGTGTTTGTATGGTTTATGGTGTCTTCGCCCGATTTTGGCCAAAGGATGAATAAACCAATCAAGAATAAAACCGAAGCTGCTGCCGCGAATTGTGTTGCCGAAAAATTAAACCAAATAACTTTTGGTTTGCGTTTCAGTTCATGTTTAGGTTCATACACAATTGCCGCATCAGCTGTTGCGATGGTTTTTTTATATAGATTTAATTCGTTGGCTAAGGAAGGATTTGCTGCACAGCTTTTTTCGAGCTGTACGCGCTCATTTAAGGACAATTGGTTTTCAATGTATGCAATGAACTGATCTTCCGGAACAAGATCATCTTCCGATTTTTTCAGAGAGCTTTTTGCCTTAAACACGGGAGCTTCTGCTTCCACAGTAAATAAAGGCATTTCGCTGAGTTCTGTTTTTAATTCGGGGTGTTGAATTAAAAACAGCTCCAGCTCAACCTGCATTTCGCCCGACAAGTTTCCTTCCCAAAGGTCCAGCAGGTATGCCTCGTAATTATCTATCGTTATCTTGCTCATTATATCACAACCTCCATCTTTCCAATGTAATTCTTTAAAAATGCCCTTGCCCTGAAAATGTAAACCTTTACCTGGCTTTCGCTCAAATTGGTGATCTTTCCTATTTCGGCATAATCGTAACCTTCATAATCCCGTAACAGCACCACGCTTTTCTGTATTTCAGGTAATTGGTCGAGAGCCCTGTTTAAAATTTCTTTTACGTCCGAGTAATGCTTTTCGTGCTTCAGGGTATTCTCCACCACCTCGTTATAATCGCCCTGTTTTTTCGCTTTCCTGGTATAGTCTATCAGCGTATGGTGTGCCGTGGTAAACATATAGGATTTGGCATTGGTGCTCTCGGTATCATTAATCCTGCGCCATAGTTTTTCATAAGTATCCTGTACAATGTCTTTGGCCACGTCAACGTCCTTTATATGCTTTAAAATAAAGCGATATAAAGCATCGGAGTGCTCATCCACACAGGTATTGAATTCGGCTACTGTCACAGTTTAATTATGCATAAGACGCCTGCCACCGGAGAAAAGTTACAGGATTTACAAAAACAAAACCCTCTGATAATCAGATGGTTCCGTGTTTTAAGAAACTAATTTTATTTTTTGCCCCATCATTAACTGGGGGTTTTTCTTGAGTCCGTTTATTTCTATAAGCTTCTCTACGCTTATGCCGTATTTTTTAGAGATCCCGTAAAGGGTTTCTCCTTTTTGCACCTTGTGTACTGTTTTAACAGTTGTGTTATCGGCCAGTTTTTGTTTTTCGGTAGCAGGCGTTGTGCTGGCTACATTGGTTTGAGGTTCTTTAGGCGTTTCAACAGGTTTGATGGTAGCAACTCCCGGCTGAGGTACATCCTGCCTTACATACACAATTAATTTTTTGCCAGGTTTAACGCCTTTTTTGCCAATGTAGTTCCACGATTTCAGATCGGCAACGGTAACGCCATATTTGCGGGCAATGGTGCTCAGTTTTTCGCCGCTACGTACGGTATGTGTTTTTTGAACTTCCTTCACCGCCATCATGCTTTCGGAAGCGGCCAGCTGTTGCGATTTAATAGCGGCGTAAATTTCCGTTTCGTTAGACAGGAAAGCTCCGATTTTTGCTTTAGGCAGGGTTAAGCTGTTGCCACCTGCCGGAATTTCGCTTTTACGGTATTGCGGGTTGAAATAGGTGATCTCTTCTACCGAAATATCAAGGGCTGCAGAGATCTGGCTAAAGGTCATTGGTTCTTTAAGCACAGCTGTATCTACTTCAAAATAGGTTTTACGCGGCGAAGAAGCATAAATGTTATGTTCGGTAGGGTAATTCATCACATAATTAGCCGCAATAAAGGCCGGTACATAAGCCTGTGTTTCCAAAGGCAGGTAAGGGCGAATTTCCCAATAGGTTTTTTTGCCACCACTACGGCGAATGGCTTTGCTGATGGTTCCAGGGCCCGCGTTATAAGCGGCAAGCACCATTTGCCAGTCGCCAAACATGCTGTAAAGACTTTTCAGGTATTCGGCAGCGGCTTCGGTTGCTTTATAAACATCGGAACGCTCATCGATATAGGAGTTCACATTCAATCCGTACATTTTACCGGTTGGGTACATGAACTGCCATAAGCCGGTAGCACCACAGCGTGAGCGGGCATTAGGGTTCAGGGCCGATTCGATAACGGCTAAATGCTTTAATTCCAGGGGAATGTTGTGTTTATCGAACACTTCCTCAAACATTGGGTAGTAGAGTTGCGATAAACCCATCATGCGGCTCACCAGCTCACGCTTACGCACCGCATAAAGCTCAATAAAGCCCTTTACATGGGGGTTATAAACCAGGTCGAAGGGCGAATTGGCGTCCAGCTTGGCCAGGCGGCTTTCGTACACAAAATCCTCGAAGCGCGGAACACTGTCCTGCGCGTATTTGTATTTATTGATCTTAGGATAAACTGGCTTTGCCAGGGCTTTTTCGAGCACCTTTTGATTGGCCAGGCTATCGAGCATAGCAGCTACCGGGTTATCAGTTATAGTAAGCGTACTTTGAGCAAACATACTACCTGAAGCCAAAACAGACACTAATAGTGCTTTCTGGAACGTGTGTTTAAGTGTAGTGAGCATCCGGGTTGTTTTTCTATTATAACGTAATAATTTTCAAAACGTTACAATAACGTTAATAGCATAAACACAAGTATAAAAAATATATCTTAAAAACAAAAGTTAAAGTAGATAAATTTTTAACTTTACCCTGTGAAAAAGGAAGAAGACGAACCAAAGGAGTATTTTGAACGCAGTATTTTATTGGTGATTGCCCTAACCGCTACCGGTTTATTTTTAGATTGGCTCAGCATACATTTATTAATGGAGGTAAATCCCTGGGGAACCGCTTTTGCTGTTCCGGGCCTGGTACTCACCCTGCAAGCCCTGTGGCTCATCGTAAACCCTTATGCCATTGTTTATAGCGACCGTTTTGAGATAAAACAAAGCCTGTTTTATACCCGTGAATTTTATTATTTAGACGCCAAAGGAATCGAGAAAAAAAATGCCATGAGCCTGGCCCTGGTGTATAACGACGAGGAGCGGGAGAAGTTGCCTTTGGTGGGTATGAGGGCATCGAACAAGGAATTATTTAAAAATAAGCTGTCCGAAAAAATTGGCGAGAGCCTTAAAAACAGAAGCTTTTAGAAATCTTAATCGAAACGATGAAAAACAAGAAACTCCTTTTGCTCCTCATTATTTTACTGCCCTCTTTAATGTGGACCATCCTGGAGTTAAGCACCATTAACACCAGCAAATTGCCGCATTATGGCCCAAAAAAATGGGTGGATGGAGATTCGGTATTTTACTCAACAACTGCTGTTTTTAAGACACTGGCAAACAACCATCTTGAAAACATTAGCCTTGATACAACCAACTATCCTTTATTTGCGGTGTGTTTTATACAGGAAAAGTATAAAAAGGACAATTACCGCCTGGCTGGTCTGAGTGAGTATGCACAATACAAGCGCGAAAAAATAAAAGAGATTCCTTTCATCATCGTTACACCCTGCGATGGGGATTCGCTGTGTTTCAGGGAATTTGAAAAAATGACGGCCGATACTAAAAATATCCGGAACCTGTTTTGGAACACGGCTTCTTATGACAGCTTAAATCTGAGCTTCTTTAAGGAAAAACCCTATTATGTTGATTACAGCTACCTGGCACTGATTGATAGCAAACGGAACATTCGAGGGTATTACGATGCGCGCTATATTTCGGAAATAAAACGGCTCATAGAGGAGTACCAGCATTTGCGCCTGAAAGAAGAAAAGAAAACATTGCTCAACACCAATAAAATAGAATCGCACTAATGAAACCATATTTTATTTTAAGCTTAACAGCACTCGTTATTTTTGGTTGCGAACCAAAGCAGGAAGTCACCAATAAACAATTGCTACCCATTATTGGCGAAAAAAAACTGGGTGGAGTTGAGGCAAAAGACACCATCTATCACACCATTCCTGATTTTAGTTTCGTGAACCAGTACAACGAAGCCATTACGCAAAAAACCGTTGAAAATAAAATCTACGTCGCTGATTTCTTTTTTGCGACTTGCCAGAGCATTTGCCCGCAAATGAGCTCGCAGCTGGTAAACGTTCAAAAAGCCTTTGAAAAGGATAATGACATCTTAATCCTGTCGCACACGGTAAATCCCCTGCATGATACGGTTGAGGTACTAAAAGGCTATGCACAAAGCTATGGCGCCGAAAAAAACAAATGGCATTTTTTAACGGGTAATAAAAAAGAAATTTATGCCATTGCAAAGGATGGTTACCTCATTAACGCGCTGGAAGATGACGGCACACCGGAAGGCTTTTTGCACAGCGAATTGTTCCTGCTCATTGATAAACAAAAACGCATTCGTGGCATGTACGATGGCACCGACAGCGTTGCAGTAGCCAAGCTCATTACCGACATTAAATTATTGAAACAGGAGTAGTGAAACAATTGCTGGTCATACTTTTTTGTCTTGTAACAGGAAATGTGTTTTCCGGGAACCAGTCGGTAGAAATTGTTTTTTTGGATAGCGCTCACAACGTTGTTTCTTCACAATTCATCTCCTTATCCGAATCGGAACTGGTTTCGGCAGCCGGAGAAAAACCAAATCCCATTCTTCAGCTCTTCCGTAAAAAACAACGCCTGAATAAAAAAATTACGGCGGCAGTGCTTGCATTTCCTTTCCCATTTGGCATTGTGGGCTTGCACCGCATTTATCTCGGCACCAAACCCTATGTACCGGTAACCTATATTGCAAGCCTTGGTGGAGGCTTCGGTGTACTTCCGTTAATCGATTTTTGTGTGATCACTTTCTCAAAAGACATTACTCCTCACAGGGATAACGGGAAAGTGTTTATGTGGGTGAAATAGCAGGACTTATTTTAGTATTTAATTTTAGAGCAGCGTTTTATTTTTGAAAGCCATTGTTTATAGTCTTTTGTTTATGCTTGTCCTAAACGGCACAGCCCAAACAGATTCTTTAAAAGGCTTATTGAAAAAAATGTCGGGGCAGTACCAGGCACGACAACCCGATTCGGTGCGGATAACCGCGCGACGCATTCTTACATTTTCTGAACCCCAATACATTACTTACCGTTTACTGGCGTATAATTACCTGGCCAATGCCGATGTGGATGAACGCAAGCTGAAAGAAGCTTTTGAAAATTACTTTGCCATTTTAAAACTATGCGACCAGGATAGCTTGTCAAAACATAAGGCGCGAACGCTGAACGGCCTGGGTGCTTTATATTTTGAACAGAACCAGTTCGACCTGGCAAAAAAATTCTTTAAGCAGGAAATAGCCTTGCGAAGCACCATGGGCGATCCGTCAAAGCTTGCAGGAAGCTTTATCAATATCAGTTCGGTTTACAGGAAGCTGGAACAATACGATTCCGTATTATATTTCCTTGATGAGGCAGGAGAAATTGCTTATAAAAGCAATAAGCCGCCATTGCTGGCACATTATTTCAACTCCATGGCCAACCATTATTTTACCCTTTACAGGAGCCAATCACAGGCCCGGTTTTCCGACTCGGCGGTGGTGTATTATAACAAGGCCATTGCCATATGGTTAACTAAAAAAGACCTTAGGAACGTCCTCAAACCTGTTTCGAACCTGGGCTATTTGTACCAGCAGGGAAAAGAATATAAAAAAGCGATCGTGCAATTTTATAAAGCCGAGCACATTGCCGATTCGTTGCATTTAACCGACGAGAAAGTAACCATTTACGGGAACATTGCCGAGACCTGCGTTGACATGAAGGATTATGTGAACGCGACGGTTTATTTTAAAAAACTGCAAAGCCTGAAAGATTCCCTGCAAAAGGAAGAGGTAAAACAATACGCGGTGATGCTGGACAAACAGTACCAGCTCGAGAACAAATCGAAAACCATTTTGCAGCAAAATCTTGAGCTGGAACACCAGGAGAATAAGATCAACACACAACAAAAACAACTGTACTTTTATTTATTAATGTTGATTGTACTGCTGGCCGTCATTTTTGCGGTAATGGTTTACTTCAATTTCAACAAGCGCGTACAAAAGAAAGTACAAGAAGCTAAGGAAAAATTCTTTGTTAACATCATGCACGAAATTCGCACACCCCTGAGCATGATACAAGCGCCTTTACAGGCCTTAAAACCAAAAGTGGCAGATGAAGAAAGCTTGCACTACATTTTGCTGGCCGAAAAAAACACGACGCGTTTAAACGAGCTCATGACGCAAATGCTGGATGTGTCGAAAATAGATTCGCCGGGTTATAAATTAAATGTTGCAACCGGTTATGTTGGCGATGCATTAAAAGAAATAGCCCATGCTTACCAAAAACAAGCGGAAGAAAAGAATATTCATTTTGTTCAGGAGCTTGATATACCGGAAAAACTGGTGTTGTTTGACAAGGACGCGCTGGAAAAGATCGTAAGCAATTTGTTATCGAACGCGGTTAAATACACAGCGGCAAATGGTTTTGTTGGGCTCACCATAAGTGGCGAAGAAAAAGAATCGGCTGTGGGGTTAAACATACAGGTTTGGGATACAGGTATTGGCATCCCAAAAGAGGAACAGGATAAATTATTTACCCGGTTTTTCAGAAGTAAGAATTCAAAGGATAAAACAAAAGGCGTGGGCATTGGTTTATCATTGGTGCAGGAGCTTGTAACTGCCTGGAAAGGGAGTATTACGTTTAGCAGCGAAGAAAACAAAGGCTCTCGCTTTAATGTAGAACTTGCTATGGAAAAGGCCGCAGACATAACAGCCGGCCATAAACAAGATACACACGCAGAATTGCCGTTGATACTGGTGGTGGAAGACGATGAGGACATCAGCAGTTTTTTATCGGCTTACCTGGCATCAAGAAATTTTTCGGTTGTAAAAGCGGGTAATGGCCTTGTGGCAGGCACGATCCTTGAAAACACGGTTCCCGATCTCATCATCACCGACCTGATGATGGAAGGAATGGATGGACTGTCGTTTATCAGGAAGATCAAACAGGATAAAGGGCTCGATCATATTCCGGTTATTGTGCTGTCGGCTAAAAACAATTCGCAAAGCAGGGTTGAGGTGTTGAATGCGGGCGCCCAGGTTTTTATTGGCAAACCCTTTATTCCTGAAGAGCTGTATTCCATCATTAACAACCAATTGGGACTCATACAAAAGCTTAAAAAGGAATTGAACGACCAGCTGGAAATTACAGAGAAAGAACTGGTGGCCGAACAAAAGTTTGTGAGTTCCGATCCTTATACCCAAAAGTTGTTCGGTTTAATTTTCACACACCTTAGTAATCCCGAACTCAGCGTTGAGTTCCTGGCCGATTTGATGGCTACCAACCGGAGCCATTTTCAGCGAAAAATAAAGAATCTTACCGGCTATTCACCTTCCGAGATCATAAAACGGATCAGGCTTGAAAAAGCCAGGGAATTTTTAAAGGCCAAAAAAGGCAATATTACCGAGGTGGCTTACCTCTGTGGATTCTCCTCGCAATCGTATTTTACTAAATGCTTTACCGAACAGTTTAACGAAACACCCTCTGCTTTTGTACAGGGAAAGGCATGACCCGTGCCAAAAAGGAACTAAAAAATATTTTTTTGTTCTCTCAGCGGTGTTTTAAACGACTTTACTTCATTGATTATCAATAACATGCAAGTGTGCAACATAATTACACACATTTGCAACATGCGTAAACGCCTTTTTTTAGTTTTGGTTGTTTATTTGTATCGAACCATTAAAATTTAAAAACCAGTCATATGAAAACAATTATTTTAACCCTGGCTAGTACTTTTTTAGCAGTGGCCACTGCCCAATCACAAAATTATGAAAAACTGTTTTACAAGGACCTGACCAAAGAAACCGACCAGGTTACCATAACAGTTGATAACGCTGTTTCTACTCCCGGTGAAACCAAGTTCAAATTAAAAGTAACCAACAAAACCAACGATTATGTGTTGTATAAGCCCATGGAAAGCAAATTTATGATTGATGGAAAAGAAAGCAAGCCAAAAGAAAAAATGCTCATCATAAAACCGAATAGTTCCGATTTTGTAACCATTAATTTAAAAGGGGCGGGCTACAACAAAGTAAAGAGCTACTCATTTGTTATTGATGGCTTATACTCTGTATCAACCAATGGTAAAGCAATTGAAGTGCCTAACTTTAAATTGCCGGCCGCGCAAAACGAATTCAAAGCCGGCGATTTTAATTGTACCATGACCAATGTAACCAAGGAAAGCGATAAGACAGAGGTCAAATTTAAATGTTCTTATAATGGCGATAAAATTGGTGTGATACACAATACGAGGGCCGGTGTAAAAATGCCCGATGGCAATGAATATGCAAACGCTAAAAAACCGGGCTTGCTTGAGTCGAAAGCCAAAGAAGTGCTGGTAATGAAAGGCGAGGAAGAAAGCGTGAACCTGAAATGGGAGCGAATGGAAGGCGGCCGTGCCATGGATATGCAAAAGGTAGCCATGGATATTGTGTGGCATGCTACTTTTACCGAAGCGCCCGCTGTAAAGCTAAAAGGCGAAACGCTGGAGATGGAATTTGATGAGGCAACGACAATTGCAAAGAATAAATAGTTACGATTTAATTTAGTGTCACCCTGAGCGGAGTCGAAGGGCAGAATATATCTGTTCTCGACTCCGCTCGAACTGACACATAACTGTCACCCTAAACTTGTTTCAGGGACTCATGAGATGCTGAAACAAGTTCAGCATGACTTAGACATTTCGACACTAGAACTGACGAAGACTAATCTTCCGCTTTAACAGAATACTTCCTCCATTTGTCAATGAGCTGCTGCATGTCATCAGGGATCTCGCTGTCAAAGAAAATGGGCTCTTTGGTAATGGGATGTGTAATGCCCAGTGTTTTGGCATGTAAGGCATGACGCGGTAAGATCTCGAAACAATTATCAATAAACTGTTTGTATTTGTTGCTAGGCAATCCTTTCAACACCCTGTCGCCGCCATATTCGTTATCGTTAAATAAAGGATGACCAAGATGTTTCATATGCACGCGAATCTGGTGAGTGCGGCCTGTTTCCAATTTACACTCCACTACGGTTACATAACCAAAGCGTTCTAAAACCTTGTAATGTGTAATGGCATGTTTGCCATGGTCGCTGTCTGGAAAACAAGCCATGACCTTGCGGTTCTTCAGGTCGCGCGCCACATTGCAGTTAATGGTTCCGGCATCCTCTTTCACATCGCCCCATACAATGGCAATGTATTTGCGGTCGAGGTTGCGGTCAAAAAAATCCTTGGCCAGGCGTGTCATTGCCAGTTCTGTTTTGGCAATAATGATGATACCCGACGTGTTTTTATCAATGCGGTGTACCAGGCCGGGCCGGTCAATGGTTAAGCCATCGGCTAACTTCTGCTTTGAGCTTGGCAGGTTTTTAAAACGGTAAGCCAGTGCGTTTACCAGTGTGCCGGTATAATGTCCGTAGGCAGGATGCACCACCATGCCGGGTTCTTTATTAACCACGCAAATGTAATCGTCTTCATAAACCACGTTAATGGGAATATCCTCGGCAACAACCTCAATGTCGCGTGGAGGCGTGGTCATCATGATCGAAATCTCATCTAACGGTTTGATGCGGTAGTTTGATTTTACCGGCTTGCCGTTCACCAGGATGCATTCGGCATCGCAGGCCTGTTGTAGTTTAGTGCGGGTGGCATTTTGTACGCGGATCATCAGGAACTTATCGATGCGCATCATCACCTGGCCTTTTTCAACCTTTATGTGGTGGTGCTCGTAAAGTTCTTTTTCCTCTTCACCTGTTCCAACTTCTTCTAAGTCATCAGTCATGTTATCGGGAAATGATGAGTTTTTTTGGTGTAACGGTCAGGCCCTTACTATTGAAATACACAAAATAAACACCGTTTGGCAAAGCGCTGATGTCGATCGCGCCTTCATTTTCAAAAGCATCTGTATAAACAGTTTGCCCTAAAGAAGAGATAATGGAAACCGACGCATTTTCAAGGCCAGGCGCCGATGATCGTAGGAACAAGGCATTCTGTGCGGGGTTTGGGTACATCGCTAAAACATCATCCGTTGAATCATTTTCTTTAATGCCCACCAACGCTTCAGAGCACCCCTGGAAAATAGGATTAATCATGAGCGAACCTTTTATAACCGATTGCTGCCAGCCAAAGCCCCTGTCGAAATACAAAGCGTTTGCGTGGTTAGTGTTTTTGTCAAAACCAACATTTAAGCCCTGGTTGGTGGTTTGCTGAAAGCCAATGAAATAAGAACCTGCATGCAGAGGCAAACAGGATGTCAAGGTATAGGTTGGTATAAAGTTATGGCCAAAGGAATAATATACCGGGTACATTAAGCTATCTTTCAGAATCCTGCTTCCCGGCGAGCCTGAGCTGCCATTCCACACACAGATCCTGAACGATGAACTTTGAATGAGTTGTCCGTCGATAATAGGATCAAAATAAATTTTAACGGCCCTGAGCGTATCTGCCGCATTTAAGGTAAAACGCATACCGGTATACGATCCATAATCGTTGATGTAATATCCCACTTCAGCTGTACCATCGTCATAAGCGTAATAATTTGAGAACACCTGGTGCTGAACGAGGGTGTCGTTTTCGGGAACAACATCGTTAGCAACTTCTAAAATGTGCTCAATTTTATAATCGGTCGGTGAATTGAGAGGGGACGCAAAGGGCGTAATAGTTAAATTTGGTGCTGCCTGTAATCCGGCAAAATAACCATTGTTTTTAAATGGCTGTATACCGCCGATAAACGGGCCCTGAGGCTCGGTATTTTGAGCCGTACTTGAATTATTTAGATATATTTTATAGGTATAATTAGCGACACTCGTAGGGCTTTCAAAATTACTTCTGATGTAATTTCTAAACGTCGAATCAATCATTTCGAGCTGATTGAACTGCCTGTAAGGCATGCTGTAATAGTTTTTAAGCAGGGGGGTTGATTTGTAAGCAAAAGTGACGTCGCTATAACTGGTATCAATGTTTTTTCGGAGACTATTTAAATACACATAGTCAATATGCCAGTGATCGAGACTGCCGCTCAGCGTGGCTTTATTCCTGAAACGGAACTGAAAAAGACTGTCCAGGTAGGCAGTGTCTTTAATAGGGATCATAACAACATAAAAGCTGGTATCCGTTACGGCAGGATTGTAGCCTTTATGTCCCCATACTTTTACCCATTTATCCTGGTTGGGCATTCTAAAATCAAGGCATAAGGAATCATTGGGCTCAGGCCAGTCACCGCGGCCCTGGGCCTGGAAATGGAAGCTTAAATAAAGACTATCATCAGGCGTATATATTTTAAGACCATTTTTTTCCAGGTTAATGGGCCTGGAGGTTAAAACATCAGCCTGTTCCGAAACAGAGTTATTAGCCGAGAGCTGGTAAGGGTATCCCACTTCATTTAATCCGTCAAATGTTGCTACTCCAAGGCTTGGCGGTGCAATACCAAAATCGGTGTTCACAAACACATATGAATCGAGCCAATGTTTTGTGGAAGGGTAAGGGCTTTTTTGAGCATAGGAAAAATCATCGAAAAAAGGAATGGTATCGCCTGGCAAAAGCGTAAAACTTGCCGTTTTAGCCGCTGCCTGGTTTTGCGCAGTAGCCTTGGCATAAATTGCGGGATTATAGCTTAAAGGCCTTAATTGTTCCTGTGCCGAAGCCGCTGTACCGAAAGCGATCAGCAAAAGAACCAGTTGAATATGTTTTGCTAGTTTGTAAACGTTCATTTTAAATTTATTGTTCTTCAGGGTCCGGTTCCTGTGGAGTAGCAGTAGTATCGGTTGAGGCAGAAATAAAGGCTTCTTCCTTTTTTCCAGCTACAAGGTCAATTTTACTGCCTTTCTTTATCGGATCGCCCGGTTTTATTTCTTTTCCTTTATAAAACTGTTTTAATACGCAGCCATTGCAATCTCCGGCTACTTCTGTTACCTTTCCCTGTTTCAATCCATAGCTTTCAATCATGAACAGGGCCTGCCTTATACTTCTGTCAACCAGTTTAGGCATGGCTATTTGCGGAGGCTGCGTGCTAGTAACGTATAAATAGATGGTTCTATTGTGTTTTACCAGCGATTTTGCCTCGGGATCCTGCTTAAACACAATGCCCGGCTTTTCGTCGGGGTTATACACACTGTCAATAATGGTATAACTCACGTTTTTATCAGCTACAAAATTATCCAGTTCGGCAATTGCTTTTCCTTTAAAATCAGGCACTTCGGCGGTTTCTCCATGATGGGTGTATACCGCCAGGAGCTTGAATAAGATCCACAAAACAAGCGCCAGGCTAATAAGCGCTAAGGCAAAATGCTTTAAAAATACCTTTGATTTGATATACCCTAAAAAATCCTTCATAAAAGATACAGACTGCTAATATACTTAAAATAGGCAAAACAGGTTTATATATGCATTGATAAATAAGCCTAAAAAAGCCACGCCCCAAAACCCAGAGAAAAGCTTTCGGGATTATTCAGGACCCCAATCAAATACCCAAAATGCTCCTGGTGGGATAGCAAAAAAACAAATTTTAAACCTTTAAAAGCTAAAAATTGCAGAAAATTCCTAAAAAAAAGCTCCTAAATTTTTGATTTCCAATAAAAACCATATCTTTGCAGCCCGATTTTTAAATTTAAATCGCTGATTATAAATAAATTGTAAATGACGAAAGCAGATATAGTAAACGAGATTTCAGAGAAAACAGGCATTGAAAAAATTGTTGTTCAAACAACGGTTGAGGCTTTTATGAAGTCTATCCGCACATCAATGACCGAAGGTAAAAACGTGTACTTACGTGGATTTGGAACGTTTGTAGTAAAGAAACGTGCCGAAAAAGTAGGACGCAACATTTCAAAGAACACAACAGTGGTAATTCCGGCGCATTTTATCCCGGCATTCAAACCTGCTAAAACGTTCTCTGAAAGAGTAAAACGTAATGTAAAAGTGGCCGAGCCATTAGATAATAAACAAGTAGAATAATGACCACTACCCGTAAAACACAGATTGGGTTAGTTGTAACAGCGCTTGTTTTATTCGTTCTTTTATTTATTGCACCAAAAAAAAATTCGGGCAAAAGCGCTGAAGAAGAATCGGTGTCTGAAACGGTAAAACCGTCGGCAAACATCGAATCATTTCTCAACATGGCTTTAAAAACCATGAAACCCGAACAAAAAACAGCTTATGAAACTTTGCTGGCCTCAGCCAAAGCGTCGAAAGCCGATACGGGATTGGCCACTGTGGTTGGGTTTTGGGACCAACAAAAGCGACCTGATTTTGCAGCTTATTTTGTAGAACAGATTGCCGGTAAAAAAAACACATCAGAAGCCTATATAAAAGCGGGCGATCGTTATTACTACTCGGTACGCTTTATAAGAGATGCCAATGAAGTGCCCTCGCTGTATGCCAGCGCCATGCGTTGTTACCAAAAAGCGCTGGATAAGGAGCCTGCCAATACAGAAGCCAAAATACAACTGGCGGCCTGCATGGTTGAGGAAGGGAAAGACCCGATGAAAGGAATTGGCTTGCTGCGTGAAGTGGAAAAAACCGATAGTAATAATGTGAAGCTGCAACTCACCTTTGCTTTTTTCTCGGTAAGATCGCAGCAATGGGACAGGGCCATTAAACGCTTTAACAAAGTGCTAAGCATTGACCCTTTATACATTGAAGCCTATTTGCACCTGGCTGATGCTTATGAGCAGCAGGGACAAAAAGATAAAACAATAGAAATGCTTGAAAAATATGCCTCATTAACCGATGATGCAATGGCTAAGCAGGAAGTACTTAAATACATTGAACAACTAAAAAATAAATAATAAACTAATATAAATTTTAAAACCTAAGGATTATGCCAAGCGGAAAGAAAAGAAAAAGACATAAAATGGCAACTCACAAACGTAAAAAACGTTTGAGAAAAAATCGTCATAAGAAAAAATAATCGGCATTAGCCGGTTTAATTTCTTGTAAACATTAAACACGAACGGAAAGGTTAAACCTGTTCCGTTTGTGTTATTTGTATATGTTATTGTTTGCCATAAAACAGTGTTTTGTTGTGCAGCAATAATTGTAACTATATATAATTAAACTATTTAGCACAATTGCACGGTTTGCATGGCAAACACGGTTTTGTGCAATTAAAAAACTACAGCATGAACGTAGAACTTGTAATAAATTCTACGCCTAACGAAGTTGTTATTGGTCTGTTGAACGATAAACGTTTAATAGAGCTGCATAAAGAGAAGAACAACATAAAATTTTCGGTAGGCGATATCTACCTTGGCAAAGTTAAGAAGGTAATGACCGGACTTAACGCCGCTTTTGTAGACGTAGGATATGAGAAAGATGCTTTTTTGCATTACCTTGACTTAGGCCCTCAGGCCAACTCCTTAATGAAGTATGTGGAAGCCGTGCGTTCGGGAAAACAAAACGTAAGCAACCTCATGTACTTTAAAAATGAGCAGGACATTAAAAAAGACGGGAAGATTAATGAAGCGGTAAAGCCGGGACAATATGTATTGGTTCAGGTTGCCAAAGAACCTATTTCATCCAAAGGCCCACGAATTACAACTGAAATTTCCATAGCGGGAAGATACATTGTATTGATTCCGTTTTCCGATAAAATTTCGGTATCCTCAAAAATAAGAAGCAGCGAAGAGAAGAACAGGTTAAAAACCTTAATGCAAAGTATCAAGCCAAAGAATTTTGGTGTGATTATCAGAACGGTTGCTGAAGGGAAATCCGTATCAGATATCGAAGGCGATGTGGCCGACCTTGTTTCCAAATGGGACACCTGCTTCAAAGCATTGCAAACAGCCGAACCTCCTTTTCGTTTATTGGGAGAGGTTGACAGGACCAACGCTATTTTAAGGGATTTTTTAAACGCGTCTTTCAACGCTATTCATGTAAACAGCGAGGCTGTTTTCAACGATTTAAAATCATACATTAAAACCATTTCGCCCGATAAGGTTGACATTTTAAAACATTACACCGGCAAGGTTCCTATTTTCGATAATTTCGGGATCGACCGACAGATAAAAGCATTGTTTGGCAAAACAGTGTTTATGAAAAGTGGCGCCTACCTGGTGGTGGAGCATACCGAGGCTTTGCACGTATTTGATGTAAACAGCGGTAACCGCGCCAAAAGCGATAAATCGCAGGAAGAAAACGCGCTGGAGGTAAACCTGGAAGCGGCCGCTGAGGTTGCACGCCAGTTACGCCTGCGTGATATGGGCGGGATCATTGTGATCGATTTCATTGACCTTCACAATCCTGAGAACAGGAAATTACTGTTCGATAAATTGAAAGAAGAAATGAAGTCGGACAGGGCAAGACATAATATTTTGCCACCAAGTAAATTTGGCTTAATTCAAATCACCCGTCAGCGTTTGCGCCCCGAGGTTAATGTTGAGGTTTTGGAAACCTGCCCGAGCTGTAATGGTACCGGTAAAGTACAGCCAAGTATTTTATTTGTTGAGCAAATTGAGAATGCCATGCGCTTCATCATTAAAGAACAAGCGGCCAAAGACCTTACATTGTGCGTGCATCCATACATTGAAGGGTATTTGAAAAAAGGCGGTTTCTTAAGAAGCAAGCAATGGAAGTGGTATTTTGAATACAAGCAGTGGGTCAAAATTACCGCCTCAGAAAGTTATTCATTCATGGAATACCATTTCCTTAACAAGGATTTGGATGAAATAGTGGTTTAACTCAAAAAGATAATCATATAAAAAAGGCGTCACAATTTATTGTGACGCCTTTTTGTTTTTATATAACATAATCTTATATAATAATATAATTACCGGTGCCTTCCACCGCCACCATGTGAACCGCCGCCGCCGCGGGATCCGCCTCCGCCTCCCTGGCGTGGTGCAGGGCTACTTTGAATGCGAGGCTGTTGTTGTCTTGGTTGCACATTTTGCCTTGGTTGCTGGTTAGGCCTGGTGTTTTGCCGCTGCTCCGAGTTAGGCTGCCTTTCGGTACTTCTTGGATTTTGGTTAGCTGGCTGGTTGCTGCGTGGATTGGTATTTCTTACAGGGGCGTTTTCCCTGCGCGGGCTAGCAGCACCGTTTTGTTGCCTGTGGTCTCTTGCAGGCCTGTTGTTGTATCTTTCTCCCCTCGGTGTATTTTTTCGGTATTCAGCTTGTCGTTCACGGTAAAAACCCGATTCCCTGTTTCGGTGCACGGTCCCCGAAGAGGCTCTCCATCCGTAATAAAAAGAGTGAACACCCGGCGACCTGTAAAAATAGGCCCTGTGATAATAGGGATGGTA
Organism: Bacteroidota bacterium; assembly: GCA_048498515.1. Lineage (GTDB taxonomy): Bacteria > Bacteroidota > Bacteroidia > B-17B0 > Aurantibacillaceae > UBA4416. The sequence goes on along the minus strand of JBEHXV010000004.1, from coordinate 72,657 downwards.
AAAATGAGCCCTGCGCCAATGATAGCGCCAGTAAATGGGCGCCCACGGATTCCACCAGGTAGGATAGTAATGCCAGCGCCATGGCGAAACCCATACAACATAGGATGGTCCGTAAATGTATTGAACCGAAGGCCATCCCCAAACATTAACTACTACATTGGTGTTACTGTTGCCATTGCCGTTAGTATTGCTGGAACTGTTATTTGTATTAGTTGTACGATTGCTGTTATCGTTGGTTGAGTACACATCGTCTTCGGTACCTTTATTTTCTTTAGCGGCAGTTTTTGCGTTGTTGGCGGCTACCTGGTCGGCAGGTTCTAATATGTAATCCTTGCCATATAATTCTTCATCGCCTACAATTTGTACATGGGCTGTTTCATTGCCTGTTTTCTCCACTTCAATCACGGCCACGTCCTGTGTTTCGGTTTCAGAGACTGCTACCTGCATAACCAGCGTGTGTCCGTTCTTTTCGGTTTTGTCAATTACCTTTACGTAATCGGTCTTGCCGTCGCCATCCAGGTCAAGGTTGTTGATCTCGTTATCTTTGAGGTTGATGGCTTTTTCAAATTCCTCAGGATTTTTCGCTTTCTTAAATACTTCCAGCGCTCCCGACAGATCAAAATTATCGCCCGGCAGGCCGAGCGAATCAGGTTTGTTTTGCGAAAAAGCGGAAACTCCGGAGAGTAAAGAAACGGCTAATGCTATGATCTTAACTGTTTTCATAATGCTGTCATTTATTACTATGACAACCAACTTTGGTACCAGTCAAATGCAAGCCTTGGGTTTTTAACGTTTTTTTGATTTTAAACTACCCGGTGGCTTCGAGAGCCTCAACCACAGGTGACTGAGGCTCTTGAAGTCACCGGGCATTATACTTTCCAGAAATCGTAATAATTGAACCACTGGTGCGGATAAGCCCTGGCCATTTTCTCCACTTCGGCAACGTATTTTTGCAACAGCTCATTGCACACTTTTTCGAGTTGCGCTTCGCCACGTACCCTATCTACTTTTATGGGAGGTTCAATGGAGAACTGGTACGTGTGTTTATCGGTTTTCACGGCAAAGGCAATACACAACGGCACGCCAAATTTAGCGGCCATGATAAAAGGTCCTGCCGGGAATTTAGCTGGCCTCCCGAAAAAATTGGCAGTGAGTGTTTTGGCACCATCACGGTAACGATCGCCATGCATCACCACCAGTTCGTTATTGGCAAAGGCTTTATGCAATTCAATAATGTGGCTTTTTGTTTCTTCGTCAATGGCAATGATGTTGATCTTTTTTTTGGTCATCACGCCATCCATGTATTGTTTTACATCTTCTTTTTCGTTGGCGTACATTAAAATATTGAACGCGGTACCCAAACGGTTCAGGCCCTGGCCGGCTACTTCCCAATTACCAATGTGCGCGCTTACCAAAATACCGCCTTTGCCAATGGCCGATATTTCTTCGAGCATGGTGCCGTTTTTGTGAATGACCTTGAAAGGGTTTTTGGCTCCCGCCATTACCGCCACTTTATCAATAAGGGTTTGGCCCAGTAGAAAATTATTTTTGTAAACCGCCATCCGCGCCTTTAGTTTTGAATAGCCATGCGCCTGTATGAAATAATCCCTGATATATTTATTTGGCTTTGAGAACAGGAAATAATAAAAGGCAACAAACCTGAGCATGAAATACGCCGGGTTTAAACCAAAGGTATTGAGGATAAAAACAAAGATCTTGAATCCTGATACTTTAGCTTGCGACTGTCCGTCCCATTTTGTTTGTTCCGCCATTTTAATTTGGGAATGTGTTTAAATAAAAAAACAAAACACTTAGTGTTTTGTTTTTTGAATTTTTTATAAAAGTCGATTAAGCGGCTTCTTTATCTTTTACTTTGTTAAAGCAATAGGTGTAAAAATCCTGGAAGGTGTGGATGTTCAAAAAGTCTTCGCCCACTACTTTAAAACCAAAATTGCTTTCAATAACAACAACAAGGTCAACATAATCCAGGCTATCTAACTCTAATGTTTCACGTAAGTTTGCATCAGGGGTGATTTTAGTCTCGTCTACTTCAAATTCTTCAACTAAAAAATTGTTTACTGTCTTAATAATTTCTGCTTCAGTCATGCTAATAAAACTTTAATACTTTATTCTTGGGGTTTATAATCTGTAAAGTTACTGAAATTTTTTGATAATCAGGGTAGAATTTGTACCTCCAAAACCAAAAGAATTGGATAAAATGGTATTTAAAGGTGTTTGTTTGGTTTGGGCAATGATGTTTATTTTTTGAGAATCCTCATCAGGGTTCTCAAAATTAATGTTTGGTGCTATAAAATCGTTCTGCATCATTAATGTGGTATACACAATTTCGCTGGCGCCTGCCATCCAGCACTCATGCCCGGTCATTGATTTGGTAGAACTTACAGGAGTTTTGGTTGCGCCAAACACATGATCAATAGCTTTGGCTTCAACCCTGTCGCCGCCCGGTGTTGAGGTAGCGTGCGCGTTAATGTAGTCGATGTCTTTTGCCTGTAAACCGGCATCTCTTAATGACATTTCCAATGAACGTACCTGCCCGTCGACGCTGGAATTGCTGATATGGTCGCCATTGCTGGAGAAACCATAACCAACCACTTCGGCCAGTATTTTGGCACCACGTTTTTGGGCCGATTCCAAACTTTCTAAAATCACGGTTGCTGCGCCGCCGCTTGGTATCAAACCATCACGGTCCCTGTCGAACGGACGGGATGCTTTGGTTGGCTCATTTTCCCTGATGGAAAAAGCGCTCAGGCCGTCGAAACTACCAAAAGTGTATGGGTTTACTTCCTGCGCGCCGCCGCAAATAACCTGTTGCTGCAGGCCAGTGCGAATGAGTAAATAACCCATGCCAATGGAATGGGAACCACTGGCGCAAGCCGCTGCCAGGGTAAAATTAATGCCTTTCAATTTATAAATGGTAGAAAGGTTCATGGTAACCGTTGAGTTCATGGATTGGAAGGTTGCTCCCGAACCAACTAACATGGTATCTTTTTTTACACGAACCGTATCAATGGCTTCCATAGTAGACATTGCCACGCTGTCGTTACCGTAAATAATACCTACTTCCTGGTTGGCGATCCAGTCTGGATCCATGTTTGCCATTTTCAATGCCTCTGAAGTTGCCATGTAGGCAAATTCGGCCGGCTGGCCCATGCTTACGCGCGATCTTCTGTCGAGCAAACCTTTTAATTCAGGTTTTCCAACTACGCCGGTTAAGGCAGAGCGGTAGCCCATATCTTTACGGATCTGTTCAAAACCAATTCCCGATTTTCCGGCAAATAAAGAATCCTTTACTTCGTCAACGTTTTTTCCTAAACATGACCAGGCGCCTATTCCTGTTATTACTACTCTGTTCATCTTCGATAATTTTAAATGTTGAATGTTGAATGTTGAATTATCTGATGTTACTCATTTATAATTTATCATTCAAAATTTATCATTAGCTATACAATCCTCCATTCACTGATATTACCTGACCTGTAACATAGCTGGAATCTTTACCAACCAGGAACGCTACCACACCCGCTACTTCTTCCGACTCGCCAAAACGGTTCATTGGGATCATGAATTTATAATCCTCCTCCTTAATGTCTTCGGTCATATCTGTTTTAATAAAACCTGGCGCCACGGCGTTTACAGTAATTCCGCGCTTACCAACTTCCTGTGCCAGGGCTTTGGTAGCTGCAATCACAGCGCCTTTGGCAGCTGAGTAACTCGTTTGTCCCGGTAAGCCTTTTAGGCCCGACAGGGAAACAATGTTTACCACACGGCCTTTGCGCTTGGTGAGCATGTTTTTTACGATGTGACGTGTGACGTTATAAAAACCATCAACGGTAATGTCAATCACACGCTTCCAGTCTTCGGGTTGAATGAACACCATGATGTTATCCTTGCGGATACCGGCATTGTTCACTAAAACAGAAATGGTTTTATCCTTGTTGTCGTTGATCCATTTTTCAATATGGGCATCGCAGGCTTCGGTGCTGCTTACGTCAAATTTCATTAGCACTACATCAACACCTTTGGCTGTTAACAGCTCTTTTGTTTTGTTGGCCTCTTCATCGTTCGATGTGTAGTTTAAAATAATGTTATATCCCATGTCTGCCAAACGCAGGCAAATTGCTTTTCCAATACCGCGGCTTCCACCGGTAACTAATGCGTATTCCATTTAAAGTACTTCTATGTGGTTATAAAATATATAGTCTCTTACTGCTTTTACATCTTTATATTTAATCGAATCTTCTACAAAACAAGGAAAGATCTGACGCAGTTTTTCGTAGGCCTCTTTTGATTTGGAAGATAATTTATCATTCATTTTTAAATAATCAACGGCCTGTAAAATGGTCATCCATTCAATGGCCAGCACTTCGTAGCTGTTTAAAATTACTTTTTTACAAATGAGTGCCGCGTTGCTTCCCATGCTCACAATATCCTGGTTATCGTTATTGCTCGGGATGCTGTGAACGTACATTGGATTTGATAACATTTGGTTCTCGGCAGTGGTTGAGGTGGCAGTGAATTGCACACCCTGCATGCCTAAGTTCAGGCCTAACACACCATGATTAACAAACGGAGGTAAAATATTGTTGAGCTTGTTGTTCAGTAAAAAGTTCAGTTGTCGTTCGGCCAGCATCGATAATTTGGTGATGGCAATTTTTAACTTATCCATTTCAAGCGCTACGTAATCACCATGAAAATTACCGCCGTGGTATACGTTTTTGCGTTCCCAGTCAACAATAGGGTTATCGTTGGCCGAATTGATCTCGTTAATGAGAACTTCTTTGGCATAGTTCACGGTATCAACCACCGGCCCAATAATTTGCGGTACACAGCGAATGGAGTAATATTCCTGCATTTTCTCCACCAGCACATCCACTTCTACTTTTTGGTTGTAGTGGTGTTCTTCGCGGCTCTTCACCAGTTTACTATCTTTCAGCGTATTTTGTAAGGCCTGCGACACGCGGTTTTGGCCGTAATGGTGTTTTACCTCGTTTAGCGGAGTGGAGTAGTGATCGTCGAAACTTTGCACCAGTTCCATAATGGTGGCCGAAGCCAACAAGCTCCAGTTCATCAGGTTTTCGGCATAAATAACGTTTAGCATACCAATACCGCTCATGGCAGAAGTTCCGTTCATTAAGGCCAGGCCTTCGCGAATGTGAATTTCCATTGGCGTAATTCCTTCTTTTTTAAAGGCTTCGGCTGTGCTGGTAATCACGCCGTTGTAATACACTTCGCCCTCGCCAATAAGCGTGAGGGCTAAATGCGCCAATTGTACCAAATCGCCGCTGGCACCCAGGCCGCCATGCTCATAAATTACAGGCGAAATATTTTTGTTGATAAGGTCTTTTATCAGGATCAAAGCATCGGGATGAATACCGGCAAAGCCCTGCATTAGGGTATTTAAGCGGGCCAGCATCACCGCTTTACAGTCAATTTCGGGAATGGGATTTCCGGCACCCGAACAGTGGCTACGAATTAAATTATACTGTAGCTTCATCTGATCATCGTGGTTAATACGGTATTGTGCCATTGGACCAAAACCGGTATTAATGCCATATATGAGTTTTTCGCGCGTAAATTCCTTTAAGAAATAGTGGCTGCGATATACTTTTTTTAACGCCTCATCATCTAATTGCAGTTCTAAATTATTTATTAAAACCTTGTAGAAATCGTCCGCCGAAATTTTCTTGTCTCCAATCTTTACCATAATCGTGTGTGCAATTTACAATATTACGAACAATTTCATTATCAGTGCTATTGGGTATTTTTATTTTAGCAAAAAAACCAAAAAAATTTGCTTATTTTGGGGCTCTTTATCCGGAACCGACTTTAATTTAAAAAAACTATGAATTTTTTTACAAAAGATACCAAATCTGCTTTCGAAGCCATTACAGCCGCGCAAATGATTGCCTTTGCACCTATTGTTTTCCAGGCAACCAAATCGTTACGGGACCTTGGTATACTTGCTAAAGTAGAAGAATCGGGTGTAAACGGAATTACCCTGGAAGAAATTTACCCGGCGCTTAATTTATCGGAATATGGTGTAAGAGTCCTTTTGGAAGCCGGGCTGGGCATTGGCTTAGTGATTAAAAACGACCATAAATACACCATTACCAAAACCGGCCTGTTTATCCTGAACGACCGTATGACCCGCGTAAACATGGATTTTACCAACGATGTGTGTTATGAAGGGATGTTTTCGTTAAACGACAGCATTAAAGAAGGAAAACCAACCGGGCTGAAGGTGCTGGGCGATTGGCCAACCGTGTACGAAGGATTGGCACATTTGCCAAAACCTATACAGGACAGCTGGTTTGCCTTTGACCATTACTACTCCGATGGTTCTTTTGATCAGGCACTGAAGCAGTTGTTCAAACGCCAGCCAAAGCATATTTTGGATATTGGCGGCAATACAGGAAAATTTACCCTGAAGTGCATGAACTATAACGAAAATGTGAAACTCACCATTTTAGACCTGCCCGGGCAGTTGGCCATGGCTAAGGAAAATGTGAGCAAAACGCCTTTTGTTGAAAGAGTTAACTATTTCCCTATCAATATTTTAGATGATAGCCAGCGCTTCCCGAAAGGGGCCGATGCCATTTGGATGAGCCAGTTTTTGGATTGTTTTAGCGAGAATGAGATTGTGAGCATTTTAAAACGCTGCCACGAAGCCATTGCCGATGATGGACATGTTTACATTATGGAAACCTTCTGGGACCGCCAGAAATTTGAACCGGGCGCTTTTAGCCTGCAAATGACCTCCTTATACTTTACCAACATAGCCAACGGAAACAGCCAAATGTACGATAGCGCGGTGTTTAACCGCCTGATTGACAAGGCCGGCTTCGACATTGTGGAGCAGATTGACAATGTGGGCATTAGCCATACGATACAGGTTTGCAGGAAAAAATAAACCGGATGAAAACACTTTTCAGAATATCCTTCTTCTTTATTTTTGGATTTCTGATCGTATCTCAAACGCTTTTTTCCCAGTCGCAAGAGTTTAAGCCTAACATTAAATTCTATCCCTCGTTAACTACCATGTATGGCCTGTTTTCATATAAAACCCAAACCGGCGATAAAAACGGAACAGGGCAGAAACACTATAACCTAAATTACTGTCTTGGGCTTAATGTAAATGCCGATTTGTTTGTTAGGGAAGATTTTGCCATACAATTTTACGCAGGGTATAACCGCTGGAATTTTGCCGACCTGTTTCCGGTGGGAGTTATGATAAAGCCGCAAATCAATAAAAAAACCAATGAATTATATGTTAAAATTGGTGGTGGACATTCTTTTGGGAAACGGTATTATGATATCAATGAACATTTAACCAGGTTAGTAACGCCAAACGATTATGGAAAAGGAAAAACACATTTATTGGGAGGCCTCGAAAAAAACTGGCATATTTCACAAACCCAATCATTTTCCGTTGCCCTTATGATAAGCATTCAATTCATTAAGAGCTATCATGAACCTTTTAGTTATTACCCATTAACCTCTGCAGATAAACCCTCGGAATACACTATACCCTATAAATTTGCAGGACTAATTTTTTCTTACCACTTCTATTAATGAAACAGGACATTCAAAATTCAGCCGATATAGAGCTGCTGGTCAAAACTTTCTACGACGACCTTTTACAAAACAAAGATATTAGCCCTGTTTTCGAAGGTGTTGATTTTGAAAAACACGTCCCACATATTGTGGCTTTCTGGGAGTTTGTGCTGCTCGATAAAGAAGGTTATACCACCAATGTGTTCGATAAGCATGTCAATCTTCCTATAAAAGAAGAGCATTTTAAAATTTGGCTCGACAGTTTTGAGCGAACCGTGCACCATTTGTTTGAGGGCGAAAAGGCAGAAATGGCCATACAGCGTGCACACACAATTGGCTACTCCTTTCAAACCAAGCTCAAACAAATGGGCAAGTTCAATAAGTCGTAATTACCCGTTGGTAATTCGGGTTGCTTTAGGCGCCGCCGCTTTTTTAGAAGCCTTGGTTTTAATTGGCCTGAAGAAATAAGCCACCTTTAAGCCCACATAATTGCCATTGTTGGTAAATTCGTGGGTATAAGCCTGCCCGTCAACCGTATAATTCACCGTAGCTTTGGCCATAGTACCGCTTAAGCCGGCATTAAATACCATGGTGGCATTCAGGATCCCGCCTCTTTTAAAGGTTTTTTCGCGGCCAACCGCAAAGCGCAGCATAATGTGGCTTCCGCCAACCGATGTGGCGCTGCTGGTTAAATAGCGGGTTGCAGGCGTGCTTTCGGTACCATTGCTATAGCTTTTATCAAGCGTTTGTGTACCGCTCAGGTTATTAGCAAAACCGGCGCCTACCAGCCATTTTACATCGCGGCAGTTGGGGTTAAACTTGTAAAAGCCCATAATGGGAATCTCAAAAGCCACAAAATCGCTTTTAATGGCCGAAGAACGAGGCCCTTTGTGTAAGAACGAGTAATTTTCGGCCAGGGCAAACTCAAAACCAAAGGAGTTAAATCCAAGGCCCGACATCACCATCCAGCGCTTGTTAATATCATAACGGCCCACAATTTGAAAGGAATTGGCTCCGAAAGGCTTTTGCTGGAAGCGGGCGTTGGCGTCTTCCATACCACCGGTAAACCTTGAGTGATTACCATGTAAGCCCCATTGACCGCCTATTCGCCAGGTATTGTTTTCCTGGGCTATTCCGGTTAAACCAACTGCTAGCAGTAAAGAACATACAATTTTTTTCATGAGATTGAAATTTTAATTAAAGTTATAAATTAAATTGGATTATGGAACGGAACTAAGACCCCTTTTAGGGCCAAAGGTTTAATTACCATGCAATTTTTTCGTAAATTCGCTCTCCGAAAAACTCACCACAGAGGCACGGAGGGCACGGAGAAAAATTTATGGAAAAAGTAGTGCGTAATACGATCACCGCAGAAATTTTAGATGCTTGTATTGAGGTTCACAAAAACCTCGGCCCTGGTCTTCTGGAATCTACTTATGAAGCATGCTTACTGAAAGAGTTTGAGTTGAGGGGAATCAAAGCGGAAGGTCAGATAAGATTACCCATAATTTATAAAGAATTGATTTTAGACCAGAATTACGTGATAGATATTTTAGTGGAAGATGAGTTTATTCTGGAGTTAAAATCGGTTGAAACAATAATGCCAATTCATAAAGCCCAGCTCATTACTTATTTGAAGCTGGCCAACAAAAGGCTTGGATTTTTAATTAACTTTAATTCCCCTTTATTAAAGAATGGTTTCCATAGAATAATTCAGGGCTACGATAAATAAACAATATATTTCAAAACTAACCTCTGTGACTTTGTGTCTCTGTGGTGAGAAAATAAAACAAAAAAATCCTCTGTGGTCTCTGTGCCTCTGTGGTGAGAAAAAAAATGAAAAAGTACCCAACATACAGTCAGTTAAACTTATCGCAAATAAGTAAAGACATTTTACAATACTGGAACGAGAAAGACACCTTCGCCAAATCCATTTCTACCCGCGAAGGAAAAACACCATGGGTGTTTTATGAAGGTCCACCAAGCGCCAATGGTATGCCCGGTATTCACCACGTGATGGCCCGTACCATTAAGGACATATTTTGCCGGTACAAAACACTGCAGGGATTCCAGGTAAAACGCAAGGCCGGTTGGGATACACATGGATTGCCAATTGAGCTGGGCGTAGAAAAGTCATTAGGGATCACGAAAGAAGACATCGGAAATCCTAACAGCCCGAAATTTATTTCGGTTGAGGATTATAACAAAGCCTGCCGTAAGGAGGTGATGAAATATACCGATAAATGGGAAGACGTAACAGCTAAAATGGGCTATTGGGTTGACATGAGCGACCCTTATATCACCTACGACAATAAATACATTGAAAGCGTTTGGTGGCTGTTACAAAACTTATCGAAGAAAGATTTATTGTACAAAGGATACACCATTCAGCCTTACTCACCGGCAGCGGGAACAGGCCTGTCGTCGCACGAATTGAACCAGCCGGGTTGTTACAGAGATGTAAAAGATAGAACTGCAGTTGCCCAGTTTAAAGTAGGCAGTGAGCAGTTGGCAGTGTTAAAAGCTAAACTGCCAAACTGGCATCTGCACACTGCCGACTTGTTTTTCCTCGCCTGGACCACCACACCATGGACCCTCCCGTCGAACACAGCCCTTGCGGTTGGTAAGGACATTGAATATGTATTTGTTGAAAGCTTTAATCCTTTCAATGGTACACCGCAAACCGTTATACTGGCAAAAGATCTGCTGAATAAATATTTTTCTGAAAAGCACACCGATCTTAAGTTTGAAGATTATAAAGCGGGAGATAAGAACATTCCTTTTAAACTGGTAGGTCATGCCAAAGGCTCTGAACTGGCCGGCATTTCATATGAGCAATTATTGCCCTTTGTTCAACCCGAGGGCGATGCCTTTAAAGTAATTGTGGGCGATTTTGTTACTACTACCGACGGCACAGGCATTGTGCACATTGCGCCAAGCTTTGGTGCTGACGATTTTAGAGTGGCCAAACAAAATGGAATTGGTTCTTTAACACTGGTTGATAAACGCGGACGTTTTTTACCTGAAGTAAAAGACGGCATCTTTTTATATGGCGAGGAATATGTGAAAGAAGCCTACCACACCGATGCCGAGAAGCAGGCGGAATTTGAAAAACAAAAACAAATCCTGGAAGCCAATCATAAAATAAAAGAACTGAAAGCTTACTTGAGTGTGGATGAACGAATCGTTTTGAAACTGCAGGAAGAAGGCAAATTATTTAAGAAAGAAACTTACGAACACAGTTACCCGCATTGCTGGCGTACCGATAAGCCGGTATTGTATTATCCGTTAGATTCCTGGTTCATCCGCTCAACGGCCATGAAGGACCGCATGATCGAACTGAACAAAACCATTAACTGGAAACCCGAAGCAACCGGTACGGGCCGTTTTGGCAATTGGTTAGAGAATTTAAATGACTGGAACCTGTCGCGTTCCCGTTTCTGGGGCATCCCAATTCCTATCTGGACCAGCGAAGACCGCACAGAACAGCTGGTAATTGGCAGTGCCGAAGAGCTGAAAAACCAGATTGATAACGCGGTAGCAAAAGGCACTATGACAGAGAATCCCCTGGGCAAATTTGTGCCTGGAAATTTCTCTGATGAAAATTACAATACTTTCGATTTACATAAGCCTTATGCCGACAACATTGTGCTGGAGAAGAACGGTAAAAAATTATTCCGCGAACCTGATTTAATTGATGTGTGGTTCGACTCGGGCGCCATGCCTTACGCGCAGGTGCATTACCCGTTTGAGAATAAGGAACTGATTGACGGAAAAAAATATTACCCGGCCGATTTTATTGCCGAGGGTGTTGACCAGACGCGTGGCTGGTTCTTTACTTTACATGCTATTGCTACCATGAATTTTGATTCGGTGGCCTATAAAAATGTGGTATCCAACGGACTGGTGTTGGACAAGAATGGCAACAAAATGAGCAAGCGTTTAGGCAATGCGGTTGACCCGTTTGAGACCATTGAACAATATGGCGCCGATGCTACCCGCTGGTACATGATTGCCAATGCCGCACCGTGGGACAACCTGAAGTTTGATAAGGAAGGTATTAGTGAAGTGCAGCGTAAGTTGTTCGGTACCTTATACAATACTTACGGTTTCTTTGCCCTGTATGCCAACGTGGATAATTTTGTAGTTGATATGGGTCATACGGTAAATGTTAGTAAACGTTCCGAGCTTGACCGCTGGATCTTATCGAAGCTGAACTCACTGGTAAAAGACGTGACCGAACAATATGAAACCTTTGAACCACACAAAGCGGCCCGTTATATCGAAGAATTTGTGGACGAACACTTGAGTAACTGGTATATCCGCCTGTCGCGTCGCCGTTTCTGGAAAGGCGACATGAGCGAGGATAAGAAAGCCGCTTACGAAACCTTATTCGAATGCCTCAATACCCTGTCGCAATTAATGAGCCCAATAGCGCCATTCTTTGCCGATTGGTTGTATCAGAACTTAAACGACTCAACCGATACGGTTGATTCAGTTCATTTAAGTAATTATCCGAAAGTAAATACGGGCATCATTGATCCGGCTTTGGAAAAACGCATGGAAATGGCTCAGAAAATTTCTTCTATGATCCTGTCCATCCGCAAAAAAGAGAACCTAAGGGTTCGTCAGCCTCTGCAAACCATCCGTATCCCAATTTTGGATAATGAATTCCGCCAGCATGTGGAAGCGGTAAAGGATATTATCCTTGCTGAGGTGAACGTGAAAGAATTGGAGTTTGTGACCGAAGAGGAAGCCCATATCGTAAAGAACCTGAAGCTGAATTTTAAAACATTGGGCAAAAAATGCGGCAAGCACATGAAAACCGTTCAGGCTTATGCCAACGACCATGGTCCATTGATTATTTCAGAAATTGAAAAAACGGGCCTGTTTAAGATGAATCTGGAAGGCGAAGAGATTGTTTTGGAGCCGGAAGATGTGGAGATTATCCCGGTTGACATTCCGGGCTGGAAAGTGGCCAATAGCGGGCAAATAACCGTAGCCTTGGACATTACACTGACCGATTCCCTGAAAGAAGAAGGATTGGCCAGGGAACTGGTAAACCGCATCCAGAACCTGCGAAAAGACAGTGGTTTGGATGTAACCGACAAGATTTTGGTTAAAATTCAACAAAATGATGCCCTGAATACGGCCATTCAGAATAATTTAAGCTATATTTGCGCCGAAACTTTGACGGGAGATTTACAGGTGGTGCAAAATTTGTCCCCGGCCACCGCAAGTTCTGTCGAAGTGGACGAATTGGTATCTACCCTTATTTCTATTGAAAAATTAAATTAATTTTAAATAAGTTATGGCAAAGAAAATTGTGAAACCCGCGAAAAAAGCCGCTAAACCGGCACCAAAAAAAGCTGCTGCAAAGCCAGCTAAAAAAGCGGCTAAACCAGCTCCTAAAAAAGTTGTAAAACCGGCTCCTAAAAAGGCGGTTAAAAAACCTGCGCCAAAACCAGCAGCTAAAAAAGCTGTTGCCAAAAAACCTGCACCTAAACCGGTGGCTAAAAAAGCTGCTGTTAAAAAACCCGCACCTAAACCAGTGACTAAAGTTCCCGCAAAAAAGGCTGCAAAGCCAGCACCAAAAGCAAGTAAACCTGCACCTAAAAAAGTAAGTAAACCCGCTGCAAAGCCAGCCAAGCCTGTTGCAAAAGCAGCAGCTAAGCCGGCTAAGAAAGTTGAAACAAAAAAGGCAGTTAAAGAAATAGCATCACGACAAGTCGTGACAAAAACAGTTGGTAAACCAATTGACGCGGTTGCAAAAAAAGGAGCGAAAGCTTCTAAAAAAGCGGCTAAACCTTCTAAAAAAGGCAAACGTTCGGATGATGATGAAGAAGATGATATAGAATTGGAGGAAGAAGAGGATGATGATTCGGATGTGGATGTAAAAGATGATTATGAAAAACCAGAAGATGATGACGACGCTGTAGTTGATCTGGATGAAGCACCGGTACTGGACCTTGAAGGAGGAGGAGTTCCATTGGATGACGATGACGATGATGAGATCCCTGAAAAACGTGGTCGTGGCCGTAGGAAAAAGAATGAAGGTCGTTCAACAGGCTCAGAATCATACATCCGTAACCGTCCTTTACACATTGATATTACAAAACCTTTGATCAAAAAACCGCAGGCCGCGCAGCCAAAACCTTTTGTGAATACGAAAGACGACCGTAGCCGCTATTCGGATAAGGAATTATTGGAATTTAAAGAACTGATTATCGAAAAATTAAAAGAAGCGCAAACAGATTACGATTTGTTAAAACAAACCCTATCCAATGCCGATAATCATGGTACAGACGACACATCACCTTCTTTTAAATTACTGGAAGATGGATCGGATGTATTGTCAAAAGAAGAAACCGCGCAACTGGCGGTTCGCCAGGAAAAATACATTGTGAATTTAAAGAATGCCTTGATGCGCATTGAAAATAAAACCTATGGTATTTGCCGTGTTACCGGGAAACTGATCCCTAAGGAGCGCTTACGTTCGGTGCCACATGCCACTTTGGGAATTGATGCAAAACTGAACCAGGCAAATTAATTGATTTTGAACCTAACTAAAATAAAAGGTTATCTTTGCGGGTAACCTTTTTTGTTTTTACAGGCGTTATGCTTAAAAAATACAAACTACCTATAATTACTGTTTTTGCAGTATTGTTCATAGATCAGTGTATTAAATTATACATTAAATCAAATTATCCTATAGGTGAAGTTTCTCGTGTTTTCGACTGGTTCAGGATCATGTTCACCGAGAATAAAGGAATGGCCTTTGGCCTGGAGTTTGGCGGCAATTATGGTAAAATGGCGCTTAGCTTGTTCAGGGTGGTAGCGGTGATTGCAGGTGCTTTTTACATTAAAAAAATAGTGGATGATAAAGAGCATAAAGGATTTATTATATGCGTAGCCCTTATTGTTGCCGGGGCTTTAGGAAACATCCTCGATTCGGCATTTTACGGATTGCTTTTCAATTCCAGCGAGTACCAGGTGGCTCAATTCCTTCCTGCAGAAGGCGGTTATGCAGGATTTTTACAAGGATCGGTGGTTGATATGTTCTATTTCCCTATTTATCACGGAAAATTTCCGGACTGGGTCCCCATTTGGGGTGGTGAGGATTTTGAGTTCTTTAGCGCCATATTTAATTTTGCCGATATGGCCATTTCTTTTGGGGTGGGCATTATCCTTGTGTTCCAAAAACCATTCTTTAAACCTAAAAAAACCGAAGAGTCCGTTGTCCCAGAAAATAACAGCACAGAAACACCGGTTTCCTGATACTAAAATCTTAAAAATCCCGTTTTCAGTATAGTTGAAAAAATTAGCCCACATACTGTTTTTTTGCCTGATGGTTTTGCAGGGCATGGCTCAGCATAAGGAGGAGAGTGGGGTTAACTTACCGAAGTTTTACAAGAACAAAATGCACTTTGGCTTTTCGCTGGCCTACAATAAAACCGATTTCAGGATCCATACCGTAAAAAATTCGGCCTTTCCCGATACAGTGATCGGTGGCGTGACTTACGGAATGAAAACGATTTACACCAAATCCGATCCGGGTTTTGCCATTGGTATTATTTCCGATTTCAGGCTGCATGAGTATTTACGCTTACGTTTTACGCCTAACATTAGTTTTGCGTCACGGAGCCTTGATTATACGATGCAAAACGCCAATCGGGATAGTGTGAAGCTGTATAAAAAAAGCGTGGAATCAACGTTCCTGATCTTCCCGCTGGAACTCAAG
This sequence comes from Bacteroidota bacterium, assembly GCA_048498515.1. GTDB lineage: Bacteria > Bacteroidota > Bacteroidia > B-17B0 > Aurantibacillaceae > UBA4416. Next base: position 57,341 of record JBEHXV010000004.1, on the reverse strand, counting down.
CTACAATCCAAACGCCTCGACAATTTTGGCGCCTATGTGATTGTGGGTGGAGGTTATACCCTCGATCTTGTTTCGAAGAAAAAACCTACAGCTGGTGCAGGCGGTGCCAACCAATTGGAAGATGCTGTGCAGTTAAAGCGCGACGACTTTTTTTATAGCGGTGGAGCCGGCGTTGATTTTTACCTGATGTATTTTAAACTTGGGCTGGAAGTGAAACTCTTACAGGGAACAAAGAACCTCATACAACCGCTCAATAATATTTTTACCAATAGCATTAATAAGGTCAATTCGCGTATGGTGATCTTTTCGGTGACTTTTGAGGGTTAGACATATCCTGATGAGAAGACACACATTAATAACAATTTCTTTTATAGCCCTGTTTTCAAACCTCGTAATTTCTCAAGCAAAAATTAAAATTGAAAAAAACACCTGTTGCGATAATTTGGGTGTAATGCTTGGCATTATCAGACACGGAGATACGGTTAGCTATAAAAGCCTATTGAATTCTCATAGCCTTCATGTGATGTTTTTAAATTGCAGTTATAATTCAAAGGCAGTTGTTCAGTCGTTTGAATTAGAAACAATAGATGATAAAAAAATCATAAATGGTAATCAGATAGACCTTACTACATTAAAAAAGTTTGAGAACGGTGGAACATTTATTATTAAACGCTGTATCATTAATTGCACAGATGGCGAAGGAGAAACGAAGACAGTTATATTACCAGATAGACCGATCGTTATTAAACCTTAAAAATAGAAGAGGATTTCATACAGTTCTTCATATAACCCGGATCAGCAATAGGCCATCTATAATTGATAATCTATTTTTTGATCTCGCTTAAACTCTTCATCACTTTTTCTTTCAGCTCTTCTTTAAAAGAGATCAATTGATCTGAAATTTTAGCATCACTGGTACCTAATATTTGCGCTGCCAGTATTCCCGCGTTTTGAGCCGCATTCACCGCAACGGTAGCTACCGGTACGCCGTTTGGCATTTGCAGGATAGACAGCATGGAATCCCAGCCATCGATAGAGTTGCTTGATTTAATAGGAACGCCAATGACAGGTAAAGTGGTTAGCGAAGCTACCATGCCCGGCAAATGCGCCGCGCCCCCTGCACCGGCAATAATAACTTTAATGCCTTTGGCATGTGCGTTCTTCGCGTAATCGAACATGCGCTCAGGTGTGCGGTGCGCCGACACGATGGTGACCTCGTGAGGGATGTTTAATTTTTTTAAAAACTCTGCCGCCTCGTTCATGATGTTGAGGTCGCTACTGCTTCCCATAATAATGCCTATCATCTTGCTGTAATATTTAGTGTTTCTTATTTGATGATTACGAATCAATACGATATTCGTACAAAATGCATAATCATTTAACTTACTATTTTAATCAAATCCTTTACCGTGATCGCTTTCTTTTTTGCAAGGCCCAGGTCATCATCCACTATGGTTACATGGCCCATTTTACGGAACGGTTTGGTTGTTTTTTTGCCATACAAATGAATGTATACACCTTTGTATTTTATCGCGTCGGTAAGGCCTTCGTATTTGGCATTGCCTTCGTAACCTTTTTCGCCAAGCAGGTTTATCATCACAGCCGGTTTTAAAATGCCGGTATCACCCAGGGGTAAATTTAAAATGGCGCGAAGATGCTGCTCGAACTGCGAGGTAAAATTAGCCTCAATGCTGTGATGACCGCTGTTATGAGGCCTTGGCGCCACTTCATTCACCAATACTTTTCCATCTTTGGTTACAAACAATTCTACTGCCAGTATGCCAACAATATTTAATTTCTCGGCCACTTTAACGGCAATGTCATAGGCTTGTTTTTCTACTCCCTTTTTAATATTGGCCGGCGAAAATAAAAACTCTACCAGGTTAGCCTCCGGATTAAACTCGCACTCAACAGCCGGAAAGCATTTTGTTTCACCGCTTTCATTGCGTGCAACAATCACAGAGATTTCCTTATCAAAATCAACCAGTCTTTCCAGTACGCTCGGCGCTTCAAAAGCATGGTCAATTTTATGCGGGTGGCCAAGTTTTACCACACCTTTGCCATCGTAACCGCCCGTGCGCAGTTTTTGAAAAAAGGGAAAAAAGTCTTTATACTTATCTATCTGCGCTTTGTTCTCTACTAAAAAAAAGTCGGGACTCGGGATATCATTTCGTTGATAGAACATTTTTTGCAAGCCCTTGTCTTTAATGATCTCGATTACCTCGGGTTGAGGAAATACTTTTTTTCCTTCTTTCTGAAGGGCTTTTAAGGCCTCTACATTAACATTCTCAATTTCAATGGTAATGATGTCTTTATCCTTGCCAAATTTATAAACCGTATCATAATCGGTTAAACTGCCTTTGGTAAATTCATTGGCAATGGCTTTGCAGGGGGCATTGGCGTCGGGGTCTAAACAGCAAATGTACAGGTTGTAGTTAATGGCGCTTTGAATCATCATGCGCCCCAGCTGGCCACCGCCCAGCACGCCGATCTTTAGTTTATCAGGTTGAAAGTAAGTCACGGATTAAAGGTAACTATTTTTTAGGATTTAGATCTGTCAGATTTTATAAACCTGACAGGTCTAAATAAAAAAACCGCTTTACAGCGGTCTCTTTCATTTATTTCGCGGCTTTTTTCGCGGCTGCTTTTTTAGGAGCGGCTTTTTTGGCCGGTGCAGCTGCTGCTGCCTTTGCTGCTTTTGCTTTTGCGCGTGGACGAAGTCTGCCGAAAGAGCCAATGGCTATCTTTCCACGTTTTGATCTTTGATCACCTTTTCCCATAATAATGTGTTTTTAAGAATTAATTTATCCAAAAATAACGTATTTAATCAAATCTTCAAATAGAAAATCCTTTAAATTGATAGGCGACCAGGAGAAGCTTAAGTTAAAGTTTAATGTGAGTGTCACTTCGAGTAGTTCCGATGCCAGGAGGAACGTACCGAGAATCATTCTATAAGCATTTCTCGATACGCTTCACTTCGTTTCGCTATTCGAACTGACAAACCAAATTTCAAGACCGAAAGCTAAAACCGTTTATTCGGATTAAATGGCTTGGTTGGTTTTTCAATCGTTGTTAAAATAGCTGTCATTTTTTGCTTGTCACCCAGCACTTTTTTTGCTTCGGCCACCTCTGTGTCATAACGTAAAGCCGATTCTACCCTTCCGGTTTGAAAGGTAAAACGCGAAGCCACTTCCTCCTCAATAAACTGTTTGATCTCCGGTTTAAAGCGCATCAGGTCATCCTTTTTATCCTCAGCCATTTTGGTTAACAATGCCTCGTATTCTTTTTTAATGCTTTCATAATATTTTTCTTTAGTCGCGTCCTCTTTCAGGTCTTCCATCGAAAAATCACTTTGTGTTTTGTATTTATAATCCTTGTCTTTCAAAAAGGCAATAAAGCTGTTGTAATCTGCATCTGCAAGCGTAAAATTCTCCGATTTGGATTTTAACTCAGGATGCTTCAACATATAATCATTAACAAAAGAAAAGATAAGGTTCTTGTTTAGCAGGGTGATTAAAATATTGCTGTATTTGGTATCCTCTGTTTTGTGGTCAGGTAAAATGCCCGCGCCATCGTAAATAATTCGTCCGTTCTTTGTTTTAAAGGCAGTGATGAGCGAATCAGGAACTTTTTCAACTCTGCCTTCCGCGTCCTTGTGCGTATAATCCAGGGCTTGTATGCAACGCCCGCTTGGAATGTAATATTTGGCAACAGTAACTTTTAATTTGGTGTTATAAGTAAGGTCGCGCGTTTGCTGTACCAGGCCTTTGCCATATGAGCGCTGGCCAACGATCACTGCTCTGTCGAGGTCTTGCAGGGCCCCCGAAACAATTTCGGAAGCCGAGGCGGAGTTATTGTCTATAAGCACCACCAGTGGCAATTGGGTATCCACAGGATTGTTGACCGATACATAACTTTTATCCCAGTCCTTTACTTTACCTTTGGTAAACACAACAGGGTTCCCCTTATCCACAAACAGGTTTACAATGTTCACCGCTTCCTGTAATAAGCCGCCCGGGTTACCGCGCAGGTCAAGGATCAATGATTGGCAATTCTTTCCTTTTAATTTCAATAAGGCTTCTTTTACTTCGCCCGAGCAATTATCGGTAAAGCTGTTCAATTTAATGTAGCCCACCTCTGAATCGAGCATACCCGAGTAAGGAACCGCTTTTACCTTGATCTCTTCACGCATCAAACTAATATCAACCGGTGTGCTTTGTCCCAGGTGAATGATCTTTAATTTAATGGGCGTGCCGGCCTGGCCTTTGAGCATATTACTGATATCGTCCGTTTTTTTGTTCGCTACATTTATGCCATTCACTTCCACAATTTCGTCGCCAGCCCTGAGGCCCGCCCTGAATGCGGAAAAGCCTTCGTAAGGTTCGGTAACGGTAATTTTGTTATTTACGTCCTGTATAAGGGCGCCAATACCACCATACTCACCGGTGGTCATGTATTTGTAATCTTCAATATCGTTTTCGGTATAATAATTTGTATAAGGGTCTAGCGATGCAAGCATGGCTTCAATGCCTGTTTTCATGAGCTGACCAGGTTTGGTTTCATCCACATAAGCTATATTCAATTCGCGGTAAAGCGTATTAAAAATGTCGAGGTTCTTTGATACTTCAAAATAATCTTTGGAAAAATTAAAGGCAAAAACAGAAATAATGCATAAGCAGAGAATAACGATATATTTTTTCATTGGCATATTTTTTTAATAGCAACATAAAAATACACTAATTCCCATACACTCGTATTACCGCTGGTGTGTTTTTAAAACAAATTAACGATCAATTTTAATGAGTGTAATGGCTTACTAAGCGAGTAAGCGGTTACACTCAATGACCGGGGAACTTGTGCACGATATTTGTAACTTTACAAACAGATTCCCCGGGTTTAACCATTAAATAGTATAAAAAATGGCAACACAACAACTCACCATACCCATGTTTCCCTTAAACGTGGCTCTATTGCCCGGAGAAACAAAAACACTTCACATATTTGAAGAACGCTATAAACAGCTTATTTCGGATTGCCTGGAAAATGACGCCCACTTTGGGATTCCTTTTTTATACCAGAATACCATGGGCGACTACGGTATTGAAGTAAAGATCAGCAATGTGATTAAAACCTTTGATAACGGCGAAATGGATATTGCCATTGAAGGCATCAGGGTTTTTAAGCTGGTGGAATTCTCATCAGTGTTAAGCCCTAAATTATATGGGGCAGGAGTTATTAGTTACGAAGATAACCTGGTGGAAAAGCCATCAAGTCTTTTGCAGGAATTGACCAAAGAATATTTGTGGATTGCCCAACAGCGCTCGGTTTCGGAAGATGCTTTTGACAATGCTGACATTTACAGCATTGCCCGCCTGCTCGACCTTTCGTCTCCCGAAAAATACGAGCTCATAAAATCATCTGTAAAAGAAAAAGATGAGATTCTGAGGGCGAAAATTAAACTGTTCATTTACCTGATAAAAGCGGAGAACAACCTTAAATCGAAGTTTGTATTGAATTGAAAATAGCAACGCGGATGACATAGATCAGGCAGATTTTCACTGATTTTTAATTTTGAAAACACTGCAAATTGATCCGTGCAAATCAATCAAATCCGTTTTATCTGTGATCCCATTTTCCTGAAAAACAAAAAACCCTCTCCGGTTCCGGAAGAGGGTTTTTAATGCAAAATAAGTTACAATTATTTTTTAGCAGGTGCAGCTCCGGCAGCCGGAGTTTCAGCAGCTACGTTACGTGTTGTTACAACAGAAACAACAGATACGTTTTTAGCGTTCAATAAAGTTACGCCTTCAATGTTGATATCGCCAACAGCGATTGAATCGCCGATGTCTAATTTATCAATGTTCAGGTCAATGGTATCAGGTAATTTATCGGCAATACCACGTGCTTTTAATTTACGCAGTTTCAATACCAGTTTACCACCTTTTTTTACACCTTCCGATTGTCCGTTCAGTTTAACAGGAATGTTAGCTGTTACCGCTTTACCATCCATGATCTCTAAAAAATCGGCATGGATCAATTGGTCATTAATTCGGTGGTATTGTGCTTCCTGCAATACAGTTTTGTAAACTTTTCCATCCAGGTCAATTTCAACAATGTGCGCGTTAGGAGTAAAGATCACCGGTTTAAATGCACGGATATCGGCATGAAAATGGATCTGTTCTTTTCCACCATAAATTACGCATGGCACATGACCTTTGGCCCTGATTTCCTTAGCGTCTACTTTCCCTACGTTCGCTCTTGGCGAACCGCTCAATTTTACTGTTTTCATTTTTTATTTTTTGTGGTGTATTTAAAATGCCCGTTTCACTTTAGTTACACCGTTTATTATTTATTGTTTTACGGGTTTAATTACATAATAAAATTGCTGCTGATGGATTCATAATTTTGCACACTATGAATTACCTTGGCAAACAATTCGGCTACGGTTAATACTTTAATTTTAGGGCTTTCCTGCTTTAAAGGCACCGTATCGGTCACAATCAGTTCGGTTAATTTGGAGTTGGCAATGTTCTCATACGCCTTGCCCGATAAAATGGCGTGTGTACATACGGCCCTTACGCTTAAAGCGCCGCGCTCCATCATCATGTCGGCTGCTTTGCAAAGCGTTCCGCCTGTATCTACCAAATCGTCCACCAGTACAATGTTCCTTCCCTCAATGTCGCCAATGGCCGTCATATGATCTACCACATTGGCCTTGGTACGCTGCTTGTAGCAAATCACGATCTCGGCTTTTAAGTGCTTGGCATAGGCATTGGCCCGCTTGCTGCCTCCCATGTCGGGCGCGGCAATGGTAAGGCTTGGTAAGTTCAGCCCCTGGATGTATGGTAAAAAGATGGAAGAAGCATATAAATGATCTACCGGAATATCAAAGAAGCCCTGGATCTGATCGGCGTGCAGGTCCATGGTCATCACGCGGGTAGCGCCTGCCAGTGCCAGCATATCGGCCACCAGTTTGGCGCCAATGGCTACACGTGGCTGGTCCTTACGGTCCTGGCGGGCATAGCCAAAATAAGGCAATACGGCTACAATTTCCTTTGCCGAGGCGCGTTTGGCGGCATCGAGCATCAGCAACAGTTCCATTAAATTATCGGCAGGCGGCATGGTGGATTGGATGGCGAACACGCTTTGGCCGCGGATACTCTCATCGTACGACACCTGCAATTCACCATCGCTGAAGCGGTAATGCGACATTTTGCCCAGATCTTTTCCATAATATTTGGCAATCTGTTCGGCAAGCGCATTAGTGGCACTTCCTGAAAATAATCTAACGTCTGTTTCCATGCTTTTGTAAGGGAGGCAAATGTAGGATTTTTGGCGGGTTTTCCCAATATTTTTGACCGCTTTTTTATGGATATTGGAAAAAACTGCTACATTTGCAGCCCTTATTGTCTGAAAATTGGCAAAAAGGACCAAATGCCCAGCTGGCGGAATGGTAGACGCGCTGGTCTCAAACACCTGTGGGAAACCGTGCCGGTTCGAGTCCGGCGCTGGGTACGGATAAACAAAAAAGGGTCGAAGCAAAGCTTCGGCCCTTTTTTGTTTCGAAAAAAACATCAAGCTCGCTTGAATGGGTTTGAAGGAACAAAAAAGCAGAACCGCGATAGCGGTTGTGGCTTTTTCATTGTCAAAGCGACACAGAACGGCCGCTGCAAAGCAGCAATCCGGTGCTGGGTACCAAGCCGGACTTCTCAAATTATGAAGAGAAGTCCGGTTTTTTGCGCCAAATTCTTTTAACATATGGCAATATAACTGAATGCTGAGTTCATTTCAACAATTTGAGAGCAGTTCATTTCGCTGTCATAACCCAAACGAGGCAGAAATAATGTGATGTGGAAAGTCTGTTTTTAATAAATGTTTTTAAATCCTATATTTTCACTAATTTTCCACATCACATTTAAGAATAGCTTAAAAATGACATCAACGGTTAATGAAGCGGAAATAGAATACGGATTGATCGGAAAATTAGCTGATCTGAAGTACATGTATCGCTCTGATATACGTGACCGAAAATCTCTTGAAGAAAATTTTCGAAAAAAATTCGAAGTGTTAAACCGCATTCAGCTATCAGAGAATGAATTTTTAAGATTAAGGGAAGAAATCATCACCCCTGATGTTTTTGCGGCTTCTAAACTATTGCGTGAAAGATTACATTTTCAACGTGAAGATGGAACACCTTTGCATTACACGTTAGTAAATAACAAAGATTGGTGTAAAAACGACTTTGAAGTTATTAGTCAATTACGCATTAATACAGAAAATAGTCATCAGCGATATGACATCATTCTGCTGATAAACGGTTTGCCTATGGTGCAAATTGAGTTAAAGAAACTGGATATTTCACCACGTAAAGCCATGCAGCAAATTGTTGATTACAAAAACGAACCAGGTAACGGTTATGGGAATTCACTCCTTTGCTTCATGCAGTTATTTATTGTAAGTAACCGAACCAACACTTACTATTTCGCCAATAATAAAAATCAACATTTTGCTTTCAATGCTGACGAACAGTTTTTGCCTATATACCAATTAGCAGATGAGAAGAATAAAAAAATAACACATATAGAACCATTCACCGAAAAATTTTTGACCAAGTGTACACTTGGAGAAATGATTAGCAAGTATATGGTATTAGTGGAAAGTGAACAAAAATTGCTTGTAATGCGGCCATATCAAATTTACGCAGTAAAAGCAATTGAAGAATGTGTTAAGCAAAACAGAGGCAACGGATACATATGGCATACAACCGGTAGTGGTAAAACATTGACTTCTTTTAAAGCTTCTACGCTGCTTAAAGACAATCCCGACATTGAAAAATGCTTATTTGTAGTTGATCGTAAGGACCTTGATAGACAAACCCGTGAGGAGTTTAATAAATTTCAGGAAGGAAGTGTTGAAGAAAACACCAATACCGATGCGCTAGTTAGACGTTTACTGTCTACTGATTATGCCGATAAAGTTATTGTTACTACTATTCAAAAATTGGGATTGGCACTCGATGGTACTAATAAGAAGAACTACAAAGAACGCTTAGAACCATTAAGTAAAAAACGAATCGTTTTTATTTTTGATGAGTGCCATCGTTCTCAGTTTGGGGACAATCATAAAGCTATAAAAGAGTTTTTTCCAAATGCTCAATTATTCGGTTTTACAGGTACTCCAATTTTTGAAAAAAACGCCACTTATATTTTAAGAGAAGGCGAAGAGGCTAAATATAAAGAGACAAAAGATATATTTGAAAAAGAACTACACGCTTATACCATTACACATGCCATAGACGATAGAAATGTATTGCGTTTTCATATTGACTATTTTAAAGGAAAGGGAAATAAAAATCCAAAACCCGGTGAACCTGTTGCGCAGCAAGCAGTAGTTGAAGCAATTTTGGACAAGCACGATGCAGCAACTAATTCAAGAAGATTCAATACAATTTTAGCAACTGCTTCTATAAACAATGCTATTGAATACTATCAACTATTCAAGGAGATTCAAAAAAAGAGACAAAAAGAAGACGAAAATTTTGAACCGGTGAATATTGCCTGCGTGTTTTCTCCTCCATCCCAACTCATTGCAAAAGATGGTGACCAACAAAGTCAAAAAAATGCGGCAGATGTTAAACAACTGCAAGAGGATTTAGTACAGGAGAAAGAAGATAACAAACAAAATCCTGAAGAAAAGAAAAAGGCTTTAACAGAAATTATTGCCGACTACAATTTGCAGTATAAAACAAATCACAGCATCAACGAATTTGATTTGTATTATCAAGACGTTCAGAGTCGCATCAAAGATCAAAAATATAGCAACAGGGATTATTCGCACAAAAACAAAATTGATATTACCATTGTGGTAGATATGTTGCTCACGGGGTTTGACAGCAAATATTTAAATACATTATATGTTGACAAAAACCTGAAATACCACGGATTAATCCAGGCTTTTTCACGTACCAACCGTGTGTTAAATGATACGAAACCTTATGGAAATATCTTAGATTTTCGTTCTCAGCAAGAAGCCGTAAACCAAGCCATTGCTCTCTTCTCTGGCGAAGACAATGGAAAATCAAAAGAGATTTGGTTAGTTGATCCAGCGCCTACTGTAATTGAAAAGTATAAAAAAGCAGTAGAGGCATTAGGTAACTTTATGCAGGAACATAATTTGGTAAATGAACCACAAGAAGTTTACAACCTTAAAGGTGAGGCTGCAAGAATTGCTTTTGTAAAGAATTTTAAAGAAGTACAAAGACTTAAAACACAACTTGATCAGTACACCGATTTAAATGAAGAGCAAAGTGAAACCATTGAAGCGATTCTGCCAAAGGACACTTTACAGGCATTCAGAAGCTCATATATAGAGACTGCTAAACAGCTGAGAGAAATACAGCAAAAAGAGGGTGATAATGCACCGGCAGAAATACAGCAACTGGATTTTGAATTTGTTCTTTTTGCTTCTGCTGTAATTGATTATGACTACATCATGAACTTAATTGCGGATAGCACGCAAAAGAAACCCGCCAAGCAAAAAATGACCAAAGCACAGGTAATTAGCTTACTGAGTTCTAATGCTAACCTGATGGAAGAGCAGGAAGATTTAACGGAATATATTAATAGTTTGGATTGGAATAGTCGCAAGGATGTAGAAACACTGCAAAAAGGTTACGAGCAATTTAAAGACGAAAAATACAATAAAGAACTGGCAGCTATTGCCAGCAGATATGGTTTGCAAACGGCAGACCTAAAAGCATTTGTTGAGGGAATAATTAGCCGAATGATTTTTGACGGGGAAGCCCTTACGGACTTGTTAGAACCATTAGGTTTAGGATGGAAAGAGCGCAGCAAGGTTGAAGAGGCTTTGATGAAAGATTTAGTACAACAATTAAATAAATTGACTCAAGGACGAGGAGAAATATCAGGATTAGCAGCTTATGAGTAAGGAGAAAAAACTGATACCGAAATTACGTTTCCCTGAATTTAAAAATGATGGGTATTGGTTGTATGAAGAACTAGGACAGCTTTCTGAAATAGTTCGTGGTGGTTCACCAAGACCAATCCAAGATTATCTTACGAGTAGCAATGATGGATTAAATTGGTTGAAAATCGCAGATGTTTCATCTGATTCAAAATACATTACTATAACAAAAGAAAAAATAATAAAAGAAGCTTTAAGTAGCACAAGAGAGGTAAATCCTGGTGATTTAATTCTTTCTAACTCTATGAGTTTTGGACGCCCTTACATTTTAAAAATTACAACTTGTATACACGATGGATGGATTGCAATTCGTAAAATTTCAAACAAAACGTTTGAAAATTATTTATATTATTTCATTTCAGCTGAATCAAGCCAATCATATTTCAACACAAACGCAGCGGGAGCAGCGGTAAAAAATTTGAACGCTGAAATAATCAAGCTCCTACCAGTACACTTTCCTAAAAACAAAAAAGAACAAGAAAAAATTGCCTCTTGTCTTTCGTTCTTGGATGAAGTGATTACAGCTCATAGCCAAAAGTTAGAACTTCTTAAAGATCACAAAAAAGGGTTGATGCAGAACCTTTTTCCGAAAGTAGGTGAAAAAGTACCGAAATATCGTTTCCCTGAGTTTAAGAAAGATGGAGAATGGGCGCAGAAACAATTAGGCGAAATTGCTGAAAACTTAGATTCAAAGAGAATTCCCATAACTTCAACCCAAAGAGATAAAGGAGTTGTTCCTTACTATGGTGCGTCTGGAGTAATAGATTATGTTAGAGAGTATATCTTTAATGAAACTCTGCTTTGTATATCTGAAGATGGGGCAAATCTAGTTGATAGAAATTATCCTATTGCCTTTAGCATATCCGGCAAAACTTGGGTTAATAATCACGCCCATGTTTTAAAATTTGAAAGCATCTATACTCAAATAATAGTGGAAAACTACATAAACTCAATTAATGTGGAGAATTTTCTCACAGGGATGGCTCAACCAAAACTAAACAGAGGAAAACTTGATGTTATCCCAATTCCATTGCCTGAAAATCCAAAAGAACAAGAAAAAATAGCTTCTTGTCTTCTATCACTTGATGATCTAATTACGGCGCAATTAGAGAAATTAGAACAACTAAGGTTGCATAAAAAAGGGTTGATTCAAAATTTATTTCCAAAAATAGATAGTTAAAATGGCAACCATTTCAGAAATAGCCGAACAGGTCAAGAAAGTAGACTCATTTATAGTTTGCATATATGCATTCAATGGTACAGGGAAAACAAGGCTGTCTGTAGCATATAAAGATTTCACAAAAGCTGAAAATAATGGTAACCACGCAGGTGTGTATTATAATGCCTACAGTGAAGATCTTTTTAATTGGGATAATGATGAAGAGAATGACAATGAAAACATTATTCTGAATGTTAAGAAAAGTAAGCTAAATAAGTTTTATAGCTTACTTAAAGAAGATGATATTCAGGAAGAATTAATGTTTTTCAATCCTGGCTACCAGTTTAAATTTATTGTAAATGATGATCCAGAAATCGGAATTGAAGCAATTAGATTTTTTAAGGAAGGCAAAGAAGAAACTTCTATAAAAATTTCTAGTGGCGAAACAAGAATATTTGTGTGGTGTTTCTTTTTAACTTTATTTAAAGTTGAGGGCTGGACGGATGAACAAAACGCTCATTTTTTCATAGACGATCCAGTTTCCAGCTTAGATGACAATAATATTTTTCTCACATCGAATACACTAATGAAGTTAATTGAAGAAAATTTCGAAAAAAACAGGAAAATTATTCTAACAACACATCACATAGGTTTATTTTCAGTTTTGTATGATAGGTTAAAATATGGCGAAAAAGCTGATAGATATAAAAAGAATTGTAAACACTTTATGCTTCGGAGAAACCAAGATGAACTTGAACTGAAAGTTTTTGAGAATGAAGTATTTTTATTTCACCTTCATCTTTTTCAAGTCCTAGATGAAGCGCGAAAAACAAAATTATATACATATCACTTTGTGCTTCTTAGACAACTTTTAGAGAATATAGTTTCATTTTTGGGAAAAAGTCAAATCAAGTTTGTTTTACAGGAAATTAATGTAAATAATCCCGAAGAAAAAATAACTATACTTAATTCATTATCTCATAAAAAGGCTTTTGTTCCTCAATTCAATGAAATGAATGAAAATGAGAGGACTACTTTTGAAGAGATTTTCAGTAAACTACTTGTCAAATACAATTTTAGATTTTAATTAATATGACGCAAAAATACCAACAGCAATTAGGAAAAACTCTTTGGGAAATAGCCGATACTTTAAGAGGCGCTATGAATCCGGATGATTTTCGTGATTATATGCTTTCCTTTTTATTCCTGCGCTATCTTTCGTCTAATTATGAAGAGGCTGCAAAAAAGGAATTGGGTAAGGATTATCCTGATAATACGCCAAAAGATGTTATGGCAAAACTAAAGGTTAAAACCCCTTTAGAAATTTGGTATAAAGAAAATAAAGCAGATGTAGCCGATTTTGAAAAGCAAATGCGTAGAAAAGTTCATTACGTGATTAAACCACAGCATTTGTGGGGTAATATTATTGAGCTGGCTCGAACACAAAACGATGAATTACTGGAAACTCTGCAAAAAGGTTTTCGATATATCGAAAATGATTCATTTGAAAGTACTTTTCAAGGCTTGTTCTCGGAAATCAATCTAAATTCGGAAAAATTAGGAAAAACGCCGAAGGAGAGAAACAAAAAACTCTGCACTATTATCCAAAAAATCTCTGATGGGATAGCTGAATTCTCTATTGATTCCGATACGCTTGGTGATGCTTATGAATACTTGATTGGTGAATTTGCAGCAGGTTCAGGTAAAAGCGCTGGAGAGTTTTATACGCCACAACAAATCTCTACTATCCTTTCTGAGATTGTAACTTTAGATAGCCAGGAACCTAAGACCGGAAAGAAAAAAAAGTTAGATAAAGTATTTGATTTTACATGCGGTTCAGGCTCATTATTGCTTAACGTAAGAAAACGAATCAAAAGCAACAAAGGAAATATCGGAAAAATATACGGCCAAGAAAAGAACATCACAACCTATAACCTTGCAAGAATGAATATGCTCTTGCATGGAATGAAGGATACTGAATTTGAGATATTCCACGGAGACACATTAGAAAATCACTGGCCTTTACTCAATGAAAGGAATCCAAGTAAGAAAATAGAATTTGATGCCATTGTAGCGAATCCCCCTTTTAGTTTGAAATGGGAACCTAATGACATCTTAGCGGAAGATTTTCGATTCAAGGGTTACGGTTTAGCACCAAAGTCAGCAGCCGACTTTGCCTTCTTATTACACGGTTTCCATTTCCTCGGAAAAGAAGGAACTATGGCAATCATATTACCACATGGAGTTTTATTTCGTGGCGGTGCAGAAGAACGTATTCGTACAAAGCTTTTAAAAGACAATTACATTGATACAGTCATTGGTTTACCTTCCAACTTATTTTATTCAACAGGTATTCCCGTTTGCATTTTGGTTTTAAAAAAATGCAAAAAACACGATGATGTTTTATTTATTAATGCAAGTGAGCACTATAAACCGGGGAAAAGACAGAATACGCTTAGAGAAGGGGAAAACGGAGAGCCAAACGATATTCAAAAAATTGTTGAAACCTATCAGTTCAGACCCGAACATATTGAAAAATATGCTCGCAGAGTTTCAATGGAAGAAATTGAAAAGAACGGATACAATCTTAACATTTCAAGATATGTTAGCACTTCTGAAGACGAAGTGCAAATTGATTTGAAAGAAGTAAATAAAAAATTAGTAGCAATAAATGAAAGCATAAAAACGAATACAGAAAAACACAATCAATTTTTGAAAGAGTTAGGTTTGCCACCTATTTAAGAATATAAAATTTGAGTGATGAATAAATTCCGCACAGCAGCCATAGAAATACTTACAGGAGTGAAAAAGCCTCTACATTACAAAGAGATCACTCGTTTGGCTCTTGAAAAAGGCATATTGGAAACAGATGGCGCAACGCCTGATGCCAGTATGAATGCACAAATAGTTACTGATATTCAGAAAAAGGGGCAAGCTTCCGATTTCATTAAGACGGACAAAGCCACCTTTGCCCTTAATCCAAATAAGAAAGCCATTGAGCCTAAAAAACAATTGAAAGTTTTAGAGGAAGAAGAAAAAGAAGAAGAAAAAATTAAAGTTGATAGTGGTTTTATTGCAAAAGGTGGCGAGTTTTTGGTTTGTTCCGAATTATTATTTCGTGAGTTTAACGCCAGCATTATGAGTGTGGACAAAGGAATAGATATTATTGCCACAAAGAATAACAAACTATTTTCTATTCAGGTAAAAACAGCCAATGCAAATGATTACAATACCTATAACTTTGATGTTAGAAAAGTTTCATTTGAGCGTGAATATGCCGGTAATACATTTTATGTTTTTGTTTTAAAAGCTAAAAATAAAACTGACTTTATTATTTTGCCATTAAGTGAAATGGAAAAAAAAGTAACGCAGAAAGCGATACATGATGTTAAGAGTCATGAAAAATACCGTGTTAAGATTGATGTGCGTCAAGACAAAGTATATTTAGGAAATAGAGACCATGAAATGAGTTATTACTTAAATAATTGGGCAGTTATAAAATAGCTAATACAATAGCAAACCCTAAAAGAATGGGTAATTCAGGGGATAAGATGTAAGGGTTGGAAATTTTTTTAGGCCCTGATTCTGTTAAAATTCTCCAGAAAATTTGATAAGTCCAACCCGTAGGGTACAGGTTGTGTCGCTTAGATACAGACAAAAGAAACCTCTGAATCTCAGGACTACTTTATTATCGGAACATAACCTATGATGATATAAGGATAAGTAAAAAACATCCTTTGCTACAGAATCACAAATTGTACTTGTTTAATCCCTTATTAGTTAAGCGTTTTTACAAAACTATCACAAATCTTACATATAAAATTATTGCTTTTTAAATGCTTTTTATTCAAAAATTTGTTATATTTTTGAATAACGTACTGTCCTCTTAATTTTTATTCTTTAATATGAAAAGGTTAGTATATATATTTTTTATTTCCCTTTGCCTCACCGCCTGCCAGAAATGCAAAAAAAAGCAGCCTGAACCCGATCCCGGATTCAATTCAGCTGTTAGTACGGATTTGTATGATTATGCTTATTTTAAGCCTGGAACTTATTGGGTATATCAGGACAGCATTAGTGGTATTTTGGACAGTATTTATGTTACTTATGCTAATAAAGGGACTTATACAAATGGAGATGTAGAAGTAGCTAATGGACTTTATAGAGGAACTTTTAGTTGGTTTAAATGTGATATGATGAGTAGCTATGATCATTATCAATATGAGAATTGGATGGATCAGAGTTATGAAGTGAACAATAATATTCCAAGAGTTTTTAGAGAAAAATATGAAATGCCTGGTAGTGGTACTAATTCTGGGCTAACTATACATTTGGCAAAAGTTAATTTGCAAACAACATTATATGTATCGCTAGATCATGTAATCTATCAAAATTATTATAATGTGTTTTCAGTAAAAACGCAGACATTTACTTCTACACAAAAATGGTATAACTATAATAGCAACTGTGATGATAATCAAAATACAAATTATTATATAACGAAAAATATTGGTATTGTGAGACGTGAGCAATTAGATAGTAACCGTACTTGGAACCTGATCCGATATAATATAATTCAATAAACCTTAACCCAAATTTTATGCCTTTACGATTATTTAAAAGAATAATAGTTGGCGGAGCCATGCTATTTTCACAATTTCCATTTTGCTATTCACAAAATAATGAGCAGGAACTTAATTTAAAATATTGGACTATGAGGGAACGGTTTCGACGTTACTTTATAAGCATAGGAAAAGAAGATGGTCAAGGAATTCCCGCATCTAAAAAACAAAAAAATGCCATCGGAGGAGACAGATGTGGAAACGTATACCCTCTCTCCGCTGGGACAATGTCATGGGGTGATGCTACGGGCTATATAAGTGATTATTTATGCACTTTAGCTACTGAATATGCATTATTAACACAGGAGGGAAAAGACACGAAAGCGACCTTAAATGAATTATATTATGCAATTAATGCTATTGATAGATTGGACGGAGTTGCAGAAAATACATTTAATCCGTCAAAACCCATAGATTATAACGGATTTTTTTTAAGAGATGACGTAAGACAATCTACTTTAAACCATTGGAGTAATGAGTATTCTCCTGTGATATTGGGTGGCCCAAGCAGTACTGGAAGTAACGACCCTGGCTTAAACTACAGGTGTTTTAACTCGGACCGGGATATGAATTTCAATATTGGAACTCCAGGTAATAGCCCAACTAACGAGCCAAGTTTTGATCAGATTGTCACTATATTTCAGGGGTTTAGATTTGTGCAAAAATATATTCCAAATGTATATGTAAAACCTACTTCACAAGATGCAGGGTTTAATATTATTGATAAGATACAAGCCATTACTTCCAACATTATGGAGTATATGTCAGGTGCTGACCGAACATTATTAATTGCAGATCATCAGTCTGAATTGTTATATAATCAGATTAATCCAAGTCTGATTTTTTCACAATTGGCTTTGGTTAATAATTTGATTATTCATTACAGCGATTGTGCTGATAATGATATTAGAAGTAATTGGGTGTTAATGAACCCCGTGACAGGAAGAAAAGTTGGAACATCATCCAACGATACAAAAAATCAAGATATTAGGCCGTTTGCATGGGTATTAGCAAAGATTGGCGAACAACTTACAGGCAACACATATACGATAGGGATATTCATCATGAAGTTGTAGATCAAGCTGGTGATGGACATGCGTGTTTGGATTTTCATGATTACCATATACCTCTAGATTGGATCAAGTCTCATGTTTGGGATGTTCTGGAACAAATGCCAGCGATAAATGATTCTTATGTTGTTAATTATAAAGGCATTGCATTACAAAAAAAACCAATTTGCTTTAAAATAAATGATGATATTTTAAATATTTCTACCTCTTTAGCTAGAAATCTATACATGCTTGAGGTTATGGCTGCAATAAGCGGTAGCTGGAGTCATACAAATGTCAATAAGTTTGCTACTCAATACGGGCATGAAAATGTTGACTTAGTTTATGCTTGTTTAAACGATGCTTCACCACAAAATTCACGGCAACATTATCTTGATTTACTAAGTAAGTTATCATGTGATGGGCCCCATAATTATGGACCAGGAGATTTTACTTCATTTTGGAATAATGGCAACAGTTTTGAACATCCAACGTATGATAATATTGATCCAGAAACTTATAATTATGGAGAATATAATGCCAATGACTGGATGTGGTTGTATAACATGTACCGTTTAAAATTTGGCGATGCCTCGTTTCCTAGTTATAATGATGCTAGTTGTAATTGTAAAAAAAGCATTGTAATTGAACAAAACTATAACCCTACTACTTTTAATTTAACTAACTCTATCTATATCAATCGAGTATTCAAGGATTATTTAAAACTAGGTATTAGCATAAAAGAATACTCCACCCAAAAGTTGATTATCGATAACAAAATCCTGGAAAACAGAACAGAACTCATAATATGCAATAGTGACATATTTGTTCAAAACAATGGTATTTTAAGAAATCCTTCATCTTTTCCTGCATCTGATTCAATTAAAATTGTTGTTAGGGGAAGTGGGAATATATTTGTTCAAAGTAATGGAACACTTGATGTAGGGCAAAACGCTAAGGTTATAATTCAGAAAGGGGCACATCTTGCTTCTAATGGAACAAATTCTAGAATAATTGTTCGGAATGGGGGCAAATTAATTATTGAACCAGGAGCATTTTTAGAATTAAATAGCGGTTCCAAACTCATAGTCGAAGATGGCGGTCAAGTTAGTATCCAAACTGATATGAGCAATGCCGATGCAAACATCAACGGAGTACTAACTTACAATGCAGGAGCGGTTATTCAGCTGAAAGGTGATAATGCGGTACTTGAGTTAAACGGCCGTTTGCATATTGGCGATAATGCCATTTTTACCTTTACATACCCAGGCAGTAATAGCGGATATGTTAAATTTAATCGGGGTTATAATTGGTGGAATAACTGGGCGCCAAACAATGCGCATATTACCTGTGGCACTAATGCAAAGATCCAGTTAACTGGTCAGAACAAAACAGATAAGATTGTAGAAATCCACCAGATCAACGTAGCAATCCCAAAAAACCTTGTCACTTTTAACCTTTTAAAAGGTTTGGTAGAATTTACAGAAATGGATGCCAGGCTTGAAACTGACAGGCCAACGTTTATCAGCAATTCCACATTCAAAGGAACCGTATTTGGTAATGGCCCCAGAACACGAGGATTGTTAATGTTTGGCCAAAAGCTTTTTTATGTTACTAATAGTGATTTTGACGGTTTAGGTTACGGCATTTATGGTGCCTTATTTTATATGGGTAACAAATTTAGCAATGTAAAGAACTGTAATTTCACAAACTGTGCTCACGCTATGGAAATTATAGGAGCAGGTTATAATATTCTGAATAACACGTTTTTCAATAATTCGGAAGCGATTATCACATCAGATAATACATACAATAGCCTGATTAGAAATAACAGCATAAGTACGAATGTAAGCTTAAATCCTATCATTGATCCAAACCAGGCAGCAGCAGAGGCAGCAACGTCAGGTATAAATATATTTGGTGGGACAAATGCCATCACGGAGCTAACCAAAAACACCATCAACAATATTGATATGGCCATTTGCCTGGGTAATACCGAAGCAACATTGAAATGCAATGATCTACAAAATAATGCGTTGGTATTGTCTGCTAACGAAAATAGTAAAACGACAATGAGCGATATTTTGGGTTCTGGTTTTAATAATGCGTCAAACAGTATGCAGTTTGCCTGCTTCTATGAGGCTAATTATTTTGAAGCAAATAATGGCTATAATGCTTTTGACATCTCGAATCAAAATCCATGTGGTACTGTGTTTACACCTCCACATGTTGCCCATACCGTCTGTCCAATTATTACTGCCGGAAGTATTGTTAATTATACTGGCCAAAATACAAATCCTACCGATCCATATAATGGTTATTTTGAAACGGTGGCTGAGTATAATTTTTGGCGTCCTATAACAGGCCCCCAGGATGCAGCCATCGAAAATGAATACAATATGATTTACAAGACTCATATTAATGGGAATCATTTAAATGCAAGGATTGTAACAGGAAATGCCCTTGCTGATAAAACACTTATAGATTGTCCATACCCACGTAATGGAGAAGGCGGTACACCAAACCAACCAAACCAACGGATCCATCCGATGGATAATAATAGCAACTCAAGCAACATAACTACAGCTTCGTTCTATAATAAAAGGCTGCAGGCAGCGCTGAAATTTTCAATCAGCAAAATGGACAAATTGGAGGAGTATGATAAGGTAAATGAAGCTGCTGGATTGTTAACCGAAATATTAAATGCAAATTATACTACACCTGTAAGAAATCCGGCGGATAAATATTTACTCGAATTGGCCTGGCAAAAGTTATTTGCTTGTGTAGCACAGCTTACTGAATGGGAAAGAGATAGTACCGGTATTACAGCGCCCTTATCCGGACCTTTGCAAAGTCGTTTTAATGATCTCCTGGATATAATAAACCTGAGAATGAACAGGAAAGATTTGCTGGAACCCGATGCAAAAGAAGTAAGCGATCTGATACGTTTAGACAGGGCAATGGTCTATCGTTTGGAGGAAGACAGAGAACATGCTATAAAAGAAGTAAATGCGATTATTGCTAGTCAACCCAAAAATTTGCATAGAGCTATGTATGAACAATTGCTTTGTTTATGGACTACCGAAAATGATGCCATAAAAGGAAATATTTCAACCGATGACGCTATTGCAAAGATTAAAATCTGTAACGAAACCTATAGACCTCCTTTAAAAAATAATGGACCTTTATCTCAACGCACGATAGCTCCCATAACTGAAAGTAAAATTACCTATGCAAAAGAGTTTGCCATTGCTGTCTATCCCAACCCAACTTCCGGCAACATAACCATTGCCTACAGCTTGCAGGAATTCAATAACATTTCATTTGAGCTGTTCAATGCACAGGGCAAAAAGATGATCTCAGTTGTGTTAAATTCCGAAGAACGTGAATTGAATATAAGCAACTTAAATCTTGAAAACGGAGTCTATTTTTATAACATCACTGGCGATGGTAAAAACCTCATGACAAAAAAGCTGGTGGTGGTAAAATAGTTACAGGGAACATCTATTCAACCAAGCCAGCTGGTGGGTTGAATGTGAATAAAAAACAACTACGCCTTACTGATTTTCAATGAGGTCATGGTCAGTGAGCCCAGCACCGGTTTATCATTAAACAAGCTTATTTGCTCATTCTCTTCTTTAAGCGCCAGTGTATACAATAAAGGCAAATAATGATCGGGCGATGGAATGGCCAATTCAAAGGCCTTGCCCTGCGCTTTATAATTAATGAGTGGCTGGTGGTTGTTTGCCAGCATCCATTGTTTCATTTTATCATTTGCCTCAATGGCCCAGTCGTAGCCGTATTCCGGTTCCTTCATCTTGTTCCAGGCAATCATCCCAAGGTTATGCACTATATTGCCGCTACCTATAATCAGCACCCCTTTCTTTCTTAAAGAGGCCAGTTCTTTTGCCAGCTCATAATGGTACTGCGGCCCCTGGGTATAATCCAGGCTCATTTGTATCACCGGCACATCGGCATCCGGGTACAAATGTTTTACAACACTCCAGCAGCCATGGTCGAGGCCCCAGGTTTCGTCAAGGCCAACACTGGTTTTTTTAATAGTAGCTTTTGTTTCATTGGCCAGCTCAGGGCTGCCCGGCGCGGGGTATTGAAAATTGAACAGCTCCTGCGGGAATCCGCCAAAATCATGAATGGTTTGCGGTTTGGGCATGGCGGTTACCAGGGTGCCCTTTGTTTCCCAGTGCGCCGAAATGCATAAGATAGCACTTGGCTTTGGAATGCTTTTGCCCATGGCGTTCCAGCTTTTTGTAAACTCATTTTCCTCAATGGCGTTCATGGGGCTTCCATGGCCAAGGAATAATACAGGCATTTGTTCGGTGCCGGTAAACGGCGCGGTGAGTTTATCCAATTCTTTCAGTTTCATAGCGGCTCCTGCAAAAGGTAATAAAGCGAGTGATTTAAGAAATAATTTACGGTCCATCGGTGTGATGTATTGATGGGACAAAATTACACGTTATAACATGTATTTGCACCATCCGCTACCCTAAATTATACTAAATATCATTCCTTTATAAATCTGAAAGACCGGTTTTCAGTTTCATCACAAAGCATGAGTGTGTAAACACCCGTTTTGAGCTGAGACACATCAATATCGCCCTGCATGTGGCCGCTTAAACACTCTATTCCTAAAGCATTAAAGATCTTATATACTTTTGGGTGTTGAACCGGCTCTTTAATCGACAGCTGGGTATTTGCAGGATTAGGGAACAAGGTCGTTTCTTCTTTAAAATTCAGGTTCCTAAACCCGGTTGTGCCGCAATTATTATCATAGCTCAAAATTTTAGTGCCTCCCCAGTTTGCATAAAATGGTATAACCGCAAACATATAGGAAAGATAGAGTTGGTTATTATAACGGCCCACCCCCCAGGTACCAAGGCTATCGCCGGGTATGCCAAACCGTGCGCAGGAATCGGGCAATAAAGGATTATTTACATTCACCGCAAAAAGGTCGCTTCTTCCGGCGCTCATAAATACCAGTTTGCAAACAGGGTCAAACTCAATTTCATTGGTGTGGCCAACACTGTTGAACCAGGTATTTGCCGGTGTTTCACAATGCCATGGGTTCCACCAGCTCAGTTGCGAAATGTTGGCTGTATCTTTCACGTTTAAAATCTCAAGCCCGCAATAATCGGTAGCCACATACACCAGTGTATCGTTCAATACCAGGTTATTATAGGCGCGCGCCCTTGTATTTAGTAAAGGGTTCGAGTATTGCCCCGTTTCAACCAGGTTCATTTTATCGCTGGCATTTACAATCCGTACCCCTCCGGCATCGTAGCACACATACAGCACATCGTTTTTCACCACGATCTGCCGCACATTTATTTTATCCTGTTCCGACGCGTTGGGATTTACCTTCGGAAAATGAATGCTTGGCTTAAATACCGATTTAAAAATAATATTGGATTTATTTGTTACATCCAAAACGATGATCCCGTTTTGCATCGCCGACAGATAAGCATAATTGCCATCAACGGCAACCTGGCCGGCTCCGCTGGTAGCGGTATAAGAGTAGGTATCTTTTACCACCGGACTGGCAGGATTGGTAATATCGACAATAGCCATTCCCGATTTTTGGGCAGAGGCATTAAAATGGTCGCCCAAAGCCAGGTATAAATAATTTCCTGCTTGTGTAGAGCTCATGACGTGCAGGCCATTCAACGAAAAAATACTCACTGTGGCTACCAGGGTTGGCGATGTAATGCTCGAAATGTTATACACTAGTAAACCTGCCCCTTTGCCCGAAATGTACAAGTAGGGTTTGGCTGCTGCCGTATCCCTGTGCGCCGTCATGTTCAACTGGGTGCTCGGTGAAGGCATGGCCAGGCTTTTTTGAAGTTGAAAATTGACAGGCTGTACACACTGCGAACGCAGGGCCTGCATAACCAATAATCCCAATACGGAAGTAAGTAATGTTTTTTTCAAAATAAATACTGTTTTAAGCAGGAAGAGAATTGAGGACGGTTAAAATTAAAACTAAATTTAATTCTTTTCCAAATTTAACACTATGACCCTGTATAAGTGTAAAGGTTTAATTGCACCGTGTAATTTTCGTCTTTAAATTAAATGCCATGGTTTGTAATACGGCTCAAGACCATATAATATATGAAGTTCATGATGGCTACCGTACAGTTAAAATATGAAGAAACAGGAAAACAATTATTATGCACCCGGCAACTCTTCCGCAAACTTTTTCAGGATGCCAAGGGTGGTCTCCCAATAAAATTTCAAATGCTTGTAAATGGATTCGGTAGGGAAATTTTCGAGTGAGATCTTTAGAAGTGTTTGATCTTTGACCGCCTGCAATTTAAAGTCCAGTGTGGTATAGCTCCCTGGTTCATGCGGAAGCTTTGACAGCGAACTTAAATGCTCATACCTTAAACACTCGTTAGGCTGAAATTGCAACACCTTACCGGTATTTTCAAAATAAATGTCATGAATATGCCCTTTGATTAGGATAGGACCTCCTACCTGCCAGTCGGTAATAATTTCAATAGGTTCTTCAAACATCCACTGCCTCATGAGTTCGGGTTCTGTTAACACCCTCCATGTTGTTGAAACAGGAGCATCAACAATTACTTCAATAGTTATGGCGCCAAACTCTAACATGGTTTAAGAATAGCTACATTCCGTTCACTGTAACCCCGGGAAGTTCTTTTTTAAATTGCTGTATGATCTTGTATTCCGTTTTTGAAATGGTTAACTCTTTAAGCGATTTCAGGTTCTTTAAACTACCGATGTCTGCATGCCTGAGGTAAGAGATAGAAAGGGTCTGAAGATCTTTTTGTTTTTCCAGCGCGTTTAAAGAAGGAAGCCTGCATCCGCTGATATCCAGTTTTTTTAAATGGTATGAACTAATAAGTGAGAGGTCATTGAACCTGGTTTCTGAAAGATCCAGTTCATTAAGATGGCTCAGCCCCTTTAAGGGTGTAAAATCCAGAAGCAGTGTATTATCGCTCAAGTCAAGCTGCCTTAGCTGCGGCAAGCTGTTCAGGAAATTGATGTTAGCCAGCAGGTTTGCTTCCATAAAAAGTTGTGACAAGTTTTTTAGCTGTACCAGTTCATCACCAGCTCTTAGTTTATTATGTGAGAGATCAAGAACCTCAAGCTTTGAAAACACTGAAATGCTATTTATATGATCCAACTGGTTAGCATATAGGTTAAGGCTTTTTAACCCGGGAGATTTGGCTATCCAGATTTCAACTTCGTTTCCAACCTGCATAAGCGCATTGATGTTTTTCAAGGTGTTATTTGAAAGGTCGAGGTATTCCAATGCCCGCAACGAACCCATCAGGTTCAGGGTACGGTACACATTTTCCGAATTTTTGAGTTCAAGGGTCCTGAGTTTATCCAGCGAAGGGAATTTTTCAATAGGCGCCGGCAAACCGTTCAATTCAAGTTTCTCAAGGTTTGGCCAACGGTTTAAAGGAGTCAGGTCAATAATCGGGTTGCTTCCCAATGCCAGTTCTTTAATGGTGGCATTTGCCGGAAACCCGTTGATATCCTGTATGTGGTTCCCAGCCATGTTCAGTACTTCCAGGAATTTAAACCGTTCTATAAAATAAAATTCCGATATGTTATTGTCGTTCACGGATAATTGCCTGAGCTCTTTCATATCGGGTAGTGAATCCAGCGATGGAATCTCGTTTCCATCAAGATTTAGTTTCTGGAGTTTTTTGAAGCAAGCCAGTTCGTTTAAGGCCGAAATGCTGCAGGTACTTACATCAAGTTCTTTGATGTTATTAATAAATGAAACAGGTTGAAGGCTTTTGAGATACATTCCCGAAAGATCGAGTGCATTTATCTTTCCCATCGCGTTAAGGGCATTGAGCTCCTTCAAAATTCTTTCTTTTCGATAGCTAAACGATTTCCAGCTATCCTCCTGCATTTCCGAAAGGTAACGGTACAATTTCCTGTCTAGTAACTGTGTGTTTGGTTGTGAATAATAGCCCGACATATAGTGGTACGACGAATCGACGTTAAAACCCGGCTCTTCTTTAATTTTATAGAGTTCGGGAAGATTGGCCTCTGAAACAGCCAGCAGGTATTTTTTATCGAGCGAAGCCATTAAGGTACTATGCGAAACGTTATAACTACCAATAAACTTATCCCAATCAATGCAGCCGCTTAAAACAAGTACGAAGTAGGCGATCCACGAATTGGTTTTAAACAGGTACCAGCCCGACCGTGCATGACGGATCATGATAAATGTAGTGACCAGGCCAACGGCCGCCATGAGCAACCAGTAGTAAACGCCAATACGCTTGTAGGTTAATAAAGCGTCGCTCACATACATGTTGTTGCGTATGGTAGTAGAAACAACCATCAGGAGGTTTTGGGCGATCCAGGCATACACCAGGATCTTTATAAGTTTATTCTTATCATCAAAATGCAACCTTCCCCTGAAAAAATACAGGATGAGGACAATGGCCAGTGAAATGGATAAGATTAACATACCCACACCGTTATGCACAAACTGCTTATGCGTAACTCCTTTAGGCATGCCCGCTCCCAGGTATAAATAATTAAGATCAAGCAGGTTGATAAATGCCAGCATAAGGTTTAATAAAACAAACAGGATGACAGCCGCTTTTTTCTCGTCCCAACGGTTTGGTTTTTCTTCGGGAAGAGAAACAGCAGTGGGAATGTTGTTTTCCCAACGATCGATCTCTTTGATGCGCTGGTGTTTGATAATGCCATAGGCTACCAGGAAACCACCAATAGTAAAGAAAAGCCATGAAATGCTTACAAAATCAAGGTTCAGCTCTTTGGTGTATTTTTCGAACAAAGGGTTGGCGCTTTTGTAAAGAAAAAAGAAGATAATGCTGAAAATACCAGGAATGATGTAAGTTAAGCTCCTGAGTTTACTTTTTTTAATGCCTGTTTCATTGTCCCCTTTCTCAGATCTGACAAGATTGATAATCATAAATACAGGACCGCTGAGAACGGAATAGACGCTGAAAAATAAATTGAAAATGACCGTTGACCTGCTGTTGAAGCAATAAGCCGAAAGAAGCAACAGGGAAATGACATTGGCAAGAACAGAAAGCGAAGAACTGTACATTAAAACACATAGGGCTGATAAAAGATAAAGCACCGCCACCACCTGTACGGGCTTTTCTCTCGAAGCCCCGGGACTTAATGTCAATAGCGACCCGCTGACAATAAGACTGAACAGCAAAAAATTCAAGCCTGCGTGTTCGTCATAAAACAAAAAACTGTAAGCGGCTGTAAGTAGTAAAATAAGTAAACTCGTTTTTTTCACAGGTATTGTATTTTAACGAATAACGTTTCCCTGTGATAAATTATTGCCCGGGGCCGAATGGCTTATTTAACAGGCACGTTAAAAATAAAACCGACCTTAAACACGTTTTCAATACTCAAATCGGGATCTTCCTTCAGGTATTTACGCATCTTTGTAATGAATACATCCAGGCTCCTCCCAAAAAAGTAATCATTCTCACCCCAAAGGTCTTTCAGCATTTCTTCCCGTTTAATAACCCTGTTCCTGTTATCGGATAAATACTTCAAAATATCGCTTTCCTTTTCAGTGATGCGTTTTGTTTTGCCATTAATGGTAAGGGATTGGTTTGCAAAGTCAAAACTATATTTTCCCAATGCGATTGGTTCAATGATTTTTTCTGTTTTTTCAACCGGCATCCTGCGGATCACCGCCTTAATTTTCCAGAGTAATTCCTCTTCATCAAATGGCTTTGTAATGTAATCATCGGCACCTAAATCGTAGCCTTTTAGCTTATCGTCTTTTAATGATTTTGCCGTGATAAAAATGATGGGAATTTTTTTATCCTTTGTCCTGATTGTTTTTGCCAGTGAAAAGCCATCCAATTTCGGCATCATCACATCCAGCAAACACAAATCAAAGCTGTGGCTGTTAAATGCCTTTAAGGCCAGCTCTCCGTCCTTACATAACTTCACCTCAAAACCTTCCGTCTCCAGGTAATCAACCAATAGGACACCTAAATTAAGATCGTCCTCTGCCAATAATATGTTGAATCGTTCTTTAAGCATAGGGTAAGCGGATAATGAACACGGTTCCTTTATTTTTTTCGCTTTGGAGCTCAATACTGCCCCCGTGTAATTCAATAATGGACCTTACATAGGTTAAACCCAAACCAAAGCCTTTTACATCATGCACATCGCCGGTTGGCACCCTGAAAAACTTATCGAACACTTTTTTGTGATACTGCTCTTCAATACCAATACCATTATCCGACACTGTGAGGACTAATTGCTGATCCTTATTAAATGTTTGTATCAGCAATTCAGGTATTTCGGCCGAGTACTTAATGGCATTATCAATAAGGTTGCACAGTGCATTGGTGAGGTGCACTTTATCGCCGATGATGACAAAATTAGCCGCGTCAAGATTTATGCTTACATTTCCCTGTTTGTTTTCAACCTGTACGCCGATGCATTTTACCGCTTCGCGAACAAGCTGATGGAAATCGAGTTCTGTTTTTTGTAAAGGAATTTCTCCCCGTTCAAGCGCTGTCATGCTTAGCACATGCTCTACCTGCAGACGCAGTTTTTCATTCTCTTCCAATATAATGCCCGAGTAATGCCTCACTTTTTCTTCCTGTCCTATGTTCGAATCCTTAATGAGCATTTTACCGGCCAATGCAATATTGGTTAAAGGTGTTTTAAACTCATGGGTCATGTTGTTTAAAAAATCGCTGGTGTGTTCCGATATCTCTTTTTCTTTAGCCAGCGACATGATGGTTCGTGAGGTCAATACCAATACCACGAGGATAAGGATGACGGAACTGATAAAGGGCAGTCCCATTTCTTCCATAATGTACTTTTCCTTTTCGGGAAAAATCAGTTTCAGGTCGATGCCATTTGTGGATGAGAGTCCGGCTTCATCATTAGCCGTGCCGGCAGGTACACAGGCCTGGTAACAGCCCTTTTGGTTCATTTGCAGTTCATTTTGCACAGCCAGGTCGCTTTTAAGAACCGGTACAAAAGGTTCTACCTTAAATGAATAGTCGACCTGTATTTTGTAAATTCTCATGTAGTGATGGAACAGAGAATCCACTTTTCGTTTTTCGGTAATCCCAACGCGTTCTTTAAGCTTCTTAACCGTCACCGTATCTTTCGATAGCGCTTCGGCTGTTTTTGAAAGCACCATGTTGGCCTTTTCATTGAACATCGTCTCTTTTACACCTGCCGTTTCATAAATCCAGTTTACCTGAATGATCAATACAATAATCAGGGCAACAGAAGAAAGGGCAATAAATAAATAGGTTCGGTTCAGCTTCATGATGATAAGCCAAAATTAGGCATTTTCTATAAGCTATTGTTTTACATTAACAAGTCGTTAACAAGCCAATAACTCCTTAATAACAGGGTGGTGTTTTTATAAAACATAGTTTTGTGATATTAAATTAATGTCATAACACTACATCCTATGAAACCATTTGTTTTATTACTCCTGAGCGGTGCTACCTGTTTAATGAGCTGTGACGAAAAAAGAGACCTGACACCTGTCGTGGTCAGTCAGCCTGCTCCTGTTCCAAATCCGGGCGCCAACAACCCTATTAAATACGATGCGCATGCAGGTTACCATCCAGACGGAGCACTTTATACGCATTTTGATTGTCCTGATGACCTTAGCTTTCCTCCTGTACCTATTAAATTCTGGGATAAAGTGCAGGTGGTTAACGGCAGGCTCCCGACTTACGACGAAGTAAAATACGGCAAGGCCATTCACCATTATGGCGGTTTGGAAAACCCCTATGTGAAGCCTTATGATGATATTACGTTGCCGAAGCTGGCTTATGTTTATAGCTCTTATACCGGCAAACGGGAGCTTGTTATTGTGATACAGATTGTAAGGAGTTATACCGACACCGTAGCAGGATACCGTTATTTAAGCGGCGGCGTGGGCGGTTCCTTGCTGCGCGACTTTCATTTTTTAACGGATGATGAAGTGAAAAAAGTGGTGGGATAGTAAAACAAATATCACTTCTCGACTCTCACGACGTGTCGTGACGAACTGGCAATTAATTTATCAGTGTATAATTAAAAATAATAACATGAAACTTTGGAACAACATCGCCAAGCGCTACACTAATCCCTTTGCAACCATTACTAAACTATCGTTAGGGCTCTTTGTCATATGCTTTATTGCCTATACCGAATTTTTTGCACAAACTGCCGATGAGGATTTAAAAGTGCAGAGAAAGCAGGAAAGCAAAAGCAGCATTTCGATGACTCATGGAAGATACAACGTTGATACGGTCATTATTTGGTCGGATAAAAACTGGCTCTTTTTGCTCGACGATCTTGAAACAGAAACACTGGAAGATAAAAAAATAAAGGCTGAGATTCCTGAATTTATAGCTGCCTTTTTGGACAGTATTTCGCCCGGTAAAAAATTCAACATCGCCAATCCCGGTGAAAAATGGTGGCCTGGCGACATTCAGGATATGGCATTTAAAAGCAATTATAATAAAGAGAAACAGGATAGCCTGTGTGTACCAGTAGGAAACAAATGCGGCCTGGCAGACAAGCAATTGGTTTATTTTGGAATGGGTAAAAACATCGCGCTCTTGTCTTATCGTACAGCAGGTGCCAGAATATCGCAATGCACTGCGCTTATAAAATTTAATGGCAAAACCATTGTTGATTTCTGGTTCCGAAATTCACAGTCCTTATCGGAAACAAAATACGAGATTATTAAATCTATTGAACGTGGCGACGGGTGTTAATCAAACCTTTACGCCCATCACCAATATATCATCTACCTGCTCTACATTTTTGCGGTAGTTGGCAATAAAGCTGTCGAGCTCTATACCCTGCTCGTTCAGCGATTTCTGCTGAAGAGACAAGATCAGGTCCTTGAAGCGTTTACGTGTTAGTTTTTTCTGCCCGCTTTCGCCGCCAAACTGGTCGGCATAACCATCAGTGAACAGGTATAACACATCGCCGCTGCTGAGCTTAAAGGTATGGTTGGTAAAGGGCTGATTGTTCTCGTGCATGCCAACCGGTTGTTTGTTGGCTTTTACCTCAGTAAGTTCTCCATTTCTAACCAGCCATAATGGGTTGTTAGCGCCCGCCCACTGCAGGGTATTTGTTTTAGGATCAAAGGTGCAAAGCGAAATATCCATCCCGTCTTTAATTTCCTCTTCGCTCTTACTGAAATTTTCAATTACTATCTCGGCAGTTTTATCCAATATGGCGGCAGGCTGTATCAGTCCAAATTCCCTCACCGCCCTGTTTAGTGCATTGTGACACACAACCGATACCATGGCGCCGGGCACGCCATGCCCGGTACAATCGCAGGCGGCAAATACAACCTGGTCGTTCACCGTTTCCATCCAGTAAAAATCACCACTCACAATATCCTTTGGCCTGAATAAAATAAAATTGTCATTAAAAAGTGTATTGATGTCTTCTTTTTTAGGAAGCTTGGCTTGCTGGATGCGTTTGGCATACACAATGCTGGCATTTACATCCCTGAGAGCTTCGCTCAGCTGATCGCTTTTTTCGCTAATGATCTT
The DNA here is from genome assembly GCA_048498515.1 of Bacteroidota bacterium. Lineage (GTDB taxonomy): Bacteria > Bacteroidota > Bacteroidia > B-17B0 > Aurantibacillaceae > UBA4416. The sequence goes on along the minus strand of JBEHXV010000004.1, from coordinate 25,984 downwards.
TTTTTGCGATTGCGTGATGCGAAGCGAACGGAAAATGATGAGGGCGATAACGAGCAACAGGAAAAGCCCGCCGGTAATAGCCCAGGTAACTACCTGCTGCTTGCGTTTTTCCTGCTCGGCAATCGCGTCCTTTTTATCCTGCTCTGCCTGAATGGCGGCCTGCTTTTTATCAAAATCATACTGCATGCTTACCTGCAGGTTCTTTTCGCGGGCTTCTTCATTATTAATGCTGTCGCGGTAAGCAATAAACAATTTATGGTCCTCAAGTGCGCTTTTGTAATTACCCTGCGCGCTATCGAGCTGATAAAAATGATTGTAGTTTTCGGCAATGAGGGATTTGCTTCCTATTTCTTTTGCCATGGCCAGCGACCTGCCAAGATGATCTCCAGCTTCCTTGTATTTTTTTTGTTTTACATACAGGCTCCCGATATTGCACAATTGCCTGGTATAGTCGTTCTTATTTCCAATCTCTTCGTCTATTTGCATGGCTTTCGAATAGCATTCGAGCGCCTTTGCATTATCACCTTTTTCGAAATAAATAAGTCCCACATTCCCCAGGAAGGTAGCCATGCCTCTTTTATTTCCTATCTCTTCGTTGATCTTAACTGCTCCCAAAAAATGATCGAGTGCTTTGTCATTGTCATTTTGATGGGCATACACAATTCCTATATTCCCAAGCGACGTTGCTTCCAGGCTCCTGATCTTTGTTTCCCGCGCCATCTTTAGCGCTTTGTTATAATACTCCAATGCTTTGACAAGGTCTTGCTGGTTGCGGTATACATTACCAATGTTGCAGTAAGAGCTTGCAAGGCCAGCCTTATCATTCAACTCTTCCTGCAGTTTCAACGATTTTAAAAAATGCACCAGGGTATTCACAAAATCGCCCTGTGTATTATAGTAAATGCCAATGGAATTTTCAGCCACGCTGATGCCTTGTTTAAAGTTAAGCTTTTGGGCAAGCTCCAGTTCCTGTGTAGCATAGGTCAGCGCTTTTTCGGGATCGGAGTAAAGGTATTCCCACACGACATCTTCGTACTTTACAATTTTATTGGTGTCGTTGGGCGCGTTCTTTAAAACCAGCAGCAACGAATCGATCTTGGTTTGTTGCGCATAGGCATGGTTCACCAATAAGCATAGTACCGTAAAGCCATATAGTAACAGATAACGGGGGTTCATCATAAAACTAAACTAGATACTGTAAAAGTAACAAGATAGCTGAGAAATGCAAACCGTGGCCGTATTATTTAACCTCAATTTGAAACAGGCTTAAATGGTTGCCCCCGTAATGAGCAGGCAAACCGGCTGTGTTTTTCAGTTGTTGCTGACCAATGTAATGAAAGCCGCAGCTGATGTAATAATTCCTCAGCACCTCGTTATTGCCCCAGGTATCCATGCGCACATAGCGTTTGTTGTTTTCACCGGCATGTTTCATGGCCCAAAGCCTGATGTGCCCCATCATGCCCTTGCCTTTATATAAAGGATTAACCGCAATACGGTGCAAATAAACAGCAGGCTCCAGGTCGCGTTCCATCCATATCACCGGGTCGTTATACAAAACAGAGAAAACACAGGCTATGTCTTCTCCATCCATGATCTTCCAATGCCTTCCTTCTGTTATTTCGGCCCCGATCATTTCCCTGCTAAACTGTGGCCAGAGGTCGTAACCCTTTTGTTGCTGGTAGGCAATAGCCGCATCAAAGAACGAAAAAATACGATCCATATCGGCAGGCGTGCTTTGTACAATATGGTATTCGTGAGCCCTGGTAGTATGCATGGCTCAAATATACGCCATATACTTAAAATATGTCAGGCATAAGGAATGCCGCATTAATTGGTTAGTGTTATAAATGAACTATTTTAATAACCTCCCAGGGCATTTAACTGCAACATGGCTTTATGAAAAGCTTCGTCCTGACCAGTAGTTTTATAGCAGTACATTAAACTTATTAAAGTGTGTTTCTCTAAAGGATCCATTGTGAAGGCACGTTCTAAAAAAGGTATTGCTTTTTTGGTTTCTTTTATTTTATAATAAATTGTTCCCATTTGCGCCCATGCCATTGCTTCATTAGGGTAAATTTTCAAAAGATGATCTGCAAGTTTTACTACTTCCTGTGTCCTTCCAAGCTCCATGTAAATCTGGATTTTTATACTATTTAATACTAAATCGTCAGGTTTGGTTAAAAGCTTTTCTTCCAATTTAGATAATGCTTCCGGGTTTTTACCAATAAACATTAATCCTGCCACATCATTTGGGTTTGGATCAAACATCATGGACCCTGATCGTAAATTACGATAAAGCGTTCTTAACAAGCCCATTTGTTTATCTACCTCCGGAGGGGTTTGGCCCTCGTAAATGACGGCCGCTTGTGAAAAATCTTTAACATAAGCCAGCACAGGGTCTTCTCTTGAAAAATGCCCCCGCTTAGCCAGGTTTTCCTGTAAATAAAACACCAATTTATCATTCATGATCTTCCTCTCAGAATAACCATAATCCATAAAAAATTCGTGGATTAGCTCTAAATCATCGCCCGGGTAGGGTTGAACTATAATTAAAACACTTTGTCCTTTTATATTCTCTGTTTTTATTTCCAAAAGCTTCAGGCATTTGTTGAGCAATTTTTGAAGCATGGGATTTGACTTAACCTTGGTTGCAAATCTATGATCGCATTTCCGGCAACTCAATGCTTTTTTTTCATCCCGGTTTGTCAAAATTTCGATTCCGCAATTCTCACACTCTGTAAAGTACAACATAGTCGTGCGGAGTTGCATGTTCTTTAATTTCATATTGGGATCACGCTTTGCCTGATTAAAAGCTCTTTTGAAATTTTTAGAAAATTTCTCAGCATTCGCAGTATCGTCATAATAATCTATTGAAAAATTATTTTCATCCATGTAATATCTGAAATTCAGGAATGGTAGTGAAAATCCAACCGGCTCACCAGCCAAGCCCTGCTGTTCACTATTCTTTATATCATTTTCAGATATTTCATCAGGTAGGGGGTCACTCTCAGAAGGTAAATGGTTATTGTTTATTGCTTCATTTTTCAAGCCGGCGCTTGTATTTAAAGTATCGTTTGGAGTCGATTTGTTTTTAAATTTTTCCAATCGCTCTAAAACCTTGTCCATTATTTGTTTAAAGTCAGCTTCTTCCAAATCAACACGCGCTAAATGTAGCAACTCATTTAATTCATCTTCCCTGTTTAACCAATGGCAGGTTATGAGCATGTTCTCAAGCCAAAATCTTGATGCATAACCTTGATTGTACGCACTGTCCAACAGCGCATAACTTTTATCAGGTTCTTCGCGTTCCAGGTAGGCCGCAGCTAGCTGCACCTGGATAAATGGTTGCCCCGGATTTAGCGATAAGCCTTTATTAAAACTTGTTATGGCCTTATCAATGTCATTAGAAGCTAAATATGCCAAACCCAAATTGCCCCAGCCTTGTTCTATATCAGGATTTTCTTTTAGCATTTCCATAAGGCAGGAAATGGCCTTTTTGTAATTTCCGCTTGCTAAATATACTGTACCAAGGTTTGTATAAATTTTAGGAAGTTCCTCTTTTTTAACCTGGGTCAACAGGTCCAGGTAAATTTTTTCGGCTTCCGAAAATTTTTCGGTTCGCTTTAATGACAGTGCCAGCTCACTTAAACAATTCACTTCTAAACTTTTCGATAGTTTACGCTTAAGCAGGGTCTGAAAAATTACTATAGCTTCTTCGTCCCTGTTGGTTAAAGATAAGCTTGTAGCTTTTGTGTGTAAGAGTTCTGAGGTAAGAGAATCTTCTTCGTCATCTTTTAGCTCTTCCAAAACCAAATCGGGTCGCTTCAGTTTTAATAATCCTCGCACAATACTTCCCTTAATTGATTTTTGCAGAAGGTTATAGTTAGAAATAGCTTGACTCTCATTCGCAAGAGCTATAAAATTGTCAATTGGATCGAGCTGAGCCCAAATGGAAGTAAATTCTTTGAAAAGGGTTTCATGATCTGGTCTTTTTTCAGCATCACTATTCAGGCAGGTAATGGCCAGCTCCAGTAATTTCTTCTTATCTCCGGAAATTTCTTTTGGTACCGCCGGTAATGCACTTTTGTGAGCAATGGCCCATTCTTCGGCAGAGGTTGCCTTATGTGGGCGTGTACCCATTATTAATTCATAAAGAATAACTCCTAAAGCATACACATCTGATTTTTCTGAGGGCGAGCCTTGCTTATCCCATAATTCAGGGGCTTTGTATGCAAGTGTACTGCTCAAATTAATTTTTATCTGGGGATTTTTTAATTCTTCAATCGTTTTTGAAAGGCCAAAGTCAGTTACAAATACTTCCTCGTTGACGACCATGAGGTTTTCAGGTTTTAAATCACCATGAACAAGTCCTTTAAACCTTTGGTTTACAAACTTCATCCCTAAAACACATTGCCAAAAAAGTTTTAGTTTTTGATCGAATGAACAGGATTTATCATCAAGCACATCTCTATACGTTTTAGGTTGTCCATCATTCAAAAAACAGGGCATGGTTATAAAGAGCCTGTTATCTATTTCTTCCATTCCAACTACGGGCATTATATGAGGTAAACCCGATAATCTTGACCAGTTTACAGCTTCGTTTAAAAATGTGATCCGGTGTACAGGATTGAAAAAAAATTGCTTTTGAAATGTTTTTAAGGCTAAAATAGGTTTTTCATTTTCCTTAAACGAGCATAGAAACACTTCGCCCATGCCTCCATATCTGACATCATGAATGAAGAAATGGCCTAATGATGCTTTTGATGACCTGAAATTTTCTTCAGATTTATCGGTCGCTAAGGCTTCATTAAAGTTGATATACCCCTCGGCTATTGGAGTTATTAAACTAAGTGGGTTTCCGGATATTTTAGCGCTCATTTTTATGAGTTTTAAATTATTGTTGGTGTGTAATCTGTTCTATTGGATTTTATGCGGCTTAAAAAATCGCTCCAGGAGTTTTCCGTTAAATCGGACTTAATCATTTTTATGGTGTTACCTCCTGTTTCATAAATACCAAGAAGCAAATGCTTTTCATTGATGTTTTCCGAGCTTTCGGCTTTAGCTATGTTCCCCGCGTTAATTATTTCTTCACGCGAAAACCAATCCTGTTCAACAAACCCTTTTGCCTTTCCCGACTGTATCAAGCCGGTTTCTATGAAATCTTCCAGTTTTGCCTTTAAGAACTGGGGATACCCTTTTTTTACCTGATCGAGCGCTGAAAAAACCAATCCATTCTTAATTTGCAAAATAGCAAGTATTAAACTTGGGCCGTATACATAAATATTGTTCTCCTTGCAATTTCTCTTTTCCTTTTCAAGCAGTTGCAGGAGCTGGGGTTCAATGCTCAATGGTTTTTCCCCGATCAATTTGTTTTCGAGCAATTTATTTAACTGGTCGGTAATTTTATATTTCAGGTCTTCTATACTACTATAACTTGTAGGGAAATGTCCCAGTTTTTTTAGTTTATCCTTGAAATCAAATAAGCCGATCACATCTCTTGATAAGTTTCCAATGTTTACCTGAGACTCTTTAAAATAGGTATATATAAAAGGCTCGCCTGTATCTTTAAAGTTTCCGAATGCAGTTTCGAACTCCTCGGCAGTATAAATACCCACTTTAGTAAAAAATAAAGAAATAAAGACATCGCATTCTTTTAATGCTTTATTATATTCATCCTGAAGCCTTGTTTGAGACATTGCATCCAGAAAATCTTCCCAAATAATTAATTCAAAAAAAACACCTTTCTTGATTTTAGATTTATTTATTCTGCCAATCAGGAGTTCAAGTTGTTCCCTGTCTTCTTTTAATTCGGCCGAGGACGCTAAAAAAATTTTAATCGTTTTCATTTAAAAATGATTTCGTTGTTCTAAAAAAATAATAGAAAATTATGGTTACAATAAGTGCTAGAATCTCTCCGCTTTTTACGAATATGCAAGTTCATATTCCCAACCACCTACTTAAATGTACATATTTTCGCCCATAAATAAAAATTCCTGACAGGCTAAGGCCCTATTTAGGATGGGGTCATTTTGCGGTAATGGTAGAATAATATCACCAAAACGCCAGCTCAAAAGCATTTCACTTAAGGGGGAAAGGAAGGTTTTGGGTGGTATTGGATTTGAAAGAACCTCTTAAATACTGCCTGTTAGCGTTTAAAAATGAAAAATTGCGCCACATATTGGATAAGCTTATTGCTCCTGTTGAACTTGACCTTAAGGGGAAAAGCGCAGCAAAAATCGCCCGAAGAAACCAAAGATCATACTGATATGGTGATGAGAAAAGAACACCACAGGGAGAGGGCGAGGGCCGAAAAAGCTGAAAAAAGAGCGTCAAAAGCCGAAAAAAGGCTCAATACCAAGCCTCAGCATAAACACCGCCGCAAGGTGAAGCAGAAAGGCGAAAAGACCCGAAGCAGGGGATAAAATGCCGGTTTCACCGAATTAGGGCTTATTTTAATGTTAATTTTTAGTAAAATTGCGCTCTATATACAAAACCATTGCTATTTTTGCGCCCTAATAACTATGAAATGAATCTCCGCCCAAGGTTTATCATAAATACAACCACCTTTATTTGCCTGGCTTTTATTTTCAGGCTTGTATTTGTGAACGCGAGCCTTTTAGCCGCTTCAAGCAATGGGCAAACCGACCATTTCATCACCTCCGATTTTTCGCACAGCCCTAAAAAAATAAACAGGGATCTCACAGAGGTTAGCGCTTCCAATGTAAACATCTATTCAGATGCCGCTGTTTGCGAAGAAGACCTTGACGGTGAAGAAGTTCTGGCAAAAGCCAATACGCCTGCCATCTTATCCATTTTTCATTGCTTTTTTAATCCTCTTACTCCTTCTTTTAAATCGATTATTTCCTTCGATTCGATTAAATGTGGCTTACAGCCTAAAAAGTACCTCGCACTTTCCATTTTAAGGGTCTGATTATTGGGGGCATCCGTTCCCTTGTAATACAAGCATTCATCTATTTGTTGTATTGATGCCTTGCCTGCCTGCAGGTAACATCTCAGCACAAAAAGCTTGTTATTTCAAATTTATTTTGCGGTTAAAATAAGGGAACCCGATGTCGTAACAAGCCATTGCTTTATAAAGCGGGCTTTCATCTTTCAAACATCAACAACAAAATATACCGTTTTAATTAAATAAATAAAATACTATGAAGCAGATTCCCGTTCTCGTAAGCTTGTGTGCCTTATTGTTCAATGCAAGCTGCAGCTCAAAACACGAAGAAAAAGAAGAAGAAACCCATTTTTTGGTAACCAGTCCACTTAAAAAGGACACCCTGGTGGTAAGAAATTATGTGTGCCAGATCCATGCTTTCCAGCATATTGAGCTCAGGGCTTTGGAAAAAGGCTACCTTGAGAATATTTATGTGGATGAAGGTCAGGCTGTGAAAAAAGGGCAACTCATGTTCAAGATCATGCCGCTGATATACAATGCCGAATTGCAAAAGGCACAGGCCGAAGCCAGCTTCGCCGAAATTGAATATCAAAACACCAAACAGTTATCCGAAAAAAACGTCGTGTCGCCCAACGAACTGGCTTTAGCCAAAGCAAAGTTTGACAAAGCGAAAGCCGAAGTGGCATTGGCGCAAACACATTTACAGTTTACCGAGATCAAAGCGCCTTTTGATGGCATTATGGATCACTTCCAGGTAAGGCTCGGAAGTTTGGTAAACGAAGGCGACCTGATGACCACCTTATCCGACAACAGCGAAATGTGGGTGTATTTTAATGTACCGGAAGCCGAATACTTAAATTACAAAACACATGCTACCGAAGAGAATTTGCTTAAAGTAAATTTATTAATGGCCAATAACCAGGAATTTGAATTTCCGGGAGAAGTAAGGACCATTGAAGCGGATTTTAATAATGAAACCGGTAACATCGCTTTCAGGGCTACGTTCCCTAATCCCAAAGGACTTTTAAGACATGGCGAAACGGGGAATATACAAATGGGCATTCCTTTAAAAAATGCCATCATCATTCCTCAAAAAGCTACTTATGAAATTTTAGAAAAGAAATACGTGTTTGTAGTGGATAAGAACAATGTTGTTCATTCAAGAGAGATCAACATTGCTTCTGAAATGCCCGACCTGTATATCCTGAAAGACGGCCTTCATGAAAATGAGCGCATTATGCTGGAAGGCATTCGTAAGGTAAAAGATGGCGATAAGATTGAGTACAGTTACGAAGATCCAAAAACGGTTCTTCCGAAATTAAAAGTATATGTTGAGTAATATAACCATCAAACCAGAAGAACATGTTTAGTAAATTCATTCAAAGGCCGGTACTTGCCATAGTTATATCGCTCGTTATCTTGTTCCTAGGAACACTGGCCATCAAAACATTGCCTACATCACAATTCCCCGAGGTAGCTCCTCCGGTGGTGATGGTAAGTGCATCCTATCCCGGCGCCAGTGCCAAATCGCTGGCCGAGTCGGTAATCATTCCTTTAGAGCAATCTATTAACGGTGCCTGGGGCATGCGTTACATGACCTCCGATGCAACCAGTGCCGGCGAGGCCAACATACAGGTTGTGTTTAACCCGGGTACCGATATCAACCAGGCGTTGGTGCAGGTATCGAACCGTGTGCAACAGGTAACCAACAGGCTTCCTATACTGGTACAACGTGAAGGGGTGGTTATTACACCGGTAATTCCAAGTATGTTGATGTACGTAAACCTTTACAGTAAGGATAAGAACGCCAACATGAAATACCTGTTCAACTACGCGGGTGTGAACATGGTGCCTGAGCTGCAGCGTATTAACGGTATTGGCCAGGTAAGGATTTTGGGAAGCCGCCAGTATGCCATGCGTGTGTGGTTAAACCCCGACCGCATGCGTGCCTACAAAGTTTCGCCCGATGAAGTGATGGAGGCCCTGAGCGACCAAAGTATTATTGGGAAGCCGGGACGTATTGGACGTGGCGATAGCAAACAGGCCGAGGCGCTCGAATATGTATTAACCTATACCGATCGTTTCAACGATCCGAAACAGTATGAAGATGTCATTATCCGCTCCAACCCTAATGGTGAGAACCTTCGCCTGAAAGACGTGGCAACGGTTTCTTTAGGAAGTGAGTATTACGATATTTACTCCAGTATGAACGGGAACCCGTCGGCAGCGATGGTGATTAAACAAACCTATGGCAGTAATGCCAGCGAGGTGATTGAAAAAGTAAAAGACAAACTGGAAGAGCTAAAAGCATCATTTCCTCCCGGAATGGAATACGAGATCAGCTACGACGTTTCCAACTTCCTGGACGCCTCCATCGAAAACGTGATCCATACCTTAAGGGATGCCTTTATTTTGGTGGCCTTGGTGGTATTTATTTTCCTTGGCGACTGGCGTTCTACACTAATTCCAACACTGGCGGTACCTATCTCGCTCGTGGGAGCTTTCTTTTGCATGCAGATCTTTGGCCTCACCATCAACATGGTTACGCTCTTCGCTTTAGTACTTGCTATTGGTATTGTGGTGGATGATGCGATAGTCGTCGTCGAGGCCGTGCATGCCAAGATGGAGGAGGAACACCTCTCGCCTTACAATGCCGTACGCAAAGTAATTGGAGAGATCAGCGGAGCCGTAATTGCCATTACCTTATTAATGGTATCGGTATTCGTTCCGGTATCCTTCATGTCGGGCCCGGTTGGTACCTTCTACAGGCAGTTCTCCATCACCATGGCTTCTTCCATTGTATTATCGGGTGTAGTAGCTTTAACCGTAACACCTGTATTATGTGCCATGATCTTAAAGAACACCCATGGCAAGCCAAGAAAGAAAACCTGGATGAACCGTTTCATCGACAGCTTTAACCGTGGCTTTGAAAAACTTACCGGCAAGTATGTAGGTTTGTTGCGGCTTATTGCACATCGCAAACTTATTACAGTTGGTATGTTCGTGGTGTTTGCATTAGGCATTGTGGGCATCAGCAGCAGCTTGCCTTCGGGCTTCATTCCAAGCGAAGACCAGGGGATGTTGTACGCCATTATTCAAACTCCTCCGGGCTCAACGCTTGAGCGAACCAACGACCTTTCGGAAAAACTGGTAAAAGTCATTAATGAAGTAGAGGGTGTAAAATCCGTTTCTTCCATTGCCGGTTACGAGGTATTGACCGAAGGACGGGGATCGAACGCGGGTACTTGTTTGATTAACCTGAAACCATGGTCGGAGCGCGACCATAGCGTGTCTGAAATTATTGCCGAACTGGAAGAAAAAGCAAAATCCATTCCGGGGGCAACTATTGAGTTCTTCGACCCGCCTGCTGTACCAGGCTTTGGTGCTGCCGGTGGTTTTGCCTTGCAGCTGCTCGATAAAACCAATAGCGGTGATTACAAACAGTTGGAGAAAGTAACCACCGATTTTATGAACGAAATGAGAAAGCGCAAAGAGATCACGGGTTTGTTTACCTTCTTCAGCGCCAACTATCCTCAATATGAAATTGAGATTGATAACCAGGCGGCTATGCAAAAAGGGGTAACCATTGGCAATGCCATGAACACACTCTCTATTTTTGTAGGTAGTACCTATGAACTGGGTTTCATTAAATACCAGCGTTTCTTTAAGGTGTTCGTTCAGGCAGCTCCTGAGTACAGGAGACTCCCAACCGATATTATGAACCTGTATGTGAAGAACGACCGCGATGAAATGGTTCCTTTCTCCGCGTTCATGAAAATTCATAAGAAACAAGGCGCCAATGAGATCAACCGTTACAACATGTACAACACTGCCGCCATCAGGGGTGGGCCGGCAAAGGGGTATAGCAGCGGCGAGGCCATTAAAGCGGTGCAGGAAGTTGCGGCAAAAACATTACCACATGGTTATGACATTGACTGGGCAGCGCTTTCGTACGACGAAACACGACGTGGGAATGAAGCCATTTATATTTTCATTATCGTATTGGTGTTTGTGTACTTTGTATTAGCGGCACAATACGAAAGTTTCATCATTCCATTGTCGGTTGTGTTCTCGTTACCTGCTGGTGTATTCGGATCGTTCCTGATGATAAAGGGCATGGGCCTGGCGAACGATATTTACGCGCAGGTTGGGTTGGTAATGCTCGTTGGTTTGCTTGGTAAGAACGCGGTGTTGATTGTGGAGTTCGCAGTGCAAAAGCAGCGACAGGGGGCCACTGTGTTGGAAGCGGCCATAGAAGGCGCGAAAGTCCGGTTCCGTCCTATCTTAATGACCTCGTTCGCTTTCATTGCCGGGTTAATTCCGCTGGTGATAGCGCATGGCGCCGGAGCTATCGGTAACCGTACCATTGGTGCTTCCGCTTTAGGAGGAATGGCTTTCGGAACGGTGTTCGGTGTCATCATTGTACCGGGATTATATTACATCTTTGGTAAAATGGCTGAGGGCCGCAAACTGATAAAACATGAAGAAGACAGCTCTTTAACTGAAGAACTCGTTCATCAAATAGATAATTTTTCCCTAAAAGAAGATCATGAAGACAATGACAATGAATAAACGTAAGATAGTTATATGCTTAGGCATAGCAGGCATGTCTTTCATGTATACATCCTGCATAGGGCCATCGCTGGTTAAAAAAGAAAATAAAAGCGTTCCTGAAAGTTTTGCCGGAAAAAAAGACAGTCTTAATTCCGGTCGGACCAAATGGAAGGATTTTTTTACCGATCCTAACCTCACCGCCCTTATTGATTCGGCTTTAAAAAGAAACCAGGAGCTTAACATCATGCTCCAGGAAATTAATATTGCCAAACAGGAAATAAGAGCCAGGAAAGGCGCCTACCTTCCAACGGTTGGTGTAGGAGCCGGCGCGGGTGTTGACAAGGTTGGTCTATACACCAGCCAGGGTGCCAGCGATGCTGCCAATGACATTACACCAGGCCAAAAAGTACCCGATGTACTGCCAAATTATATGCTTGGCCTAACGGCGTCATGGGAAGTGGATATCTGGAACAAGCTGCACAATTCCAAAAAAGCAGCGGCCTACAAATACCTGTCAACTATTGATGGGAAAAATTTCATGGTTACGCAGCTCATTTCTGAAATTGCAAATTCCTACTATGAATTAATAGCGCTTGATAACCAATTGCAGATCCTGACGCAGAACATTACCCTTTATCAAAACTCGCTTGATATTGTGAAACTGGAAAAGCAATCGGCCAGGGTTACCGAATTAGCGGTGCGCAGGTTCGAGGCGGAGGTTCTTAAAAATCAGAGCCGCCAGTACTATATCAAACAGCAAATTGTTGAAACTGAAAACAGGATCAATTTCCTCGTAGGAAGATTCCCGCAGCCTGTGGTAAGAAGTTCCCAAAACTTTATCGACCTGCCGGTGGATAGCATTCATGAAGGCATTCCTTCTCAGCTGCTTGATAACCGACCTGACATTAAGCAGGCCGAGCGTCAAATGATTGCTGCCAGGCTGGACATTAAAGCAGCCAAAGCGGAGTTCTATCCTTCCTTGCGCATTACTGCAGGCGGTGGCTGGGGTGCTTTTAATCCGGCATACTTAATAAAAACACCGCAATCGTTGTTGTTTTCGTTAGCGGGCGACCTGGTAGCACCATTGATAAACCGGAACGCCATTAAGGCAAATTACTATTCGGCTAATTCAAAACAGGTACAAGCCGTATATAATTACGAGCGTTCTATTTTAAAAGCGCATATTGAAGTGGTGAACCAACTCTCCAATATCACTAACCTGCAAAGAAGTTATGATATGAAATCGCAGCAGGTAAAAGCGCTCACGGAGTCCATTGATATTTCAAACGTTCTCTTTAAATCGGCTCGGGCAGATTATATGGAAGTATTATTAACCCAACGTGATGCTTTGGAGTCACGTTTTGAACTGATAGAGACCAAAATGCAGCAAATGCATGCACGTATAAACATTTACCGTGCCTTAGGCGGTGGCTGGAACTAGAACAATTCATCTGATATATAAAAAGCCTTCATGAGAAATTGTGAAGGCTTTTTTGTTTGATCCAATATGTAATTTATTCTCGTCATTGCTTCTCCGCCGGCTGGCGGAGAAGCAATGATGTTAATCCCTCCATTTTTAGTAAAATTACTAAAAAACGAGTACGTATAAAGAGCATATGGGTTTATCATTTATATTTGATTTCATAACCCTTAATCCAAAGCACTTATGAAGAAATCAGGTTTTCTAACGTTAGCCGGAATCACCGGCATAGTGATGTTATTTTATGTATGCACCAGTTGCAATGGTCACGAAGAGAAAGCAGCAGTAGCAACCACTCCCCAGGATACGTTCCATTGCGATTCAAGCCTTGTGTCCAATGCCGAAAGTGATATCGACCCATCGCTGGTTGAATTCAGTTTTGTGTTTATGGGTTGCAACCGTGTTGACACCAATTCCGTATCCAATGCCTCAACAGCCAACGTATTTCATTTGCAACGCACCTTTAATGAGGTGTGTGCCATGCAAATAAAGCCAAAGTTCTTTTTCTTCCTGGGCGACCTGGTGCTTGGTTTGCAGAATAATGAGGACACGCTTCGTCACCAGTTAAATGCCTGGGTCACCCAATTCATGGATCCTGCTTTTTCGCCTATGCCAAACTCCGGCATCCGCCTGGTTGCTCTGCCCGGCAACCACGAAATGTTGTTTAAACCTGTATATGATAATAAAAAACATGGGGCTGATGTTACCAGGCCGAAAAAATATGAGTTGCCATGGCAAAATGCTTCTTCGGTATGGAGCAGTATTATGAAGCCGTTCAGCATACAAATTGGCGATGATTATGGGATAAGCTATGCGCCTGAAGATAGTTTGACGTATTCGTTTAATTATAAAGGCACGCACTTTGTGTTGCTCAATACGGATATGTACGATCCAAAGCAACCATTAGTACCGGGCTTGTCGCCTGCCAAATGGATTTGTAATGATATGACCAGCGCCAAAAAAACCGGCAAGGTCAATCATATGTTCGTTATGGGACATAAGCCTTCTTACATATCACTTAACAAAACCATACCGCAGGAAGATTTTGGCGATGAGATCATGGATACAACGGTAACTAACCTCATATGGCCGGTAATGGACACTAACCATGTGGAAGCCATGCTCTCGGCACACCGCCATGAGTTTAACGCTTTACAACCTACTGCCTATGGACCTTACCAGATCATAGCAGGTAATGGCGGCAGTAAATACGAGCGCCATCTTTATCCTAAAGATCTTTTCTTTGGCTTTACCAAAGTTTATGTGATGAAAAGCGGAGAGGTGATTGTGCGCAGCTTCGGCCGCATTACTAATATGAAAGATTACACGAAACCATTTTCCTGCGATAGCTTAACACGCATCCGTTATAATGCTGTTATAACCTGGAGTACCACTGCTGCCCCTTTTATTCCGGATAGCCTCGTTAAAAAATAACATCGATTTCAAATTTTAAAAAAAGCCTTCACCATTTATGGTGAAGGCTTTTTTGTTTTTTTATTCTTAAATCCAAAAATTATGCAAGTTATTTCTAAAATTATGTAACACATTCCTTTTTAAAGCGGGCGACCTTTGTACCATAATTTTTAAACTAAAGAAGATGAAAACAATAATGATGAAAACCTTTGCAACAGGTATAGTTGCTTCAGCACTTTTATTTACCTCTTGCAAAAAAGAAGAAGGGCCTAAGGGCGATATGGGTGAGGCCGGTGCAAATGGAACAGTGGCTACACACAGCGATGGATTTATTAAAGGTACCGTTTCGGGTACACGCCAAAATGGGACTGCTTTCAGCGAAACATTTGAATACAAGACCTATTCTCAGGCAGAATCAGGAAGGCTGGACAGTAATTCAATAGCAAGCTATAACTTTAATATTTACCGCAGCCAGGGCGATATTGTAAATCCAAATTACGCGGAGATCAATATTACCACTACTTCAAAAACAGCTACAACGGGTAATATCAGCTTAAGCCAGTTCGCATTCACTAAATCAATGGGATCGAATAAAAAATTTGAGTTCATGCTGAGCGGTACACCGTCTGCAACCATCAACGGCTTAACTTATAACGCCAGTTCAGGTTTATTTAGCGGTACCTTCTCCATTAACGTGAACGGTTTCCAAAATTCTACCGGTAATACGGCAACCATTAGCGGAAGCTTTGAGGCTACCATGACCCAGATCTATAACTTTATCCATACGGGTAACGGTATTGGCGCTGCGTCAAAATACTAATTAGCGTTTAAATAACGGATTAAAAAAACCTTCACCAAATCGGTGAAGGTTTTTTATTTTCCCCAAAATGGGGCATTCTCTTCTGCGATTGTTATAGCCCGGCAGGCATTTAATTTGTATACCTGTTAGAGTTAATTCGACTGAATGAAACTCTTTATTAAACATATGGTAAGCACGCGCTGCAAATTAGCGGTTGAAGGGGTCCTTTTAAAAACAGGGCTTTCGCCCATACGTGTCGATTTGGGTGAAGTTGAAATTGCTGAAATGATCTCGGCCGAACAACGCAGCAGGCTTAAACTATTGCTGGCACAGTGGGATCTTGAGCTCCTGGATGACAAGCGCGCCACACTGGTGGAAAGGATAAAGAATACCGTAGTGGAAATGGTACACCACTCGGATGAAGAGGCCAAAGTTAATTTTTCGGATTATTTATGCGAACGATTAAACCACGATTACTGCTACATGTCGAACCTGTTCTCTGAAACACAGGGAACTACCATTGAACAATTCGTGATTGCTCACAAAGTAGAACGCATCAAAGAGCTCATTATTTACGATGAGCTCAGCATCAGCCAGATTGCCTGGAAAATGAACTATAGCAGCGTGGCACATTTATCAAACCAATTTAAAAAAGTGACTGGTCTTTCGCCTTCACAGTTCAAACAGCTAAAGGTGAAGCAAAGAAATGCAATAGAAGAGACGGGCATTGTCAAACCAATTGGGGCTTATGTTCTTAACATTCATCAGCCCGATAATTCAAGGGTTTCGTTGGGAGCTTAATGACAGGAGTTCATTTTAGCGTTTTTGCGGATTTCGCGCAAGATGGTTTTTTCAAATTTTTTTACGTAACGCTTTACTTCCTTGGCCTCTTTTTTTGTTGCCCCCAGTGGTGGTTTTTTTTTCGAGATAAAATAAACCCGGTCGTTTTTCCATATTGCATCCAGTACTATTGTTGTGGATGGATAATCGGGCGCTTCGGTCCAGTGTTCAATACCTCTGTCAATGTAGGTCCAGTATAAAATGGCGGTAGAGTCGTTTAGTCTTTCTTCAAAATAAAAGGCTATGGAATCCTGGTTTGTTTTAGCCGTTGTATGAGAATGGTCTTTTCTTCCGAATTTTTGATTGTAGGCCGAATCCAGGTTTAAAACAGGATAGTATCCTGGTGCTTTATCATAAAAGCATTTGATGGCAGCATATAATTCTGCTTTTGAATGGTCTTTTAGCTCGTAACTTTTATCTGTTGAATATCCAACAAAGTTTTCGACCATAATCGCGCAGCGTGAGCATAGGAACGCAGTAGCGATTAATAGTACATAAAATTTTGGTCTGCCCATCAGGTTCATGCTACCAAAAATAGTAAAATAATCCGGCAATTGTTTTAAACCCGAAACTCAACCGCGAAAGATGCGACTTGGCATTTTCAGGGCTTAAATCTCTCAAATAATTTTCCATTAAATTTATAGACGCCGTCGGTATGTGTGCCAAGCCATATAGTTCCCTGGCGGTCTTTATAAATTGAATACAACGTAATGGTCCTGGCTCCCTTTTTTGTAGGATAATGAAACAGAGCTCCCTTGCTGTATCTCCAAACACCGGCGCCAAACGTTGCCAGCCAAAGGTCGCCGTTATCATCTTTAAAGCCCGACATGAAATAAGCATAATCTGCCTCCTGGTATTCTATCAGCTGGTCAATGCCTTTTTCTTCTGTAATGCTTTCAGTATCATTGTTGTATATGGCATAGCAGTGTTTTGTATTACTGAACCAAAATTTTCCATCCTTATCTTCAATGACTGAACGTACGCAGAACGCATTTTCGTCCATTCCTATTTTATCATTTGGGATCCAGGTAAAGGTTTTTCCATCGTAGCGGCATACACCCAACATGCCGGTACCAAACCATACATTGCCCCTGCTATCCTTAAAAATGCTGTACACATCGTAAGGATTAAAACGCATATCCGGAAATTGCGGGCGCGGGTGCTCTTTTATAAAATCTTCGGCAACTTTTGTTTTTGGAAACTCTAAACGGTATAAGAATTTGCCGTCATAACGGTACACTACTCCCGAATCCTGAGCGCCCTGGAACCAAAGGTCATCTTGTTGCAGTTTCCAGCCATTGTTTGCCGCATCGTTTTTTGCAAGAGGCAGTGTGCTAAACTGCTTCCCATCATACTTGCATATTCCTTTGGTAGTTGTAAAGAATATATTGCCCTTGTTGTCTTCTTGTATCTTCCAAATCTGGGTTCCTGGCAAAATTTGCCTGGTCGTATAATGCAGAAAGGTTTTGCCGCCATCATAGCGGTATACGCCATGTCCATTGCTTCCAAACCAGTAATTGTTTTTGCTGTCCTGAAAAACACATAGGATACTGTCGTGTGTTTGCGGCACCGTATCAACGCCAAAGGTTTGATTGTTTAAGTCGTTAGAAGGTTGAAGATTATTGTTTGCGTTACATAAAATGAAAAAAGGTAACAACAAAACTAATACGTAAGCATAATTATGCATAAAGTGTTTCTTCATAACACTAAAGTATGCATAATCGTTTATTCAAATTGTTATCCAGTTGTTAATGAACCAGGAACATGGTATTGTTCCTGGTCAAACTACAAAAGGATTCATCATCAATGCGCCTCGCCCAGCAAGAAGCTAAAATCGGAAGATGGAGTTCCGGTGATGGTAAGGGTTGCTTTGGAGTGGCATCCCATGCAGCTTGAACTTACGGTAGGTGAGAACGGTTTGTATTTCGGACTTTGGAAATACTGTTCGCCTGCAAAAATAGTATAGGTGCCATGAGCCGCCGGGTGTGGGCCCTGCAGATATGTTTCCTGAACCGTATTGGCCAGGTATAGCGGGAAAATATCTTCGTTCAGTAACCATTGCGTGCTTACCAATGAATAATTTGCCCACACCGATCCGTTCAACAGGTTTTGAAAATAGGGATTGATCTTATCTATGTAAACGTCCTCACTATCTACCGCGTTTACTCTTGTTACCTGCGTTGGTTTGTGAAGCGGTTTGCCATCAGGGGCCAATTCTTTATAATTTGGCCCACCTTTAGGAGGTGTATTCACAGAGTCTTTAGAATTAGGATTAAAGAAGGAAGTGGTGAGGTTATCGACCTGCTCAAAGGTTGACCAGATCCAGAAACGTTGTGTAGGTGTTTTATGCGCAATGTGCAAACCAACCAGGCCAAGTGTTACAGGGTTTGGACCAGGGCTGAGGTTAAGCGAATCATCGTTGAACACAATGGCTTTGATGGTGTAAAAACGGGAAGCATCATCTCCGTTACCAAGAATCTTCCAGGCGGCTTTAAATTCCATAGGACCAATGGATGTGGTGCTTGTTGGAAAGGAGATGGTATTTGTTTTTGTAAAATTTTGCTGGCCCGTTACATTCCACAAGGTATTGGTTGTAATGTAATCGTATTCTTCTTTATTCATGCGTACCTCGTAACGTACGAACCTTCCGTTTTGGTCAACCAATGGCTGGCCCGATGCCTGGCCAAGCGCATGAGGCGATTTTGAGTTACGGCTAATGAAACGGTATACGCCTGTTTTTTGTGCCAGTTCCAGGACTGCTTTTGGTAACTTTTTACGATTCATTTTTGATTGTAACACTTCGCACCATGGTGCCGGTGTGGCAGGAGGAACAACAAACACTTCATCACTTGTCAAATACGATTCCCAAACAACAGGCCCTGTGCCACTCAAAATGGTTCCATTGGCCGTATCAGGTCCGCAGGTTTTGAGATCGGCCGGCCAGCACATGGCAATAAAGGTTCTCCATGAAAAGGTATCGGCTACAGCTTGTGAAGGAGCTGTAATATCCTGGGGCGGTATAGCGTAGCTACTATTGATAGCGCTTACCCGGACACTATCCTCATTTTTAACAGGATGTTCCCCGGAGCAACCTGTTGTGGTAAAAATAGCGGCACCGGTTATCATAACTCCTGTGCAGCCCAGAATAAGAATTATTTTTTTCATAGTTGTGTTGTTTAGTTTTATTTTTTGCTATTTAAACAAATGTAAACTAATCTCAGCAATAAAAAAGGGCGGTAAACCGCCCTTCCGTTCGTCACAATTTAAATGAAAAAAAGGTAGGATTTATGCTTTACTGCTTGCTCAAGCCCTTGCGGGTCATGTCTCCCCAGGCTTTTTTGCCTTTCACCAGGTCAATATTCCCTTTAATGGCGCTGTATACTACAAAGGGATGAAAGAAGATGGGTTCGAGTAAAGCGGCGTAAATAAGTTTGATGTAATCTTTTCGTTTGGTGTATTGGTAATAGGTCGTTTCTTCAGTTAACAGGGAAAGCATAGAGAACATAATGGCAAAGGTGTAAACAAACAGGAGCAGCAATACAAAGAAGTGCCAGTTAATCAATCCCATGCAGGCCAAAAAAATGGAGAACAGCAAACCGGTAGCTTCGATAATAGGTGCCAGGTATTCGTATACCAGCCAGAACGGGTAACTCAACAACCCCAGTATTTTATATTTTGGGTTCAGCAGCATTTCGCGGTGCAGCCAGAGCGTTTCCATGGTACCTCTTGTCCAGCGGCTGCGTTGCCTGCCCAGTATTTTATAATCTTCGGGCGCCTCGGTCCAGCAAAGTGGATCGGGAATAAAGGTGACGGTATAGGGTAAATTATGATCGTGCATATAACGCCGCATCCTTACCACCAGTTCCATATCCTCGCCCACTGTTTTGTGATAATAACCTCCGGCTTTAATGGCAATGTCCTTGTCAAACATGCCAAAAGCGCCGGAGATGAGCAATAAGCCATCCATGCGACTCCAGGCCATCCTGCCCAATAAAAATGCTCTTATGTATTCCAACACCTGTATGCGGGCTACCAACTTATCGGGCACTTCCACGCTCATCAGCTTTCCATTCTCTATCACACAGGAGTTGGCAATACGTACTACACCTCCACTGGCTATAACGCGTTTTTTGGTAGCTTCTAAAAATGGCTTTACCATTTTTATCAATGAGTCCTGTTCCAGGACACAATCCACATCAATGCAGGTAATATAAGGCGCGCTGGCTACATTAATTCCCGCGTTCAATGCATCGGCTTTTCCACCATTCACTTTATCAATGACCCTGAATTTTTTAAAAGCGGGATTGGATGATCTGTAAACGCCCCGTATTTCCTTGCATTCGATTTGTATGTTTACCGGTACCTGTATGAGCTGCAGATCGAAGGCGGCGATAAGTTTCTGCAAGGTGTCGTCTTTACTCCCATCGTTTACAATGAGTACTTCATAGTTATTGTAATGCAGGGCCAACAACGATTTGGCATTATCTACAATCGTCAGGCCCTCATTATAAGCCGGTGCAATAATGCTCACCGGTGGTGCAAGCGGTGAATTGAGAATGGAATTATAATCGCTGAAACTGTTTGTTTTTAAATACTTGCGTAATGTAACCACCGATATGGCAGCCAGGATCAGGTAAGCCGACATAATGCTGACACAAAACAGGAAGATGATCCATATGATAAAATCGATGTACTCTTTCATTTGGTGTTACTGTTTATTAAACTGTTAGCCACTTCTTTTAGTTTACTGTCTTCTGTCTGCAGGTTTTTCAAATCATCTGTCGCATCAAGGGTGATGAGGGCCTCCAGGCAATTGCGCTGAATTTCGGGATCACTGCTTTGCGAGAGCCATTGCAAAATAATAGCGGCGTTCTTTTGCTCGGCAAGCTGAGCATAGGCTTTTATAATTTCTGTTTTTAATGCGAGCGGTTGGTTGTCGTACATTTTAACGAGATGCCGAATGGAATCTGTTATATGCAACACCCCAAGGGTACGAATGGTTTCTGTCCTTACTTTTTCGTCGGCATGATCGAGTAAAGGAAAAAGCTTGTCGCTTCTGTCAATTTGTTTGAAATAGCTGATGAGCCTGATGGCAAACAGCACTACTGTTGTTTCGCCCGAGCTTAGCCATACCGAGAAATCAGGCAAGGGTGTGTTCCTGTATTCCTTCAATGTTTCCAGTAAATTGATCTGGTGCCAGTCGGATAGGGGAGTATCCATATCTGCCAGGAAATCGAGTCCAGCAAAACCATTTATTTTTAAAAGCGATAACTGCGCGTTTTCCTTTAAGAGCTTGTTTCGTTTTTTACTTATTTTTTTCAGGGTTCCCAACACGCGCGTATCTTTCATTTCGGCTACTTCCCTTATGCCCTGCGCTTTTAGTTCCCACTGCCTGCTGTGAATTTTTTTCTCGGAGTAGTCTACAAAGCCCGAGCTCATGTATAACTCCAGCAGGTTCTTTCTCGACTCGCCTGAAAAAGAGTTGTATAAGAACAATAATTTATTGGTAATGATGCGGGCGTGGCGTTTGCGTTTAAGATGCGTGCTATTAGCCAATTTTGTTTTTTCAATCACTGCATTCAGCTCTTCTGCATCGGCAAAAGCGGCAGTCATAAACAATTCGTCATAGGTATCGTTAAGAGAGGCAATGTATTTCAGGTCAAAAATTTTGATGGTGCGGTACAACATGATCGATACAAACAACAGCAAGGATAGCACCAGGAAGGTCAGAATGGTGCCAACCAGGATTTGTTCCAGTTGCACCGGGTTCGAAAGGGCATTGAAATATGACTGTAGCTTAGTGTGCATTTACCGTACTGAATTCAATGGTTAACTCCTTATTTAACTGGTGGATCAAAATTTCATTTCCTGTCTGCACAATGTTTGCATCATTGCCTTTGCATACCCAACCTGCAGGTAGTGTAAAACCAATTTCTTTAATTGGCATCGTGGTGTTAACATGCAGGCTATTTAACTGCTTTTGCTTCTCAACTGAGAAAGTGACCCCGTTCCTGGCTAACCACCAATTGCCAAACTCTTTGATGGTGTAAAACACGGCCGTGTTTTTAAGGCTGTCAATAAGCGCCGTTTCATAATTGTATTTATAGGCCAGCGTATCGGTATGAATGAGCACATTGAGCAAGCCGCCATACGCACTTAATTTTTTTGCCAGTGCCAGGCTTTTATCCAGCCGCAGGTCCATGCGGGGTTTTTCTTCATCCTCAATGGTTACCGGAAATTCAAATGCGTTGAGCTCCTGCTCTGTTTCGCGGTTGTATTGCATTTGGTAAGGCAAATGCGTAAGGGCATTGTTGGCGGTGATGCTGGAGCTGTATTTATACCCACTAGCTACAATATATTGCGGCAACGAGAACGGATAAGACAAATGCCCGGGACGGAAGGACAGCACATTGGTATTGCTCACACAATTGTCCAGTAAAAATTTACTCACTCTCAATTCGCCCACCACGCTGCCGCCTGTTGCTTCATCCCTTCCCTTCACAAAAGGACGATAGGCAGGGTATTGCTCCCCGCCGGTACCTTCTTCAAATTTAGAATAAGCATGCGAGTGCGATACGGAGTGGCTGGCAATTTCCATTCCCAGGGATGATACGGTATTTAAATAACCAACACCTGTATCGTTGAAAAAAATATCATCGTTCCAATCCTTAATGTATTTGGTTTGAATAAAGTACGTGGCTTTCACACCTTTTTGATTTTCCATTTTCGCATAATCGACCGCATTTTTAATGGAGCGGGTAAAATCAATGTCGTGTGTGAGGCACACTGTAATGGCTTTGTTTAAGGGGACTGTATTCAATGTAACCGCCGATGAGGAAGAGCTTGTATAAATGTTTTTTATAACGCGTATGAGAACATCCAGCGATGGTTCATAATCATTCACATAAGTGCGTTGGGCATTAAAGCCCCGCTCGTTTTCGGAGCGCAATACAAATTCTCCAATGTCAATGCCTAAAGCAAAAGCGCTGCCACCGCTTTTAAAATGATATTGTGTGAGGCAGGCTTCATTGTTCTCATACACCAATAAAGGTGTCGAAAGGGGTTTGCTATAACTGTAGGTTCCAATGGTTTCTTTAAAATTGTTTCGATCGCCCAGGCTGATCTCTGTTTCTTTGGCGTCGGTAAACTCACTTAACCGCGCATTATTCTTGTCGTTTATTTTGACTTTAAAGTTTTTGCGTGAAGGAATGGCTTCGGCAAATCCAAAATCTTCGGTAATGCCGCCAAGCACATTCACTGCCAAGAGCGTTCCGCCATTGCGCAGGTAGTCGTCCATGCGAATGAGTTCCTGCTCCTTGAACAATTTTCCGGTGAGCATGGGGTACACCATTACCATGTCATGCTTTATCGCGCTATCGGTATTGCTATAAAGCCTGAACGGAATACCGAAACTTTTAAAGGCATGTACAATGCCCAGCCAGGCCGAATTGGTATCGGATAACAACACAGCAACGCCATAGCTTGGCCCCGTTGCATAATTTCTCCAGCTCGTTTTTTGTTTCAGCGGCAGGATGCTTTTTGTGAGCGGCCCTTGCTTGTCTTTAAACAGGAACATCATTTCTTCGCTTACGTCAGATCCCTTTGTTTTATGGCGTTTATAGTACTTATAGCCAATGAACCCGGCAATGAGTAACAATAATATGACAAGTCGTTTCCGTATGCGCATGATCAAAAACGTTTAATAAGGATTAGCTGACTATAGAAGCGGTTGCGAAACAAACCAGGAAAATACTCTTCATACTCATACGAGAACATGGGCTTTATTAAAAAAGACTTTGCTATTTTATACTGAAAGTCGATGCCGATGCGCTGCGAGTTTACTTTGTTAATATCTATAAATGATGCTGTGGTGTATGGCGTTGCACCATAAATTAAATTGAGGCTGATGTAATTTTCAGGATTGGAGAAGTATTTTCGGATCGTTCCTGTGTGCGAAAAAAACACATCGCCGTCTTTTGCAACAGCAAAGGGCCTATACGCAAACCACAGGTTTTTGTAGTACTTGCCGGCATATATGGTATAAATTACCACATCTTCAGTCGAATAATGGAGGTACCTGGCACCAAGCGACATTTCAAAACCACGTACCAGTTTTTGGTATACATCGGCGCCGGCTCTTAGTCCTGGAAACAAATCGTTTGAAGAAGAGTAACCGCCATTGAGGTAAGCATAGGTTCCTTTGCCTAATTTCGGGTAGGCATCGGCTTCAACCTGGTAGCCATCCTGCCCAGCGGTATTGGCATAGTTGACGCGTGCCAGCACCGGGCATTTTTTAAAATTGCGTTTATACTCAAGATATGAATAATGCCATGGCGCGTTACCGGGATTGCTGAAAGCCACATTTAAATAGGAAGCGGAAACGGCGTTCTTGTATGATCTTGATGTAATATTATCCAGGAGCTCCTTTGCTTCCTTGTTTGCCGGATCATTTTTTAATAGTTCTTCCAGCACTGTTTTTGCGGGCGCGTCATCTTCCAGCAGCTCATAGGCTTTGGCCTGTTTAATCTGGAATATTGCCTTTTCATTTGGTTTGGCAACGCCAAGTGCTTTGTTGCAATGTTCTATCACATTTTTATAGTCTTTGCTCCAAAGCTCGGCATCTGTCAGAGCATCATACGCATCCACATTATTGGCATCGGCATCAATCACTTGTTTTAAAATTAATTTTGCCGAATCGGTCTTTCCCTGCCAGGCAAAGGTGCGTCCCAAAAATAATTTATAATCGGGGTTTGAAGGGTGTTGGGTCATGAGTTGCCGGCAAATAGTTTGTGCCGTAGCGTAATTTTTGGAATAGGCGCTTTGTTGGGCAACCGTAAACAGGGAGTCCGCATTCTGGCCATAGACTTGCGCTGCTATAAACCAAACGATAATAACATAAACAACCCCGATCGTTTTCAAACTACCTGTTTCTTTGTCTTAATATTTTTTCAACACGCACCTCCAGCACCTGCGGGCTGAAAGGTTTGGCTACAAACTCATTGACACCTATGCGGAAGGCTTCCAGCTCAGTGTCTTCAATGCCCACGGAGGTAAGCATGATGATGGGGGTTTCTTTTTTGAGTTCGTTGCGCACCAATGAAACAATTTCAAGGCCATTGGCAAAAGGCATGTTGAGGTCGGTAATAATCAGGTCAAAATCCATTTCCCTGATCTTAGCCATGGCTTCCCTGCCTTCGTTCACCAACAATACACCATAGCCTTTTTTAATAAAATAAAACCCCAGCGCTTTCAATAAAAGCGGGTCGTCTTCGGCTATGAGCAGTCGTTGTTCCATTGGTTAATTGCTGATGTAAAATTAATAAACAATCGGCAACTAAAAAGGTTTAACAACTGCTTTTGACCCTTTTTTCGGTGACCGGGGGATTAGTGCCGTTGAAATGGGACAGGGGTTTTCACGAGCAGAAACAAAAAACGCCCCACAGATTTGCGGGGCGTTTCTTAATTCAGAGAATGTGTTATTGTTTCACTACACGTTGCTGGCTGGTGCCGTTAGCAGTTGTAATAGTAAACAGGTAAATGCCTGAAGCCTGCTCTGTAATATCAACCGATACATTGTTGGCATTATCAAGCGATTGGTAAATTACTTTACCTTGTGCATTCATTACAGTCATACGCTCAATCTTAGCATTGGTACTTACAGTGTACACACCAGTGCCAGGGTTAGGATAAACCGCCATTTTAACGGTACTTACCGATCCTTTAATACCGGTTACAATCACGTTCACACACGAAGAAGTAGCTGAACATGAGCCTTCGGTAACAATCACAGCATAATTACCTGTTTGCGGCGCTGTGAAAGACTGGCCCATTTCGCCACTGATAGGCGCGTTGCTGTTATCGCAATCAACCCACTGGTATGAGGTAGCACCAGCGTTATTAGCGGTGATGGTATTTCCGTTGGTTGCGGTTGTTGCATCAATGGCTGCCGGTTCGGTAATGGTTACCGATCCTAAGGTTGAACAACCTGCTC
>JBEHXV010000003.1:0-199475 GCA_048498515.1 Bacteroidota bacterium | reverse complement strand
TCAAGCTACAGTGTGAGCATGACGGATGCCAATGGTTGTGCACAGCAGAAAGTGATTAATGTAGTAGTAACTCCTTCGCTCAGCATCAGTGCTACGCCTTCCACAGCTTGCGATCACGACCAGGTTGTATTGACACCGGGAATGGTTAGCGGAGGAAACGGCGGTCCGTACACCTTTACATGGAGTAATGGAACGGTTGACAATAACGTAACGTCCAGCTCCATCCAGGTTCAGGCAACTACTGTGAATGCGCCAAACCTTTACACTGTTACCGTAAGTGACGGATGTACGGTAACTGATGCGAGTGCAAGCGCCGTGTTTACTATCACTGTGAATGCATTGCCAATCATAACCTTTACATCTTCACCATCACAAGGTTGCGCGCCTTGGCCTGTAACATTCAATGGCTTATCCAATAATCCGGGAACTGATACATACCAATGGCTGTCTGATAAGAATCTGATAGGTACTACTAATCCTTTAACATATACTTTTAACGAACCGGATACGCTTGATATCGATTTCGTAGTAACAAGCGCGGCAGGTTGTGTGAGCAAATTTACAAGGGCTGACTATGTTATTGTGTATCCTATACCAAATGCGGCGTTCTATCCAACTCCGCAATCGGCGAGCATCTTAGATCCAACAATTTACTTTAACAATACGTCAACAGGTGCCGTAAGTTACGATTGGAACTTTGGCGATCCGTCATCAAGTTCAACCCTAAACGGTTCTATACTTACCAACCCAAGTCATTACTACGACCATGTGGGCGAGTACTATGTACATTTATTTGCTACATCCGATAAAGGTTGCAGGGCTGAGGCCTCTCAAATTGTAGAAATCACTCCTGATTTTGCCTTGTACATTCCTAATACCTTTACACCGGATGGAAATAATATAAATGACATCTTCCAACCTGCCGGTGTGGGTATTAATGAAGAGAACTACAAGCTGGAGATCTTTGACCGTTGGGGCGAATCCATTTTCTCGAGCGACAGCTTCCGTAAAGGGTGGGATGGCTCTGTGAAAGGAGGAAAACAAGCTCCGCAGGGTGTGTATGTGTATAAAATAATGGTTTATGATACACAAGGAGGAAAACATCCTTACGTAGGCCATGTAACGGTAATCAGGAAAGATTCGAACTAAGAACCTGCCATATTTATATGATATAAACAGCCGCTAAGCAATTAACGGCTGTTTTGTTTTATAAAAATTGTATTTTCGCAGCCATGAAACATGCCGCCATATTTGCATCGGGTGAAGGAACCAACGCGGAGAACTTATTCAATTATTTTAAAAATGATAACCGCATAAAAATAAAGCTGGTAGTAACCAATGTGGATAATGCAGGTGTCATTGCAAAAGCCGAGCAGCATAAAAAAAATGTGCAAATCATTAGTAAAACAGCTCTTAACGAATACACCGACCAGATCATTGAATTTTTACAGACTGAGAAAATAGACCTGATTATCCTTGCAGGCTTTTTATTAAAAATTCCCGAAAAATTTGTGAAGGCATTCCCTAACCAGATTGTAAACATACACCCTGCTTTATTGCCAAAATATGGCGGAAAAGGCATGTATGGCATCAATGTTCATAAAGCGGTGATTGAAAACAAGGATACCGAAAGTGGCATCACCGTTCATTATGTGAATGAAGAATATGATAAAGGTGAAATTATTTTACAGGCAAGTTGCCCGATAGATGCGGAAGAAACTCCTGAAACCTTAAGCGCAAAAATAAGGGAACTGGAATTTGCCAATTTTCCCAAAGCCATTGAGAAGCTCATTTAGCGCCGCTCTTCTTTCCAACGGTAATAGCAGTCCATTACCCTTTCGTATAATTCATACCCATCGTGATTGATGATATAATCATTACTCAGGTAATAGCAATACCTTCTGAATTTTTCAAAATCAATGGTATCGTCGCCGGTTAATTTCCGCAGGGTTTCCGCGTTAAATTTTTTGGCAACCTCTTCCTGTATGAAAATATCTTCAAATATCTTGGCCAACTTCCGCTGTTCGCGCCCCTTTTGGCTAAACTGCATATAAAGTGCTGTAATTGGACTTTCCATGGCGTTAACCACGGTTGTTTTGGATCCCTGTATCACCCGTTTCATGTAATCCCTCTCATAAGGTTTTATTTTAAACTCACTCACTACTACCTGGTTTAGCTTATAAGCCGTTTCAACCATTACCACTTTGCATTCTTTATAAATTCCTTTATATAATTTGCTCGCCGCGATCTTTAACCTTACATAACCTACAAACGAAAAAATAATGGAATCCTTATCATTGGCGCTAACGGCAAACTTTCCGTTTCCGTCACTCATCTGTCCCTGCCCGGTAGTAGCGTTAATCACATACACAAAAGGCATGGGAGTCACGCTATCGGGTTCGGTAACCACGCCTTTTATAAGGTTTTGGGCATTACTGTTAAAACTCAAAAAAGTGGTAAGGCAGAAAACTATGAAGAAATAATTTTTCACGAATGTGCTCAAAGGGTCGTGTTTGTGGTAATCAAATATAGATAACTTATTCACAAACAGTTAATAATTTAACCTTTTTTATGGCGATTATAAACAGTAAATTTATACCTCGTTTATGGATGATTTTATAGTATCGGCCCGGAAATACCGGCCACAACACTTTAATACGGTTGTGGGTCAGAGCCATATAACCAATACTTTAAAACAAGCCATTAAGAACGGCAAAATTGCACAGGCCTATTTATTTTGTGGGCCGCGTGGCGTGGGTAAAACAACCTGCGCGCGTATCTTCGCCAAAACCATCAATTGCACCAACCTCACTGCCGACGGCGAAGCCTGCGATGCCTGTGAATCTTGTGTGTCCTTTGATTCAGGCGCATCATTGAATGTGTATGAACTGGATGCCGCTTCCAACAACTCGGTGGAAGACATTCGTAACCTGGTTGACCAGGTGCGCTTTGCACCACAGCTGGGCGATTATAAAGTGTACGTGATTGATGAGGTTCATATGTTGTCCAATGCCGCTTTCAATGCCTTTTTAAAAACATTGGAAGAGCCGCCAAAGCATGCTAAATTTATTTTGGCAACTACCGAAAAGCATAAGATCATTCCAACCATTTTATCGCGCTGCCAGGTATTTAGCTTTAACCGCATTAAAACCGAAGACATTTCGGAACACCTGGCCTATATAGCCAATACCGAACACGTTACGTTTGAGGCCGAAGCCCTGAACGTGATAGCGCAAAAAGCCGACGGAGGCTTGCGTGATGCTTGTTCTATTTTTGACCAGATGGTAACCTTTACAGGGAACCACTTAATGTATAAAGCCGTTGTAGAGAACCTGCACGTACTTGATTACGATTATTACTTTAAACTTACCGATGCCGCTTTAAACGCGCGTTTGCCGGAGGTGATGGTTACCTTTGACGATATCCTGAAAAAAGGATTCGATGGACACAACTTTATTATTGGCTTTGGCGAGCATTTAAGGAACATATTGGTAAGTAAAGACCAATATACCATTCAATTGCTCGAAGTGAGCGAAGGACTAAAAAAACGTTATGCCGAACAAGCGCAGTTGTGTTCAACACCATTTTTGCTAAAATCGTTGGCGGTTATCAATAAATGCGACATTCATTATAAAGCCGCTAAGAACCAGCGATTGCAGGTCGAAATGGCCCTCATGCAGATCAGCTATTTAAATACCGCACCGGCAGATGCGGAAAAAAAAAATGAGTTAGGGTCGGGTTTAGAGAACCAAACCCAGGCAAAAACCATTGAGCAATCATCTCCTGCAAAATTTTCGGCAATACCTGTTGTTCAAACCAGCAGTAAACCCGTAGTGGGCTTTAATGACCTTAAGATCAAGTCGCAGTTCATGCTGCAGGATAATGGCCAGCTTAACCAGGCAATAGCCGTACAAACAGCCGAAATTGTTGAAGCAGTAGATACAAGTGCGGATGTTGAATTGAGCGAGGAACGGGTGGCTGCTGCCGTACGCCAGTTTGCCGAAGAAAAAAGCAATGCCGGTTTCAAGCAACTGTATGCTACCTTAACCTCCAGCAAAATAAGCCTGCAAGACAGCACTGTTTTAATTGAGTTGAATAACGAGGTGCAAAAAGAAATGCTCACTAATATCAAACAGGACATGCTGGACGAGTTCCGCAAGCTCCTGTCCAATAAACAAGTGCAGCTCGACATTAAAGTATCGGCTATTATGGGAGAGGTAAAAGCCTATAAACCTGCCGACAAGTTCAAATTAATGGCCGAAAAAAACCCTGCTTTACTGGAATTGAAGAAGCGTTTTGACCTTGATATTGAATACTAAATCAGTTTCGGAAAATATTTCCCTTTTCTTATAACTTAATTTCACATATGGCGTATAAAATTATACGTAAGTTTGAAATCTTTACATTTAATACTATATGTCTGAAATAAAAAGGATCGACCTTGCTCTGCAAGGTGGCGGTGCCCATGGCGCATACACATGGGGGGTTATTGACAGGTTGCTGGATGATGAGCGTATTGAAATTGATGGTGTTTGTGGCACAAGTGCCGGAGCCATGAATGGTGTTTGTACGGTTTATGGATTAAAGAAAGGTGGGAAAAATTTAGCCAAGCACACGCTGGTTAAATTCTGGCACAAGATCTCCGAAGCCGGAAAGCTTTCGCCTTTACAGCCAAGCTGGTTCGATAAAATGATGAGCAAAGGGAACATGGATTTCTCGCCAAGCTATAAGCTGTTTAGCATGAGCACCGAAAACTTTACTCCTAAACAACTCAATCCGCTGCAATACAATCCACTCGAAAAAATATTGAACGAGGTCATCAATTTTGAAGAGCTTCATAAACTGAACCCGCCAAAATTATTTGTGTGCGCCACTAACGTAAAAACCTGCGAAGCCCGTGTGTTTGGACATACCGAAATCACTGCCAAAACCATTTTGGCCTCGGCCTGCCTGCCCTATATGTACGAGGCGGTTGAGATTGACGGTGAGTATTACTGGGATGGCGGCTACAGCGGCAACCCGCTCATTCAACCATTAATTGATAATACGGAGGATACCGATGATATTTTATTGATCCAGATCAATCCTAAGAACATAGCCGAAGTACCCGGTAAAATTGAAGACATTCGCGACCGTGTGAATGAACTGAGTTTCAATTCATCTTTATTGTTGGAACTAAAGCTCATCCAGTTTAAACAGGAATTGGTAGAGAAAGGAATTACATTGGATGGCAAATTGAAAAAAGTACACCTCCATAACATCAGCGCCGATGATGTATTGGGCGACCTGAACCTTTCTTCAAAGCTTAATACCGATTGGGATTTTATCATGTACCTGAAAGACCTTGGTTACAAGGCCTGCGATGCCTGGCTCAAAACCAATTTCGATAGCATTGGCAAACGTAATACCTTGAAAATGGCGTAATAGAAGTGTAAAAATTTATGGAAATAATGATTTAATGACATCATTATTCACCAAAACCATAATCTATGAAAACACACCTATTATTCTCAGCATTGCTATTTGCACTTGCCACCAATTTTTTCGCACAATCAACGCCCATTAACCAAACCGATTCTTTGGGAAAGAAGAACGGAAAATGGTGTGTTTACCTGGATAAGGACTGGAAGAAAACCAGCGACAGTACTTCAGCACCCTATTTACGCTATACATATTACGATCATGGCACAAACATTTATCCCATGGGCCCCTGTGGCGGAAAAGGTTATAAACTCCAAACTGCCACCACAGGCAAATTGCTCAATGGCGAGTACAAATGGTACGATGGAAAAGGGCGTTTGAGCTCAGTACATGTTTTTAAGGACGGTGAATACGTTTCCTGCGATGAGTTTTTCCCTACCGGCGAATTGAGCCAGCATTTTGATTATGCGAAGAAGTGCGAGGGCCAGGAACATGGCTGGACAGTGTTTTGTTATAACAAGAAA
Source organism: Bacteroidota bacterium (assembly GCA_048498515.1). Lineage (GTDB taxonomy): Bacteria > Bacteroidota > Bacteroidia > B-17B0 > Aurantibacillaceae > UBA4416. Next base: position 193,530 of record JBEHXV010000003.1, on the reverse strand, counting down.
GGCGATCTGATCTTGGCTTCACCAACCTGTAAGGACGAAAAGGGAAAATGGCCTGTGATGCGCGATTGATCGCTTGAAAAAAGAATAGCTACAAATTGTAGCAATCAATTACTATAAAGCGTTGTAATTTTGACTTGTAAAATTACCGACGTGGCTAAAACAAAAACAACCTATTTCTGCCAAAGCTGTGGCACCCAATCCGATAAATGGGTTGGGAAATGCAACAGCTGTGGGCAGTGGAACACCATTGTGGAAGAGATCGTTCACAAGGAAACAAAGAACGACCGTTTGCAGTTATTCTCCTCTTCCAAAGATGGGAAAGGAATTTCCAATAAGCCTGTGCTGCTGCAAAACGTAGGTTCTTTTGAACATCCGCGTATTCCCGTGGCCGGTAAAGAACTCACCCGGGTGCTGGGTGGTGGCATTGTACCGGGTAGTTTGGTGTTGTTTGGTGGCGAACCGGGCATTGGTAAATCAACCTTAATGTTGCAGGTAGCCCTGCGTCTTAAACATTTAAAAATTCTGTATGTAAGCGGCGAAGAAAGCGAGCAGCAAATAAAGATGCGCGCCGACCGCATTGGCATTACCACCGAAAATTGCTTTATTCTGCAGGAGACCAATACCCAGAATATTTTTCAGCAAATAGAGGCCGTGCAGCCACAATTGGTCATTATAGATTCCATACAAACCCTGCATACCAGTTTTATAGAAAGCAGTCCGGGAAGCGTAAGCCAGGTGCGTGAGTGCGCCGCCGAATTACTGCGTTTTGCCAAGGAAACCAATACCCCCGTATTTATGATTGGCCATATTACCAAAGATGGCGGCCTGGCTGGCCCAAAAGTGCTGGAGCATATGGTGGATACGGTTTTGCAGTTTGAGGGCGACCGCAACCACGTATACCGCTTATTACGCACTACAAAGAACCGTTTTGGCAGTACCAACGAACTGGGTATTTACGAGATGCATGGTTCAGGCCTGCGTGAGGTCACAAATCCTTCCGAAATTTTAATTACTAGTCGCGATGTGCCAACCAGTGGAGTAACAATTGCAGCCACACTCGAAGGTAACCGGCCTATGTTGATTGAAACCCAGGCTTTGGCAAGTACCGCTGCTTATGGCACCCCACAACGCTCAGCTACCGGTTTTGACCTGCGTCGCTTATCCATGTTGCTGGCGGTGCTCGAAAAACGATGTGGTTTTAAATTGGGTGCCAAGGATGTGTTTTTGAATATTGCCGGCGGCATTAAAGTGGAAGATCCCGGCCTGGATCTGGCCCTGGTGTGCGCCGTTTTATCGAGCAGCGAAGACCTTCCCATTTCACAAAACATTTGTTTTGCTGGCGAGGTTGGCTTAACCGGCGAGATCCGCTCGGTAAGCCGAATTGATCAGCGTATTTCAGAAGCCCAAAAGCTGGGCTTCGAAAAAATCTATATTTCTTCCTATAACCTCAAAGGACTGGATCTTAAACAATTCAAAATAGAAGTAATACCGGTTACCAAAATAGAAGAGGTGTTTAGCAGCTTGTTTGGCTAACAGTAAAAAAGTCGATTGAAGACTTTGTCAGTTCGAGCGGAGTCGAGAACTGTTCTATAGATTGGTTCTTTTTGGTTCTCGACTCCGCTCGAACTGACAAACAACTAATGTTAGTATTTAAGCGGTTTTGGTTTCGCCTAATTTTCCTAACTTTATTTTATGAAACCAATATCCTTAATAATCCTTTTTTTCTCTTTTCTTTTTTGGAAGAACGTTTCCGCGCAACAAAACTACTCTAAGTCATTTTACCTCATTGATATCAAGCCCGATTATGTATTTGATCCAACTACGAAACATCAGGTAGATTCGATCCTGAAACTCTACCATAAAACAAATAACGACACCTTTAAACTCCGTTACCTGCAAATCTTTTCCGAAGGGCTGGAAGATCCTCAATTGTGGACGGCGTACAATAAATATTTATATGATTACAGTCATACGAAAAAAGACAGCCTGCATGTTTATGCTACTGCCTCGGCACTCAATAACATGGGATATGAGCAGCAATTCATCTATAACGACCTTGCTGCCGCAAAAAACTATTACCGGCAAGCCGATACCTTGTACAGAAGCATAAATCATTACGCCGGAGTTGGGGTTATCATCAATAACCTTGCATACATATCGCAGCATGAGGGAAATTTACAGGAAGCTATTGAGCTGTATGTTGAAGCGGGAAAGCTATTTGAGAAAGAAAATCAAGCTCTTGGACTCACCAGCATATACATCAACCTGGGCGATATTTATTTTCAGAACGATGAGTTAAATAATGCCGAAACCTTCTTTAAAAAAGCGCTGTTTTATGCTCAAAAAACCAAACAGGAAACCGCCATTGCCAATGTATACAACCAGCTGGCAGTTGTTGCAGGCAAAAAAAACGACACCAAAACTGCCATTGATTATTATCTGAAAGGCTATGCTATTTATGCGAAAAATAAAGTATACAGCCGCATGTCGCTCATGAATATAGGGTTGGCAAATTCCTATGCCAGCCTAAAGGACACGCAACAGTATGTGAAATGCATCACTGATGCCTATCAGGCCTCCCTGCTCTCAACCGATATGCAGATCAAGGTAAGAGTGTATAACAAAGTAGTGTTAATGTGTATCCTTAAAAAGGACCTGAAAAAAGCCGCCTTGTTTGCCGACTCGGCTTATCGTTTTTCGAAGCAGATAAATTATCCCGAATTGATTGCCGAAGCCGCTCTTAATGTTAGCAATGTGGCAAGAGAGAAAGGTAATTACATGCAGGCTTATGATTATTTGCGGGAATACCAAAGGATTAACGACACCATTCATTCAAACACCATCCGGAACAAGATCATCAAAAGTCAGTACCAGCTCGAGTACAATAAGAAAGAAGTTGAGCTGAAAGCGGACCAGGAAAAGAAAGACGCCATCAGGCGTGCAGAAAAACGGCAGCAGCAGCTTATCCTGGTCATTGTATCCATAGCATTGCTCGCCATTGCGGTGTTTGGCTTTATTGCTTTTCTCAATTACCGGAAAACAAAAAGAGCCAATGTTATCATTGAGAATCAAAAGATGGAGGTTGAGTTGAAAAATGAAGAGATCACCCATCAAAAAGAACTGGTTGAGGAAAAACAAAAAGAGATCATTGATAGTATTACGTATGCACAGCGTATTCAACAGGCGGTATTAACCGGCGAAGAAGTGTGGAACAAAGTATCAAAGGAGCATTTTATTTTATTCAAACCACGTGATATTGTGAGCGGCGATTTTTACTGGGCTTATAACACGCCTAACAACCGCTCGGTATTTGCCCTGGCTGATTGCACGGGCCATGGTGTGCCAGGCGGTTTTATGAGCATGTTAGGGAACAGTTTTTTAAATGAGATTGTGGTGGAGAACAAGATCTTTAAAGCAAACGAGATCCTGAACAAACTGCGCTCAAAGATCATTCACGCCCTCGAACAAAAAGGCCATGCCGAGCAAAAAGATGGAATGGACATTTCCTTATGCGTGTGGAACAAAATTGATAATACACTTGAATTTGCCGGTGCCAACAATCCTTTATGGTTGGTGAGAAGCCGGGTGGCCGATCCCGACTTGTCGGGACCCGAAGCCCCCCGTGATGCTGAACTCATAGAATACAAAGCCGATAAAATGCCCATCGGCACTTACCTCGAAACAGAAGTCCCCTTTAGTAGCGTAACCATACAATTACAAGCCGGCGACATTATTTATCTGACTACCGATGGCTATGCCGACCAGTTTGGCGGCCATAAAGGAAAGAAATTCAAATACAAACCAATGATCGAGATGATCCTCCGTCACTCGGGTGAGGCAATGGAAGTACAAAAATTAAATCTCGAAAAAGCTCATGAGGACTGGAAGACGGGACATGACCAGGTAGATGATATTTGTGTAATTGGCATAAAAGTTTCATAAACAGTACATGAAAAAATTAATTGTTCTTGGCCTTCTTTTGGCGGGCTGCTCTTCAGGTGAAAATGCTGAGGAATCTCAATCGGCGCAAACGGATTCGCTTAAAAATGAACAGGCACAAGCATACCATTATGAACCTGAAACATCTACCTTGACAGGGAAATTAGAAATGGAAAATTTCTGGGGCCCTCCGGGCTATGGCGAAGATACACTCACCGACATGAAAGAGAATTGTGCCATGCTGACACTGGATGCTCCAATTGATGTGCTGGCGGATACCTCCAGCGAATTTAATGAATCGGTTAATGACGTTGGGGTCATACAATTAGCCTCTACCATAAAACTCAATGCTTATATTGGAAAGCACGTCACTCTGAAAGGAAAACTCTTTGGGGCGCAAACGGGACATCATCATACGCCCGTTTTGCTGGATGTGATAAATATTGAAGAAAGGTAAATCTATGCGGATATTTATTTAACAGGTCGCTCCTACGGAGCTTTTTTGATTTTTTTAATATCTGGTTACTACAAACATCCTACTCCTACGGAGTATCTCAATTGTTGACATGGTTAATAAAAGCCCCGTAGGGGCTTACTGTTCATAGAAAATAAATGAATGAATTTCCAGGGCGCGCCGTAGGTGCGCCACTACCATCATTAAAAGAAAAAGGCCCTACACCGTAGAGCCTTTTCTTGTTTTAATATCCAAACACATCTTTTAAGGTAAGGTATTTAATGGTACCGTATTTTTCCAGCGTTTTTATATCAAGCTTGTCTTTTTTGCCTAATACCAGAATAGCGGCCGGTTTGTTTTTGATCTTGGCATCCTGGAACGCTTTCACATCTTCAAACTTCATGGTGGACACTTTTGAGAAAATATCCTTGCGGATATCGGTTTTTAATCCAAACTTCTCAGCGTTCAGGTAATCAAATAAAATATCCGCTTTATTAATGCGCTGTGTTTTAATGTCCTGTAAAATCGATTCTTTTGCCGCTGCAAAAGCATTATCCGATTTTGGAACGTTGTTCAGCAGGTTTGACATGCCAGCTAAAGCTTCCGGCAACTTATCGGCCTGTGAGCCAATGTAGGAGAAGTTATAATATGGGAAATTAGGTTCTCTCGGGCTTCTGTAAGTTGAGTAACAGGAGTAGGCCAGGGCTTTCGATTCACGCAGGTCCTGGAACACCACTGAGCTCATGCCGCCGCCAAAATACTCATTATACATGCTGATTAACGGAACATTCTCCGCATTGTATTTTTCACCTTCCGTTAAAATCACGATCTCAGCCTGCTTCATATCATAATCCACTACATAAACAGTATTATTGAACGGCTGTATGGTAAAGTTTGCTTCGGCCGGCACAGGCTTTAATCCTCCTGCTGGAACGTGATGATTTTCATTCAAGGCCTCTTTCACATCGCCAACCAGTTTAGGGCCATAGTAAAGTACTTTATGCTGGTAAGTCATCAACGATTTTATCAAATCCGAGATTTGTGTCGGTGTAAGTTTATTGAGTTCGTCTTCCGATAACATGTTGGTAGCAGGGTTCACCGCGCCGTATTTGGCGTAATTCACCATCATTTTTTGCAGGATGGTGCGTTTTTCCTGTTTGGCATCGCTGCGTTTTTTCAAAATATCCGAAACCAGGTTTTTCAATGTAGCCTCATCCACTTTAGGATCGGCAAACAAGCTTTCGAATAATTGGGTAGCTTTTACAAAGTTTTCGTTCAACCCGCTTAAGCTTACCCAGGTTTGGTTATCCGAATTAAATACATTGAAAGAGCAGCCCAGTTTATAAAACTCCTGTTGCACTTCGGCCGGTGTCATTTTCGAAGTACCTAAATACTCAATATAATCAATGGCAATAGGTAATGTTTTATCATTGTTGGTTCCCATGTCAAACGCATAGTACAGGTCAAATAACTGGTTCTCTGTATTCTGCCCATACAATAAAGGAATGTTGCCGTTAAGGGTCGATTTGATAACATCCTTATCATAATCAACAAATTTTGGTTGCATTTCTGCAGGCTCCGACGACATGATGTTTTTTACAAAAGTGGTCTGGTCTTCCCTGTTTACCTCTACCGGTGTAATTTGTGGTTTCTCCACTTTTTGTATGTTCTTGTCTTCGCCCACACGTTTGTAAGCTACTACATAATTGTTGTCGTGGTAATTTGCTTTCGCAAAATCCATCACTTCTTGTTTGGTAATTTTCGATAAACGCTCAACCGTGTTTACCGACTGTTGCCATTTGGTATCGTTCACAAAAGCATCCACAAAAGTCATGGCACGCGACTGGTTGCTCTCCAGGTCTTTTGTTTTTTGCAGCTTCAGGTCAGTAATTACCGCACCGATCAACCAATCAGGGAATTCGCCTTTTTTAAGCAGCTCCAGTTGTTCATACAATAATTTCTCGGCATCTTCCAGCGTTTGTCCTTCTTTTGGTTCTGCAAATAACACATGCATGCCATAATCCTTCAACACATACGCATAGCTTCCGCTGTTCAATACTTTTTGTTGTTGGTTTAAGTTTAGGTCCAGTAAGCCCGCCCTTCCGTTCGTTAATAACAAATTAATGAGCGTAATCATATCCGCGTCCTTTGATCCCGAACCGTTAAAACGCCATGCCATGGCCAGGTTAGCGGCATCCGGCCCTACAATTTCCTTCACCACTTTTTGGGTAATAGGTGCTTCTTTTTCAAAAGTGTAAGGAGTAACAGGTTTCGACGGCATAGAGCCAAAGTTCTTTTCAATGAGTTTAATGGTGGCATCCGGGTCAAAATCACCACTTAAGCAAATGGCCATGTTGTTTGGAACATAATTGGCATTGTAGTATTTCATGATCTCCTTCATCGAAGGATTTTTTAAATGCTCAATCGTTCCAATGGTGGTTTGTGTGCCGTATGTATGGTTTTTGAAAAGCCCTGAAAAGATGGCCTCCCATAACTTGGAATTATCATTATCCAAGCCACGGTTCTTTTCTTCGTACACCGCTTCCAGTTCGGTATGGAATAAACGGAGCACCGGTTTGCGGTAACGTTCCGCTTCTATCTTTAAGAAGTTTTCCAGTTGATTGGAAGGAATGTCATTCACATAAACCGTTTGATCGAAAGACGTAAACGCGTTGGTTCCCTGCCCGCCAATGCCTGCCAGCATTTTATCATACTCGTTGGCAATGGCATATTTTGCCGCTACACCCGATACACTATCAATTTGGTGATAGATTTTTTTGCGCTCTGTTTCATCTTTTGTTTGTCGGTATACCTCATAAAGGTTCTCAATCTTGGTAATTTCAGCCGACTCCTTTACATAGTCCTTAGTCCCAAACTTATCGGTACCTTTAAATACCATATGTTCCAGGTAATGGGCCAGGCCTGTGGCGGTTGCCGGATCATTTTTGCTACCCGCTTTTACGGCAATGTAGGTTTGTATGCGCGGCGCGTTCTTATACACGCTCATGTATACTTTTAAGCCATTCTTTAATGTATAAATCCGTGCTTTGAACGGATCGTTGAGAGCGTACTCAAAATTAAGAGAGGGGATCGCAGAAGCATCTTTTGTAGCTGTTGCAGGCTTATTATTTGCCGCAGGTTTGGTTTGCGCTTGTGTGTTGCTAACCACAAAGGCCAATGCTAATGGGAGAAATGATTTTAACCGGGTCATATGTTTGTTTAATTTATAAATACTAATCTATGTTTATTTAAAGTCAAGGCCATCCTGGTTACCTTCCTGACCGCCCATATTCTTCATTTGTTTGCCACGTTTAAAAATAGAGGCATCCATTTTTCCGAACAGGTAAGTAACGGTAAAACGGAAATAGCGCGATTCCCTTCTTCTCGAAAGGTCCTGGTTATAGTAAGGTGTTTCGTAATGTGTTCCCATCCTCCTTGTATTAAATACATCGCTTAACGTCGCGTTAAAGATCCATTTGGTTTGGTACATGTAATTTAACGACAGGTCCATCGAATAAATTTCATTAGCTACCCCAAGCAATAAAATTTTTGGCGATTCGTAATTGCCGTTTACCTGCAGGGTAATGTTTTTAGGGAATTTATAAGACAAAGTTGTTTTGGCATTCCAGGCATAGCCCTCTGTTTTTACTTCGGGTTCGGTTGCCACAATTTTTCCTTTTATATAAATGTAATACACGTTGGCATTTACGGTCCAGTCTAAATTTTTAAAGAAGGTCCGTTTAAAGGTGTTCTCCAGACCATAACGAACGGCATTATCACCATTAATGGAAGTGTTCACTAATACTGTAGGATCGTCGGGCGAAGGGTATGCCACATCGGTAATGGGTTGTTCTTCGTAACGGAAATAGCCTGATGCCAGGTAACTTCCTTTCGAGAAAATCTTATTATAGTTCATCTCGGCAATGTTCTTGAACTCCGGTTTTAATTGCGGGTTACCAATACGATAGTTTTGTTTATCGGCAAACATCACAAAAGGCATGAGCTGGAAAAAGTTAGGACGGTTAATTTTACGGCTAAAATTCAGCTGCACTTCCTGGCTGCTTTTTAATTTTTTTGAGAAATAAATACCCGGGAATAACGATTTCAAAATGTCATCGCCAGTTGATGGGTAGTTGTAAGAGAACTTTTGGTTCTTATCGGTAATGGTTCCGGCATAATACGATTGCTCAAAACGCAGACCTGCCTGGTAGCCAATGTCCCAGAAAGTTTTAGCGCTATAGTTCACATAAGCTGCGTTTATCATATCATCAATCAGGTAGCGGTTACTCATCACACTGTCTTTCCGGTAAGTATCTTCACTACCTAACGCTACTGATGTATTGTTGGAACTGAGCGACTGTTTATAATAGGATTTGATACCCGCCTCAAATTTTTTATTGTCGCTAATGGGGTTCACATAATCGGCCTGAAAAATATATTGATTGGCGGTAGTGTTCCCCACGTTTTTCTGGTAAAATGTAGGATCGGTAACCGTAGTATCTAAAAAGTTGTAATAGGTAGTTGAGTTCCTGGTAAACAAATACCCGTTGTTTGAAGTCGTGTAATTATAGTTGGCATCAACCGTTAGTTCTTTTCCAATTTTAGGATAAGTTCTTCGGTAAAGCAACTGAGCATTGTAATTCTGGAAAGCCGCTTTCTGAGAGTTGATCTGGTCACCCGATGAATTGATTTCCGGATTGTAAATTCCTCCCGTATAATTTTGAACATCGTTGGTTTTAAATTGCCCGCCTACGATCATACCGTTCAACGAAAGAGTATTACGGTTATCAATGTTGTAATCAATACCCAATCGCCCAAAATTAAACAGGTTCATCATGCGGGTATTGTTGTCCTGGTTAAAAAAGCCGGTAGCAAGGCCACTGTCGAGTTGTGTTCGCCTGGTGTAACCTTTGGTATTGTTAATGGCCTGGTTGTAAGAATACATTAACGAGAAGTTCCATTTGCCACCTTCCTTAATATTAATATTGGCCATTCCACCGTAACGGTCGCCGGTTCCAATATAGCCCATGAGCATGCCATTATAACCCGGTTTATTGTTCTTTTTCATCACCACGTTCAATACACCTCCTGTAGCGCTGGCATCGTACTTAACGGATGGGTTGGTAATGATCTCAACCCGGTCAATCTGGTCGGCCGGAATTTGCTGTAATGTTAAAGTAGTTGGTCGTCCATCTACATAGATCATTGGCGACTGATTTCTTAACTGCACATTACCATCAGCATCAACCGTAAGGCCCGGAATGTTCTTCATCACATCCACCGCGGTTCCGCCTTTTACCGATAAATCCTTATCCACATTGTAAGTTCGTTTGTCAATGGATAATACAACAGCGCTTTTTTCGGCTATCACATCCACTTCTTTCAGCAGTTTATCGTCAACCTGTAATTTAATATCGCCAAGGTCCTGGTCAATTTTATCAGGAGGCATAATGTATACCTTTTGAAGGTAATCCTTATAACCTATAAATTTGATCTTTACACGCACCTGCCCGAACGAAGGAAGGCCTTCAACGGCAAAATCGCCATTCTCTTTCACCAGTCCCCCGCCCAATAAACTGTCTTTATTAAACCAAAGTACCTGAACCGAGGCGTACTCAACCGGTTTACCGGTGCTGGCATCCAGCACTTTCCCAAAAACACGTCCCAGTTTAGGATCTTTCATGTTTTTCATGTTGCCCATGCCGCCGCTCATACCCGGCATTTGTGCGTGTGAGATAAAATTAAGAGTTAAAAAAAACAATAATAAAGTACGTTTCATTGAAATGAATTAAAAGGGTAAAGATAAAAACTTAAATCACGCCAAAACAACAAATTGGATAAGCGGTAGTTTAGGCAAAAATACATTTAAAAAAGCGGTTTAAACATCTTAAAAGCCAGAAATATCTTGTTTTTATCAAATTTTGAGTACAAGAAATCTTGCCTTGTATTTTAACACTTATTTTATTTCAATGCGGTTTTGTTTCGTTAAATTTGTGTAAACCCTTGTGCCGTGTCTTTATCGCAAAACATACTGATTCTGAAGCTTGACGAATTTATTCGCAAGTATTATAAAAACCAACTTATCAGGGGCCTGTTGTATACTTCAGGGTTACTGGTTGCCGCGTTTTTATTTTTAGTAGTTGCCGAGTATTTTGCGGAGTTTGGAACAACGGCGCGTACCATTCTGTTTTATCTTTTTATTGCTACCAGTGGCTTTGTACTCACACGTTTTATTGTTATTCCGGCATTAAAGCTCAATAAGCTGGGCACCCTTATTTCCTACGAAGAGGCGGCAAACATTGTTGGGAAACACTTCAACAACATTAACGATAAGTTGCTGAATACCCTGCAACTTCAAAATAATTCCGGCTCTATTCTATCTCCCGAATTATTAACGGCCAGCATTAACCAAAAAATGGAAGAGCTCAGACCCATTCCCTTCACTTCGGCTATTAATTTGGGCGAGAACAGGCGCTACCTTAAATTTGCTTTGCCGCCAATAGTTGCCATGCTGCTGGTATTTGCTATAAAACCGGCTATTATTACCAATGGCACCGAGCGTATTTTATACCATCAAACCTATTTCGAAAAAACAGCACCCTTTCAATTCTCTTTAAGCAACAAATCGCTCGAAGCCATACAACAACAGGATTATCTATTAGAGCTGAAACTGAATGGAAATGAGATTCCGAATGAAGTATTTATTTCGGTAGATGGCGTAGAGCATAAAATGGAAAAAGTGGATAATGTCAATTACACTTACACCTTTAAAAATGTTCAAAAAGACCAGGATTTTGTGTTCAATGCAGCCGGTTTCAACTCCAGGTCCTATGAGCTGAAAGTTTTGCCAAAACCCATGCTCATGAAGTTCGACATTAAACTTACATACCCGGCTTATCTTAATAAAACAAACGAAACGGTGTCGAATGTTGGCGACATGCAGATTCCACAAGGCACAAAGCTGCAATGGGTATTCCACACCAAAAACACCGATAATATATTTTTGAATTTTACCGATACCCTGGTTGATATTTCAAGACTGTCGGACGATGAATTCTCTTTCTCCAAACACATGATGCGTAGCACCACTTACAGCATCAAAACCATGAACCATTTCCTGAAACAAAATCCCGATTCGGTGAACTACGCATTAAACGTGGTGCCCGATCAGGTTCCATTGATTGAAGTGAGTGAGAAACCAGATTCATTAAACCCTAAGAACATCTATTTTTCGGGTACGGTAAAGGATGATTATGGCTTTTCGCGTTTACTCTTTAAATACGTTCATTACACACAGGACTCTTTAGGAAAGCCTGTTGTGAAGAATGGCGAACAGCTTATGGGGATCAATAAAACACAAATTACCCAGCCCTATTTTTATTTCCTTGATGCCTCGCGCTTTGACCTTTTGCCCGGCGATAAGATCGAGTATTATTTTGAAGTGTGGGATAACGATGGTGTGAGCGGCGCCAAATCGGCCAAAACCCAAACCATGTTGTTTAAAGCGCCAACCGTTGATGAAATGAACGAGGCCACCGACAAGAGTAACTCGGAAATTAAAAAAGATCTGGACGACGGGATTAAGAAAGCAAAAGAGCTGCAAAAAGACATTAATGAGCTGAGCAAAAAACTCATGGATAAAAAACAAATGGGTTGGGAAGAGAAGAAAAAACTCGAAGACCTTTTGAAAAAACAAAACGAGCTCAAGAATAAAATTGAAGAGACCAAGCAGGAAAACCAGCTCAATAACCAGCAGCAACAGGAGTTCTCACCACCCGATGAATCCATACTCGAAAAACAAAAGCAATTGGAGCAGTTGTTTGAGAACATTATGACTCCTGAAATGAAGAAGCTGTTTGATGAGTTGAACAAGATGTTGGATAAGTTGGATAAGAACCAGGTACAGCAAAAGCTGGATGAACTGAAGCTATCGAACAAAGATATGGAGAAAGAGCTCGACCGTACCCTGGAAGCATTTAAGCAAATGGAAGTGGAGCAAAAAATGCAACAAGCCATTGACAAGCTCGATGAATTAAAAAATAAGGAAGATGCTTTAAAGCAAGAGACGGAAGGGAAGAAAGAGACTAAAGAGAACCAGGACTCAAAGGATAATAAAGATAGTAAGGATAACAAGGACAATAAAAATCCTGATTCAAAAGATAACAAGCAAGGAAAGCAGCCTGACAGCAAAGAACTTGAAAAAAAACAAAATGAGCTTAACAAGGAATTCGATAAATTGAAAGAAGACCTGAAAGAGATGCAGGAAAAAAACGCCGCTCTTGAACAACCCAATGAATTGCCAAAGACGGATGAAAAGCAAAACGAGATTTCGAAAGAAATGCAAAACAGCTCTCAGCAGCTAAACCAAAACAATAAAAAGAACGCGTCCAAATCTCAAAAAAATGCCTCCGATAAAATGGAGGAAATGAAACAACAGATGCAACAAGCCATGGATGCCATGGAGCAGGAGCAAGCCGAAGAAGATATGGGAGCGCTTCGCCAGATCCTTGAGAATTTACTCAACCTGTCGTTTGCGCAGGAAGACCTTATGAACCAGCTTTCGAAATTAAGGACCGATAACCCGCAGTATTTAAAAGTGACCCAAACCCAAAAAAAATTGCAGGACGATTCAAAAATTATTGAGGACAGTTTACTGGCTTTAAGCAAACGTGTACCTGAGATCAGCGCTACAGTAAACCGGGAAATTTCGGCCATTAATATGAATATGGGGAAAGCGGTTGGTGAGCTGGCCGAACGTATGCAGGCAAACGCGCAAATGCGTATGCAGTATTCCATGACCTCTATCAATAATTTGGCCCTGTTGCTCAACGAGGCCCTGGAACAAATGCAGGGAGCGGCCAAAAAACAAAAAGAAGGCAAACCCGGCAATGGTAAATGCAAAAAACCGGGTAAGGGCGAAAAACCTAGTTCTTCCTCAAAACCCGGGCAGGGTAAGCCAAGCATGGCTAATATGAAACAAATGCAGCAGCAGTTGAATAAGCAGCTGGAGGAATTGAAGAAACAACTGGAACAGCAAGGCAATAAGCCTGGTGGACAAAAACAGGGTCAGAAACCCGGGCAAAAACCAGGCGGGCAAAGCGGAATGGGTCAGCAGCCGGGCCAGCAACCCGGTATGTTGCCGGGCCAAGGGCAGGGAATGAGTGAACAATTGGCTAAAATGGCGGCACAACAGGAAGCTTTAAGACGCCAGATGCAACAAATGATGGATAAGATCAAAAAAGAGGGCGGTTCAAACCCGGGAGGGAATATAGCGGACTTGATGGAACAGACTGAAAAAGACATAGTTAACCGTCAAATTACCCAGGAAACCATGAAACGCCAGCAGGATATTATTACTAAACTTTTAGAAAGCGAAAAAGCCGAGCGGGAACGCGAGCAGGACGAACAACGCAAAAGTAATGAGGCAAAAAATCAAAATTTAAGTAACCCTACGCAATTTTTAGAGTATAAAAGACTGAAGGAAAAAGAACTGGAATTGTTAAATACGGTTTCGCCAAGTTTAACGCCTTATTATAAGCAGAAAGTGAATGAATATTTTAATAGTGTAAATCAATGATACCAGCTAAAGGAGAAAGATTAGATATTACCTCGTCGTCAGAAAATATAAGATTAGTAGAGCGTTTAGTAGAAGATGTATGTGACGTGTTTAATGTAAATGAAGATAATTTCGGGAACATTTTAATTGCCGTAACCGAAGCCGTAAATAACGCTATTTACCATGGCAATAATGGCAATCCCGATAAACATATTAAAATTGGATTTGAATCGGCCGAAAAAAAATTAAAATTCTCAGTAATGGACGAAGGCAATGGCTTTGATTATAATAATTTACCTGATCCTACCGATCCATTAAATATTGACAAACCGCACGGTCGTGGGGTTTTTTTAATGAAAAACTTAGCCGATAAAGTGGAGTTCAACAATAACGGGCAGGAAGTAATGCTGACCTTTAATGTGAATTAATACCATATTAATTCATGAAAATAAAAATACCTTTTTACATTCTTTTATTTCTGAGTTTTGCAGCTAATGCACAATTAATAAACTGGCAGTTTGCAAAACATATTGGTGGCAGCGGAAGTGATGGTTGCGCAAAAATCTGTAACGATAAAAATGGCAATACAATTTTTGCCGGAAACAGTAGCAGCTCAAACGTTACCATTGATAATTTATCTTTTTCCAATCCTGCCCCTTCTTATCCCAGCAGCATAATCCTTGCAAAGTATGATTCTACAGGTAATGTGATGTGGGCCAAAAACTACCCCGGTAGCAGTGGAGGCTATAAAGCTGTTAACTCTGTTGCACTTGATAGCGCCGATAATATTTTAATAACGGGAACGTTTTCAGGAGGCTCTTTGGTAATTGATACCATTACTTTATTAAGTAAAGGGTATAGCGACATTTTTACGGCAAAATTCGATCCATCGGGAAACGTTTTGTGGGCGAGAAATTTCGGAGGCTGGTTCTACAATTATGGAATGTCAATTACAGCCGATGTACATAATGATGTTTTACTGGCAGGCTATTTTTATTCCGACACATTAAAAATGGATACTATTACGATACTCAATCCAAACATGGGTTGTTTTGGCGATGTGATTGTTGCAAAGTTAAACTCGGCAACAGGAAATGTGATATGGGCAAAAAGAGCGGGAGGATATGGAAAAGACATAGCCAATTGTATTAAGACAGATAAATGGGGAAATGTATACGTAGCAGGCGAAAGCCAGGTAAGTACGCCTATGAATTTCGGTAGCATTAATGTGTCAGCAGCCGGTTTTTCGGGAATGTTTATTGCTAAATACAATAACGATGGGCAGGTGCTTTGGGCCAAAAATGCAGGCGGAACATTCAGGGATGCCTTTTATGATCTGGCCATTGATAACTATACAGGGAATGTTTATACAACCGGCAAATATGCCGGAGGCGCAGTTTTTGATTCGTTTACTCTACCATATCTTGGAAATGAAGATAATGCGTTTTTAGCACAGTATGACTCCCTTGGAAATGTTGTATGGGCAAAAGAAATCCTGAGCCCGCAGGCCGATGTAGGAACAAGTCTCTGCTTGGATAATGCCGGAAATCTTTATGCTGCCGGATATTCTGAAAATCTTTCTGCAACCTCCATGACAGATACTATTGATACACAAAGCGGTTTGTTCTTACTTAAACTGGATCAGAATGGAAATCTATTATCCTCTAATTCAGGTATTACAGCAGGCATTATCCGTGCAGCATCCGTATCGGTAGACCATCACAATAATGTATGCCTGGCAGGCAATTATTTTAGCAAATCGTTAGCCATAGGGCAATATAGCTTAACGAATTACGATACTTCGCCCTCTGGCTATACAACCGATGTTTTCATGACAAAATATAACAACAATGGTTTTGTAACATCTGTAAAACCTTTAATAATACCTTTGACATATGATGTGTACCCAAACCCGGCCAGTAATTATTTTTTAATTGGCCAATTAAGCGATAAAGCCACTGTGAGCGTTATTGATATGAACGGAAATGTAATCCTTGATAAAAACACCAATGACCAACATGGAGTAAATATTGAGCACATTAAACCGGGAACCTATTCTGTTAAAATGGAGGATGGTAGTAAAACTGTTTACAAAAAATTAGTCATTGTCCGTTAGAGCTAAAACAGTATATGATCTCTTTCAATAACCAAAGCATTTCGTTTAAGCTTAAAGATAAAACAAAGCTTAAGCAGTGGATCAAAATCATTACCGAAAAAGAAAAACACCGCCTCGGTTCCATCAATTATATTTTTTGTACGGATGACGAATTGCTTGAGATCAACATCAGGCACCTGAACCATAATACCCTTACCGATATCATCACCTTTGATTATACGGAGGATAAGACCATCAATAGTGACATTTTTATTAGTATTGACCGCATAGCGGAAAATGCCCAAAAATTTAAGGTCAGTTTTGAAGAAGAGCTGCACCGGGTCATGATCCACGGTATCCTGCATTTATGTGGCTACAAGGATAAATCAAAAGCCGATGCAGAACTGATGCGGAAGAAGGAAAACACCTCGTTGAAATTATTTAAGGTTTAGTTACCTGTGAAATAAATCTCTTTTCGAATTACCCTGTTATTGCCATCTGGTGTTGGCACTGCTGTAATGTCGTATGATTAGCTTTTTATCAGCTTAATAGTTTTAGAAGATCCCTTGGAATCAGATAGATTTATAAAATAGATCCCTGAGTTTTCTTCGCTCATATCAACACTTATAGCTTGTTCATCATTTTGAAAACTGCCCGCAGTACCTGTTTTTATAGTTTGTCCAAGAGCGTTTATAATGGAATACTTAATGACATGGCTTTCCGAGGTTTTAAAATTCAAAGAAAGCATATTGGTAACAGGGTTAACATATTTTATTTCTGAAATAAAATCGTTTTCTTCGATTCCAACTGTAAGAGAATGAAATACCAATGCCTGGGAAGCAACAAACACACCATCACCGGCAATATAAGTTAACAACTGCACGCCATTATCGGCACTATACCATATGTAAGTGTCAAAAGCAAGAAAACTTTCTTCAACATTTATTCTTACCATTATGGCATTGTACGTTCCTGAAGGTAAAATGAGTGTTCCTGTTCCAACAGCTCTCATGTCATAAGTTCCGCCTGATGAGGATGCTGTGCTTGCCCATGAATCATAATTTGATGAACCAAGCGCCATCGGGAAAACATATTCAACCTGTGGGTCCGAATAAGTGTTTACACTGCTTACATAAGAACCAACACGTTCCATTAATGAGTTCGTTAAATTAAAGTAACGGTAATTTGTTGTGGCTCCCTTCACTTCTTTATAAGCATAGTTTGATGCCGGAAAGCTTGTTCCGTAAGGGGTAGATGATGGATTAACAATATGTACGGAAAAATCGGGGGCTGTTGAGCTGTATTGAATGGCTGCAAAATTCCATACTTTGCCCGCTCCCTGGCTAGTGGTGTCTATAACCGATAGATTGGCAACTGTTTTTTGTACTGAAATAGAACCGAATGCCAACATCTCTGACCTTAAAAGAGTTTGTTGTGCAGTAGAACTGATGGTAATTAAATACAACGATAAAATGAGTAAATGTTTTTTCATACAATATTATTTACCCCAAAGCTAACAATAATATTGTACTGTAAATGACCGTTAAAGCAATTTTTAGCACATTATTAACTCAACTCATACTGCATTTTGCTTAACTTTTGGTATAAGCCCGAGTTGTTATTCATGAGTTCCTGGTGAGTACCCATCTCCACCACTTCACCTTTTTGCAACACCACAATTTTATCGGCATTACGGATAGTAGATAAGCGGTGCGCGATCACAATAGAGGTTCGGCCAACCATTAATTTGTCCAGGGCGTCCTGAACCAGGCGCTCACTTTCACTGTCGAGGCTACTGGTAGCTTCATCCAATATTAAAATAGAGGGATTTTTGAGTACCGCCCTGGCAATGGCCACGCGCTGGCGCTGCCCACCCGAGAGCTGGATGCCTCTGTCGCCAACCAGTGTATCGAACTGATCGGGGAAGCTCATGATAAAATCATACGCATTGGCTTGTTTGGCTGCGTCAATAATTTCTTCCTCAGTGGCATTTGGTCGGCCGTATAAAATATTTTCGCGAATGGTACCACCAAATAATAGTACATCCTGTGGTACAATGGCCATTTGATCGCGTAATTCGGTTAACTCATAATCAGTCGACCTTTTTCCGTCAATAATGTATTCCCCTTCATTGGGTTCGTAAAAACGCAATGCCAAAGCTGCCAGTGTTGATTTTCCACTACCGCTGCTTCCTACCAGGGCTACGGTTTCGCCAGGTTTGGCATGAAAAGAGACGTTGTGCAACACTTTATAATCAAGACGGGTAGGGTAGGTAAATTCAACATTTTTAAATTCAATATCTCCTTTAAGGCGGGTTTTATTTACAGCCTGTTGATAGTTAAGATTGAGTGACTCTATGTCACCATTTATGAACTCGAAGATCCTGTCGGTGGCGCCAAGCGCTCTTTGTACAGACGCGATTTGTTCGGGCAAACCGCCAAGCGATGTGGCAACGAATAAAGAAAGCATCATAAAGGTCCCAAACTGTTCGGCTGAAATAGTACCATCAATTTTTAACTGGATCATTTTATACAGGATAAAAAAGATAGCGCCAAATAAAAAGGAGATGATAAATGTGAAAAAAGCGCCACGGAGCACCCCGTATTTAAGGCCAAATAGTTTTACTTCGCTTATTTTTGAAACATACCTGTTTATTTCAAAATTTTCGTTGGTATAGGCTTTTATGCTGTTAATACCCATTAACGATTCTCCTACAATAATGTTGGATTCAGAGATCTTATCCTGCATTTGCTTGGAAAACTTACGGATTCGGCGGGCATAAAAAATGGTGATGACAGAAATGGGCGGAATAATAATGAGGAACCATTTGGCAATTTCCCAGGGAGTGGTACATAAAATAATACCCAAGCCACCTAAGCCTACAATGGATTGACGGATCACTTCGGCAATGTTAACAGTAAACGCGTCGGATATCACGCCAATATCGGTTGCCACGCGGCTGCTCAGCTCAGCTACCTGGTTTTTTGAGTAAAAGCTCATGGGCATTTGTACCAGCTTTGAGTAAGTATCCTTTCTTACGCCCAGGAGAATATCCTCGGTTGCACGTGTGAAGAAATAAATACGGCAAAACGAAAAAACACCCTGTGAAACCAGGATAGCAAGTAAAATAAGCCCTATTCTTTGCAGCTTTTCCATCAGTTCTTCGGGCGAAGAGCTCACATCGCCAAATACACCGAACATTTTGCCCGAAAACATGGGAAAAACCAGCCCAACGCCCCCGCTTAAAAGCAAAAAGACCATGCCGGCCACAAACATCCAGCGGTGATCGCCAAGATATTTGAACAAACCGATGGATTTTTTGAAGTTTTCCTGTGAAAATTTTGCTTTGGGGATATCGTCTTTGGCTTTGTGTTTAACATTAGTAGCTTTTGCCATTTTGCTGAAAATTTGTACGCAAATGTACTGTTTTAATAGGGCCCAAAATCAAAAAAAGAGGAAATTTTAGCTTAATTTTGAGAAAATATTTGTGGCTTTATAAAAATCCATTATCTTTGCAGTCCAATTTTAAAAATACTATTAACAACAAATATTTAATACCATGAAACGTACCTTTCAACCATCGCAACGTAAAAGAAGAAATAAACACGGTTTCCGTGAGCGTATGGCATCTCCAAATGGCCGTAGAGTTTTAGCTGCCCGCAGAGCAAGAGGTCGTAAAAAACTGACTGTTTCAAGCGAAAAAACGCATAAATAATCCATTTTCTAAAGCAATTTAGAGCCTTTTTAACAAAGCTGTCACGATAATCGTGATGGCTTTTTTGTTATATTTACTCTTCAAATTGAGTCCTTATGGTCAAAAAACTACTTTTTTTCCTCATTTTACCTTTTTCTGTTCTGTCCCAGCAAAATTCTACCGTTAGGGAACAAAGCGAGCATTACCGCCATTTTTCCTTTACCAAAGATACCCAGTGGGATAGCCTGAATTTTGTTGAAAATGGAATTGCATATCAATCAAATGCAGCTCAGGCAAAAACCGCTTCTCTTCCCTGCACGCTTACCAAAAAGGTATATGGCTGGCATCCCTACTGGGTTGGTTCGGTATATACCAATTACGATTGGAGCATGTTGAGCGATTTTTGTTATTTCGACTACTCGGTGAGCCCAACTACAGGTAATAATACCAACAGTTCCTTTGCCTGGTCAACAAGTGCGGCGGTAACAGCCGCTCTGAGCCATAGTGTTAATGTGCATTTTTGTGCAACCCTTTTTTCAAGCCACTCCAGCTTTTGGGCCAGCTCTACAGCTCAGCAAACTTTTATTACCAATGCCATTAACCTTTTAAATTCAAGAGGTGGTAACGGCATTAACATTGATTTTGAAGGCATGGGTGCCAGCGATAAAACGCCTTTTAAAAACTTTATGGTGAACTTATGCAACCAGGTTCATGCCGCCAATGCCAATTACAAAGTCACCATGGCGCTGTACGCGGTTGACTGGAGCACTTCGTTTGACATGCCGGCCCTGAATGCTGTGGTGGATAATTTCATCATCATGGGATATGATTACTATTACTCTGGTTCAGGAACAGCGGGGCCCGAAGCGCCTTTGTATAATTTTCAGACAAGCTATAATTATACCCTGTCAAAGTCTGTTACCTATTACTTAAAACAAGGCGCAAGCGCCGATAAACTTTTGCTGGGCCTGCCATGGTATGGCCGTGAGTGGGAAACAGCCGGCGCCACAGCGCCATCAAGTACAACAGGAGGTTTCACTTCTTCACGCACCTATAACTATGTGCGTAATAATGCAACTACCTATTCGACTGCCAACAAGCATTGGGAAAGCAATAGTTTTAACCCTTATTACTCTTATGTTACCGGTGGAGCTACACGCCAGTGCTGGATTGACGACAGCTATAGTTATGGAAGAAAATTTGACATGGTGAACCAGCGGGGCCTCGGTGGCATTGGGATCTGGGCATTGGGTTACGATGACGGCTACCAGGATTTGTGGCAACTCATCAAAAATAAATTCTCGAGCTGTGCTACTGTAGCCTGCACCGATAGTATTTATGATATGGGAGGCCCGTCGAGAAATTATTACGATAACGAATCGTATGTGTATACCATTGCACCAACCGGAACCAGTAAAGTGCGTTTAACCTTTAGCCAGATGGATTTGGAAACGGGCTGGGATTCACTCTATCTCTATGATGGTTTTAATACTTCGGCACCGGTACTGGGTGCCTTTAGCGGAACGGTGATACCGGGAATTATTAATTCTACCGGACCTGCTATTACCGTAAAATTCAAATCGGATAATGCTACTACCAAATCGGGTTTTAAAGCCATCTGGAATTGCATCCAGGACAACACCAGTCCAACCACGCAAATTACAATACCGGCCGGCTGGATCACCCAGGACTTTGTGTCGAATTATACGGATACGGATAACAGTGGCGGAACAGGCATTGAAAAAAGCTTTTACCAGCCAAGTTATTATAACGGCATAGAGTGGAGGGCAAACGGGAACCGTGGATTCTTTAACGACGATTTTGACATGGCCATTCATCCCGAATGGACCACTGCAGGGGGAACCTGGAGCATTACTGCCGGAGCTTTGGTGCAAAGCGATGAAACCAGCGCCAATACCAATATGTATGCTACGGTTTTACAAAACCTGTCGAACCGTTACCTGTATAATTTTAAAGGAACCATTACAGGTGCCAACAGTAACCGCAGGGCTGGTATTTACATAGCCTGCGATGATCCAACGCAAACCCAACGCGGAAACAGTTACATGATCTGGTTCAGGCCCGATCAAAGCTCGGTAGAGTTTTACAAATCGGTGAACAATACCATTGGTCTGCCTACATTCTCGGTAAGCTGTACTATTAATGCAGGCACCACCTATGACTACAAGATTACCTACGACCGCATTAGCGGCGAAATAAAACTCTGGATCAATAACGCGTACATTACCTCATGGACCGATACCTCGCCTCATGCCAATGGAACGGCTGTTTCTTTCCGTACAGGCAACAGTACGTTTAAGATCGATGATTTTAAAATTTTCCGTTCACGGGCGGCAAGCACTTCCATTGCTGTTGGAGCGGCCAATACAAACGATTTGCGCAACGAAAACCCTTCGCCAAATATTTATGGAGGTAAAATAAGCAGCATCACAAAAGATAATGCGGACAACCTTTCAGCCATAAACACCCAAAACATTGATATTGACTGGACAAAACCGCTTGTGTCGGCTTCTGCTATCATGGATGGAACAGCCAACGATATTGATACAACATATATTGGAACACAGCTCGATTTGAATTATACTTATGCAACAGATACGAACTCGGGCGTGACACATTACTACTACGCCATTGGCACTGCTGCCGGTTTGCAGGATGTGGTAGCCTGGACATCCAATGCCTCAAATCTTTCTGCAACCGAGAACTTAACCTTAGTTAATAATCAGAAGTATTATATGATGATGAAAGCAGAGAACAGTGCCGGGTTGGTGAGTGATAGCATTGTGAGCGATGGCGTTCTGTATTTAATGTCAACCGGAATAAATGAACACAGTGCTTTAAATGAATTGTCTGTTTTTCCGAATCCGGCAACCGATAAGGCAACTGTAAGCCTAATTAGTTCAGCAAACGAAGTACTGGAGTATAAGCTATATGACGCACAGGGAAAACTGGTTGAACAAAAAGAGCTTTCAGTGAACCCGGGAATAAATACGCTGGAAATAAATACACAACAGCTGCAATTAAGCAAAGGCGTTTATTTCATTAAAATAGGAGCAGTTGGTAAAGAGGTGACTAAAAAACTGATTGTAGAATAATGTTTTTACTCCAGTTTGTTCTAAGCAAAAGTTATGGTGCTGTACCACACGATAGCACTGCCGGTGTGCCTGCCTGGTTTACGCCAATAGGATTAGGGATCTTATTATATTTTGGAATAAGAGTGTATGTTGCGTTAAGAAAGAAAAAATAATTTATGCCAAAGATTCTGATTATCGCTGACCATCGTTTAAACCGCTCTCCCAGCCAGAGGTACCGTTTTGAACAATACCTTGATTTTTTTAAAGCCAATGGTTTCGATTGGGAACTGTCGGAGATCATTACCGAAAAAGACGATGCCATTTTTTATAACCCGGGCAATTATTTTAAAAAGGCCCTGATAATGCTGAGGTCTCTGAGTATCCGCTTTAAAAACCTGCGCCGTGCGAAGAATTTTGACATAGTGTTCATTCAACGCGAAGCTTTATTACTGGGCTCATCGTATTTCGAAAAACAGTTTTACAAGCGCAGCAAAGTGGTGTTCGATTTTGATGACAGTATTTGGTTGTTGGATACATCGCCCGAAAATAAAAAATTCGAATTTTTAAAGAACCCCGATAAAACAAAGCTCAACATTCAACATGCGCATAAGGTTATTGCCGGAAATTCATTCCTGGCAAATTACGCCAAACAGTTTAATGCCAATACAGTCATTATTCCAACCACTATTGATACGGAGTTTCATAAGCCGATTTCTGGCTTGTCAGGAAAAACAGATAAGGTGGTGATTGGCTGGAGCGGCAGCATCAGTACCATAAAGCATTTTGAGATGGCTGTTCCGGTGCTAAAAGAATTACAGACTAAGTATCCCGGCAAGCTGGAAATTCATGTCATTGGCCAGGGTAACTATTCGCATCCCGAACTCACAATCATCAGCAAGAACTGGACTTCTAAAACAGAAGTAGAGAATTTAAACCATTTTGACATTGGCATTATGCCTTTGCCAAACGATGAATGGGTAAAGGGCAAATGCGGACTCAAAGGTTTGTCGTACATGGCTTGTGGCGTTGCCACCGTCATGAGTAACGTTGGCGTAAATCCTGAGATTATTGAACAGGGCAAAAATGGGTTTTTAGCTGCTTCGCACGAAGACTGGATCAACTATCTGTCTCAATTGATTGAAAGTAAAGAACTTCGGGAGCAATTAGGTACTGCCGGCCGGAAAACGGTAGTTGAAAACTACTCGGTTGCGGCAAACAAAGAACGTTACCTGGAGGTTTTGAATTCCCTGATAAAATAGTAAATTTAACATCTCTAACCACTACTAAAACTAACACTTTATATGAAAGACACAGCGCTTACCCAAAAGCATATTTCTTTAGGAGCTAAAATGGTTCCCTTTGCAGGTTATAACATGCCTGTTTCCTACAGCGGATTAAACGAAGAGCATAATACCGTGCGCAACGCCGTTGGTGTATTTGATGTGAGCCACATGGGAGAGTTTATCTTAAAAGGCGATAAAGCCCTCGACCTGATCCAGAAAGTAACAAGCAATGATGCCGCGGTGTTAACCGACGGAAAAGCACAATACTCTTGTTTACCTAATAACGATGGCGGTATTGTGGACGATTTGATCGTGTACCGCATTGATGAAAAAACATATTTACTGGTAGTAAACGCTTCCAATATTGAAAAAGACTGGAACTGGATCTCCAAACACAATACCTTTGGTGTTGACATGAAGAACATTTCTGAAGAGACTTCTCTACTGGCTATCCAGGGACCAAAAGCCATTGATGTGTTGCAGAAACTGACCGATGTGAAATTGGCAGATATTCCTTACTATGCTTTTGCCAAAGGAAAATTTAACGGTATTGATAATGTGGTGATCTCAAACACAGGTTATACCGGTGCCGGAGGATTTGAAATTTATTTTAAGAACGAAGATGCCGAAAAAATATGGGATGCCATTTTTGAAGCCGGTAAAGAATTTGGGATTAAACCAATTGGCTTGGGCGCACGCGATACTTTGCGCCTTGAAATGGGTTTCTGCTTGTACGGAAACGATATCGATGATACAACTTCTCCTATTGAAGCAGGTTTGGGTTGGATCACCAAATTCACCAAAGACTTTACAAACAGGACTGCGATTGAAAAACAAAAAACCGATGGTGTGACAAGGAAACTGGTGGGCTTTGAAATGATTGACCGTGGTATTCCCCGCCATGATTACCAGGTTGCTGATGCCAATGGGAACATCATTGGCAAGGTAACTTCCGGAACCCAGTCGCCAACGTTGAACAAAGCCATTGGTATGGGTTACGTGAATAAGGATTTTGCAAAGGCCGATACGGAGATTTTTATCATGATCCGCGATAAAGCCATTAAAGCAAAAGTGTGCAAGATCCCGTTTTTAAAAAAATAATTTTAGACAAAAAGATAAAGATTACAACAGGTCCCCCGAGATCTTTAATCTTGTATCATTAATCTTTAATCTGAATAAAAATGAACATTGAAGTTTGCTATACACCACAGGCCTATGATCTGTTTCATAAAAATGAATCGATCGTGGTGGTGATAGATATTTTCAGGGCCACCTCGGCCATTGTTACCGCTTTTTATAATGGTGTCAGTAAAATGATCCCTGTGGCTACGGTTGAAGAAGCCAAAGAATATCAAAAGAACGGCTACATGGCTGCTGCTGAACGCAACGGGGAAATGATAGAAGGCTTTGAGTTGGGTAACAGTCCTTTTGGTTATATGAACAATAAAGTAAAAGGAAAGATCATTGCCATTTCTACCACCAATGGTACACAGGCCATCGAAGCAAGCCGCAAGGCATCAAAGATCCTGATAGGCAGTTTTTTAAATTTAGATGTGTTGTGTGAGTACCTGGCCGCGCAAAAAAAAGATATTGTACTGGTATGCGCCGGCTGGAAAAATAAATTCAATCTCGAAGATACTATTTTTGCCGGAGCTGTTGTTTCTAAATTATCAGCCGATAAAAAATTAACTTGCGAAGTTACTTGTGACTCGGCCATAGCCTCAAAACATCTGTATGAATTGGCTAAAAATGACCTCTTTGATTTCCTTTCAAACTCATCGCACCGCAACCGTTTGGCAAAACTCGATTTGGAGCGCGACATTAAATATTGTTTAACGGCCAATCAATGTCCTGTTATCCCGGTAATGGAAGGCAAATACTTAGTGAAGCTGTAATTGGTTTATGGAAAATTTACAGGTCATTGGTCAGCGCAGTTCGGTTTTAATAAAAGATGGCATCTTCAGCCTCGTTATTTTGCCCACCGAGAATAAAAAGAAACTGAACCTTATGTTTTTATGGCTGCTTGCTTTTACAGTATGTGGAATGATCGTGTTTGCCAGTTACTTTAAGCTCAACAACAACGACGACAAGATCACCGTTATTGTGTTCATGGCATTTTGGTTCTACTTTGAATTTAATATTGCCCGTGTATACATGTGGAAGCGTTTTGGAAAGGAAAAACTTTGGATAAAGAACGGGAAAGTATTGTATCAGCAGGATATTAACGGACGTGGAAAAATAAAGGAATATGATGTGAATTTAATGTCAGATCTTGAATTGGTTCCACTTCAAAGAGGCAGTATCGCTGATGAGTTTTCGCAAACATTTTGGGTAAAGGGAGGGGAGAGAATTATGTTTAATTGCCAGACAAAGCAGGTAAAGTTTGGTATGCAGTTAAGCGATGAAGAAGCAACGAAGATTATGGCTGTGTTACGGAAATTTTTAAAAACTAAGTAGCAGCCCGGTTGCTGTGACAATCATAATAAGTTTTGTAGATTGAAAAAATGCCGGGGGCATATTCATTCCGTACGTTCAAATCATTAACATAAACTTCAATTATTTTTCTGTTGTACAATTTAATTTTTAACATGGTCATATGAACGGTACTTCTGTTCTGCCTGTAAACGGCATAAATTCCCTTCACGTCTGACCATTCAGTTTTAATATCGTTGTAAATAAAGTATTCTTTTGTAATAGTAAATTTTACAGGCGAAGATTTAAAATGATTAATGGTGGCCTTTATAATTAAAGCTTCCAGGGCAATAACTGCTAAACACGTTAAAGTTTTAATGAGGACTAAACTATAATAGGTGAAGCCATTAAACAATGAAACAAACTCAAATCCAAGCCAGATTAAAAGTATAAAACTGAAGATGCAAAGAAACCAGGAAGACTCGGTACTTCGTTTAAAAGTTGTTTCATCTGGCAGCAAAGCAAATGTCTTAAGGTCTGTGCTTTTAAAAAACACTTCCTTTTTAGGCATTACTTTTTCAACCCATTCCAATCTGCCTCCCAAAGGAGAGTTGTCAAATGGAGCTTTCATTTGTTGTAATAATTTGAATGGTCTAATTTAATCATTCCCGCCAGCTCTCAATCTTCAACAGCCTGAAAAATTCCTCCTCTTCAATTTCCCTTACACCTCCCGGTGGCAAATCGTCCAATTCAAGGTCCTCAATGGAAATACGGATCAACCGTTTGCAGTGATGGTAAACCGAAGACACCATTTTACGGATTTGGTGAAACTTACCTTCCGTTAAGGTAATGGTGAGCCAGCTATGCGGCAGGTCTTCCCTGAACTCATGTCCACGCTTTGGCAGATTGGCTGGTTTCTCAACAATCTGTACCTCGCAGGGAGCTGTGGTGTAGTAACCACCACCTTTTACGCGTATGGTAATGCCGGTTTGTAATTGTCGTAGTCGTTCTTCATTCACCACCTTTTCAACCTGTACAAGGTAAGTGCGCTTGTGAGGCGTGGCGCTTTCAAATAATAATTTGGTAACGCGCTTGTTGGTGGTTAAGATCAACAAGCCCTCCGAGTTATTATCGAGCCGGCCAATGGCGTGTGTACCCTCAGGCCAGTCAAAATCAATATCGCCTAACAAGTTAACATTGTCGGGACTCACAAACTGCGACACCATTTTGTATGGTTTGTTGACAATGAAATAACGGTTAACCGGCTGGCTCATTGGTAGTGGGTTTGTACCTGAACAGCTTTAGCAGGATCCAGGTGACTAAAAAGCCTGCTATGCCGGCAACGACCGACAATACAGTGGCGCCTACATAGTAAACATATAAATTTTTCAATGTTTCTATTGTGAGTAATTTGCTCCAGTCAAGATTTACTTTTTGTCCTAAAACCAATTCACCGGTTTTTACACTGGCATACAGCACAAACGGGATCATTGGCGGAACGCTGATCTGTGCAGTTAACCCAACAATGATTTTATTCAATTTAAAAAATACGGCGGTAAAAATGGCCAGGGCAAATTGAAATCCCCAAATGGGAACAATGCCAAAAAATAAGCCTACGCCAACCGAAAGTGCTTTCTTTTCGGCACTTTCGTGAGCCGCAACTACTTCTTCGCGCCAAACCCGTTTCAAATTCCTGGCATTGAATTTCCTTACAAGCATTACCGGCCGCCAGAACAAAAGCGCCAGTATTACCAGGTAAGTATTTAAAAAGCTAATGCGTGTCGAATCCCTGCTGGGTACAAAATGCGATACCCGTTCAGCTTGCGGAGCGTAATAAACACTTACAGGTACCGGTATTACCGGTATGCCACGCCATGCCGCTTTTACAATTACTTCAATTTCCAGTTCAAACTTGGTCGTAAATAACCAGATCTTTTTTAAACGCTGTACAGGGTATAACCTGAAACCACTCTGTGTATCGGGCAAGCTAATGCCGGTTTCGGCCCAAAACCAAAAATTACTGAATTTGTTCCCAAACGTACTTTTGTTAGGAACATTCTCAACAGTCATGTTCCTGGCCCCAATAATGAGGCTTCCGGGCTGTTCTTCTATCTTATTTAAAAAAGTGATGAAATCTTTTGGAAAATGCTGCCCATCGCTATCAATGCTTATCACATAATCAAAGCCAAGTTCAACCGCTTTGGCAAAACCATTTCGCAGGCCCATTCCTTTTCCCTGGTTCACCTCATGGGTTACAACGGTCAGTTGCGGGTATTTTGCCAGGATCTCAGGTGTATTATCTGTGCAGCCATCGTTCACTAAAATAATATCGTCGCAATACTCCATCGATGATAAAATAACACCTTCAATGGTTTTGGCATTGTTGTAAGTAGGGATCAGAACACAACATTTCAGTTGCCTGAACTTTTGCTTTACCTGTTGTTTTTGTTCCGGAGCATCAATTATCATTACGGCGTAAAATTAAGCAAATAATATTGTCAAAAGCAGTCTTCTGTTTGTTTATATTTTTTAAGTTTGTGTCATGCGGATCTTCAGGCTCCATATCATTTTTTTACTCATGGTTATGAGCCTGACAGCCCTTGCCCAAAAAGAAAAGAAGGAAAAAAAACCAAAAGAAAAAAGGGAGAGAAAGGAAAAGAAAAAAGAAAAAACACTGCCCGAAAACATTGAGGTCTTCCCTAAGAATTTTTTGATCCGCCCACGCTTTGTTTACCCCGAAGTGTCGGTCAATGTGAGTAACCGTTTATTGGGAAAAGGCGAAAAATTTAAATACAAACCTGCCATGCCGGGCGTAGTTGGCCTTTCCTTAAAGATCAAAAAGGTATACATATCGGCGGCCGTGCAATTACCTGCCAGCGCGGCGCTTAAAAAACAGTATGGCGAAACAAAGTTCCGTAATATCAACATCAACATACAGGGCAGGGTTGTTCAATGGGGTATTTTTTACAGGGATTATAAAGGGTTTTACCTCGATAATTATGAGCCTTATTATCCCAACTGGAATAAAGATTCATTGGGTCATCCACAGTCGCCGGGCTTACGGATTATTGAGGGTGGTTTAAATATTGGTTTTAACTTTAACCGCAACTTTTCCATGAATGCCGCTTTTTCGCAAGGGGAGCGACAAAAGAAAAGTGCCGGATCGTTTTTAATGGGTATTACGGAACGTTACCAGCGTATAGAGGCCGATACCAGCTTTGTACCGCCAACACAGGGCGATTATTATCCCAATTTAAATAAATTAAAGTATGGCAACTTTACCAGTACCATTATTTACTTAGGGTTTGGTTACCAGTTCGTAATAAAGAAATTCCATTTTACACCTGTAGCCATGGCTGGAACTGGATTTCAGATCCAAAGCTATGAGCAAACCGACAGAAAACGTTTCTGGATCAATGCTCCCACCTATGCTACTTTTAAAGCACAGTTTGGCTATAATGGCGATCACTTTTTTGCCAATGCCATTTACATTACTGAGTTCAACACCATTCCTATCAAAGAATCCAAGATTCGCTTATTCCACAACTGGATCGAGTTTGGAATGGGGCTGAGGTTCTAATTAATAATTCTTCACCACAGAACGCACGGAGTTTTTACTGTATTTGAGTCCCGGAAAAAGAAGGTCAATTAAATGGAACGCAGATGACGCGGATTTGACGGATTTTCACCGATGCCGGTTTATGATTTTCAAACAATCCACCTATCTCAAAATTATAACTGACATAACCATCTGCGTCATCAGCATTCAATAACTACAAACAAAAAATCCGCTTTCGCGGATTTAATTATAATGCTGTATTGATAATTTATTTCTTTTTATCGAACTCTGTTACCTGGTTATCATAACACAAATAATATTTCCCTTTCGGAATGTTCTCTATGTTTGTTTCGTTCGAAAAGCCTTTCTTTACAACCGTTCCAAAAGCGTCATACACTTCAAAAGCGGTTTCGTATGAATACTGGATGGTTTTACCATCTTTGCTGATAATATAGGTAGGTTTTTCAGTCATTGAGTTTAAAATAACCGCGCTCGATACTTTTGGAGCAACACCTAATCCAATTTGTTTTACCCTGAATTTATTTTCGCCGCTGTGAGTCGACACCTGGAAAGAGTAGTCATGGTTCTCAGGGCTACCTACGCCTTGTACTTCGCCAACATATACCCATTTGTTCCATTTAAATTGTTCAATCACATAAGGCAGGGCACCACTTTCGTTTTTAGCGGTCCATTTTAAAACACCTGTAGAGTTAATGTTCATGCTTAACACTTCAAAGGTTGGGCGTGGTTTTAAAACCTCGGGGTTTAACACCACCGGAGCGCA
This sequence comes from Bacteroidota bacterium, assembly GCA_048498515.1. Taxonomy (GTDB): domain Bacteria; phylum Bacteroidota; class Bacteroidia; order B-17B0; family Aurantibacillaceae; genus UBA4416. The sequence goes on along the minus strand of JBEHXV010000003.1, from coordinate 162,659 downwards.
ATCGTTTTTATGTACAATTTCAATGGTTACTTTTTGACCAGGTTTAATGTTCATAGCCATCAGGTCAATTTCAAAAGCGCTTGAGTTTACTTCATCAGTTGTAATTTTACCATTCACTTTTATCTCGGTCGTACAAAACCCAACGCCATTGCCTCCAAACGAATTTTGGATATAAATGTTTTTGTTTTGAAATTTACCTTCAACAACTAAAACACCGGCTTTTGATACGCTGATGATAGACGTTAGAAAGATAAATATGAACAGATTTTTCATGTATATAATTACTTTTAATGAGTTAAGGGGTCACTTTAATGAGTAATAAGAACCTAAAGGTATTTAAAATTAAAGAAAAATTACAAATAATGACGTAATTTAACAAATAAAAAAAGAGCCAGGAATAACAAAAGGATAAAAATAATGGTCTTATAGGCCCCTCTGAAGTGCAATTTAGTAGAAATACTGTCTTTTTTATACGACCAAACCATAGCGCCAATAAATACTATGGCAAAAATTGAGGCAAAGATCAGTTTTCCGGAGCTAAACATTTTTAGTCTTATTAGGCCCAAATTTATACTTTTACGGGAACTTAATGAAAAAAATTGTTTCTGTTTTATTGATTTGTATTGCCGTTAGGGGATTTGCCAGCAAAATTTCCGATGCTTATGCCGCGCTTTACATTTACGACTACTTTAAAGCAAAAAGTCTTTTTTTTAGCTCCCTGTCCAAATTTCCGGCCGAATCGTCCTATGGTTTGGCTACTATTTTCAACAGAAACGATAACCCTTTTTCAAATACCGACAGCGCGGCAAAATACATTGCCATAAGCCATCAAACGTTTAAGGATACAAGTACCTATTCTTCCTTCCACATCAGCCGGGAAACAATTACTAACCTGGCCTCGGCGATCGGTAAAAAAGGATTTGAAAAATATGTAAAGACGATGGATGTTGGTAAAATAACATGGTTTCTTGAACATTTTTATTTTGCCGAAGACCTTGTTGATGAAGCCTTTTATGCCAGGGATGAATGCATGTTTAAACAGTACATGTCTTTTCAGTCGAGCGACAGCATGAACTATTTTGTGATCCGGTATCCCGAATCGTGGTTAAAAGAAGCGGCAATAGGCGAAGGGTATAAATTTCAATACCGCGAAAAAGTAGTCGAGTCTGATGCATACAGCCTTAAAAATTTTATCAAACATTATCCGAGCAATCCAATGATCGCGGAATCTGAATCGAAATTATTTGAGCTGACGAAAGAACTGCATAACCCCGACAGCCTTTATTCTTTTGTTAAACATTATAGTACCGACCGGACCAAAGAAGATGCCTGGAAAGCCTTGTATAGCCTGTCGGTGAAAGCTTATAACAAAAAGGAATTAACCGAGTTTGTCAGCAAATATCCCGATTATCCTTACAATGAATCGGTTTTAAAAGAAATTGCGCTTGCCCAGCAGGTTTTAATTCCTCTTAAAAATACGGACGACAAATTTGGTTTTATTGATACGCTTGGCCATTGGATCATCAGGCCAATGTACGATGATGCGCTGCCTTTTTCGGAAGGCTTTTCGGCAGTATGTAAAAACGATAGCTGCTTTTACATTAATAAAGAAGGAAGTAAGAATACCGGCTTTTATTACGACGAAACAGAAAGTTACAAAAACGGTTTGGCCATTGTAAAAAAAGGCAATGCCTATTTCCTTGTAAACCGTTCGGGTCAGCTCATTTCAAAAGGTTACCAGGATATTAACGCGCCTTCCGACAATTTGTATGTTTGCAAGCTTAATAATGTATACGGCGCCATTAACGCGAAAGGCGAGATCATCATCCCATTCATGTACAACAAGCTTGGCAATTTTAAAAATGGCTACGCCTATTACATGTCGTCGCAGTATGGCTTGGTCGACATTCATAACAGGGCGCTTTCTGCCAGATGGGACTGGATCTCGGATGTGGATACCAATAAAATAGCCATCGTTAAAAAAGGAAATAAATTTGGGTTGATGCATGTGAACGGCACTATGGAACTGGACCCCGCCTTTGATTATATTGGCGTATGTACAAATGGTATCTATTTAGTAGTTAAAACTAACTTATATGGTTTTTATAGCGCCACCGAGCGCTGCTACATGACTTCTATTGAGTATGATTATGATTCGGCCTTTGAAACCGATTATTACACCAATGGCAAATACTTTAAATTGATAGAAGATGATGAGGTGGCTTTGGTAGATGCCAATGGCAGGTATAGCATCAATTTTGGGACCTACAGCAATTTGTTCTTTGCAAAAAATGACATTATCCGCATTCAAAAAAATAACAAGTATGGCTTTGTTGACCGGAAGCTTAAGCCGGTAACACCGGTAGAATATGACAAAGCCAGCGATTTTGAGAATGGCCTGGCACTCGTTGTCAAAGGAGTTAACAGTTCACTGATAGATAAAACAGGAAAAATAGTCTTCAGCCTGAAAAATGCCGAGATCAGTGAGTTTAACGATCTGTATTATTCAGTAAAGCAAAATGAGTTGCTGGGCTTGCTTAGCCCCACTGGCAAACTGGTATTGAATTGTGAGTTCCAGTCAATCGATAAACTGCGCTTTGGTTTCTTACGATGTACTAAAGCCGATGGTATTTATTTGTTCAATACCCACTCCAATATTCTCAAAAAAATATAGTTCTGTCAAACGCAGGTTCAAAATGTCGAAGTCATGCTGAAATTGATTCAGGGTGAAGCTAATATGTTAATTCGAGCGGAGTCGAGAACTCTGGATAAAAATCTGATAAGCACTTCTCAACTCAGCTTGAAGCGACATCTGGCCGTCATTGCGAGCGCGAGCGAAACAATCTCAAACTTAGTAAAGTCAAACCTTCGGAAAAACAATGGTAAACACAGTCCCCTTATTTTCTTCGGTTTCAAAATCAATGGTTCCGTTAAACGACACCACGCTATTTTTAACCATGGCTAAGCCAAGCCCTGTTCCGGTTGATTTGGTCGTGAAATTCGGCGTAAACAATTTAGGTTTTATCGCGTCAGGAATTCCTACGCCATTATCTTTAATATGAATAACAATGGAAGCATCTCTTGTAAAGGCTTCAATCGTTATTTTTCCTTTCCTGTTCTCAGGGATGGATTGTTCAGCATTTTTCAGGAGATTGGTGAAGATCCTTAAGCACTGTTCTTTATCAGCCTTTATAAATAAAGGGTCCTGGCCATTCAGGCTAATGTCGCAAGCCGTGTTTTGTTTAAACAGGTTGGTAACATTTTGCAGCACATCAAACACATTAATCACCTCGAGCGTTGCATTTGGCAGCTTGGCAAAATTTGAGAACTCCGTGGCAATGTGCGATAGTGTGTCAATTTGTTCTATCAGCATTTGCGATACTTTGGTCACCCGTTCATTAATGTCATCCGGGTTGGTTTCTACCACGCGCTGCAAATGCTGAATGTTCAGCTTCATAGGTGTTAAAGGGTTCTTAATTTCATGAGCAACCTGTTTTGCCATTTCGCGCCATGCACTCTCTCTTTCCGATTTTGCCAGCAACTCAGAGCTTTGCTCCAGTTTCACCAGCATGTTGTTGTACTCCGTTACCAGGTTCCCAATCTCGTCATTCGATTTCCATTTCAGGGCCTCGTTGTGAGCGCCAAATTTAACGCTGGAAATTTGCTGTTTAATGATCCTGAGAGGTTTGGTTAGTAAATTGGAAACCAAAAGCGCTACCAGGGTGGTAATGGCAAATAAAATGGTGTAAATGCTGATGAGCGTTGTCAGGTAAGCTGTGAGCTCTTTCTCAAGGTCTTTTTGACGTGAAAAATAAGGTAGGTTGATGTAACCAATAAGCTTATCGTTTTTATTGTAAAAAGGAATGTAGGCCGACAGGTAGTTTAATTTGCCAATCGTTTCCCTGTGAGAGTAATTTGCAATGGTTTCTTTCTTAAAGCTTGAATAAGCGTCGGGGTTCATGAATTTTGACAACAGCCCCTGCTCATAAATGGCCGGTTGCGAGGTGGAGAATAACATACCTCTTCTGTTGAACAGGGAAATGTCGCTCCCGAAAAGCTGCGCCAGTTTTTTCAGAGTATAGGAGGTGTAATCTTTTTGAGAAAAAACCAGCGCGTCCTGTTGCCCTACTGTTTGTTGCAGCTCTTTTAAAACCGACTGTGATTTTGCAATCAGCTCCTTTTTGTTTTTTGTTTCAAACTGTGTTGTTACCACCCACACGGTGCCGCAAACCACACCTGCCAGCGATAAAACCACAATGGATACAAAAATGAACTGGATGCGGTTATTTAAGGAATTGAACCGCAGGTTGCGCTTAAGAACAATAGAATTGAAAGAAACAACGCATAACACCAGGGTTGAAAAGAAAATGAATAAATAAGAATTGGAAGTGAACTGTTGCCACAAGGCAAATTTTTTATCACTGATAATAATGGTTTCTTCTTTTTTACTCGAATACACATAATGCTCATACTCATCCTTTATGGCCATAAAAGAATTGTCCTTGTCGGTATACAATGGATATTGGTATTCCCCGAATGAGGTCAGTAATTTGTTGGTGCCATACACCGCATACGATAGCTGCTTCGATTCAAGCTTGCTTTCCAGCGATTTATCAAGCAGCAGATCGGGAAAAGTACCCAGGTTGGTGGCCAGTTTTGGCTCCAGTTGCACATACAAATGAAAGGCCTTGTCGGGATTTTTGTTGAGGTCTTCAATCGGTATTTTTGCAATGTAGCGTATGGGCTTTTTATCCTTATCAATAAAATACAGTTCATCGCAAATGGTTTGAAAACCATCATGCTCTATCTGTTGCTTAAAATAGTCCTCGTTTTCGTAAGTAACATCGTTTGTTTTAAAAACAGGCGTGCAGTCGTTTTTAAACAGGGACAGGATCACCTCGTAGCGTTCGAAATAGCCACTGAAATTAATTTGCCGGATGCTTTGCTCAAGTTGTTCGCTGCTGAGGGGTAATAGCGATAAAAGATTTTTAATCTTGGGATCGTTCTTTATGGACTGGGATATTTTTATGAACTCGTTTTCCGCTATTACATCCTGCCTGTCGGTTAAGTTTAACGACAAGGCATTATACGTTTGTTTTTTATTGGACAGTTCATATTTACTGAACAGTCCGGCCACAATAAATGTACTTACCAGGATGATTAATCCAAGATTTATAAAATTATAGGATGCTTTGTATTTGCGTAAACAATACGAAATAATAATTAAAGGAGCGGGCCAAACGTATTCCCAAATGCTTAACGCGCCCGATATGAACAATGAACTAAAGAGTATAAAAGCGATAAAGAAAACAAACACTAATTTTTTGGTTTCAGCTGTATCCTGTATGGCTAGGATCATGCTTTTTTCTACCAGTAAATAAAACGCAAACATGATCATGCCTACCGATGTAAGCGCTATTAAACTATATCCGCTAAAGTTGAACAACTCATTGATATTATAGGAAATGGTTGAGTTGTTGACCAGGCTGAAAATTAAGATGCGGATCTGGTATGAAAAATACAAGAGCCCTGCCGCGATTAAAAAATAGACACCGAGTTTAACCGGTAAACCGTAATTGATCTTAATACCTGATTTATAAACAATGACCGAAAAGAAAAACAACAGAAAACTGTTAATCAGCACATCGCCCATATAGGTAAAGTAAAACGACGAAGCGTTGGCAAAAATGCTGGCATCATACACACCTGTGTCGTAAAAAACCTCTGGCATTTTAAAATAGATCATCACAGTTCTTAGTATAAAACAGCAAGCGCTAAAAACGGAGATAAAAACAATGCGGTTCCTGAAACGTTGCCTTAAAAACTTAAGCAGGAAAATAAAAAATGCTACAAGAGCCGTAAACGCAAACAAGGCTGAGATAAGGGAGAGTGTTTTGTCCTTATAAACCCCATCGCTCCTGGAGATCTCAAAAAGCGTTTTCCCGAATTTGGATTTTATGGCAGGATTGGAATAATTGAACTCCGTTTTTAATTCTGTATTTGCGGGCAATTCGAGCCATCCGCTAAATTCATTGTTAATGTATTTGTTTTCAAAATCGTATTCAGGCTTTACGGATATAAGGGCGATGCAGGTTTGACTTTTACCGGCTCCTTCCTTAAGTTTTATGTACTCATACCAACCGTTTCGTATTTTAATAAATTCTGCCAGGTATTTGTTGGTATCTGTGTCATTACTGTTGTCAGGCTGCAGGTCGTTACCAAAATATAAATTATTTGTTTTTGTCGCGTAATCATAAAGATCAACAGCCGGCTGGTTATCGGTCCAAAAAACCAGGCTATCGTTTTCATACACGTAAAGCGCGATGCTCTCTTTTTTATAAAGCTCGGCTATTCTGTCGTTATAAACGCTGAACAGTTTTTTAGGTTTCGTAAACTTAAGCGCCTCCTGTAAATAACCAAGCTCTTCCTGCGCGGTTTGTTCTTTTTGGTGCAGGCGTTCTTCGGCCTGTTTTGCAAGCTCAATAGTAGTTGTTTTGTTGTAATAATTAATTAACAGCGAAACCAGAGCACATACTGCCGCAAGCGCAATCCATATATAGTGATGTATGGACCTTTTTTTCATAATCTAAAAGGCAATTTACTGTTTTTTAACTAATTTTTTGGCTCCAAAAATCATTTTTTTGAAGTTTTAAGTATATTTGTGTAATAACACCCTCATCATTTATGGCAAAACAAAATACGGCCCCAAAACAACCTGTTTTTAACGAACTTAAAAATACGTTCCATTTTTTTCCGTTCAAAAATCAAAAAGTACCATACATTGTACTTGTGCTTTTAGGGCTCATCTTCAACATCACTTCGCTAAACAATGAGTATGCGTTGGATGACGGGATCATTATTCACCAAAACGATTGGGTAATCAAAGGAACAGGTGGCATTAAAGGGATTTTGACCAAAGATGCCTATGAGAGTTTTTACCGCAGGATGAATGCAACCGATCAATTAGCCGGTGGTCGTTACCGTCCTTTATCCGTAGTAAGTTTTGCTATTGAGCAGGAATTTATTGGCGCTTACAAAAATGGGTTATATCCTGCCAAAACCGATGCCAACACTTTTAACTGCTGGGATCAGAATCAAAACAACATCAACGATCCGGATGAAGACTTAAACGACGACGGAGTTTATAATGAAGTGGATTGCCAGGTGAAGAACGCGTCCTTAAGGCATTTTGTAAATATCATCACCTTTATCCTGGGCGTTCTGTTATTATTTACTTTCTTTAAAACCTATATTTTTAAAGATAACCATGACCTGGCTTTCCTGTCGGCGCTTATCTTTTTGATGCATCCTATTCACTCCGAAGCCATTGCCAATGTCAAAAGCCGGGATGAGATCTTTTCCCTGATCTTTATATCACTCACCTTCTTTTATTCGTTCAGGTATGTTGAGGATAAAAAAGCGAAAACCCTGTTTTGGGCTTCCTTTAACTTCTTGCTTGCGCTGTTATCAAAAGAATACGCCGTTGTATTATTGGTGTTAATGCCGGTTGCTTTATACGTGTTCAATAAACTGGATGTTGATCTTAACACCTATTTCAAATCCGATGAATTTAAGAAGATCGTGTACATAGGTCTCGCGTTCGTTGTTTGCGCCATTATCATGCTCTACATTAAACGTGAATCCGATATTAACCTAAAACCCGGGCAAAAGCCGGGCTCTGCCTTCTGGCTATTTCCTTTCGCTTATTTGGGTATTGGCATATTTGCCCTGGGCGCAAACAAAAAGAAAGATTATGTAACGCTCATGAGCTGGAGCTTTTTCATCATGCTCTTCTATTTAGGAATGCGTTTGGTAGCGGTAAAATTAAAACCTGGTGTACCTGATACCGAGATCCTCAATAACCCATACCTTTTGGCAACAGGCGAGGAGCGTTTTATGTCAAAAGCCTTTGTTCTTTTAAAATACTTAAAGTTGTGCATTCTGCCTCACCCTTTATCGTCCGATTACTCATACAATACCATTGAGTACCGCCATTTTACTAGCTGGGATTCCATTGTATCCATCTTCCTGCATTTGGGCCTTGCTTATGCAGGTTTCAGATTAGTGATAAAAAAACACATCCTGGGCTTTGCCATCGCGGTTTATTTCTCCTTCCTGTTAATGATTGGTAACATTCTTATGGACATTGGTGCTACCATGGGCGAACGTTTATTATTCCATTCAACCATTGGTTTTGCAATTGCTCTTGCCTGGTTTATTTTGCAGGGAGCAGAGAAGCTACCGGAATCAATGAGTCTTGGTACCAAGCGTCTTGCCTTGTTCAGTGTGCTTGGTATCATGACCTTATTGTATGGGTTTAAAACATGGGAAAGGAACTGGGATTGGAAAAACGACATTACCCTTTTCTTGAAAGATGTAGAGACCATGCCAAACTCTGTATTGGTTCTTGGTAATGCCGGTGCGCGTTACATCGATTTGTCCGACACCAAAACCTTCGTATCAAATCCATACGATTCAACCCTGACCCAGTTAAGGGATTTGAGCAAAGCGGAGGGCGAAACAGATGGCCTTTTAGATGAACTGAGCCATAGCCTGAAGCCGAAATTCGGTTCTATTGAAACCTATCACGTAGACTCTGTGGACACGAAGGAATTTAATAAAAAACGGGTTGCCTTCCTTGAAAAGGGATTGAAATACCTGAAACATGCCATTGAATTACATCCACGTTACGTTAATGGTTACCTGAACTTAGGCTTGGGTAGCTATAAATTGGGCAGGGACAGAGATGCCTTGTTTTACTGGAAACAGGCCGAAAAATTATACCCTAACAATCCTTATTTAAAGAACTACTATATTGTGTTTTATAACGACCTTTTAAACCGTGGTTACAGGCTTGCACAACGTGGCCAGCTGGATAGCGCGGTGTATGAGTTAAATAAGACCATTATCCTGGATAAGTTGAACCCTGAAGGATTTTACAATTTAGGAGGCGCTTACTACCAAAAGAAACAGTACGACAAAGCCAAGTACTACTGGGAGCAATGCCTGAAACTGAAGCCGGATCATGCACAGGCTAAGGCGGGCTTATCAACCATTGTTACGGTTACTGTTCCGGCAACACCATCTGTAGCTCCGGCAAACCAGATTCAGAAATAATAAGAGTAACACTAATAAAAAGCCCCAACTGTTTAAACAGTTGGGGCTTTTAGTTTAAAGTCATGCTGTCACGACGCGTCGTGACAGGGTGACGATTATTTTGTTGTTATTGGTTGAGGATACTAATCCTTAAACAATGGATATTTTTCCATCATGGTATTTATTTTTCCTCTCAACTTAGCCAGTTCTTTTGGATTGTCTTTATGCTTCAGGGCGGCATCAATAAACTCAACCACTTTTAAGCAATCTTTCTCCTTAAGCCCGCGGCTTGTAATGGCAGGTGTACCAATGCGAATACCAGAGGTTACAAACGGCGATTTATCGTCAAACGGTACCATGTTTTTATTCACAGTAATGTCTGCGTCGCCAAGGGCTTTTTCGGCTTCTTTTCCTGTAAGGCCTTTGCTGCGCAAATCAATCAACATGCAATGGTTGTCTGTTCCGCCCGATATGATCTTGTATCCTTTTTCAACCAGCGCTTTGGCCATGGTTTGCGCGTTTTTAATAACCTGCACACAGTACAGCATGTACTCGTCGGTTAAACACTCGCCATAAGCTACCGCTTTTGCTGCAATAACGTGTTCTAACGGTCCTCCCTGTGTACCCGGGAAAACTCCCATGTCCAGGCAGGCGCTCATCATTTTTAATTCGCCTTTAGGCGTTCTTTCGCCCATTGGGTTTTCAAAATCTTTGCCCATCATAATCATGCCGCCTCTTGGTCCGCGCAGTGTTTTATGGGTAGTGGTAGTTACAATATGGCAATGCGGTAAAGGATCGTTTAAAATTCCTTTTGCAATTAATCCCGATGGATGAGAAATATCAGCCAGGAGAATGGCTCCAACGCTATCCGCTATTTTGCGCAGTCGCTCATAATCCCAGTCGCGCGAATAGGCTGATGCGCCGCAAATGATCATTTTAGGTTTTTCTTTTTTAGCGGTTTCTTCAACCGTATCGTAATTCACCCTGCCGGTTTTTTCCTCTACGCCATAAAACGTAGCGCGGTATAGCTTACCCGAAAAATTTACCGGCGAACCATGTGTTAAGTGTCCACCATGCGAAAGGTTGAAGCCCAGGATCGTGTCGCCCGGTTTTAAGCAGGCCAGCATAACCGCTGCGTTGGCCTGAGCGCCTGAGTGTGGTTGCACATTTACCCATGCCGCGCCAAACAGTTCCTTTGCCCGGTCAATAGCAATTTGCTCCACCTTATCCACCACTTCGCAACCGCCATAATAACGCTTACCCGGTAATCCTTCGGCATATTTATTGGTTAATACGCTGCCCATCGCTTTCATTACCTGGTCGCTCACATAATTTTCGCTGGCAATCAATTCAATTCCCCTTGTCTGGCGTTGTTTTTCTTCTGTTATCAGTTTAAAGATGGCAGTGTCCTTTTTCATAGTGGTATAAGTTTAGTGATCGGTTTTAAATTTTTGATACAATGCGCCTGAAGCAATCACAAAGAATGCAACCAGTGGCGATTGGGCAATACCCATAAGCCAACGGCTAAATGTATATTCATCGCCGTTTAATTGATTATGCATAATGTAGTTGTAGGCCATTGAAACGCAAGACAATATTAATAATATTGCATAAATATAAGTAATCCATTTGCTAAATTTTTTGTCACCGCAAATTGTTTTTACGGCAAAATAACTGGTAAGGAAATAGGCCAGGTAGTAAGCCAGTGTTAAAGGATACTTGAGGTAATACAGGGTTGTGTAATCAAAAGCTTCAATAAAACGGATACTTGAGGGGAGCGGGACCTTTGAATTGCCATAATACAGCTTGTAAAGCTGATTATTCATGTTTACAAACAGGAACTCCCGGCTAAAACCAAGAACGGCAAAAACAAGCAGGTATAAACCATAATTAAGCGCTTTTTTCATTCAGTTTGGTTTCTGAGAATTTATTTACCCACAACATCCAAAGGCCAAATACAATGCTGTATGCAATGAACGTAAACGTGTAGGTGTGGTTAAAGTTCAGGTACTCCGGCGCGTAATAAGCAATCATAGCCAATGCAATGATCCGGATAATGTTTACCACATGTACAATGAGGATCCCTAATGGCAGGTACCACAGTTTATTTTTAACACTTCCGGGATAAGCAATCACAAAAATCCCGAACAGGAACATAAGTGTTATACCATTGCAACCGCCGCCAACCCACACGCCATTTGAACCGTCGATGCCAAATACCTGGAAATCGTTTGTTTCGCGGCTGGCAAATGTTGTATAACCAAACGACTCAAGCAACCATGAGCAAAGATTGATGATCTTCCTTATAAAAAGCTGATCGAGTAGGGTGTAGCGCTTTATAAAAAACTCATATACCAGGTAACAAAGGCTGTAGAGCAAAGCTGCTTTTACAATAAACACCTGGAACTTATTTTTTAATATTTTTGGAAGCATATAAAAAACCCCGCTGGTAGCGGGGTGTGTGATTATAAGGAAGAATTATTTTTGCTCTTTGTTTTGTTGTAAAGTTTTTTACCGCCATATATTGCTCCGGCAGCAATCAGTAGTGATATTCCACCATCAATGGGTACACAGGGTGGTGGCCAGCAATCAGGAGTTCCGCCGGATGGTGGCGGTGGCGGGCCGGCAATACAAAAGGTAAAACCCAAAATAATGAAGAATGTTAAATAGATATACCTGGTATTCATTTTATTGATTAATGCCTGTAAATATAAATAAAATTAATGGAACGACAATTGTTATGTAAAAATCATGCCAAATAATTATATTTGCATTAAATAATCAATTTTCGTGGATCAGAAGAAGAATACTTCCCCTATACAAGGCAACGATTTTAAAATAATTTGGAGAATAGTATCTAGAAACTGGTATATCCCCTTCATCATCCTGCCTATTTTTTTTATTGTTGGTTATTTTTATGTGTACAAACTTCCCAGCATTTACCAGGCCTCTGTGGAGTTGTTAAAATCAAACGATGAGTATTACAGGGGAAGCGTTATTACCGATGGTTCTTTTTACAGCGGTTCCCGTTCTTTTGTCGATAATTCCAATGAGATAAGGATCATTACCTCCTTTGACCTGATGAAAGAAACTGTAGAAAAACTGAAGGAAAGGCTGCAAGTGTCCTATTTCCTGGTAGGAAGGGTTAAAACATCGGAGCAATTTGCCGGAACGCCCTTCGAAGTGCACGTCAATAACATTAATCCAAAACTCGTCGAAAACCCCATCAATTTTAAGATCCTGGATTATGACCGGTATGAATTGAGATATCAGATAGGGAGTTCTGAAATTGTTAAAACAGGAAAATTCAATGAAGATTTTGTTGACATCGATTTTAGCCTGAGCATTAAACGGGAAGCTAACTTTGTAAGGAATACCAGTGTTCAGTTATCGAAGCTCGATTATCAGATAGTAGTACACAACCTCGATAGGTTAGTGCATACTTTCCAAAGTGCCCTTAAGGTTGAGAATCCCGACTACACAAACGTATTGGTTTTAACATTGGAGGATATTATCCCGGAACGCGCCATTCTTATTCTCGATACACTTTCAAAGGTTTATATTAATGAATCGGTGAACTCAAAATTTGAGATCAACGAACGCACCATTAGCTACATTGATATTCAGTTAGGCGAAGTGAGCACATCGCTCAAAGAAATTGAGGATACCATGCAAAACTATAAAAAGGAAAAAGGCATCCTCGACCTCGAATGGGAAAAGCATGATTACTTTAGCAAGCTCTCAAAATTTGACGGGACAATTACCCAGTTGAATTTAAAGATAGATGCCATTAATGACCTGGAGAAATACATTATTGAAGATAAAGATCCCCAGTTCTTACCGCCTAATGTGTATTTGGTGGATGACGATGAGTTTTTAAAAACATCGGTTAATGAGCTGTATAATTCACAAATCTCCTTAAACACGCAATTCAACTTTTCGAAAGAAGACAATCCCAACATTATATTGGCCAGGGAAAACATGAATAAGCTGAAGCAAAACATGCTTATTTATCTCAACAACTCCCGTAATGCCACCTACAAGATCATTGAGAACTTTAAGGGCGAGGTAAATAATTATGAAGGAGAGATAAGGAACCTGCCGCAAAAACAAAGAGATGTGCTCAACATTCAGCGTAAAGTAAATGTTAACGAAGACCTTTACACCTTTTTATTAGAACGCAGAGCCAACACAAAGATTGCCAAGGCATCCATTGTGCCGCAAATTAAGGTCATTGACAGTTCCAGAAATAAAGGGATTGTGAGTCCCGATACAAAAAAGATCGTTTCCACCTTCCTGGGTTTTGGATTGGCCGTATCGCTTATCGTCATTGTCATCAGGCTGTTGTTCTTTACCACCATCGAGTCGGTTGAGGAATTAAAAGAAAAAACATTCCTGCCTGTTATTGGCGACCTGCCTATACAAAAAGGCATATCAGACAAAGGCTTTGCGGTTGAGGAGAACCATAACTCCTACATATCTGAAGCATTCAGGACCCTCCGAACAAACCTGCAATACGTTATTTTAAATTCCAGTAAAAAAACAATCCTTATTTCCTCAAACGGACCCGGGGAAGGGAAGACCTTTACAACCATTAACCTTGGGGCTATTTTAGCAAAAGGCGGCAAAAAAGTACTCATGCTGGAGCTTGACCTTCACAAACCGCGTATCCAGAAGGCGCTGGAAATGACTGCGGATATCGGCATCAGTACTTTCATGATCGGTTCAAACACGCTGGATGAGATTGTGAAGCCAACCGTGGTGAAAAATCTATACACCATCCTTTCAGGACCTATTCCTCCAAACCCGTCCGATCTTGTATTATCAGATCGCTTAAAAGAACTGATAGATTATGCAAAGGCCAATTACGATTATGTATTAATTGATACTCCTCCGGCCGGTATGTTATCCGATGCCCTGTACCTGATGCAGTATGCCGATATTAATTTATTTGTAATTAATACACGCTTTGCCAGCACCAAAATCCTTAACCTCTTCCATAAAATGGTGGTCGATAATTCCATTAAGGATGTTTACCTGATCCTGAATGCGGTGAAACGCCGTCGCAGCAAATATTATTATTCAAGGTATGGCTACGGGTATGGTTATGGCTATGGTTACGGATATGGCTACAGTCAAAAAAAGCAATAGTATTCCGATCATACTCATAAAATTAATCCATTAAAATAGTTGTGCAGCCAATCATACCCGTTATAGAAGCCATTAAAGGGAAACAATTTTTAGTAACAGGCGGAGCCGGTTTTATTGGTTCGCATATTACATCTTATTTGTTGAGCAATGGGGCTAAAGAAGTAAGGGTATTGGATAACCTATCAACGGGTAGCAAGGATAATATCCGCGAATTTGAGTCGAACACCGCTTTTAAGTTCATAATGGGCGATATTACGGATTACGATACCTGTTTTGAAGCTTGTAAAGACATTGATGGTGTTTTTCATAATGCCGCGCTGGGTTCTGTTTCAAGGAGTATGACGGATCCTATGGCAACTAACCTGGCCAACGTTTCAGGATTTGTAAATGTTTTATTTGCCGCTAAAAATCGGGAAGTAAAACGGGTGGTGTATGCCTCTTCATCCTCTGTATACGGGGATGATAAAAGTGCAGAAAAGCAGGAACATATCACAGGGAATTTGTTGTCGCCTTACGCTGTATCAAAAAAAGCAGATGAGCTGTATGCCGATGTCTTTTCTAAATCCTATCAAATGGAAATTATAGGACTCAGGTATTTTAACGTGTATGGCCCCAAACAAAATCCAAACGGGCAATATGCGGCTGTAATTCCTATCTTTATTTCAAGCTTGTTAAAAGGCCTTACCCCATCTATATTTGGCGATGGCTCTACGAGCAGAGATTTTACATTTGTGAGTAACGTTGTATATGCCAATGTACTGGCCTTTTCAACACAAAACCAGGAAGCTGTAAACCAGGTATATAATGTGGCTTACGGCTCGTCTACAAGCCTCAATCAATTGTTTCACCTCATTAAAGATAAATTAAACAGTGCCATTCTTCCTGATTATAAAGCAGAAAGAAAGGGCGATATAAAAAACAGTCTTGCTAATATCGATAAAGCAAAACACCTTTTAGGATACAGCCCCTTGGTTGATCTTGAAAATGGCATGCACCTAACCATTAATTGGTATAAGAATAATTAAACAGAACAAGCCGGTTGATGTATGCTCATTAAAGGTTATCCCAAAAATATAAAGGAACTTGATGGTTTAAGAGGTGTGGCCTGTCTGCTGGTATTGATCCATCATTATTTTACTGGCCTGCTTGCACATGAACCTACAGGCTTTGCGGGGGCACTGTTAAATATTGTGCAGGTATTGTTTGTGAGCGGTGTCGACCTTTTTTATGTCCTTTCCGGCTTTTTGGTCGGAGGCATTATCATCGATAGTTTTAAAAGCAGGAACTTTATTAAGGTGTTTTTCATCAGGAGGATTTGTCGCATATTCCCAATCTACTATGTGTTAATCATCAGCTTCGCTATCGGGTTGTATTTTATGGTAAACGTGCCCTGGACACATCAGGCCCTTCTTAAACATCCTTATCCTGTTTGGACCTATTTTACCTATTTGCAGAGTTATTTTTTTGGATTGGAAAACAACTCAGGCCCATTGTGGGTTGCCGTTACCTGGTCGGTGTCGGTTGAGGAACAATTTTATTTATTGATGCCATTTGTGTTTTTATTTTTAGGGCGTCGTTCGGCTCTGTTTTTTGTTATTACAGGCCTGGTGATAGCGCCGTTTATAAGGTATTTCCTTTTAGCAAAATACGGATCCTATGCCGCCTACATGATGTTTCCCGGTAGGATGGACTCCATCTTCTGGGGAGTACTGTTAGCCTTTTTATTGCGCTCCGATCAATGGCGGGAATTCTTAAACAGGCATACCAAAATAATCTTATCGGTCATTGCATTAATTTTTGTGCTGCTTGCGCTTAATATCGGCACCGACCATGTATGTAAATTCACCCTATTAGGTATATTTTATACCGGTGCCATGTGGGCAATACTCGAAGGAAAAATTCCATCATTAAGCAAAATACTTAATCTAAGATTTTTCACCTATACAGGTTTAATTTCATATGCCATTTATATGTTTCACCAGGTAGTTAATTGCATGGTACATGGTTTCCTGTTTAAATCCAAACCCTTAATAGACGGTTGGGATAAAGTAGGCGCAACCTTTGTTTCTATTGCCCTGGTATATGTTATCTGCACCCTTTCCCTTAAATATTTTGAAAATCCTATCAGGAAAATAGGATCCAGGTTTCATTACCAGGATTAAACCACAGGAAACCAATGAAATAGCAAAGTATTACTTGCAAAATTCATAAAAACGAGTAATTTTGTTACTCAATTTATGATTGAAACCTTAATATCTTCCAAAACCAGGATCAAATTGCTGCTTAAATTCTTTTTAAACAGTAACAACACGGCTTATTTAAGGAACCTGGAGGACGAGTTCCAGGAATCAACCAACTCCATTCGCATTGAACTGAACCGTTTTGAAGAAGCGGGGCTGCTTTATGCTTCTGCCGAGGGAAATAAAAAGATTTTTAAGGTAAATACCTCCAATTCCTTCTTTAATGATCTACATAGCCTGGTTAAAAAGTATTTCGGAATCGACAAAATCATTGAGGAAATAATCTTAAAATTAGGTGATTTACAGTATGCTTATTTGGCCGGAAATCTGGCTAAAGGCTTAAATGATGAGATAATTGAATTGGTGCTGATTGGAAATATTAACCATGAGTACCTTGAACGCTTATTGGGGAAAGTGGAGAAGGAAGTGTCGCGGAAAGTGACCGTAAGAACATATGCTTCCAAGGCAGAAGCGCTGGAAACAGAACAAAAAATGAATACCTATTTACTCCTTTGGAGTAAATAAAAATATAATAACCCTATTTGCCCGGCTTGGTCTATGTGACTGAGGGGGCGGAGCCATAAATAACAGCAAGGTTTTGTGAGATGGAAAAAACATGGCATGCGGTGTACGTAAACTCAAGAGCCGAAAAAAAGGTAAGCGAATTGCTTACTGGTAAAGGCATTCACGCTTATGTGCCCTTGCAAAAAACAATGAAGCAATGGAGCGATCGTAAAAAAATGGTTGAGCTTCCCTTGCTAAATGGCTATGTGTTTGTAAAGACCGATGTTACCGAAAATGATAAAGTACTTCAAACCCGGGGCGTTGTAAGCTTTGTAAAAGTCAATGGCGTTATTGGCATTGTGCGCGAAGTGGAGATTGAACGCCTGAAGCAACTCATAGAGCTTGGTTACCAGCTCGATGTCAGTCAAAGCAACAAAGCATACAGCGAAGGCGATAAAGTAAAAATAACCTCAGGGCCTCTGCGAAACATAGAAGGGATTGTCATAGAAAGTAAAGAAGGCCGTTTTATTGAAATTATGCTCGAGAGCATAGGGCAGTCCATTAAAGTAAAATTACCAAAGGAGTTATTATTAGCCATTTAAACTTCTCCGGCAAGCTGAGGTGAAAAAAATTCTCATCACACAATCCAATTACATTCCCTGGAAAGGCTATTTTGATGCCATAAACCTGTGCGATGTATTTGTAGTGTATGACGATATGCAATATACCAAGCGCGACTGGCGAAACCGCAACCAGATAAAAACCGCGGCCGAAATAAAATGGCTGAGCATACCGGTGGAGGTAAGCGGAAAATTTTTCCAAAAGATCAATGAAACAAAAGTGGCCGATAAGAATTGGAACAAGTCGCACCTGAGCGTTATAAAACAATCCTATTCTGGCGCAGCTTGCTACAAAGAAGTTATTCCTTTCATCGAAGAGATGTACCTTAACTGTAGCTTCGACTACCTTACCGATGTGAACCTGCATTTTATTTCAGGCATTAATCAATTTCTGGGTATTACAACACCCATTAAACTCTCGAGCGAATTTACCCTGGCCGAAGAAAAAACAGAACGCTTGGTGAACATATGCGCTGAGTTGGGTGGAACGGATTATTACTCGGGCCCGGCTGCAAAAAACTATATGGATGAAAATCAATTTGCCGAAAAAAACATTCATGTGCACTACTTTGATTATTCGGGATACCCGGAATACGCGCAACTGCATGGCGAATTTACACATGGCGTCACTATCCTGGATCTTATTTTTAATACAGGTGCTAAGGCTCCTTCATACATGAAAACCTTCCAATGAAAAACGAAAAGATCTTAAATGACGTAAACTCTTATTACACCGATAAGATTTTAAAGAACGGGATGACCCCACAGGGTGTCGACTGGAATTCGGTTGAATCACAGGAACTGCGGTTCGAGGTTTTATCAGGCAACATTGATTATTCAAAACCCTTTTCGGTGATTGATTATGGTTGTGGCTTTGGTTCCATGTTCGATTTTTATAAAACCCAGGCGCCTGACTTTACATTTTACGGTTATGATATTTCCGAAGAGATGATCGTTAACGCTAAGGAAACCCATAAAGCAGATACCAATGCCAAATGGTTTACCGATATTAAAGAAGTGCCTGCCGCCGAGTTTGTCATTGCCAGCGGTATTTTTAATGTCAGGCTTGGAAATAACGATGCCGATTGGCTGGCTTACATCTTGGAAACATTGAATACCATGAACGAAAAATCCACTAAAGGTTTTGCGTTCAATATGCTCACAAAATATTCGGATGCCGAATACATGAAGGATTACCTGTACTATGCCGATCCTTTATTTATTTTCGATCATTGCAAACGCCATTTTTCGAAATGGGTGGCCCTTAAACACGATTACCCCTTGTATGAATTTTCAATCAGCGTAAAAAAATAACCATGGAAGAGATCGTTATATTTGGTTCGGGAGATATTGCCCAGATAGCTAATTATTATTTTAAAACCGATAGCAATTACAAAGTAGTGGCCTTTACGGTTGACAGGGCATATGTGAAGGAAACAGAGTTTGAAGGATTACCGGTTGTTCCTTTTGATGAACTTCCGGCAAAATATCCGCCTTCAAAATTCAAACTATTCATTGCGGTAAGCTATGCCAATCTTAATAAATTCCGGGAACAAAAATACCATGAATCAAAAGCCCTGGGTTATGAGCTGGTATCATATGTAAGCTCTAAATGTTCCTACCTTACGCCTTACCAGCATGGCGATAATTGTTTTATTTTTGAAGACAACACCATACAACCTTTTGTAAAGATTGGCAATAATGTTACCTTATGGAGCGGCAACCACATTGGGCACCATTCAACCATTCACGATCATAATTTCATCAGCTCCCATGTGGTGGTGTCAGGGCACTGCATCATTAACTCAAATTCCTTTATTGGAGTCAACTCCACATTAGGCCACCAGGTTGAGATTGGAAAAGAGAACATTATTGGCGCCGGCAGCATTATTACCAAAAGCACCGGCTTTGGCGAAGTGTATGTGCCTGCACGCTCAACAAAATTGGACAAGTCAAGTTCAGACATTAAACTTTAAAACATGAAACCATTACTATCTGTTGTTAGTCCGGTATACGGAGCAGAGCTCACCATTGATGAGCTGGTGAAACAATTAGTTTCCGTACTGGGAACAATGGATGTGGATTATGAGATCGTGTTGGTGGATGATTGTGGGCCTGATAAGTCCTGGGAAAAGATAAAACAAAACTGCAGCAACAATCCAAAAGTGAAAGGCCTTAAGCTTAGCCGGAACTTCGGGCAGCATTTTGCCATTACCGCGGGAATTGATATGGCGCAGGGCGATTATGTGATAGTAATGGATTGCGACCTTCAGGACGATCCAAAGTATATTCCCCAACTGTACCAAAAAATAAAGGAAGGATACGATATTGTTTATACCCTGAAAGAATCCAGGAAACATTCGTTCTTTAAAAACATCACCGCTTCTGTTTTTAATGCGGTATTCAATTACCTTATTGAAAATAAATCGCACAAAGGGCATAACAATGTGGGTGCTTACAGCATCATCAGTCGCAAGGTAGCCAATGCCTTTAAGGCCTATAACGACTATCACCGCCATTACTTATCAGTATTAAGGTGGCTGGGCTTTAACCATTGTTACCTTTCTATAGAACATAAAGAGCGCTTTGAGGGAAAAAGCAGTTACACGTTTTCAAAATTAATGAAACATGCGCTGAACGGTATTGTTTCCCAATCGGATAAACTCCTGAGAATTTTTGTCACTATCGGGTTAACCATATCAGCCGTATCATTCTTGTCAATCCTGGCTATTGTTATCATGTATTTCGTTCATGGCTTCTTGTCAGGCTGGGCCAGTACTATTATCATGCTATTGTTTTCAACCGGCATTATCCTTACCGGAATTGGCGTGGTTGGTATCTACCTGGGAAAAACATTTGAGCAAACCAAGAACAGGCCTAAATACGTTATTGACGAAAAGATCAATTAAACGGTATCATGAACTGGGAAAAAATAAAACAGGTATTTGCACCCGATAAACAGTATGACTGGATGTGGTCTCATGCCGCCAACCCTGTTCCTTATATCCTTGATCGTAAAAAGGAGATCGTGCGTGTTTTTTTTACCTGCCGTACCGAGGCCAACCTGTCGCATATTGGTTATGTGGATGTAGATTTTTTAGATAACCATAAAATCATCCAGGTGTCTTCAAAACCTGTTTTAGCCCCGGGCGCTTTGGGTTTGTTTGATGATAGTGGAACGGCCATGGGATACCTGGTTGAAAAAGAGAGTGAACTGTATTTGTTTTACCTGGGCTGGAACTTAAAAGTAACGGTGCCATGGCTCAATACCATAGGTATGGCCAAAGCCAATTCAATTAACCACGAATTTAAAAAATGCAACCTGGCGCCTTTAATGGACCGAAGCCATGAAGATCCCTACAGCATCTCTTATCCTTCTGTTTTATTTGATGACGGAATTTATAAAATGTGGTACGGTTCAAACTTGTCCTGGGGCAAAGACCAGAGTGAGATGCAACATGTGATTAAGTATGCCGAAAGCAAAGATTTGAAGACATGGGTTCGCAGCAATGAAATTCATATTCCATTAATGCACCAAAACGAATATGCCTTGTCAAAACCCTGGGTTGTGAAAACAGGCAGCGGCTATAAAATGTGGTATTCCTACAGGGCCAACAAGGATATTACAACTTACCGCATCGGTTATGCCGAATCGGGCGATGGAAAAAAATGGACCAGGAAAGATGAAACCGCAGGAATTGATGTATCGGCTTCGGGTTGGGACAGTGAAATGATATGTTATCCATCAGTCTTCGATCTCAATAATAAAACCTATATGCTGTATAACGGTAATGGTTACGGAAAAACAGGTTTTGGCCTGGCACAGCTTATTTCAGAATAATGTTTAAGGCAATAGATTCTCTTATTACAAAACGCTTTTTTAGCGAAAGCTATGTTATTGCCAACGAGCTGCGTAAAATTGCCTTGTTACGAATGATTACCGGCCTTGTTATTTTTATCAGGTTTTTCGAACTGCTCATTTCACAGGTTTATTTGTACGGCTATAGCAATTCTACAATTCTTCTCATCCTGTTTTTAATAATGACGGTCTTATTCACCATAGGCTTGTTTACGCCATTGGCAAATGTTACTGTATTAATCCTTATTCCATTTCTCGACGGTAAATTGGCTGTCAATACACTTGGCTCCACCATTGCCATTAATTTATTAATCGTTATGCTCCTGGCAAACGCGGGGCAGTATTATTCGGTCGACCGTTTTATAGTTTCAAAAAATACCGCCGCTTCAAAATGGATCACAAAATTGCATTCGTTCATTACTGCAATGGATGAACTGAAACTGAAACGCGCCTATTTTATCGGTGTTATGTTATATGCTCTTAGCAGTTTATTTGCCTTATGGCTCCACATTGAGGACCCACATTGGATGAATGGTGTCACCATCAGGGCTATGTTTACCAATACTTTTTTGTGCAAACATGCGCTTTGGTTCAGGGCCCTTGAAGCTTCTGTGCCAAACCTGCTGGACATCATGAGCATTACCGGCATTATTTTTCAATCCTGCTTTCAAATTTTAATGATCCCACTGTTGCTGTTTAAGTTTGGAAAATTCTTTGTAAAAGTATGGGGCTTTATTTTTTTCTTTTTCTCCCTGTTCTTTCTTTCCTTGTCATACCTGCCTCACCTGGAGCTGGTACTTTGGCTCATTATCTTTTGTCCGGTAACAACACCGGTACATAAGATACAGATCTTGTACGACGACAGGTGCAACCTTTGCAAAAAAGCCATGCGCTTTTTTAAGTGGATCAATGTAAACGGCATTTATGATTTCCTGCCTGTTTCTCAAAACCACGAACTCTATACCAGGAATGATTTAACGGAGAGGGAAGTGAAAACTTTTATGGTAGGTTTTTACAATGAGAAGATCTTTAAAGGCTACGACCTCTATCTGCTCATGTTCGCTAAAAACCCGGCGCTATGCATTTTTTATCCTTTATTGTGGCTTGGAAAACTAACACAAATCGGTCCATATGTCTATAAACTTATTGCGCAACACCGTTACAAATTGATGGACTCCTGCGAAATTTCGTTCGACGATTCGCTTCAAAAGGATGAACCGCTTTTTGTAACAAGTTCCAATGAATGCTTATTAAAGGTTGTTTACACTTTTTATTTCATATGCACAGTTCTTTTTATTTCGGCCAATAATTCTTTTTTTAAATATGCTTTTAAAAATAATGCTTCGGTTATGTCTTATGCAGCGCATTACACAAAGTTTTGCAAACGCGTTGGCATGGAAATACCCGTGGTGTTTAATAACAAAGACCTTACCATGGGCGATAATTTTATGGTGATTAAAAAATGGGTGAATAACCAATGGCAATTGGTGCCTGTTATTGATACGATGGGTCAGCGATTGAACTACCTTGGATTTGATATACTGCTGTTTACAAACCATAATTCCGACATGCTTTACTTTGGACAAACATTAAAATACCGACGGGCCCTTATCAAGGGTGTCGCCGATCCTGTGGCGTTTCACGAAGAGGGGTTTGGAAGGGATCATATTAATTTTTTGGTTAAGTACGATTACGTTTCAACCAAAGAAACAGGCAGCGTAAAATACAAAGCCGAAGTATTTAAAAGCAACGCCTCAAAAGTAACTTTGTTTAAGCAGGACCCCCAAAGGTATACATTAACAAAAGTGTACGAGAAAGAACTGGAGTATAACTAACCAATGCAAATTAAATGATAGGATTTAATAAACCATATTTATCAGGAAAAGAAACAGCCTACATTTCGGAGGCAGTTAAGTCTATGAAAATTTCGGGCGATGGCTTATTTACAAAAAAATGCCACCAGTTTTTTGAAGACAGGTACAAGTTTAAAAAAGTACTCCTTACTACATCCTGCACCGATGCCCTTGAAATGGCAGCTATTCTCCTGGACATTAAAGAAGGTGATGAAGTGATCGCGCCGTCCTACACCTTTGTATCAACCGTAAACGCCTTTGTATTGCGAGGCGCTAATATTGTATTTGTTGATAGCTCCAAAGAAAACCCCAATATTAATAGTGATGCTATAGAAGCCCTGATAACACCACGCACCAAAGTGATTTTACCGGTGCATTATGCCGGTATTGCCTGCGATATGGATAAAATTATGGCACTGGCCGATAAGCATCATTTATTTGTAGTGGAAGATGCTGCCCAGGCAATCGATTCTTATTATAAAGATAAACCACTTGGCTCAATAGGTCATCTGGCCGCTTTTTCCTTTCACGAAACTAAGAACATTATTTCGGGCGAAGGTGGCATGTTGGTCATTAATGATGACCGGTTTATTAAAAGAGCAGAGATCATTCGTGAAAAAGGAACCAATCGTTCTTCTTTTTTCAGGGGCGAAGTGGATAAGTATGGATGGGTGGATATTGGCTCGTCTTTTTTACCTTCTGATATCATTGCAGCCTTTTTATTTGCACAACTCGAAAACCTGGACGATATTCAGCAAAAGCGTAAGCAAATCTGGGAGCAGTATTACAAAGCCTTAAAAGGATTGGAGGACCAGGGGAAATTGAAGTTACCTTATCTGCCAGGCTATGCCAGCAACAATGCGCATATGTTTTACATTGAATGCGGTAATTTAAATGAGCGGACCAAGCTTATTGAGTACATGAAAGAAAACGGCGCGCACTCTGTATTCCATTACCTGAGCCTGCATAAAAGCCCTTTCTATAGCGAAAAACATAAAGGAGGCGAATTACAACAGTCCGATCACTATTCGGATACCTTATTACGATTGCCTTTTTATTATGAATTGACGGAACAGAACGTAGAACACATTACCGGAATAATAACCTCATTCTATAAAAACAATTAGTTGTCAAACCAGGGAACAGATAAAACCTTTATGATGAAGCTGGAAGAGCTGATGCATAAAAAGAATGTGCTGTTGATTTTTTGTCTGTCAGTCATTGGGTGTTATTTTTTACCCTATGTCCTGTTAGGAACAAATTTTCCATTGACTGTTCATGATAATATGGATTCCAATGTGGTATGGGCAAAATTGGTATTGGAAAACGGGAACTACTTTTCGCTGGATGGGGTCATCATCAAAAATATTATGAACGGTCTACCCCAATCATCCATATGCGGCAGCTTCGATATCAGCTTTTTGTTCTTAAAACTATTTGGCATGTACTGGGGTTATATTGCCAATAAAATTATCATGTCGCTGGTGGCTTTCTTCGGGATGTACCATTTGCTGAAAAATCATTTTGTAAAGGAAGAAAAAGATGTTCTGGTTCTTTATTCAGTAGCGTTGATCTATGCGCTGTTACCATTTTGGTCCTTTACGCTCTCGGTGGCAGGCTTGCCATTGCTGCTCAACATTTTCCTTAACATCCGAAAAGGGCATAAAAGACCTGCATACTGGTTGGCTCTTTTAGTCATGTCCTTTTATTCCTCCTTAATCTTTTCAGGTTTCTTTTTCCTTATAGTGGTTACTATCATCTTAGCATACGATACCCTTAAATCAAAAAAAATCAACTGGCCTTACTTTATGGCCATCGTCATGCTAAGTGCCGGCTATATTTTAAGCCATATTTCGTTGGCCTATTCATTTTTTAAACCATCCGGAGAAACAACCCATCGCGTGGAAATAAAAAAGATCTCCATGACATTTATGGAATCTCTTAAAAGGGCAAGCGATGTGTTTATAGATGGACATTACCATGCCCATAGCATTCATTTATTTATATTACCTGCTATCCTTATAGCTTTATTTTTGATGTGGAGATCACGCAAAAAATACAAAGCCTACTTTTTGATTATTCTTTTTATTGTTTTAACCTCCCTGTTTTACGGTTTCCTTAACTGGGATGTGTTGAGCCCTGTTTTCAACAAGCTCATTGCTGTATTCCCGGTTCAGCTTCAGCGCTTCCACACCTTGCATCCCATGTTTTGGTGCGTTTTATTTGCCGTTTCATTGGTTGTTATTTCTTCACACTTAAAATTCGGGAAATACCTCGCGGGCCTTTTAATCATTATACAAGCAAGTTATGTCATCTTGCATCACGAATTTTTTGTGAACAAAGACAAGCCAACGTATGCGAGTTTTTATGCCCAAGATCAGTTTACAGAGATAAAGGAATTTATAGCGAAGGACCCATCTGCTTACAGGGTTATTAGTGTTGGCATGCACCCTGCCGTATCCCTGTATAACAATTTTTATACACTCGACGGGTATTGCGCTAATTACCCCTTAACATACAAGCATGAGTTTCGTAAAATTATTGCCGGGGAACTCAGTAAGGATTATGAGATCAAGTCTTATTTTGATGACTGGGGTTCCAGGTGCTATGCGTTTTCGGCAGAATTAGGAAGATCCTACCTGTTTGGAAAGAACAGCAAAAAGAAAATCGATCACCTGGATTATGATACATCCGCTTTTAAAACCATGGGTGGCCAATACATTATATCTGCCTTAGAGATTGATACCTTAACTAATAAAAATTACAATTTGTGTAAAGTGTTTGAAAACAAGCAATCTTACTGGAAAATTTATTTATACAAAGTGGCATCATAACTCATGTTGGAAAAGAAAGTATATAAAAGCAACAGCGGATATAGCCTGTCGAAAATACTGGCAGAGTGTTTACGTGGTTACAAGGAATCGTTTTACCTGGCAAAGCAATTGGCCAGGCGTGATGTAAGAGCGCAGTACAGGCAATCGGTGTTGGGAATCTTTTGGGCCTTTGCACCGGTATTAATGAACGCGGCGGTGTGGATTTTTTTAAACATGACCGGTACGGTTAAAGTAGCCGAAACAAAAATCCCTTATCCTTTGTTTGTGGTAATAGGAACCACGTTTTGGTCGGTATTTGTAGAGTGCCTGCTCATGAGCATTACCAGTGTTACCGCCAATAAATCCATCATTACCAAGATCAATTTTCAGAAAGAGGCCCTGGTGACATTAGGGGTCATTAAAGTATTCTTCAACCTTCTTATTAAAATGGGATTGATTATTGCGTTGATGCTGATCTTCCAGGTTCCGCTTTCCCTTTCCATTTTATGGTTCATTCCTGTATTGTTGATCTCCATGCTGGCACTCATGAGCATTGGTGTTTTTTTAACACCGGTAGCTATTCTGTACCACGATGTCACACGTTTTATTCCCATTACGATGCAGATATTGATGTATTTAACGCCTGTGGTTTATAACCTGCCTAAAGAAGGATTTATGCGAACTATCATGATGATAAATCCATTGACCTATATCATTGCCGATCTTAGGAATACCTTGACAGGCTATCCTCTTGAGAACGGAATGTTTTTACTGATCTTTGGAATTTGCACCCTTGTATTTTCGTTGCTTTCAATGATCGTATACAGGGTATCAATGCCAATTATAACCGAACGAATGAGTGCCTGATATGAGCGATGTATTAATTATAGCGGAACAGGTTTCCAAGAAATTTTCAAAGGACTTAAAAAAGAGTCTTTACTTTGGCTTGCAGGATGTGTTTAGCGGCGTAATGGGTTCTACTAAAAAAAGAGACCTGCGCGGCGATGAATTTTGGGCGGTAAAGAACATCAGCTTTGAAGTGAAACGGGGTGAGTGCCTTGGTTTAATAGGCCATAACGGTGCGGGTAAAAGCACACTTTTAAAAATGCTCAATGGGCTTATTTCTCCCGATACCGGAAGCATTACCATGTATGGTAAAATTGGGGCATTAATTGAATTGGGTGCCGGCTTTAATCCTGTTTTAACGGGAAGGGAAAACATATACAATAATGCTGCTGTGATTGGCTTCAGCAAAAAAGAAATTGATGCCAAATTTGACAGTATTGTTGAGTTTTCCGAGCTAGGAGAATTTCTTGATATGCCGGTGCAAAATTACAGTTCGGGTATGAAAGTGCGTTTGGGTTTTGCCATTGCAGCGCAAATGGAACCCGATATTTTAATTGTAGATGAAGTGCTGGCGGTAGGAGATTTGGGCTTTAAAATAAAATGCATGAACCGTATACAGCAATTGCTAAAAAGCACCGCTGTCATTTTTGTAACGCATGCCATGACCCAGGTATCCAACATTTGCACACGACTTATCCTCATGAATAAAGGACAGGTGGAGTTTGAAGGAAGCGATATAGGGCAGGGCATCGAAAAATATTTTATGAATTTCAGCTCCAGCGAACAAAAGGTCATCTCTTCTAAAGATGTGTTCCTGAAAAAAGTGGAGTTGAATGGTAAAGATTCGGTAACCGATGAAATTGCCATCAATGGGGGCGATCCTTTAACGGTAACTTTTGAACTGGAAGTAGAAGAGGAAATAAAAAACCTGCGATTCAGGTTGGGAGTATATAATATGGAATACAGGTTGCTGGGCGAAGTAGATTCGGACCAGGTAAACTTCATTGCAAAAAATGGCGCTAACGGAACCGTAAAAGTATCGGTAGAAATTGGAAGCCTGTTTTTACGTTTTGGAAAATACACCATCCACTTGCATGTAACCGATAAGGATAAGAATGCTAAAGTTCTCCGGATGAGTGATATTGCTGTCTTTGTAGTAAAGCCAACCTTATCGGTGGGAGCCGATTTTTTACTGCCAAGCAAGTGGAAACAGGAAAACAATTCATGAGCCCCAACATTGCCATATTATTAGCCAGGCTCGATTCGGAGCGTTTGCCACAAAAACATTTCAAGAAGATAGGAAATGGGGTTCTGATTGATCACTGTTTAAATGGCTTGAAAAAAGGGACGGATTATACCATTGTACTGGCTACCTCAAACCGCGAACTCGACAAGCCCTTGATTGATTGGGCCGCAGAAAACCAAATTGAAAGTTTTGCCGGTGATGCCTTTGATATTAAGAAAAGAATTAAAGATTGCGTGCAACATTTTAATGCCAGCTATTTTGCACGGGTAAATGCCGACAGCCCTTTTTTAAACGCGAAACTCATCAGTGATGGTTTTTCATTTTTAAATGAACATAAAGAATGCGACTTGTACACCAACCTTTATCCAAGATCTTTCCCTTATGGCTATGCAGTTGAAGTGTTTAATGCGAAAACGTTTATAAACGCTATTGATACGAACCCGGAGCTGGAAAATATTTCCACGTATTTTTATAAGAACGCCCATTTGTTTAAAATACACAACATAACTAATCCATTAGGCGATTACACCAAATTGCAACTAACGGTTGATACGCCGGGTGATCTGGAACATATTAGAAATTTATACAATACCAACAGTAATTTATTTAACCTTAACCTTCAGGAATTAGAAACCTTAATTAATAAAACAACATAACATGATTAATATTTATTCCATCCGCCCAAAAGGCTTTAACATCGGGAACGACGTTATTTATTTAGGTGTAAACCATTTCATCCGTCAGGCCTTTAAGGAAAACTATAACGTTGTTTCCTTACCGGCAACCGGCAAATACGAAAGCCAGCGTAAATCGGGTTTAAGCTCACAAACCATTTATGAGATCAATCAGTTTGGACACGGTGTCATTATTGGTGGTGGTAACCTGTATGAGAACGGGGAACTGGAAGTTAACCCAACAGCCATGAGCGCCCTTGAAAAGCCATTAATGATCTTCAGTGTGTCAAGAGGAAAGATCTATAATAAAAAGCTGGAGTTTGTTGACAGGACCGATGTAATGACCGATGATAAAATGGCACTCCTGAACAGAAGGGCCGATATTTCTCTGTCGAGGGACAAAGCAACCTTTGAGCACATCAATAATTTAGGGGGAGCCAAAAACAACCAACTGGGCGGTTGCCCAACGTTGTTTATCAATGAGATTCCACAGCATATCGTTCCCATTTTAAGTGCCGATAAAACCGACGCTTTAATTTCTATCCGTACTCCTTCACTGGTAAGTGTGCCAATTAAATACCAGTACCAGATTCGTGAGGACATTATCAAAATGATTGAAACATTGAATAAGTACGGATACAAGAATGTGAAGATTCTTTGCCACGATCACCGCGACATGCCGTTTGCCGATTCGTTGGGGATTGATTATTTGTTCACCGAGGATATTTATACATATATATCGCTGTTGAAAAACACACGCTTAAATGTAACATACCGCCTTCATTCATTCATCCCATGTTTGTCATACAATATTCCAACCATTAAGATCAGCTACGATCAACGTGCTATTAGCATGCTCGAAACATTGAACGTTTCGGAATGGAACATTAATATGTTGAAAGATAACGTAGCTGTTGAATTTGAGAACAGGTTAAAAAACCTGGGAGATTTGGAAGGCGTAAAACAAAAAGCGCAACCAACCTGGCAAAAATTAAAAGAAACAATGACCAAAGGTTGCGAGGAGTTTGTGAATCTTGTAAAAAATAACCAGTAATTAAAATGGAAAAAATTCATGTCATAGCCGAAGCGGGAACCAACAATAATGGCGACCTGCAAAAGGCAAAAAACCTGGCCGATATTGCTAAACGCTCCGGCGCCGATTCGGTAAAATTTCAGATCATTTATCCATGGGGTTTGTATTTACCAGGCGAGTATGAGTACGGAAAGTATGATATCAAGAAAGTAATTGAGATCAGGGAAAAAGGGGTGATGACCGATGCGGAATATGCCGACCTGAATAATTATTGTAATTCCATTGGTATTCCTTTTACCTCTTCTGTTTTTGATAAACGGGGGCTCGACCTTATGCTGGGCTTCAATCCGCCCTATATCAAGCTGGCTTCCTGCGATATTAACAACGTGCGTTTTTTACGTGAAGTAGCCACTTGTGGCAAACCAATTGTAATTTCTACAGGAATGTCGGAAATGCGGGAGATTGAGATTGGTGCGAACACACTGGTACAGGCAGGTGTAAAAGACCTGGTTATCATGCATTGCGTATCGAACTACCCGGCCTATTTGCACCAGGCCAATATTTCTTACATCAAAGTATTAAAAGAAAAATTTGGCTTGCCGGTTGGCTTCTCCGATCATACGAGCGACAGTGTTGCAGCTTGCATGGCATTGGCTATGGGCGCTACCTGGTTCGAAAAACATTTTACGGAAGATAAAACACAGGAAGGCCTCGATCATGCCTATGCGCAAACCGAGCAGGAATTTACCAAATACGTCAAAGACCTGCACGATGCCAACCAGGCAATGACCCCGCGTGAACATAAAGTTAGCGAAGACGAAAAATACACAAAGAAACGTGCGCGTCGTTCCTTGTATGCCGCTAAGGATTTACCGGCCGGACATATACTTACCGATGAAGATGTGCTGGTTGTACGTCCGGAAAATATAATGCCCGCCGAACAGATTGACCTGCTTATTGGCAAAAAAATTTCCAAACCTATAGAACAACACAAACCATTCGATCTTTCGTTCATTCAGTAACATGACCATTGGCATTGTTTGTAAAGGAGGCGTCAATACAGGTTTGGGGCATTTGCACCGCACCATTTCCTTTATAGAGGATGCAAAGGCATTTGCTGATTTCAGGCTTATTGCCATTATCGACAAGGGATTGGAGGTGTTGTTTAAAGATATTCCAAACGCCAGTTTTGTCTATAACGAAACTGATTTGCCTCAGGCCTTGAATAGTATACCTGCTACTATAGATCATTGCATTATTGATTGTGTAGAACTAAACGAGGATAACCAGCAATTACTAAGGAAGAAATTTCAACGAATCATTTCTCTTTCGCCCGTTTTTAATAACTACGACATTGTTGATGTGTTATTTACCCGTTTTACCGAAGCGCAGTATCCACCTTCGGTAAAGGTGTATAGTGGCCTTCAGTATTCCATATTCAATAATCACTGCCGGCAAATTGAGGATTACGAGTACGACAAAACACTCAAAGAAAAGTCATTGACTATTGCCGTTTCGATGGGGGGGGTAGACGCGCCAAACAAAACATTAAAGATCCTTGAAGCTTTGGCCCAATTGGAAATCGATCTCACTATTTGGGTATTATTGGGTGAAGGTTATTCGCACTCTTACCAGGACTTGGTGGACACCATTAAAAAAGATTCGAACCATGAGATTGTACTGGCAAAGAGCAACAGGAGTATGTGGAAGATCCTGTCGAACTGCTCGCTGGCTATTTTTGCCGGCGGCTTAACTACTTTTGAGGCTATTTTTGCCGGATTGCCAACCATTAATATTTTCGAAAAAGCCATTCACCAAAGCATTATTTCAAAAGAGATCATCGCGAAAAATGTTTCCATTAACCTGGGCTTGCTAAGCCAAGAAACACTCGATACCTTAAAACAAAAATTACAATTGTTCTATCACAATCGCCAGGAACTACTCACCATGCGACAGAATACAAAAGGTGTGTTAAATAAAAACGGGGCACAACTGACCATTCAAAAAATTTTAGAGCTGGCTTAATTCATGCTGTTTAACTCCTTTCCTTTTTTAATCTTCCTGCCAATCGTGTTTATTCTGTATTGGTGTATCAAAGATTTTAAAAAGCAAAATGTTCTATTGCTTATTGCAAGCTATTTCTTTTATTCCTGCTGGGATTGGCGTTTTCTATTCTTACTCGTTTTTTCGGTAGTGCTCGATTTTTATTCGGGGCTAAAAATAGAAGAAGCCCAAACCCGAAAACAAAAAAGAAAGTGGCTTTTTTTGAGCATCATTATCAATGTTTCTTTTTTAGGTGTTTTAAAATATTACAATTTTTTCGCGGCTTCATTTATCAGCCTTGCGGCGCATCTCGGGTTTCATCTTGATCTGTGGGTTGTTAGCCTGATCCTGCCTGTAGGGATTTCATTTTACACCTTCCATGGGCTTTCTTATATTATAGATGTATATAAAGAACGCATAAAAGCCGAAAGAAATTTCATTGACTACTCTTTATTCGTGAGCTATTTTCCCTTATTGGTTGCCGGTCCTATTGAAAGGGCCACCCATTTGCTTCCGCAGATCAAAAAGCCGCGTTTCTTTAACCATACCTTGGCCGCCGATGGTTTAAGGCAAATTTTATGGGGACTGTTTAAAAAAGTGGTAATTGCCGATAGCTGCGCGGTAGTTGTCAATTCCATATTTGAAGATTATGCGCATCAAACAAGCGGGAGCCTGGTATTAGGCGCTATTTTCTTTTCGTTTCAAATCTATGGCGATTTTTCAGGCTATTCCGATATTGCCCTTGGAACATCACGACTTTTTGGAATAGAATTGCTGCGTAATTTTAATTTTCCTTATTTCAGCAGGGATATTGCCGAATTCTGGAGACGATGGCATATTTCATTATCCTCATGGTTCAAAGACTACCTCTACATCCCTCTTGGCGGCAGCAAGGGAGGAACTTGGATGAAGGTAAGGAACACCTTTATTATTTTTATTGTCAGTGGGTTTTGGCACGGTGCAAACTGGACATTTATTGCATGGGGTGCTTTAAACGCATTCCTCATCATGCCTTCCATCATTTTGTCAACCAACCGGCATAACCTGGAAATAGTGGCTAAGAACAAGTTGTTCCCTTCTGCCAAAGAAACCATTCAAATCCTGGTTACTTTTACCTTTACAACCATTGCCTGGGTGTTCTTTCGCTCACCAACCATTAAAGATGCCGTTATGTATTTAAGAAAAACGGTTGGAAACAGTTTATTCACCACAACCATCGAAACGCATAAATTAGTCAGCCTGTTTTTATTTATTGTCATACTGCTTGTTGTTGAGTGGTTTCAGCGCCAAAAAAAACATGGATTGGATTTCCAACAATTAAAGGTGCCGGTACTACTACGATGGAGCGCCTATGTGGTGCTGATCTTTGGAATTTTATTATTTAACGGAGAGTCGAAAGAGTTCATCTACTTTCAATTTTAATTGTTTATGAAAGTATTCGTTGGAAAACTGTTTATTTTAATGGGAGTTTTTCTTCTTTCGGATGTTGTCATAGCAAATCTCATAAAAAACATAAGACCGGTTGATTATGGGGCTTTTGTAGAGTCAAGGATCCAATATTTAAAATCGGAAAAAAATTACGATCTTATTATGATCGGTGATTCTCACCTGGCTGATGCGATCGACACAAGAATACTGGAAGAAAAATGCCAGATCAGTGCATACAATTTAGCGATCTATCATGCCACGCCATTTGATAATTATTTTTTTCTGAAGAAAGTGCTGGACAGCGGAAAAAAACCAAAATACCTGGTTTTGGGTACAAATCCTGAGATGTTCTATAAAAAAGCAATGCCTTCAAAGTACTTGTATTCCATCGTTGATGACCGCTGCCTGAATATTGAAATGAATATGCGGGGCCAGGGAAATTTTGATGCTTATGCCTTAATGAAATCAGGAAATGAAAAATACCTTGTTCCCACACTTTTCAAAAAAATCTCGGGCGAAACATATAAACCAACACGCAAGGTAAAAGCGGTTTACAATGGATTTTTAGAATTTACAAACCAAACAGAGAACCTCGATTGGGATCATTTTTCGGTTAAGGGAAAGAAATTGCAGAGCGAGCAAATTCGTTACTTTTGCAAGCTTATTGAACTGGCGGTGAATAATAACATGCAGGTTGTTATTGCTAATCCGCCAATCTGGAAAAACAAATCCAATGCCTTTGAAAACACCACTTACTTTTTAGCTTTCAAAAGAACCCTGGAGCTGGTTAGCGAAAAATACAAGCTTCCCATATATAATCAAAGCAACAGGGAGATGGATCCGGTATTGGTGAAAAAAGATTTCCTCAATCTCGATCACCTCAATTACTCAGGAGCACAAAAAACCACCAGCAATTTTGCCCAATGGTATAACAATAACCGAAAACTGAATTAGCCGGGTGAAAGGTTATTACGATACAGAACTTTTTGACAAATTAGAGCAGTTTGCGGCAAAACAAAAAAATGATCTTATTTTCGACTTTCCCATCATTCGCATACAACTGGCATTTTTCCTGGGAAAGTTTGCCGGAAATAAATACGATACAAGTAAGGTTGTAAAAACCATTGAGTATAAAAAATTGCCATTTGCATTTAATGACCTGCTTACGCTCGTTAAACTTCGCATCCAATTAACAATGCTTTCTTTTTATAACAGGAAATTGCTTAAGGACAAAGTGCTGTTGTTTGGTTATACCAGTCATTACAGTATGCATGAAGGTAACGAATTGAACTTGTATTTATCGCCCTTTAAGCAGGAATTAAATAAGCTGAAGATTGAGTTCGAAGAGCTTTTAATAAAGCGCACCGATTTTAAGGTTAAACTAACCCGCCTGAAAGTGTTTTATGACATGCTCCGCCAATACCATACATTATCATTTTCACTCAAAGCAAAGCTGTTTAAAACATATGATACCTATATTAAAAACGCGGAACTGCTTAAACAGTTTTTAGTTGAGAATAAAGTCCCTGAACAGGCTCATTGCGTTAGCATATATTATAATGCAAAGATCCAGCAGGAGATCGCTTTTAATACCTTTAAACATCTGCTTGGGATAGTTCGTCCAAAATTAATATGGTCTTATGTGTATTATGATAATGACGCCTTGGCTTTATCGAGGGCGGCAAACCATTGCAAAATTCCTGTAGTGGAATATCAGCACAGCCAGCAGTCTGATCTTCATTTCGCTTATGCCAAATGGAACGGTATGGAACATTACCGTCACTATTTTCCATCCATCTTCTGGGTATGGAGCCAGGAAGATGCCGAAAGAATTTCAAGGAATTTCCCTTCCACAGCATATCAGCCGAAAATAATAGCCGGAGGTAATTTAGCAGTCATTCAAAAAAAACAACAGTTCGGACACAAGGAAGCTTCGGCAACCAATGGCATATTAGTTTCTCTGGCAGGGGAATGGATCCCTGAATTTGTTGAAAATATTATAGCAAACGACAGCCGGTTTACCTGGTATTTCAGGTTACATCCACGTTACCCACAGGATAAGCAACGCCTGATAGAGTTTAAAAATAAGTTCCCCGGAAAAATTGAAATGGATCTTGCAAATGGCCCATCCCTTTACCAGGTATTTACTTTTGTCACCATAAACATTACCAATTCTTCGGGTGTGGCACTTGAAGCGGAACATTTTGGAATAAGAAATATTATTATAGGCGAAAGAGGAGGCATTATTTATAAGAACAAAATTGAATCGGGAGAATTTTTAACAGCCGCAAGCGAAAAGGAACTATCGGATCTGCTGAATAAGGAATCTTCTGAAGTTACGATTTCCCGGGAAGATGCTGTGATAAAAGAACGGTACATAGTGGATAAGAGTATCTTAAATTTATTTGGCTACCAGACTGCGGGAATGGCCCTAAAGGTAAATTAATGGTTCAGGGCCCGCGTATTTTGGTTTTTGCACACGATGCCTCTTTATATGGTGCCGCGCAGTCGTTGTTAACCTTATTAACGGAGATCAAAAAAGATAACTTTGCAGAGATTCTTGTGATATTACCGCACAGGGGGAAAATGGAAGAGGCGCTATCGGCAGAGGAGATCAATTATAAAATTATTGCCGTACCACGTTGTTTTACCTGGGATCATTCCAAACACATTTTTCAAAAACTAAAGCATATCCTTAAGTATAAAAAGAGCGTATGGGCAAAACTCCCCCAGTTGAATGCTATTATAAAGGATTTTAAACCAAATTTGATCTATTCAAATACATCCATTATCTCTATTGGTTCTGCTTTGGCAAAACAAAATAACTTGCCGCACGTGTGGCATGTCAGGGAGTTTGGTGACCTTGATTATAATTTTGAGTATCTGCCAACCAGGAGCAAGGTTATAAAGCAAATGAGAGGATCGCAACATGTGATTTTTGTATCTAAAGGTCTCAGGGAACATTGGTACGGTAATGCAACGGGTAATTCATCAGTGATTTATAACGGCCTGGTAAAAGAGAACAAAACCTATCCCGAAAAAGAATATCCTTCTCATGGATTCCGTTTTGGGATTCTTGGAGCTATAGTTCCCGGTAAAGGGCAAGAAGTAGCCATTAGGGCAATGGCTATTCTGGCAAAGATCTATCCTTCAGTTATGCTGTACTTGTATGGTAATCTTGTGGATAAGGAATACCATAAAAAGCTGCAACAACTTATCAGCGATCTAAAATGCGGTGATAATGTCGTTTTTAAGGGTTTCGAAGAAGATCAGGATTTAATTTACAGTAACCTGGATGTCTTATTGAACTGTTCCGTCATGGAAGGCTTTGGCAGGACTGTTATTGAGGCCATGCAAAGAGGCATTCCTGTAGTTGCCAATGCATCAGGGGGGCCTTTGGAAATTATTACCCATAAAGAAAACGGTTTATTATACCAACAGTCGCCCGAAAACCTGGCGCTGTGTATTGAAAGCCTTATTAAAGACAGAACACTTTACAAAGCGATCTCTGAGAATGGAAAGATCAATGCTTTAAATTATACGGTTGATGCTTATGCCCGTAAAATATCCGGTATTTTTAATAACATTCTTAAAAAATAACCTTTAATTAAACAGTAAACATATGATTCAATTTTTAAAAGATATCCGGAATGCCATCTTAAACCCTGTGAGGAAAAAAAGAAGAGAAAGGGAAAAGGCTGACAAGATAAAGGCAGAGCAATTAAAAACAAAGGCGATCAAAGAATTGATTTCCGGTGATTTTTATTTTTCTCATAAAGGATATTGTGTTTGCTGTGAGCAGGAAGTTGTTTTTGAAGCGCATGATAGTTGGTTACGTGACTCTTACTTTTGCATGACTTGCAGGTGCAAACCAAGAGAACGCGCTTTGATGAAAACCATTGAAACCTATTACCCGAACTGGAAAGAACTGGCTATTCATGAGTCGTCGCCTATGAAGCGAGGCGCCAGTGTAAGGCTTAAAAAGCACAGTAAAAATTACCTGCCTTCGCAGTATTTCCCAACCAAAGAGTTTGGAACAATGGTAGATGGTTTCAGGAATGAGGATCTGGAAAACCAGACTTTTCCTGATGAAAGCTTTGATCTTGTCATTACATCCGATGTTATGGAGCATGTGTATAATCCTGAAAAAGCATTTAAAGAAATTGGGCGCACGCTCAAAAAAGGCGGCGCGCATATTTT
This sequence comes from Bacteroidota bacterium, assembly GCA_048498515.1. Lineage (GTDB taxonomy): Bacteria > Bacteroidota > Bacteroidia > B-17B0 > Aurantibacillaceae > UBA4416. The sequence continues at coordinate 125,053 of JBEHXV010000003.1, read as the reverse complement.
TACTGTACCCGTTATTAACAGGCATATGAAAACTGAAGTGTGGGCAACACTTGGTGAAAATGGGAAACCTAATTTTTTGAAAACACCTGAGTATCACGGTAACCCGGTAGATCCCGAAGGCTCACCGGTAACCATGCACTGGGGTTTTGATATGGTTGATTTTATAAAAAAGGTTTCAGGGCTCGATACGGATGTGGTTGACATTTATCATGACAAGGAACATGGTATTATGGGTGTATATAACGAAGTATTTGTAATGCATAAAGCCAAATAGTTTTTTTGAAAGAGCTTTAATCTATGAGCGATAAAAAATCAATAAGGCCAATTGCCATTTATTTGCCGCAGTACCACCCTGTACCCGAAAATGATGAATGGTGGGGAAAAGGGTTTACAGAGTGGACCAATGTGGTAAAGGCAAAGCCTTTGTTCGAAGGGCATTATCAACCGCACTTGCCTTCTGACTTAGGGTTTTATGATTTAAGACTACCCGAAACAAGGCAAGCGCAGGCCGACCTGGCAAAAGAATATGGCATTTATGGATTCTGTTATTACCATTATTGGTTTAATGGACGACGGATCTTAGAACGTCCCTTCCAGGATGTGTATGAAAGTGGAAAGCCCGATTTTCCTTTTATGTTATGTTGGGCAAATGAGAACTGGACAAAAGTATGGGACGGTAGCGATAAGGAGATTTTATTAAAACAAAACTATAATGATGAGGATGACCGAAAGCACATCCAATCGTTGATGCCTTATTTTAAAGATCCGCGATACATAAGAGTAGATGGTAAACCTGTGTTTATTATTTACAAATCAACGGAGCTTCCTGATGCAAAACGCACCATAGAGATCTGGCGGGAAGAAGCAAAGAAAGAAGGCATTGAATTGTACTTATGCCGTATGGAACGATGGATCCCTACAGATGACAAAGCTGCCCTGGAAGTAGGATTTGACGCGGCTATTGATTTTCAGCCGCTGAGCCCTGCTCTGAAGCAATACCAAAGAACGCGTAAAAAATCAACCCCATTGCCTCCAGGCTTGCAGCAACGTATTGTCAACAAAATTAAACGGACACTTAACCTTCAAAAACCTGAACCACCAAAAGAGGATTTTAATCTTTATAATTTTCCGGAGTATGTTGAGTTTGATTTGAAAAAAACCGCACCAGATTATAAGTTATTTCCGGGTGTTTCGCCTATGTGGGACAACACATCCAGGCGCAAAAGCGACGCGATCATTTTTACAGACTCTTCTCCGGCATTATATGAAAAATGGCTCAGCGGAAATATTAAAAAATTCACGCCTTACTCTAAGGATGAGAATTTTATTTTTATCAATGCCTGGAACGAGTGGGCCGAAGGTAACCACCTGGAGCCTTGTCAGAAGTGGGGCAGGGGCTTTTTAGAAGCTACCCGAAACGCGTTAAAGAATAATCAGTGAAGGTTTTTGTTATTATAGTAACGTATAATGGTACAAGATGGCTTCAGCGCTGTATTGGGCATACCCTGGAAGAGTCATCGGTAAAGCCAACCATTATAGTGATCGATAATCACTCTTCCGACGGCACAACAGAGACGATTGAAAACGCTTATCCTGAAGTGCAGCTCATAAAAAGTAAGGAAAACCTTGGTTTTGGTAAAGCAAATAATATTGGCCTGAAAATGGCATACGATGCAAAAGCCGATTATGTGTTATTGCTTAACCAGGATGCCTGGCTGGAAGCAAATACGATTGAACAACTTATTAAGTCGCAGCAGTCAAATCCTGAGTTTGATCTTGTTAGTCCTATGCATATGAATGGCGAGGGTAATGCCCTGGATTATAATTTTTCGACCTACATTAATCCTGTTGATTGCAAAAATTTATATTCGGATATTTTTACAAATACAGTTCAGCAAAAACTCTATGAAGCTAAATTTATCAACGCCGCCTGTTGGCTCTTGACTAAAAAGTGCATTGAAACCGTTGGCGGCTTTAGCCCCGTATTTTATCATTATGCCGAGGACGATAATTACGTGCATCGTCTGCATTATCATGGTTTAAAGCTGGGAGTTTTCCCATTAACAAAAATGTTTCACGACAGGGAGCAACACAGCGGTAAATTTCATGAAAATTCATTACGGCAAAAACGCATTAAAACCATCAGGTACAGTAACCCCAATAATGCATTAACTATTGATGAGGATATCAGGCTACAAAATAGCTACAGGCTACGAGCCCTTGCGAAACTCAATTTTAGCAGGGCGGCCGAAATAGCCCGCATTAAAAAAGACCTGATGGAATTGGCAACGCTCATTAAAAAACCTTTGGAACTAAGTAAACAAAAAGGTCCTAGTTTTCTGCTATAACAAAAAGATAAATGCCTGCGAAATTTTCGATACTCATAGCCAATTATAATAACGGACGTTATTTTAAAGACTGCTATGACAGTATCCTTGCTCAGAATTATAAAGACTATGAAGTAATTATTGTTGATGACGCCTCTACCGACGATTCGGTAAAACTGATTGAAAACATCATTAAAAATGATACACGTTGCTCTTTTGTGAAAAATGAATTGAATAAAGGTTGTGGCTACACAAAAGCACGTTGTGTGCAACTGGCACAGGGCGAAATTTGCGCGTTTGTTGATCCGGATGACACCATAGAACCTCAGGCTCTTCAAACAATGGTAAAGGCATTCGAAACTAATGAAAGCCTGAGTTTGGTATATTCAAAGTACAGGAGGTATAACGATACCTTACAAGAACTTATTGGCGAGCATCAGTTGAGGCCTGTTAATACTAAAGATCCTTTGTTTTTTAACCTGGCAGGTGTTATTTCTCATTTTGCCGCATTCAGTAAAAAGGCATATCAGCAAACCGAAGGCATTGATCCGTATATGTTGAGGGCCGTTGATCAGGACCTGTATTTGAAATTATGTGAAGCAGGTAATGTTGTAGTTGTTGATGAGTTTTTGTACAAATACCGTGTACACCAAAGCGGAATATCTACAGGTGCCGATATGGCTAACGCTACCAAGGCCGAATACTGGCATTGGTATGCTGTAAATGCGGCCGCTAAACGACGTGGAGTATACGTTGAAAATCTATTTATGGATGTGTTTGTGAAAAAGAACAGCTACAACCGTTTATTAAGTGAATATCAATTACTTACCTCCGGCGCCGGGTATAAACTGCTAAAAAAAATGGCAGGCATTAAAAACAGTATTTTTCCAAAAAATGCCGGAAAATAGTCCCTTGATCTCTGTTATTATGCCAGCGTATAATTGCGAAAATTATATCCGCGAAGCCATTGAATCTGTTTTACATCAAACCTACCCAAATATTGAATTATTGGTGGCAGACGATGGCTCGACCGATGCCACGAAAAAAATAATTGACACTTATACCGACCCAAGAATAAAACGTTTTCACAATACTCACAATCTGGGGTATCTTAAAACCAGTAATCTTTTAGTAGCCCAATGTAGCGGAGATTACATCTCATTCCAGGACGCCGACGACAGCAGTGCGCTTAACCGTTTTGAGGTTTTTTTGAAGGAATTTAACAGAGACCCTGAATTAGCCTGTATAGGTTCGTTTGCCAACAGGATGGATGAAAATGGCAAGTTGATGGAAGTGATACAATTGAAATGCGATTACAAGGAGATTAAGAATGACCTGCCAAAAGTATTTAACTGCATTGGCTCCGCGCTCATTGTGAAAAAGAACGTCATTGATACTTTAGGATTATACGATGCCTATTTTGACCGTTGTGGAAGCGAAGACCTTTACTGGTATGGCCTGGTAGCTTATAAGTACAAAACCATCAATGTGCCTGAGGCATTGTATAATTACCGTTTGAATTCCCAATCGGTTTCAAGCGACAAGAACAAATCGCCCAAAAAACAGATGAGTAAGGAATTTGCAAGTTATTTTCTCAGCTATTTTTATGAAACCGGAAAACACCTTTTGGAAAACAAGTACCGTTTGCGCGTTCTCGAAAATTACCTGATTGGTAAATGTTTGTGTTGGAACCAGCAATACCGTTTGGGACTGAAAAAAATTTTTACATCCATTTTATTAAACCCCTTTGTTTATGCAAGCCGTTATCAGTTGCTAAGGGTTTACCTTCCAAAAATTGCATCTGGTGCCTAAGCAAACTGTATTTTTATTGACTAAAAAGTTTCCTTTTGGTCACCAGGAAACGTACTTGTTCAATGAGCTTCCTTACCTGGTGAAAGAGTTTGGGAAAGTAATCCTTATCCCTTACGATGAGTTTGATTATTTGGAAAGTGCCAACAGGATTAAAGAAAGTGAACAGCTAAGGGTTTTGAGGATTAATAAAATGAACAATAACCTTGGTTTTGTAGCAAAACTAAAAAGGGAGCGAATGGTTTGGGGAATTTTAGCCTATGAATTAATGAAAGGACGCGAACCCGGCAACCATTTTAAATACCGCAAACGCAACCTGTCGCAGCTTCGCCAGTCTTATAACAATGCCATCACATTGAAAAATTTTATTCGCCAGTATTCTTTTAAGGATGTTATTTTGTACAATTATTGGCTGCATGGGGGAATTATCATTTCGGGTATGCTTAATAAACTTTGTAAACCGGTTACTTATCCGGTTGTAAGCAGGGCACACGCGTATGATGTATACCATAAGGATTGGTATACGCTTTACCCCGATTCTCCCTATTTGTTTTTGGGTTTTGAAACATGGAAGGTATTTCATACAGACAAGATCTATCCTATCTCTACTCATGCACTTCATCATTTTCATAAATTATTTCCGCAACTGAAGCAAAAGTTTGAGGTTGCAAGGCTTGGTGTTATTGAGCAAAAAAGTGTCGGTTCTCCTGTTCAGACCGAAGAACTGATCTTAGTAAGCTGTTCCAACATTAACGACAATAAGCGCATTTACAGGATCCCTGAGATCATTTCTTTATTGAATAAACAAGTAAAATGGTTTCATTTTGGAAAAGGAGCTGATAACGACGTTGAAAAACTGAAACAGGAGATCAATAAATATGACCTCCAAAATAGATGCGTATTAATGGGTTTTAAACCCAATGCCGAAGTCATTGATTTTTATAAAACAAACCGCATCGATTTGTTTTTAAACCTGAGCCAGGTAGAAGGAATTCCGGTATCACTCATGGAGGCAGCCTCATTCGCCATCCCTATGCTGGCAACAAAAACAGTTGGCAACCCCGAAATTGTAAACGATGAGAATGGTTTCCTGGTGGAAGTTAACTTTGATGCGAAGCAAATTGCCGATAGGTTAAATACTTACTTTGATGATGAAAATGCTATTATGAAAAAACGGGAAGCTTCTTATAAAACATTTTCGGAAAAATATAACGCTGCCGTTAACTACCCCATTTTTATTACGAATATAAAGCAGGTTGAACATGTCTGAAAATAAAACAGGGATCATTATACAGGCCCGTGCAGGTTCATCAAGACTGCCGGGTAAAATGCTGATGCCTTTTTATAAGGATTTGACCATTCTTGAAATTATCGTCAGGAACTTGTTGGATCATTTTGAGGCAGGCCAAATCATTGTTGCTACAACCCTGAGTTCAAAGGATGATGCGATTGAAAAAATTGGCAAAAACCTTGGCGTCCACACGTTCAGAGGAAGCGAGAATGATGTGCTGGACCGTTTTATTTCGGCAGCTGAACAGTTTGGTTTGCAAAACATTATCCGGGTGTGTGGCGATAACCCCTTACTGCAGGCGCAGGATGTGAAATACCTGGCTGAACACTATATTCCGGTTGCGGAAACAACAGATTATATGTCGTTTGCTTTTCCGGATGGAACGCCTGTTATTAAGTCGCATTTAGGTTTGTATACAGAAGCAACCACTCTACAGGCCCTGAAAAAAGTGGTGAGCCTTACCGGTGAAAACCTTTACCACGAGCATGTGACAAACTATATGTATGCTCATCCCGAAAATTTCCATTGTCGTTTTTTGTCTTTGCCCGATAATTTGAAAGACCGGAAGGACCTGCGAATGACAATTGATACCCTTGAAGATTTTAACCTTATGAAGGAGATCTTTGAGAACACGATTGGTGCCAAAGGGTACCATATTTCGGTATCAGAGATCATTTCGTATATTTATAAACATAATAGCATTTTAAGCATAATGGCCAATGAAATCAGTAGAAACAGCAAATAAAGAAACCTACATTATAGGGGAGATCGGCCAGAACCATAATGGTTCTGTTGACCTGGCAAAACTCATTGTTGATTTGGTTTCTATCCCTATCATTGAAAGTGATTTTAATTTAAAACTCCGGGGAATGGATGCGGTGAAGCTTACCAAACGCGATTTGAAAGAAGAGCTGACTCATTCGCAAATGATGCGTCCTTATGATACAGCCCATTCTTTCGGGAAAACGTATGGAGAACACAGGGAATTTTTGGAACTGAATGATGAGCAGCACCTGGAAGTGTATAAACACGCGAAAGCAAAAGGGTTGGATTTTGTGGAAACACTTTGCAGCAAAGGATGTTTGTCATTATTAAAACTATTTACGCCCGATAAACTGAAGGTAGCCAGCAGGGATCTGACAAACCTGCCCTTGCTTGATGTAATGGCCGAAACCAAGATTCCTATTATTTTATCGACAGGAATGGCCGGTAAAAAAGAACTGGACGATGCCCTGAATGTGATCTCAAAACATCATAACGATATTTCTATCCTGCATTGTGTATCACAATATCCAACAGAACCAAAAAACACCAATTTAAATTCCATTAAATATTTGCAAAATAATTATTCCCAATATACTATCGGTTATTCCGATCATACTATTGGGATTTCCACACCGGTGGCGGCAGTAGCCATGGGTTCAAAGATCATTGAAAAACATATCACGCTCGACAGAAGAATGAAGGGGACCGATCAGGCCGGCTCATTGGGCCCTGATGGCATCAACCGCATGGTAAGGGATATTCGTGTGTTGGATATGGCGATGGGCAAAGAAGAACTATTTATTGATCCAAGTGTTTCCGTTGCCAAAGAAAAACTGGAAAGGTCCATTGCGTCGAAGCGCGTGATTAAAAAAGGAGAAACCATCGAGGAGAAAGACCTTCATTTATTATCACCAGGCGATGGGTTTAAATGGGCCCAAAAAAGTGAAGTAATTGGCAAAAAAGCGCAGCAGGATATTCCTGCTGATGAGATCATTTACGCGAACCTGGTTGGCTAATGACCATTAACGAACATACGCTTGGCCCTGAATTGGAACGTTGGTTCTCGAAGTCGATCCTTTTAACAGACGGAATTGATTTTAAGGATACTCAGAGCTTTAAAATAGTGTGCGAACAGTTTCAATTGGATTACAACCGTTACTTTATAAATGAAACCAGCATTTCGCTGGAGAAGCTGCTTTCGAGAACAGAATTGGTTGGCATTTTGTTGTACCGTTTGTCACGCCATTATTTTTTGAGTACCAAAGAATTTGTGGCACAGCAATATTCATTATTAGGACGCTTTTTGTCAGGTTTCGAGATCTATTATTCAGCACAGATAGGAAGCGCTCTGAAAATAAATCACGGACTAGGAATGGTAATTGGTGCAAGGGTTGTCATAGGCAATAACGCGCTGCTACACCAGGGTGTTACTTTTGGCGACAAAAATTCGGGCCGGCCGGTATTAAGGGATAATGTTACGGTGTATGCCGGCGCAAAACTATTGGGAAATATCACCATAGGGAACAATACTATTATTGCCGCCAACTGTGTATGCTTTTCGGATGTGCCTGATAATTGTACCGCGGTTGGCGTTCCTGCAAAAATTATATCTAAGAAAAATTAAATGAATTTACCAAAATTAGTCATTACCGACATTGATGGCGTGTGGACAGACGGTGGTATGTATTACGATCAAACGGGTAACGAATGGAAGAAATTCAACACTTCCGACAGTGCCGGTGTATTGTTCTGCAAACAAATGAACATTCCGGTTTGCATTATTACAGGCGAAAATACAGAGATTGTGGGCCGGCGTGCCGCCAAATTAAAAATAGATCATTTGTACCAGGGCGTTTCCAATAAACTTGCCGTGGCAACCGAGCTTTGCCGCTCACTTAATATTGATTTGTCGGAGGTAGCTTATATTGGCGATGACCTTGGCGATGTGGAATTGCTTAAAGCGGTGGGTTTTTCCTGCGCACCGGCCAATGCGCCGGCATACATTCAAAAACTGACCCATTACGTTACAAAATTAAAAGGAGGCGAAGGCGCTTTCAGGGATTTTGTTGAAGAAATCCTTCAACGTACAAATACCTTTGAGAAGGCCCTGGAGCTTTCCTTAAATCATTACAAGAAATAATATGTTATCAGGTTTTTTAAGATCAGCAGAGAAGCATCCCGATCACACCGCTATTGTTATTAATGGAAACTCATTTTCCTATAAGTGGCTATTGAACAAAGCCATTGGCATTGCCAAAGCATTATCTGAAAAAAAACAGGGCCATGAATTAATTGGCTTGTATACCGACAATAATGAGAACACTTATGCTTCGCTGATCGGGATCCTCTTATCAGGCAAAGGTTTTGTACCGCTCAATCATAAATTCCCCGACGAGCGTTTGAAAAAAATAGTTGACGATGCCGGGATAAAAACAATTGCGCATTGCCAGGCTTCTTTGGCAAGAGTTAAGGCGCTTGGTTCAGGCTCATCGCTGATAGTGGATGGTTTGTTCAGTGATGTGCTGCAACATCAATATAAACCCGAAGCAGAGCAGGTGGTATACATTTTATTTACTTCCGGCAGCACCGGTACGCCCAAAGGAATACCAATTACCAACAGAAATTTTGATGCCTTAATCAAAGCCCTTGATAAAAGGTATCATTTAAACGAGAACGATAAAGTGTTGCAGGCCTTTGAACTTTCTTTTGATGTGTCGTTGGCTTGTACTTTTATTGCATGGGAGTATGCCTCTACATTAGTGGTTCCTGAAATGGAAGGCATTGTGGCGGTAAATTCCTTTAAAGCAATCTATGAGCATCACGCCACTTTTGTTACCATACCACCTTCCGCCATTTTTTACCTGAAAAAACTGAAAATGCTTGGTTCCATAAAAATACCAAGTGTGCACACTACTTTATTTACAGGTGAGGCCTTACCTTACAAACTGGTAACCGAATGGAAACGATCGGCCGAAAATACCGTTGTGGAAAACGCTTATGGGCCAACCGAAACAACTGTTTGGAGCTTGTTCTATAAACTTGATGACCAAACCGAAGAACAAACCATTAACGGCTTGTGCCCGATTGGAGAAGGGCTGGCGGGAGTCAATTGCCGCATAGTAGATGAGCAATATTGCAATGTAACGGATGGAGAAAGGGGAGAATTGATCGTAGAAGGCGACCAGATCTTTAAAGGCTATTGGAATGATGCTGAAAAAACAGCAAAGGCCTTTTATACTGATGCCAACCAAAAGAACTGGTATAAAACGGGTGATATTGTCGTGAAAAATAGTTCGGACAACGTTGTTTACATTAACCGGAAAGACAACCAGGTGCAGGTAAATGGCTTCAGGGTTGAACTGGGAGAAGTGGAACACGCCGTAAAAAAAGCCAGTAACCTGGACAGCATTGTGGTATTGGCAAAAATCACGGATGATTATACGGACCTGTATGCTTTTATTGAAGGAAAATTTGATCAAAGTGAGTTGATGGAGAAACTGAAACTCACCTTGCCATTTTACATGGTGCCAAGACATTTTGTTTCCGTTAATCCGCTGCCGGTAAATACCAATGGGAAAATTGATAAGCAATTGTTGCACAAAACCTATTTGAATTAAGATGGTAACAATCAGGAAAGCGGAACAAACGGATTGTCATTTTTTGGCAACCATTATTTTATTGGCTGAATCAACAGGTTTTGAAATTACAGCGTATACTAAAATGTTTAACAAAACCATGGAAGAGCTGTTGCCTTCTTTCGAAAAAATGATCAACAACCCAACAGAAGGCCATCCGCTTACTTACAAATCCTATCTAATAGCTTGTGTGGATGGTATTCCAGCTTCGGCCTTTTCAGTATATAAAGAGGGCGAGTTCGGCGATTCCAATCATTTAATGACAGGAGCCTTAATGACCGGATTCGATAGAAAAAGTGTGGCACAAGCTTTCGGTTTTTTGAAAAACCACGGCGATATTACCATCCAGAAAAACCCCGGGACATTGCAAATTGATTGTGTAGCCACATTGCCCGAGTATAGGGGAAAAGGACTTTTGAAAGAATTAATGAAAGCCGCCGAACAAAGGGGGAAAGAGCTGGGAGCAAACGAGATCCAGATCCAGGTTTGGAAAAAAAATGAAGGTGCTGTGGCTGTTTATGAAAAATCGGGATATAAAGTTGTCCAGGAAATGATGAGCGCTACAGATACAGGAAACGGAAAAATATTAATGACTAAAACTATATAATAACATGGACCAGATTCACGAAAAATTGACACAGGTTTTTAGAAGCGTTTTTAAAAACAACACGATTGAAATTACACGCGCTACCACTGCCGCCGACATCGATCAATGGGATTCGATCACTCACCTTGACCTTATCACTGCTACCGAAGAGGCATTTAAGATAGAAATTACAGGCTTTGATGTGATGGGCCTAAAAAATGTTGGTGACCTTTTAGACCTGATCCAGCGTAAACTGGAAGACTAGCATACATGCTCTTTAATTCACTGGACTTTTTCCTGTTCTTTATTACCGTGTTCTTTAGCTGGCTTGTTACGCCGCTTAAGTACCGCTGGGTGATTTTGCTTGGGGCAAGTTTTGTGTTTTACGGTTGGGAAAAACCGGTTTACCTTTCGCTGTTAATTCTCACGATATTAGTGACGTATTATTCGGCCATTAAAATGGAGGAATTTAAAAAAGTTCCGGTCAAAAAACGGCTCTCTCTTTATTTGGCAATTGTTGTAAACCTGGGTATTCTTATCATTTTTAAGTACCTTGGTTTTTTTGCAGACATTATCTCAGGCATCGCTGGCCTTTTTTCAAAAGGGTTCAGCATTGAGTCCCTGCATCTACTATTGCCAATCGGAATTTCGTTTTACACCTTTCAAAGCATTGGTTATAGTCTTGATATCTATTATGGGTTAAGAAAACCTGAAAAACATTTGGGCTACTTTGCCTTATTTGTGAGCTTTTTCCCGCAGATCTTATCGGGACCAATTGGCCGCTCTAATGAAATGCTGCCGCAGATACACCAACCAAAACCATTTACTGTAGAAAATCTTGGTTACGGTTTACAGCGCTTCATATGGGGCCTGTTCAAAAAAATTGTCATTGCCGACCGGCTTGACGTGTATGTAAATGATGTGTATAATAACATTGGAGATTATCCGGGCTCTGTATTATGGCTGGCAACATTTTTATTCGCCTTTCAGCTCTATGCCGATTTTTCAGCGTATACCGATATGGCGATAGGTGTGGCGCGTATGATTGGGTTTAACCTGCTGGAAAATTTCGACTTCCCTTTCATTAGTAAAAGTGTTACTGAGTTCTGGCGCAGGTGGCATATGTCCCTGTCATCCTGGTTAAGAGATTATGTGTACACGCCAATTCAGTTCAGTAAGAAAAAATGGAAAAAATGGGCAACCGTATATGCCATCTTCTTAACTTTTTTTATTTGTGGTTTATGGCATGGCGCAAAAATGACCTTTGTTATTTTCGGGATCATTCAGGGTTTGGCCCTGATGTACGAGATGCTTACGCGCGAAAAAAGACAGCAATGGAAGGAGAATACCAGGCCCTTCATCTACAATTCATACAGCTGGTTCATTACGTTTATTTTCACGCTCATCTCTTTTGTATTTTTCAGGGCCAATACAACAGCCGATGCCTTTTTATTGATCGGTAAACAATTCATTTCTTTTGATATGGCTGGCCTTAAAACATTTATTGTTCATTCGGGTGGTGTAAAGTTTATGTTCTCAATGTTGTTATTGATGTTCTTTATATTAACCGATCGCTTTTTTGCAACGACTATTCAAACACAAAGCAAGGGAGCGTATGTCTTAAATACCATGGCATCAGTACTCATTGTATTTATTTTATTGTTCGGAACCTTTGGGAAGGTTGATTTTATTTATTTTCAGTTTTAATGACCATCATTCGCCATATCCTTCTTTCTTTTTTTACGGTGCTTGTTTTGTATATCCTGGGAATGTTTGTTTTAAAAACCATTCCATACAATGGGAAACCCGCCATCTACATTACCAATAATTATTATAACTGGAAAGGCGGTGATACTTATGAGAAATATAAGGAATTCTCAAAAACAACAACGTATGATGTGGTCATAACCGGTTCGTCACGCGCCTACAGGGGCTATTCACCCTTTATATTTGATTCGGCCGGCTACAATTGTTTTAATTTAGGAACCTCGGCGCAATCCATTAAAAACACCTATTTTATCATTAAGCATTACCTTAATCCAGGGAATTGTAAATTACTGATCGTTGATGTATTTGCAGGGGCCTTCACCAAAAATCAACTGGAGTCTTCTTCCGACCTGGTTGAAAATCTGAATGACCCTTCCGCAGCCTATGATGTGGCAATTCATAATAAGGATATCAGGACATTAAACATCGCCGCTTTGCGTTGTTTGACTGAAAATGACCAACCTTATTTTTCAAAAGAAGATTATTCGGGAAAAGGCTATTCCATAAAAGACGATAGTTTAAGCAAGAAACAACAACATGATTTCTTTGCCGGCAAAAAAATAAAACATAAAAAACTGGAGATCGATGAGGAGCAGGTTGACTATTTTTGGAAGATTATTGATCTCTGCACAGAAAGGCACTTAAAAGTAGTGTTTGTGTATTCACCGGTATCTTATTTTTACAATTATTCCATCCATCATGATTTTGTTGGAAAGCTTAAGCCGGCTATCGAAAAGAACGAACTTCCATTTTACGATTTCAGCAAATGCGATTCAATCAATACACCGTATCATTTTTATGATGATTCACATTTAAACAGTGCAGGTGTCGGTATATTTAACCATGCTTTGATTGCCACCTTAAAGCACGATAATTTACTATCAAAAAAATGAGATCAATCAATCCGAAAGACATAGAGCTTTATTTTGACAGGCTTTGGCCTATTTGTAGAAGTATTACGGGCAATGGTTTAAGAGAGAGCTTCAGGATCCTTTCCGATATTATCCCCTTAAAACTCACAGAAGTTCCAAGCGGGACAGCTGTTTTTGACTGGGTCATTCCAAACGAATGGAATATAAATGATGCTTATGTTATTACTCCGGAAGGGAAAAAGATTTGCGACTTTAAGATCAATAATCTTCATGTTGTCAATTATTCAACCCCGGTTAACCAGGAAATAAGTTATGAGGAGTTAACAAAACATTTATATACGCTCGAACGTTTACCGGAAGCCATTCCCTACATTACCTCTTATTATAGGGAAAAATGGGGCTTTTGTTTAAGTAAAAAAGAATTTGATACCTTACCAAAGACGGGAACTTATAAAGTTGTTATTGATTCGGAACTTAAAGCAGGGGCATTAACTTACGGCGATTGTGTTTTGAAAGGCGAAACAAGCGAAGAGATCCTCTTTTCGTCTTACCTCTGCCATCCAAGCATGGCTAACAATGAGTTGAGCGGCCCGCTCGTATTGAGCTTTTTATACCGTTTAATAGCCTCTATGCCCAGGCGCCGCTATACATACCGTTTTGTAATTGCTCCTGAAACAATAGGAACAATTGCTTTTTTGTCTAATAATAAAGAAAACGTGCTTAAGCATGTGAAAGCGGGCTATGTATTAACCTGCTGTGGTACCAATAAGTCATTTGTATTTAAGAAAAGCCGGCAGGAAAATTCTGTTGCCGATGAAGTAGCCTTGCATGTGCTAAAACATTCAGGCAAAACATATTCAGCTATTCCTTTCGATCCGTTGGGTAGTGACGAAAGGCAATACTGTTCACCGGGATTTAATTTGCCGGTAGGGTCACTCATGCGCTCCAAGTATCATGAGTATCCCGAGTATCATACATCGCTGGATAACAAGCAACTTGTTTCCTTTGATGCTATGAACGAAACCATTGATCTATATTTTTCAATTGCCAGGGCACTTGAGCTCAACAGGTATTATGAAAACACCATTCGTTTTTGTGAACCCAATATGGGAAAAAGAGGTTTATACGAGGATTTGAGTGGTGCCCTAACCATGCCACAGCAATTATCCACACGAATGCGCTTAATTAATTACATGGATGGCAAAACCAGTCTGCTGGAATTTTGCGAACGTTATAATCTCAATATTCTTGATCTGGATAGCGAAATTGAGTTGTTAATTCAAAAAGGAGTCTTGGCACTGTAATGTCGCACCAGGGATTCGATAGCACATTTCGGGAGTTTAAGGAAAGTTTTTATTCGCGCGCGGGAGACGGTACATCTTTCAACGTTCTTGACATCAATCTGTTAAAAATAGTCCTGGAAGGATTAAAGGTCAAATTTACCTCACGGAGTAAAATCGTCCATTATTTTGACAGACCTGTTGTAGCGGCTTATGTGTATTTTATATTCCGGTTGATCTCCGATTTAAAAAAAAGAAAAACTCAAAATCGTAAAATTGCAAACCATAATACAGCCAAGTGCATTGTAGGTTTTTCCGACAGAGCTGTTGCGATTAATGACAAGCACTATTCGCTTTACTTTCAGAAGATCTTCGAAGAATTTGGCAGGGGGCATTTTTTTTATCTCAATAAACACAAAAGCACAAAGGTTGAAACAGACATAGAGCTTTCAGATCTGGCAATTGGGCTCAATGTGTTTTCTTCTTATAATGTGAGCCTTTTTCTGGCTATCAGAAAGTGGTTAAGGACAGATTACATGCTTTCGACGTGGACTAAACCGGAACTGGAGAATATAAAAGCGGCTTCGTTCTTGTTTTATATGGATTATTTAAGGTATGATTTGCTTTTAAAGAAAAGAAAATTCACATCCTCGCTCCTGATCTGTCATTATCATAATGAAGCGTTTATTTTGGCGTGTAAAAAAAACAATGTGCCTGTTAACGAACTGCAACATGGCCTGATAGCGAAAGAAGATATTTTTTACGTCTTTCCCAAACAGGTTTCGGGTATCATTAATAAGGCCCTGTTCCCCGATACCATATTGGTGTATGGCGAATACTGGAAAGATGTTTTACTGCAAGGGTCGGAATATGCGGCAAACGCTATTCATAAATTGGGCTATTATCATTACGAAAACCCAAACAGGGAAATAGTGAATAAAATTAGTTTAAGCGACAAAAAGATCATTTTGGTAACTACCCAAAATTCGGCGAGTACCTGGTTTGTTGATTTTGTAAAAGGCTTAAGCCCAAAATTAAATTCAGACTGGCATATTGTTGTTAAGCTTCATCCGGCGGAAAACACCAGCGAGTATTCGGCACTTGAGCCTTTGGAAAATGTTGATATAAGCAATGAGAACCTGGATGCCTGGATCCTGAGATCGGAATTTATTGTGACCATTTTCTCAACCACGATATTTGACGCGGCGAGGCTTGGAAAACCGGCATTTGCGTTAAACATCGATCTGTATTCGGACTATGTTCAGGCAGTTACCTCTTCGGGCGCCGCCAACATACTGGAACTAACTGAAAATCCCCTGGACAAACTGTCGTCGTTAAAATCAGTGAATAATACTATTGAATTTTATGCTAATTTTAACAAATCGGTTTTACAAAAGGTACTACCGGTTCATAGTGTGAATTGATCTTTATGTTTTACTTGACACGAAAATATTTCAGAGAGCGATTGATGACTTTTAAAAGCAGCATCAAGCTGAATTTCATGTACCCGAAAAGATTTGTTCATGCAAGTGTGAAATCTATTCTGCCGGCATCTATTGAAAATTTGATTAAGGAAGATGTAAAGATAGAACGGAATGTCACTATTTCTGAACATTTAAAGGAACTTGGAAAAGGCGTGTACATAGGTTGGAATACAGAAATTGTACAATGCCGGGCAATAGGACCCTTTAGCAGCATATCCAATGGGGTTAAAATAGGATTGAACAGCCACCCGCTGGAACATGTGGGGACCAATGCGATATTTTTTGCAAAAAGAAGGGGATGGATCCCGGCTGATACCTACAATGAGAATGCCGAAAATTATGTTGAAATAGCTGCCGATGTATTGATCTCGGCCAATGTGATTGTGTTGAAAGGAGTTAAAATTGGAGTAGGTGCCGTTGTGGGTGCCGGAGCAGTAGTTGCAAAAGATGTTCCTCCTTATGCCATTGTAGCGGGTGTTCCTGCAAAAATTATACGCTACCGCTTTGATGAAGAAACGATCAAACGCCTTCTTAAATCGGAATGGTGGAACATGCCTTCCGGTAAATTAAAATCCCTGGCACATTTGTTTCATAAAACACCTGAATTTTTAAAAGAGATCGGGCACTAAGGCATATATTGTCAATGAAGATTAATTTACTACTGACCTTTGATTATGAGATCTTTTTTGGTGAGAACTTTACAGATGATATACATGTATTGCTTCAACCAACAGAAGATCTGATCTTGAGATCGGACCCTTCATTGAAACTCGTTTTCTTTGTGGATGTGGCTTTCCTTCAGGCTTTGAAGAAATATAAGGAAGAAACCTTTAAAGCATTTACCGATCAGTTAAAGTCATTACAGGTCAAAGGACACGAGCTTCAGTTTCATTATCATCCACATTGGTACGATTCGCATTGGGACCCTAAAAACAATAAATGGGTATTCGACCTGACTAATTTTTCGTATTCTTTGCAAATAAAGAACCTGGGATTGGAAAAAGCGAATTTTCTTTTTGATGAAGCAATGTCTTTTTTTAATACCCATTTTGGTAAAACTACTTGTTACCGTGCAGGCGCCCTTATGTTGCAGCCCTATGAACGGGAATTGATACAGCAACTTGAAAAACATAGCTTTAGCTTCGATGCCAGCATTCTGCCAAATTCTTCGGTAAAATCGAAAGAGCTGAACTATAGCTTTTACAATTGTACGAAGTCCTATCAGTGGCCAATTTTTTCACATTCATTTATTAAGGACGAGGGAGAAAAAACAGCTATGTATGAAGTGCCTACTTTATCAGTCGTTAAAAATAGCATATCGGTTTTCGATAAAGTGTTGTTAAAGATCAGGAGATTGCTTAATGCGAATAAAACTGTTTTTGAGCCATCGGCTAAAAGAGGAAAATCAATTTACAATAGCGATTTTGCATACGACCGGCCATTAACAATTAGTTTTGATTATACAGACGCCAGCCAGGTAGATTACTTTATGTTGCTTGTCAAAAAGCATATCAGGGAAATAGGAAACAAGGATGTGATCGTTTCCATCTTAAATCATCCAAAGTGTATCGATCATAAAGCAATTGGAGCGATGAACCTTTTTGTTAAAAAACTTTCAAAGCAGTATGATGTCAATTCGGTGGGATTTAATGATCTGAATCGTAATTTATGAAAAAGTATCTCAGTAAACTGATCCCGGATTCTTTAAAGGCAATTGTAAGGCGCTTTTCCAAGGCGCGGAAATTTGAAGCCTTTAAAAAAAATGCTGTGGGATTGGATGTAAACGCTTTGGTGGAAGGCTTTAAGAAAGCCGGTTTTGTTAAGGGAGATGTGCTGTTCGTTCATTCCTCCTTAAGAAGCCTTGGCTATATTGAAAATGGTGCTGTAGATATTATTAATGCCTTAAAAGAGGTGGTAGGAGAAGAAGGCACCCTTGTTTTTCCTGCCTTTACAATTAACGGATCGATGTACCAGACGCTGGCCGATGAACATTCTATTTTTGATCGTGAAAAGAGCGTTGCTACCACGGGTAAAATCACCAATGTTTTTTGGGAGGGAAAAGATGCATATAGAAGCATACACCCAACCCATTCGGTTGCCGCCTGGGGAAAGAATGCTAAATTTATAACAGAAGGACATTATAAGGCAGAAACAAATTTTGGAGAAGCCACTCCGTTTGGGAAATTTTTATCGCTGAAAGGAAAAATTGTAGGAATCGGCATCAGTTATGGTCCGGTTACATTTTATCATGTGTACGAAGACCTGAACCTGCATTTATTTCCGGAGGTGTACCTTAAAGACAGGATGCCGGCAAGGTATAAGCTGGAAAGCGGAGAAGTTACTTCTTCCACGTTCCTTTGCCATAATCCCGACTTTCATAAAAACAGGATCGATAAAGTAAAGGACAAGCTTATTGAAGATTTTTTTGCAAGGCATTTTGAGAAGAATAATCTTTCTGTAAAAGTCCCTATCGGGCAAGGTTCGGTTTGGTCTGTGAGATCGGATCTACTGATTAGTGAACTTGAAAAACTTCATAAAAAAAACATTACAATCTATAACGTAGATGCCGCTAATCAGCAACCTTAATGCAAAAAGAGCAAGCTCATAAAGCGATGAAGGATATCCTGGTACTTTGTTATTCATTTCCTCCAAACCCTGGAGTTGGTGGCCGCCGTTGGGCTAAGTTCGCTAAATTTCTTTCAAGAAAGAATTACCGGCTCCATGTTGTTTCAAATCTTAATACTTCTTCAGGCATTTCCGAATGGATAGGAGATGTGCAGGCTCCTAATATTATCAACTACACTCAAAACGTCTTTTATCCCGAAGTTTATATTTCAAATCCAAAAACACTTATTGAAAAATTGCAGTACCGTTTTTGGCTGTTTTTCTTTAAAATTTTCTCAAAGGGCACATTTTACGACAGGTCGTTTTTTTGGAAAAAGACAGTTCTAAAAGATGTCAAAAAGATCATTATTGAAAATGAAATTAAAAATGTGGTTGTTTCCGGGCCTCCATTCAGGTTATTCTATTTTATGGCGATCCTGAAAAAAGAAATAGGAAACATAAACCTGATTATTGATTTCAGGGACCCCTGGACGGATAACACATCTTTTTTAGGATTTGACTCCTTGTCGGATAAACGCATGGCGTTTGAAAAAATGATGGAGCAGGAAGTTGTTACCCAGGCCAATCATGTTATTTCAGCAAACGATTATTTAACCGAAATTTTTAAAGTAAAATACCCGGCTATGGCTCAAAAATTCTCAACCATCATCAATGGATATGATAGCGATGAGAACCCGGTGAGTACTAATAGCGCTGCAAAAAACGACAGCATCACCTTTGTGCTGGCCGGCACGCTTTATCCAGATCTGGAGTATTTATTTGTGCCCTTCCTTAACTATTTAAATGAGTTAAGGTCCAATAAGCCCGGCTTATTCAAAAAGTTGAGTTTTGACTTTTATGGAAAAATAGACGATAAATTGGAGAAACTTATAAAACAACATCGTATGGAGTGCATTCATCTTCATGGATTTCAAAAACTGGCTTTGGTGAAACAGAAGTTATCCAATGCCGATTATTGCATGTTGTTTACGGCTCCTAATCACGCGTCGAATTTTAACACCAAGTTTTACGAGTACATTTCTATAAGAAAGCCCATCGTCCATTTTTCCAACAATGGCGCTATTTCTGATTTTTTGCTTGAGAATGGGTTGGGTTATGCCATAAGACCTGATACATTAGAACAGGATATGGACAGGCTTTTAGGAGAAACTGAACGGAAAGAAGTTGTGTTTAATGAAAATTTCAACGCGCAGGTTTTCAACGTGGAATACCTGACATCGGAATTTGAAAAATTATTAATTTAAACGTATGAAAAAAAATATTTTGATTGTTGTTGGCACCCGGCCTAATTTTATAAAGGTGACACAATTTAAAACCCTGCTGAAAAGATTTCCGTCACTGGATATCAAAATAGTTCACACAGGACAGCATTATGACGCTAAAATGGCCGATGTTTTTTTTGAGCAGTTTAAATTGACGCCTGATTATTTTTTAAACATCGCCAACGGTTCTCCCAACTCGCAGATAGCGGAAATTATGATCCGCCTGGAAGAACTGATTAATACGACCTACAAACCTGATATAATGCTTGTGGTGGGCGATGTGAACTCTACCCTGGCCGCGTCGGTTACTGCCAATAAAATGGGAATTAAACTGGCTCATATTGAAAGCGGGCTTCGAAGCTTTGATTTAACCATGCCCGAAGAGCATAACAGGTTAGTAACGGATAAACTGGCCGATCTTTTTTTTGTAACCGAACCAAGCGGCGATGAAAACCTGAAAAAAGAAGGTGTTGGTGAAGACAGGATCCTTTATTCAGGCAATACCATGATTGATACGCTGGTTGCCTTTACCAATGATATAGAACAATCGGATATTATGAAGACATTGGGTCTTGGGAGTAATGACTATGTGCTCATGACCATGCACCGTCCTGCTACCGTTGATAATGAAGCGGGCCTTAAAAAATTACATGAGCTAACTAAAGAGCTTTTACAAAAATACAAGGTCGTATTTCCCATTCATCCACGAACGCTTAAGCGACTGGAGGAATTCGGCCTAAAAGAAGAATTTACCGGCAATAAAAATCTTATTCTCACCGAACCACTGGATTATTTTGCATTTCAAAAATTGATCAAATACAGTAAATTTATTGTAACGGATAGTGGTGGCATCCAGGAAGAGTCGACCTTTGTCGGGATCCCTTGCTTAACGCTTCGGCCAAATACCGAAAGGCCCGTAACCGTTACCGAAGGTACCAATACCTTAGTGCCTTTCGAGTTAGAAAAAATAAGGCATTATATTTCTGAGATTGAACAGGGAACCTATAAAAAAGGAAAAATTCCAAAGTTCTGGGATGGCAACTCTACGCTGCGTATTTTAGAATTCCTGGCAAAATAAATTGATCTTTTATCTTACATACAACGATGCTTATTCGGGTATTTATTCGAGCCAGGTAATTGATGTGGTTCGTTTTTTAAGAACAGATCTGAAACAATCTATCAAACTGGTTGCTTTTGTATCATTACGGAACTATCGTGAGGAGAAACGAAAAATTAAATCCGAACTTACTGATGCTGTTGTTTTGCCTATGTTCCCCGGTGTAAAACGCTGGCGGAAAAACACTTTTTTACTGAGATTGTACTGTGGTTTAAAAAAACCGGAGATGATCATTGGCAGAAGTGTAATGGCCACACAACTGGCATTGATGGTTAAAAATAACAGGATCAGGAAAGTGGTGTATGACGGAAGGGGAGCCATTGCCGCTGAGTGGAAAGAATATGGTGTTGTTAAAGAACCGGGGATGCTGAATGAAATTTTTGAACTAGAAAAAGAGGTTGTATTGGCTTCCGATTCGCGTATCGCGGTTTCGAAAAAACTGGTTGAGCACTGGCAAACTAATTTTAACTACAGTGGTCAATCGCATGTTGTGATCCCATGTACCTTAAATAAGGTATTTACAGAAAATCCTATTTCAGAGGAAAGTATTCGTGCCTCTAGGCATAAGCTTGGCTTGTTGGAAAATGACATTGTATTTATCTATTCAGGTTCCGTAGCGGGTTGGCAGTCCTTTGAATTGCTTTATGACTTTATAGCACCCCTTTTAAAAGAAGCAAATTGCAAGATGGTATTTTTGGCTGATAAGGATGCAAATATTTTGAAACTGGAAAAGGAATTTCCGGGTAAAGTTATTTGCAGGAAAGTTTCGGCCAAAGAAGTGCCGTCTTGTTTACTGGCAGGCGATTACGGCTTACTCATCCGCGAAAATTCCATTACCAATAAAGTAGCATCACCGGTAAAATTTGCCGAATACTTGTCATGTGGCCTCCAGGTCATTATTTCGGAGGAACTTGGCGATTATTCAGGATTTGTAAATAAACATGCTTGCGGAAGCATTTATACAAATTTTGGTAATGCCGTTAAAACAGACTTAACTATAAAGCTCAGGAACCAAAAACTGGCTTTTGAAAATTTCATAAAAAAACGATTTGTTGAAGAATACACAAAAATAACAGGTCGGGGATACTAAATTATAGGTACTATGTATAGTTACAGCCAGCTGGCAAAAAAAAGGATATTTGGATTGGATTTGGTAAGAAGCGTTTCGGTGTGCGCTGTAGTTTTTGCGCATTCGGGCCATCAATACATTGGAAATTTCAGGTACGGAGTTATAGCCATAGAGTATTTTTTTGTCATGAGCGGATTTTTGGTTGGTGAAATGCTGGTGCGTGAATTTCATAAAGGGTCGGATTTTAAATTGCTGATGAACTTCTGGATCAAGCGCTGGTTCAGGACCCTGCCTTTGTACTACCTGGTACTTATTATTAAGGTGTTGATCTCAGATCCTTTTGTTGGCTCAAAAGTATGGCCTTATTTCTTTTTCCTGCAAAATAATG
Source organism: Bacteroidota bacterium (assembly GCA_048498515.1). Lineage (GTDB taxonomy): Bacteria > Bacteroidota > Bacteroidia > B-17B0 > Aurantibacillaceae > UBA4416. The sequence goes on along the minus strand of JBEHXV010000003.1, from coordinate 102,776 downwards.
TCGGCGGCATTGGTTTCTTTTCAGTAAGCTGGACACTGGTGATAGAAGAGTGGTTCTATTTAATTTTGCCTTTGGTCATCTTTATCTTTTTTAGAAATGGTATTGAAAAACGAAAATTTATTGTATTTACAATTGGTGTCATTATCGCTGAAATTATTTTACGAATGACCTATGTAGCCTACAAGGATGTGCCATGGGCAGGAATTGTGGGCAGCTTCCCGTTCAGGTTCGACTCGTTTATGATAGGCGTATTTGTAGCTTTTATAAAGGTTGATTATCCGAATTTGTTTAATAAGCTTTCGGGTAAACTGATCTCGGCTGTTTTTGTGGCTGCTTTGCTTGTGTATCTTTTTATATTTAGCGCTTATGATGGCGGTCAGCTGGGTTCAAAAGTATATTGGACCCGAACCTTTGGGTTTACCATTACCAGCGTCCTGTTGGCTTTGCAAATGCCTTTTTTAACGAACAGTACATTTTTAAACGGGATCAGTGAGAACAATATCCTTAAACAGATCGTTACCTGGCTTAGCTTGCTGTCGTACCCTATTTATTTAATCCACATGGATGTTTTTCTGTACGTCAGAAAATTCACGCATATAAATTCCGAAGCGTTGTACCTTGCCATATGCTACGGTGTCATCTTAATTCTTTCGTACCTGCTCATTGTTTTCTTTCACCAGCCGGTAACCGAATCCAGGAAGCGCTTCCTGCTCAAATAAGGAATGGTCATTCCTTATTACTTTCCCCTGATTTTACAATTGTAAACCTTGATTTCAATTTAATGAAAGGCTCTTCTATAAATTTATAAGAAAAGCCCGCAACGCAAATTGTTGCCAAAACACTAAGCGTGTAAACGCATATATTGAATAAAACAGAATTGTTGGAGCCTAAAACATGTTTTACAACATAGAGCACGATGGGTATAATCATTAAGTGGTACATGTAAATGCCATAAGAGATTTTCCCCAGGTAATTACACAGGCTGTTTTCTAAATTTAGTTTTACAGAGCCGTTGGCTACATTTAAGATGATAATTAAAAATAAAAACGCGTAAACAATATGTATGCCGTCCTGGAGAAGATCTGGGGTGAAAAATATCAATACAGGAATCAATAAGATGGATGCATTGAGCAAATGTTTATTATAAATCAGATTTAAAAGCTTGTTACCGGAGAACATATAGTACCCACCAATACCGCCAATGGCCATGCATTCAAATTTTGACATGGCTACAAAGCGTTTTAAAGGAATGTACCAGGAGCTTTGATAAAAGTAGTGTCCTAATAAAAGGATAAGCACTTTAAAAAGAATTAAGCTAATGGTAATGATAACAAGCGTTCTCACAACATGTTTTGTCCTGGAAATAAGCCAGGGCCAAACCAGGTAAAACTGCTCTTCCACACCAATTGACCAGGCTTGCCCAATATGAGGGACGGCAGGAAACATTGAGAAAGCAAGGTTTGGTAATATTAAAAGGTATAATGCAAGGTTTGTATTATAATGATCTGCAAAATCTTTTTGCAGAAACGGAATTTGTATTTGAGAAAAATGCGGCAATATAAAAAAGCCCAGCAGCATAATTAAATAGTATAAGGGCCAGATCCTAAGGATACGCCGCATGTAAAATTGTTTAATGTTGATATGGCCCTTTTTTTCTTTCTCTGCTAAAAGTAAATAGGTAATTAAAAAGCCGCTTAACACAAAGAAAAAGCATACACCCAAACCTCCTAAATTAAAAATAATGGGATTTTTCCAATTGCCTTTAAATCCGAACATCTCCTTCAGTAATTCAACATGTGTAATGATTACTGCCAATGCTGCTAAAAAACGGAGACCGTTTATTCCCGAAAAGTAAATGTTTTTTTCTGTTTTCATGTACGTTACCAGGCAAAAGCACTTTGTTTGATGCCGGATATAAGATTTAACAAAAATAGAACTATTTTGTGTTTATGGGTCATAAAATGCTTTATAATGGCTTTTAAAATTGTAAATTCCGGAGTTTATAACTGAAAAATTATTATGAGTGATGATAAATAACTAATTTCAGGATTTCATAAATGGGCGCCGGTATTTCATATTTAGAGCAGAGCAGAAAGAACTTTTGGATAGTCATCTTTATTTACATTTCCATTTTTGTAAACTCCTTTGTTTTTTTTAAAGAGCCCTTCGAGTTTTATGTTGGTTATTTGATCTTCATTGTTCTTTTGCCCGGTTTTATTAGTCGTTTTGGATTCAATAAAAACCTGATTTACATTTTTCTTGTTCTTTTAATAACGGGTGTTATTAATATACTGGCCGATAATAATACCGCGGCACAGTTCTTCAAAGTGTTTTTAGGGCTTTTCCTGTCCTATTTTTTTTATTATTATGTGGTGTTGGAGGTTGACTACGATGTGCAGCAACTTTTTAAATGGTACCTTAAAGGCTGTTATTTTGTTGCGGTAATAGGAATCATACAATTTGTATCGTTTAGAGTTGGGTTTAAACCGGGGTACAATTTTCATTGGATCCTGAATAAATGGGCCATGGTTACCGGGGGGAACTTTGGGATCAGGGTAAATTCCATTTTTGCAGAGCCAACCCACCTGGGCTCGGTTCTATCAGCCGCTTTTTTTATATCCTTATACAATTTATTCAATTCAACGACCTACTATTTGAGTAAATTTCAAAGTGTGACTATCATTGCTGTTTATATCATGTCGTTCTCGGGGCTTGGACAGATGGGGATCTTCCTGACATTTATTTTCCTGGCAATTAGTTATGGATTGGTGCGTTATATTGTTATTTTAATTCCATTGTCTGTTATTCTGTTTAACTTTTTATATAATAATGTAAAGGATTTCAGGGAACGTTATGATGGGTTAATTGATCTTTTTACCACTGGAGAATTTGTTTTAGGAAAAACCCATGGCTCTTCTTTCATCCTTTACAATAATTTTGTGGTGGCCTTGGAAAACTTTAAGACCAATTTTTTGTTTGGTACAGGCATCGGCTCGCATACGGTAGCTTTCGAGAAGTTTTCGCTGGCAAAGGATTTTAAAGTGTGGGGATTTAACCTTAACTCCGCCGATGCCAACTCCATGCTACTGCGTTTAATTTCTGAAACAGGTATTTTTGGTGTATCCATATTTATCTACATCATGGTTAAGTTTTATGTGAAAAGAGATGCGAATAACCTTTCATACCATTGGCTTGTCAGCAACTCCATTCTTATTATGATCCTGTTGAACTTATTCAGACAAGGGCATTATTTCCTCAATGGTTTTCCTTTCTTTATCATGCTGTATTGTTTTAATGCGATGGCCTATAATAAATACCTGGAAGGAGAAAACCGGGAGCCTGATGAAACGACAGATGATACGCTAAAAGAACAATTGCCCGAAGAAAGCCATTAGTTTTGGACAGATTAACCAGAGTGGTTGCAATGACCCAAAAATAAAAAGGCCCTTTCAGGGCCTTTTTGATTTATAGAGTAATGTTGGTTATCGTATGATCTTTTTCGAGATGCGGTTTCCGCTTTGATCGGTTACATTAACAATGTACATTCCTTTTGCAAGCGAAGAAATATCGATGCTGGCAGTATTTCCGGCCTCTACCGATACATTGGATTGTTCAGTGATTAATTTACCCGAAAGGTCGTAAATGGAGACCTGGCTTAACAGGTGGTCTGCATGATTGGCTTTGATATTCACAGAATTTTCAATGTTAAATACCGTCAGGTCATTTTCAAAAGCCATTTGTGTTTGTACCGAAGCCTTGGCTATTTTACTTAAATGCAATACATAATCAGTATTAGTGGCATCTTCTTTACCTGCTACAGCAATTGAATTTGTTCCAAGCTCATGCCTTTCACCTGTTTTTGTGTTTTCTATCCAGATGTAATTATAACCGGCAGGGTTTAAGATATTAGGTTGGATGTAGTAGGTGCCTTCATGTGGTGTATAGTATCCCAAAGGCAGTATTACTTCCTCTTCCTCGCCACTAACAGCGTTGGTAATCATTTGCCCGTCGTTTTCTTGGTTTATCATAAACATTGCCGGCGCCGACCTGATTGGGCTTTTTATATAAGGTGCATCCAGGTCATTATCAAACCCTTTGGTTGTATTTGGTTCAAAATTGATGGTGTTCTCGTTATAAAAAGGCGACATAGGAGATGAGAACACCAACTTGATGCCATAATCTTCAACTTTTCTATAATGGCCTGTCGTTACATCGGTTGATTTAGCAACCTCCGTTACAGTAAGCCTGGCGTTATTTCCATTTGTAATTACCCAAAAGCCCTGGTGAGCAGGTATGGTAGCATTTGATCCGTAGCTGGTTACATTACCCGAACCATCGAGGAATAAAATATTGGCGTTGATCCTGGTTCTTGTACAAGCCGAGAAGGTAATGGCCGATGCATAAGGGTTACCAATTAAGTTATAGCCTTTTGCCGAACCTGGTCCTGCAAAAGTACATGGGATCTGTATGGTTCCAAAATTAGGAGTTCCTCTTGAGTCAACTGTTTTTGCATACCAGCTCGTTTGGTCATCAGCAAACCATATTTCATATCCTTTTCCTACAGTTAATGGGGTTGAAGACCCGGTAACTTGCACAAACTTAGCTGTTGGTTCAGCATAGGTGTAAACAGATTTAAAATCAAGGGCGGTTTCCCCATCCACACCGGCAGGACCCGAAACTCCATCGTAAGGACCAATGCCGCTCATGTACATTTCACCATCCCAGTCGTTAATGGTTGTGCTTTGAACAGGGCTGCTCAGATCGTGCCAGCCGGCTGCTCTTGCACTAACAAATTTGCGGATAGTCATTGAGCCCGAAAAGCTGCCACCGGCACCCACAGGCGCTATTCTGGCTGTAGTACTGGCATCGCTTAACATCAAAAGATTTCCGCTTGCATTAAAATTACCGGTTGTTACTGTTAACACATCTGAAACGGTTGTAGGATTCATGACAGTCATACCAGCTGAGTTATTTAATGTAAGGTTGTAGAAACGGGTAATCATTGAACCGCTTATGGTTTGCGCTGTAGTTCCATTAAAGGTAAATGTATTTGCACGGCAATTAATAGAACCGTTGTTCACCAGGTTCTTTTTTATACTCACGTTAAAGTTCGATGCTCCCACATCTAATGTTCCGCTCGATACCGTAAGGTCCTGAAAAACGTTTAAGTTGCAGTTTAAAAGAACAGTACCGGTTCCGCTTACAGCCATATTGGTAAATATTTCATCGGCTCCCGATCTGCTGATGGTTTGTGTACCCGATCCATTAAAGGTTATCAAACCCTGGTTTGTAAGGGTTACATTGGCATTATTGTTCCAGTTCCCTCCAATAGTTATGGGATTTGCATTTAAGCCAAGACCACCGGCATTTAAGGTAAGATCATTTGCAATAATCATTGGAGAACCTGTAGTGGTTATTAATTTGGTTGTAGTTCCGTTAATAACAAGGTTGTAATAACTTCCCCTGTATACAGAGTTAATGGCGCTACTGTTATAGGTAACTGTATTGCCAATACCTGTAGCGCTCAGGGTTCCGGTGCCAGTAATGTTGGCCGAAACAGTCAATACCGCATTCGGTCCATTTACAATTGAACCGCTGGTTGACAGGGAAATGGATTTTGTAGAGACGCTTCCGTTGTTAATTAAGCTCATACCATTGGAAATAATGAGGTTGCTGTTCCTTGAAACGGTTACACCAACCGGTATGGTTAAATTTCCACCCCTGATGTACCAGTCGCCACTGTGTGTGTAAGGTGCATTGGTATTAAACGTAGCATTGCTCCAATAGTTAATAATAGGGTTACCGTTAATGGTACCCTGTAGGTTTATATTACCGTAGGCAAATAATTGTGATGTATTGGTAACAAGAGTTCCGGTAAGGGTAATATTTAAAGTACGGAATGAAGCCGTAGAGGTACAACTAACGGAGCGTCCGTTAATGTTTACATTATCATCCGAGTCAGGAATCCCATCGGCATCGGTACCCGAGGTAATGGACCAGGTGGATGCAGAGTTCCAGTTTGCTGATGCTTTACTCAAAAAAACAGCGCTATGTGCTGTGCTTAAACCAATTAGAACAAAAAAGAGCAGAGATAAAATTTTTCTCATGATAATATAATTTTAACCAAAATTAGAAAAAAAACCGATATCAACAACGCTTAGTCAATAAATATGCCAGATGTTAAAATATAAGAATTTTAAAGGGTTTCGGCCATTAAACCAGTTCTTTTTTTTACTGCGAATGAGCGGAGAACCTGTCCATTAAGCCATTGATAGGCTTTTTGAACAAAAGCCTTCATATTTTGGTTATGGTGGAATAGGGTATAAATGTTAAAATTCCGGGCAAAATTGGGCTAATGGAAGAGTGCTCAGTCTGCAGAAGTGAGGATAATTTTTCCAGTGTAAAACTGCCAGGGTATTGAATTAATAAGCCCTTTCGTTTTTCCCTTCCATATAGTTAACAAACGATTGGTTTGCTACTTTGTTACCACCAGGAGTAGGGTAGTTACCCGTAAAATACCAGTCGCCCAGGTTATGAGGGCATGATTGGTGCAGGCCTTCAATGGTTTGGTAAATGATCTGCAGGTCAGCTTTCAGGTCTTTTGGTTTTAAAAGATCACCAATTTTTTGTGAGATTTCCTCATTGGTGAAGGTCCTGTAAATTTCCTGAACCACATTGATCTGCTCTTCTTTTGGTTTTTGCAATTCGGCCTTGGCTTTTTCATATAAATTAGCCAGTATGGATTCCTTACCTGTTTCTTTGATGAGTGAAATAGCGGCATCGAAGGCAATAAACTTGGCTAAAATAGCCATGTCAATCCCATAACAATCAGGGTAACGGATTTGTGGCGCTGAAGAAATAATGATGATCTTTTTAGGATTGAGCCTGTCAAGTATCCTTAAGATACTTTGTTTTAAAGTAGTTCCGCGCACAATGCTATCATCCAGAACCACCAGTGTGTCGATGTCCTTTTTTACTGTTTCGTAAGTAATATCATACACCAAATTCACCAGGTTATCCCTGCTTTCATCATCAGTAATAAAGGTACGCTGTTTGGCATCTTTTAAAATAACCTTGTGAATGCGCGGGTGCATTGATAAAATTTTGCTGAGTGTTGGTTCCGAAACATTGGTTCCCAGTTTTAAAATTTCGGTTGCTTTTAATTTATTGATGTAATCATCAATACCTTCAACCAGCCCACCAAATGCCACTTCTGCGGTATTTGGTATGTAACTGAAAACGGTATTGTCCAAATCGTAATCAATGGCTTTTAAAACCTGCGGAACCAAATACCTTCCTAGTTGCTGGCGTTCTTTATAAATATCGGCATCGTTGCCTCTGCTGAAATAAATGCGCTCAAACGAACAGGCTTTTCTCTCCAGTGGCTCAATAATTTCCTGTTCGGTAAATGTGCCGTCTTTTTTAATGATAGCGGCACAACCCGGATTCAGTTCACGCACATCATTGATATCAACATTAAAAACAGTTTGTATCACTGGTCTTTCGCTGGCAACAACCAATACTTCATCGTCTTTATAAAGGTAAGCCGGGCGAATCCCGTTCGGGTCGCGCAATACAAAGGCATCGCCATGCCCCATCATACCTGCCATTACATAACCACCATCCCAGCGTTTGCTACTTTCAACCAGTATGGATGCCACGTCGATGTTTTTTTGAATTTCCTTCGAGATCTCAAAATTGTTTAATCCCTGTTCTTTAAATAATTTAAATAAACGATCGTTTTCCTTATCCAAAAAATGACCAATTTTTTCCATCACGGTAACCGTATCGGCTTTTACTGTTGGGTGTTGTCCCAATTCCACCAAATGTCCCAAAAGCTCGTCCACATTGGTGAGGTTAAAATTACCGGCAACCAGTAAATTACGGGCCATCCAGTTATTTTGGCGTCTGAAAGGGTGACAGCTTTGAATGTTATTTCCACCGTAGGTTCCGTAACGCAAATGGCCTAAAATTAATTCGCCCATAAAGGGGATATTGTTCTTTTGCCATTCAATATCGTTATACGCTTCGGGGTTCTTTAGCTTGGCATTGATGTAAAGGTCGTTTATTTTCGAAAAAATATCCTGTGTGGCCTTTGGTTCTATGGACCTTAAGCGGTCTATATAGGGTTTTCCAGCCTCTATGTCCAGTTTTACAGTAGCTACGCCGGCGCCATCCTGCCCACGATTTATCATTTTGTCCATGAGCTGGTACATTTTGTGTAAACCGTACCTGCTACTGCCATATTTTTCTTTATAAAAACTTAAGGGCTTTAATAAACGTATTAAAGCAACTCCGCATTCATGTTCAATTTTATCGCTCATAATTTCAGGCTACAAATTTACAATTTAGTTAGGGTTTATATCCTGTTTTTTTTAACTATTCGCTTAGGAACCCGGTTTTTATGTTAAATAATTGTAGTATTTGTCAATTAATATCCGTATTTTTAAGGTTGTTAAATTATAACCCTATGTTCAAAAAAATACTTTTCTCTCTGGTATTGTTATTTACTATGCATGGCCTGTTTTCACAGGTGAAAATAAACGAATACTCAGTTTCTAATTCAATTCTGTCAGGAGGCTCTACTTTCACTGACAATCAAGGCGATACGCCCGATTGGATAGAGTTATACAATGCCGGGGCATCCAATGTGAGCATTGGTGGCTGGCACTTAACCGATGATCCTTCAACACCTTACAAGTATGCTTTTCCTGTTGGTACAAGCGTACCGGCCGGTGGTTTCCTAAGGGTTTGGTGCAGTGGTAAAGGCGATACGGCCAATGTTACAGGCCACATTCACACTAATTTTAAATTGACACAATGCAAGGGAGAATGGATTGTGTTAAGCAGTGGTGCTACCATCAGAGATTCTATGCAGTTAAGAATAACGCACGCTACTCACTCACGCGGACGTTTGCCAAACGGCTCATCTACCTGGAAAATCTTTACAACACCAACGCCAAATGCCAGCAATAGTGGTACAAGCTATAACTCCTATGCACCAACCCCTGTATTCAGCTTACCGGCTGGTTTTTACTCCGGTACACAAAACATTAACCTTACCGTAGTGCCTTCGGCAAGCATACAGGTTTATTATACAACCGATGGTTCGGAACCTACAACCGGATCGAGCCTTTATTTCGGAAGCCCTATTACTGTATCATCAACCTCGGTGGTAAGGGCTTACGCGGTGAGTAGCAATGCCGGCGTATTGCCTAGCTTAATTGAAACAAATACCTACTTGCTCGGCGAGTCGGGTATCAATAATACCTTTGGTGTAGTATCTATCAGCGGAGGAACACCACTTTACAATGCCCCTAATGGAGGCTTAATGGGAGGTAACTCAGGTTCAACCCCAAAAACGCATTTTGAGTATTTTGATAACAAAGTGTTTGTGGCTGAGGCTTACGGTTTAACTGATAAGCACGGGAACGACTCCTGGGCTTACGATCAGCGGGGAATTGATTTTGAAACCAAAGATGATTACGGTTTTACAAATGCCGTGAACTTTAAAATTTTTAACGATGTAAAATTAGGGGATAGCAAAAGAAAAGAATTCCAGCACCTGATCTTAAAAGCGGCGGCTTCTGATAATTATCCTTTCCAGGCACAAAGTTCTTCGCCTGCAAACGACCATCCGAGCGCGCACATGCGCGATGCTTTTGTGCAAAGTTACGGTTTTGTAAAAGGACTTGCTTTGGATGGCAGAAGGTATAAACCAGTTATTTTATTTGTGAATGGCGCTTACCACGGTGTTTATGAATTAAGAGAGGCCTTTGACGAAGATTATACGGATTATTACCATAACCAGCCCGACATTATGGAATTGAAATACTGGGGAGGTTATGTAAACAGCCCTAAGCCGGCATGGGTAACCGATTGGGATGACCTTTACAATTATGTAATGGCTAACTCCATGACCAATGTAGCGGATTATGCTTATGTGGATTCGGCCTTAAGTTTTAAAAGCTTAATTGATTACATGATCTATAATTCATACGTTGTAAACTCCGATTTTATTAACTGGAACTCTGCCTGGTGGAGGGGAACCGATAAAACAAAAGACAAGCACAAATGGAGGTATTACATGTGGGATATGGACAACGTGTATGCTTTGGGTGAGAACTATTCGGGTTTACCAACAACCGACATGGAAGCTAATCCTTGCGACTATGAAAGTACATTCCAGGGAGCAGGCTCACAGGAAGGACATCCCGACATCATGAAAAAACTGATGACCAATCCGGCGTTTAAAGACATGTACATAAACCGTTATGCCGACTTGTTGAACTCAGCCTTGAAATGTGATAAGATCATGGATCATTTCAATTATTTTAAAACGTTCTTAACCGCAGAGATGCCTCGCCAGATTAATAAATGGTCGGCAGCGGCAGGTGGAGGAAGCATGACGGAGTGGAACCAAAACATGGATACCCTTGAAAAAAGAATTCATGAACGTTGCTCTTATATCGAATCTAAAATTGCGAGCTGTTATAATGTATCAGGACCTTATGATATAACGGTTGATGTAGAACCTGCAGGTGCCGGTACAGTTAAGCTAAACAGTTTATACCTTGATAATTTCCTGTGGTCGGGAAGATACTTTGGCGGGGTGCAGCTGAGTTTTGAGCAAACACCAACCGACACGGCGCTGTACAAATTCGATCACTGGGAATTTAAAAACCATGTGGTATCGCCTAATATTTATGCCGATAGTGTAGGCATTACACTGGCAACCACAGAGAATGTCATAGCGCATTACGTGGAAAAAAATGTGGAAGTAATGTTCCCAACGGCTTTTACGCCAAACGGTGATGGCCGAAACGATATTTTATTACCGTTGGGTACCCGGTTCGCGAAAAACATTTCGGTTGAAATATGGAACCGCTGGGGCCAGCAGGTTTATAGTTCTACTGATCTTTACAAAGGCTGGGATGGCTACTACCAGGGAGCCGAAGCCCAAACAGGTGTGTATGCTTACCTTTTGAAGTACACCATGTACAACGGAGAAGAAAAAATGCAAAAAGGTAATATTACGTTAATCAGATAGTTCTTAATTAATCTCATCGTATGAAAAAACATTTATACATTTTCGCTTTATTTATCTCTTCTCTTGGCTTTGCACAGGATATCCATTTTTCGCAAATCCAGGAGTGTCCTCTTTGGTTAAACCCTGCCAATGCCGGTTTCTTTAACGGGTATTTAAGGGCCGTAGCAAACTACCGGAACCAGTGGGCATCAATGGGTAATGCCTACCAAACCATGGCGGTGTCGGTTGACGCATCGGCCTTAAAACTTAAAAAAAATAAAGCATACATTGGTTTAGGCTTATTTGTGTTTAACGACAGGGCCGGTGTTGCCAAAATGGGAACTACACAGGCGCAGCTGCATATTAATGCTATTTTAAAAACCGGCAAAAAAAGTAAACTTGCGGGTGCAGTGTATGTAGGCTTTAATCAAAACAGTGCCAAATACGCTTCCTTAACATTTGGTAACCAGTATGTAGGAAAAGACATTGATGCTTCGGCGCCCAGTGGCGAAGCGGTAAGCTATGCATCGTTTGTAAATGTGGATGCCGGTGCGGGTTTAAATTATGAGTTTTCTTCGGCTAACGTTGATATGTTGCGTGACGATATTTTTAGTTTGAAGATTGGAGCCGCGGTGCATCACATTAACCGCCCGGTTCAAAAATTCGCCTCAGGCTCATCTTACCAGTTGCCAATGCGCTTTGTAGGTAATGTTCAAGCCCGTATTGATCTGAAAGAAACCAAAGTGTCGATATTACCGAGTGTTATTTATATAAGACAAGCCACCGCGACAGAAATTACGCTTGGTACTCATTTTCGTTACCGCTTTAAAAACCCAACCAAGGTTACCGGTGTAAAATCCGAAACAGGCTTGAACATTGGTGTGTATTACAGGGTAAATGATGCCATTATCCCACAGCTGAGTGTAGATATGGCTAAATACGCTATTGGTGTAGGGTACGATATTAACGTTTCCAAATACAAACAGGTAAGTAACATGAACGGCGGCTTTGAAATATACCTGAAATTTATGACCCTGGACGACGCTTTATTTAAGCGTAAACGGGAACATGGTTTAAATTAATCTCATCCTTTTTATAACTAACTTTAAGCCGGAAATAATTCCGGCTTTTTTTGTATTCATTTCAGCGACATAAAAAAAAACTGGGCATACTGGTCTTGTTTACGGGACTCTTTGTATGGTTTCTTTGCTGTTTGCCAAAACCATTGTTCAACGATTCCTACTCTGTGGTTGTAAATGACAGCGAAGGAAACTTGTTATCGGCTAAAATTGCCAGCGACGGACAATGGCGTTTCCCCGAAACGGAATACTTAAATCCCAAATTTTCGGCCTGCATCCTGGCATTTGAGGATGAGTATTTTTTTAAGCATCCTGGTGTAAACCCCGTATCCATATGGCGCGCCTTTAAGCAAAACCAAAAAGCGGGAAAGGTGGTAAGCGGCGGCAGCACCATTACCATGCAGCTCACACGTTTAATGCGCAAAAACCAACACCGTACTTATGCCGAGAAGCTCATTGAACTGATATGGGCTTTGCGCGTAGAACTTACGTATTCAAAAAAAGAGATCCTAAAACTTTACTGCTCACACGCCCCTTTTGGAACTAACGTTGTGGGAGTTGATGCCGCTGCCTGGCGTTATTTCGGGCGAGGGCCCGGACAGTTATCGTGGGCTGAATGCGCTACGCTGGCTGTTTTGCCAAATTCACCTTCCATGATTTATCCTGGAAAGAACCAGGATAAACTAAGGCATAAACGTGATCGTTTGTTGCGTAAGCTGGCAAATTTAAAACTGATGGATGAAGAAACCTGTCAGTTGGCCATGCAGGAGCCCTTGCCGCAAAAGCCGTTTGCGTTGCCAAACCGGTCGAGACATTTACTAAACAGGATAGTTGCCGAGAATACAACAGAGAATAGTTTTAACACAACCATCCAATCGGATGTTCAGGATAAGGTGCTGGATATTTTAGCCAAGCACGCGTTGCAGTTCAAGCAAAATGAAATTCATAACATTTGCGCGTTGATATTGGATGTAAAAAACAATAATGTGCTTGCTTATGTTGGGAACACACCGTTGAAGGACCAAGAACCGCACGGAGAAGATGTGGATGTGATAACATCGAACAGAAGCACAGGCAGTTTATTGAAACCCTATTTGTATGGTTTTATGCTCAACGATGGACAATTACTGCCAAACATGCTGGTGCCCGATATTCCGACACAAATTGCGGGATATGTTCCGCAGAATTTTAATTTTACTTATGATGGCGCTGTGCCGGCAAAACAGGCTTTATCACGAAGCCTGAACATACCAGCTGTTAAAATGCTGCAACAATACACCATCGATAAATTTTTAGATCGCTTGAAACAAATTGGACTTTCGTCCATGAACCGCTCAGCCGACAATTATGGCTTGTCATTAATACTGGGTGGAGGTGAAGCTAAACTATGGGACATGTGTTCGGCTTATGCCAGTATGGCCAGGGTTTTAAATAACTATAACAGTACTGGAAAGTATGATGTTGCAGATTGGAAAAAACCTGACTATTTGAAAGTTTCAAAACAAAAAACACCAAATACGAAACCTGGAACAACCAGCCTGATCTCTGCCTCTGCTGTTTGGCTAACATTTGAAGCCATGGCTGAGGTTGGCCGGCCCGATATTGATGCAAGCTGGCAACGATTGGGTAACGCGCAAAAAATTGCCTGGAAAACAGGTACCAGTTTTGGGTTTCGCGATGGTTGGGCTATTGGCGTTTCGGGAAGTTATGTGGTGGGTGTTTGGGTAGGAAATGCCGATGGCGAGGGGCGACCCGGGCTCACGGGAATTTCGGCAGCGGCACCGGTACTATTTGAGATTTTTGGTTCGCTGCCAAAATCAAATTGGTTTAAAATGCCAGTGAGCGATTTAAAACAGGTACGGGTATGCAAACAAAGTGGCTGCCTCACTTCGCCGTATTGTACAGATACAAAAAAGGAATGGATCCCAAAACAAAGCAATGTAGCGCTTGCCTGCAGCTATCACAAACCCATACACATGGATGCTACAGGACAATACAGGGTAACAGATGCCTGTGTATCGCCATTAGACATGAGAACGGTATCATGGTTTGTACTGCCACCGGCACAGGAATATTATTTTAAGACAAAAAATCCGACCTATACATCGTTGCCGCCTTATAAGCCAGGCTGTGAGCCTGAAATAGAGCATTCCATGCAAATGATCTATCCAAAATCAGGAACAGTTATTTACATTCCTTACGAGTTAAGCGGCGAGCAGGGAAAAACCGTTTTTGAGATAGCCCATCGTAATTCTTCCAGCACAGTGTTCTGGCACCTTGATGGCGCATTGGTTGGTACCACAAGTCATATTCACCAATTGGGTTTAAGCCCGTCGAGGGGCAAGCATATGTTGTCCTTGTCAGATAGTAATGGCGAAACACTAACGATCCCTTTTGAGGTGGTGAGTGAAAAGAAGTAGCCGATTAAAGACAAATGATAAAAGAAAGTATCTTTTATCATTTGTCTTTAATCTTTTGTCGGCCCCTAAACTGTTAATTCCTTTAGCGCTTTTGTTGAAAAACTCTGCTGATTGAACTACTTATCTGAAGTATATTTGGGTAATGGCATTGTTGGAAAAAGAAACAGAAAAATTATTTTACTCCATTGGCGAAGTAGCCGATATGTTTGATGTGAATACATCACTCATCCGTTTCTGGGAAAAAGAATTTGATGTCATTACGCCTTCCAAGAACAAAAAGGGAAACCGTTTGTTTACCAAAAAAGACATTGAAAATTTCAAGCTTATCTTTCATTTTGTAAAAGAAAAAGGCTACACGCTGCAAGGCGCTAAAGACAAGCTTAAAGGCGGCAACAAAGAAGCCGACCAGGTAAAAGTTGAGGTCATTGATAAATTGAAAAACATCAAGGAGCAACTTTTAAACATTAAAAAATCACTGTAATTACAGTTCTTCTTAAGTGCATCATGCTGTCACGACGTGTCATGACAGCATGACAATATTCCCTATATTAAATCTAATATCTCAGCTTATTTCTGTAAATTTAAGCCATGAGTTTAGACAGAAAAATAGCACCTGAATTTAAGACGATCGATAAAATTAATATCCAACATGCGGTAGAACATACCCTTGATAATGGTATTAAAGTATATACCATTGATAGTGGTTCGCAGGAACTAACCAAGATTGAGTTTTTGTTTAAAGCGGGAATGTATTATCAATCTCAGCCATTACAGGCTTCGGCAGCTAATAATTTATTGGAAACAGGCACCAAAAATTACACCGCCAATGAATTGTCGGATAACATTGATTTCTTTGGGTCTTTCTTTGAGTGCTCGGTTGAGCAGGATTATGCATCGTTGGCTTTGTTCAGCTTAAATAAATACCTTGACAAAAGCCTGCATTACGTGGAAGACATTATTAAAAATCCCACCTTCCCGAAAGATGAATTTGAAATCTACCTTTCCAATAAAAAACAGAAACACCTGGTTAATTCACAAAAAGTAAATGTGCTGGCACGTCGCCGTTTTACCGAATTATTGTTTGGTGAAAAGCACCCTTACGGACGTGATGTAAAGACCGAAGATTTTGACAAGCTCACCCTGGATAAGGTAAAGGAATTTTACCAGGCCTTTTACCATTCGGGTAACTGCACTATCATTGCTTCAGGAAAACTGTCAGCTAATTTAATGTCGGTGCTAAATGATTTTTTTGGTAAGGGAAATTGGGGAAAAGCACAAGCCCTTCCGGTTCCAATTATTGCCCTTGATACGACAAAAGAGCTGAAGCAGTTTATTGAAAAACCGGATGCCATTCAATCGGCAGTAAGGATAGGAAGAATCCTGTTCAACAAAACAAATCCCGATTACTTTAAATTCCAGGTATTAAATACGATCCTTGGTGGTTATTTTGGCTCCAGATTAATGGCCAACATTCGCGAGGATAAGGGCTATACTTATGGCATTGGCAGTGGTTTGGCGTCGCTGGTAAACAGCGGTTACTTTTTTATTTCTACCGAAGTAGGGACGGATGTGACCAATGATACGCTGAAAGAAATTTACAAAGAAATAAAATTGCTACGCGAGGAGCTGGTAGATGCCGATGAGTTGGAGACAGTTCGCAATTACGTTCTGGGCCAGTTTTTAAGAAGTGTGGATGGGCCTTATGCCCTGGCTGATAAGTTTAAAGCTATTTGGGAATTTGGTTTGGATTACGATTATTTTGAAAAGTATTTTGAAGCTGTTAAAACCATTACTCCACAGGAAATAAAAATGCTGGCAAATACCTATTTGCAGGAAAAAGATTTGATTGAACTGGTGGTTGGTAAAAAGTAAATTTATCTGTGGCAAAAATTTTTATCATAGGTCCTGCATACCCTTTACGAGGAGGCTTAGCCACCTTTGATGAGTTGTTTTGCAGGGCGTTTAAAGAGCAGGGGCACGATTGCGAAATTATTTCGTACAGCTTGCAATACCCCAATTTTTTATTCCCGGGAAGTACGCAGTTCGATACCAGCGGGAACGCGCCAAAAGATTTAACGATCCATACTCTTATCAATTCGGTTAATCCTTTATCGTGGTTAAAGACAGCACGCTTTATTAAAAAACAAAAGCCTGATTTTATCATTTTCCGTTTCTGGATTCCTTTCATGGGGCCGGCTTTGGGGAGCATTGCCCGAATGGTACGCAAGAGCGGTGTAAAAGTATTGGCCATCACAGATAATGTGATCCCGCATGAAAAAAGGCCTGGAGATGTGGCTTTTGCAAAGTATTTTATTAGTGCCTGCAATGGTTTTGTAACCATGAGTAAGGCAGTGATGGAAGACCTTAAGAAATTTACCGGTACGGCACATAAGAAGTTTTTATTGCATCCTTTATATACTTCTTTTGGCGAGAAGCTGGATAAAACAGAAGCCCGTAAAACGTTAAACCTGCCTTTGGAAAAAAAGCTGGTATTATTCTTTGGTTTAATCAGGAATTACAAAGGCCTGGATATGTTGCTGGATGCTTTCAACGAGTTGAAAGCGCACCCGGAAATGGTGCTGGTAATTGCCGGCGAGTTTTACGAAGACAAGCAACCTTACCTTGATCTGATTGAAAAATACGGGATCGGGGACCAGGTCATAATACACGGAAAATTTATTGCGAACGAAGAAGTGAAGTTGTACTTTTCGGCAGCAGACCTTGTGGCCCTGCCATACCGCAGTGCAACACAAAGCGGTGTCACGCAGGTGTCGTTTCATTTTGAAGTGCCAACACTGGTTACAAACGTTGGTGGTTTATCGGAGATCATTCCTCATAAAATAGCGGGCTATGTGGTAGAACCAAATGGTAAGGCCATTGCCGAAGGAATCAGCGATTATTTTATAAACGATCGCATGGCGACTTATACCGAAGGGATGAAACGCGAAAAACAAAAATATGACTGGAAGATCTTTGTGGACGAAGTGATTGATTTATATAAAAATTTAAATAATGATCATAAGAAGTAAAGCGCCTTTGCGTATTGGTTTGGCAGGTGGCGGAACAGATGTTTCGCCCTATAGCGACATTTATGGTGGGGCCATTTTAAATGCCACTATTGATTTGTATGCCTACGCCAGCCTGGAGCCATTGGACAATGATACAATTGAATTTTGCATTGATGGTACCGATAAAAAGATCACGGTTGCTGCTTCAAAACAGCTTGACATTGTAGAAGGCTTTGAACTATTCATTGGCGTTTATAACCGCATAGTAAAGCAATTTAACCTCGAGGCAATGTCGTTTCGTCTCACATCGTACATTGAAGCGCCACAAGGTTCCGGTCTTGGAACTTCTTCCACCATTGTGGTATCATTGCTGGGCGCTTTTGTGGAGTGGCTCAAATTGCCTTTGGGAAAATATGATATTGCCCACCTGGCCTACGAAATTGAGCGTGTTGACCTGAACATGAGCGGTGGCAAACAGGATCAGTATGCTGCCACCTTTGGAGGCATTAATTTTATGGAATTTCTGGCAAACGATAAGGTTATTGTGAACCCCTTGCAGTTAAAGGAAGAAATACTGTACGAACTGGAATTTAACCTGCTCTTGTATTTTACAGCCACACAGCGGTTATCGGCCACTATTATTAACGAGCAGGTAAAAAACGTAAAAGATAAGAATGAAAAATCGGTTGATGCCATGCACAATTTAAAAGAGCAAGCCCTGCAAATGAAAGATAGCTTGCTACGTGGCGACCTCCATAAAATTGGTGAGATCCTTCATTTTGGCTGGACCAATAAAAAACAAATGGCGCATTCCATCAGCAACGAGTTAATTGACAGCGTTTATACAAAAGCCATTACTACAGGAGCTACCGGCGGTAAAATTTCGGGAGCAGGAGGCGGTGGCTTTATGTTCTTTTACTGCCCCGGTGTTACCAAAGTGAAGGTTGCAAGCGCCATTGAAGGTTTAGGTGGCAGGGTACAATCTTTTAAATTTACGCAACAGGGTTTAACTACCTGGACAAGCCTTTAGTTTCTTTGTCACCATCAATTTCATTGACCGATTCAGCAATAAAGTGAAGGCTGAATGCTTTTCTTTTACCATACACTTCTACATAAATACCATTTTCAATCTTGCGGTTCCCATGTTTTAAAGTAATCAGAACATGGCTATCCAGTTCCACAATCTTTATACTCCCTGTTTTATCATTTCGGATCGCTATGCTGTTTTCATGATGGTCTGTTATTTTTCCCCTCACACCAGCCGGTTTTCCTTTTCCTCCTTCCCAGCCTTCGCTGCTTTTTAACTGGTAAAGGTCAAAACAATTTCCTGCATATAGTTTTACCGAATTAACGGGAACCAGCGCATCGCCTCTAAACCGTGTCGGTGAAAAGTTGCTGCCTTTTATTTGGCGTATCACATATACATGGTCATAATTTTTAAAATCTTCTTTTGTAAACAAATATTCCGAAGCGCTTTTAGTTCTGAACTCCCAGCCCGCCAATAACCTGAGGTCCTGCCGGCCTATGACAACGGTTTTTTTAGTAAAGTCAACTTTAGTTTTGAGTTTAGTGAACTCCTCATATGCCTCATTGCTGATACAACTGTTACTGGCCCTCACATTTAAAAGTGACAAAATAATGAGAAGGCTAAACATTGCAACCGACACTAGTTTTGGTAATCTGGCAATTGAGTTGTTAACTATGACCAGATAGAGAACGGTAACCGGTATATAGCTTAAGACATAAAGCCGGTTTGCCCATTCTAAACCTATCAGGGGTGATGACAGTAATAAAGCTGAAATAATAAGCCAGGCAGAAATTAGTTTATCTTCTTTGCTTAATTTTTTTCTATTGAAAAAAACGATAACAAAAGCAATAATAGCCATTAAATTAGTGACGATCATATGACCGGGGCTAAAATAAGCCCCAACGTCATCGCCATGCAGCAGCAGCAGCAAAACAGGGTATTCAACTATTTTGAATGGAATTTTAAGAAGGCGTAAAAGCCTGGCAGAGTCGTAAAGACCTATAATTGTTATAAGAACCAGTATAATACCTGCTGCTATAAGCAAGCGTTTTAATGTAAGCTGTTTAAAATATCCGGGGTTGTAACACAGCCAGGTAATGCCAAGCACCGCAATTAAAAACAGGATAATAGAAAGGCTTCCGAAATGCGTTAAGGCACACAGAAACACGATTCCTATAATATAATACACATCTTTTTTTTGCCTGTTTTTAATGTACTTAATAAGAAAGTACATGCAGCTAAATACCCATACTATAGCAAACGCATTTTTTTGCAAGCCACTTGGAAATACGGTTACAGTTGTGAGATTTATAATGGAATAGCAAATGATAATGGTATTGAACAGCTGTGTTTTATTGCCCCCGGATTTTAGTTCTCTTGCTATTAAAAATACCGGAATGGCTGCCAGGGGAGGTAGTAAAGAATCTGTGAGCTTTACGGCCATTAAAATACATTCGTTTTGGGAGGAATAATGGAACAGGTATAATACTTTTGCCATCAAAGCTTCTATTATGAATAACAGTGGCGCATCGGGTAAAGCAAGCTTGAATTGCTCAAACATACTTCTTACCTGTAAGGGGTAATAGGGGCCATCGCCTCCCACCAATAAATAATTGGCCGATGTGTTTTGCCAAAAGCGTATTACCACAGCTATTGCTATAAACAGCATAACAAATAGCCAGGTAAAAGACTTTGGCCATTTGGCCAAAGCTTTTTCCATAGTTCTCATAAGCGAATGTTTTTACCCTGTAAACTGAATCGGTTATTTTTTAGCAACCAGTTCCTTTTCATTCTCCAGCACCATGAGCTGGATTTGCGAGATGCTTGTCAGCAATGTGTAATTGGATTGTTGCAGCAAGTTATTATCTAGCATCTTTTCAATAGTATTAGGGATGCTTTTCTTGTTGCCTTGTTTAGCAATGAACTGGTTGTATTGATTAATCAGGATTTTGAGATTATCGACCATAAATTCGCCTTCCATATCTTTTTCAAACGGAACACCCAGCCCCGATTCTTCCAGCCAGATGTTTTGCGCTTCAAAATCACGAGGAATTATTGGCTGCCCCAACTGCCCGGAAATGATCATACCTTTGATCTTAACCGCCAGGTTCTGTATGTCTGCCGACAGTTTTGCCGATACGCTTCTTTGAAAAGAAGAATCAGGTTTAATGTCCTGCATACGACTAATCAGCTCTTCATTTTGCATATAGGCATACATTTTTGTAAGGTTGTTCTGCTTGCTGGACCTCAGGTTGGTCATGGCAAATAACATTCCGCCAACACCTATCAACAAAATGGTGGTGATGATGGTGTTTGTTTTTGTATTGGGGTCCCGCATTCCGGTAAAAAAATACGAAGGGATAAATACAAATACCAATAAAAAGATCACTGACAGGTTCATGGTATTTGCACCAGGCCAGTGTTGCATTTTAAACAGCACCGACAGGCAAAACAAAATGCCGAGGCTTGTTCCAAGAGCCAGGGTTATTTTGTCACGTGTTTCATTCTTCTCTTTCACTTTAAGTACAAATAATACCGGTAAGAAAATAAAGCACATGAGCAATATGGAGCCCAGGAGCAGAACATTGGCCCCCGGCCAGTGCATTACTTTAAAAATTGCGCCTGCTATAAATCCCAACACGGAAGCCATTCCGCTTACTATCATTATTTTTTTCATGGTGTAGTAGTTTTTAAAAATTAATAACTGGAGAGTCTCTTCTTCTATTTCCCATAAAGCATCCTTATAAAATGTTTTAATGGTCTTTTCATAGAAGCTCCCGAAGTCCCCATTCTCTTCGAGATCACGTTCAATGATGCAACAAATATGATCTACCAGGTTTTGCTGCAGGCTTTCCATTTCAACGCCACGTGCACTAATGTCGTTGAAAATGTAGTCTATTTGTTCATCACTGAGTTGGTACATTTTTGTGTTACAAGTTTGAAGTTTTTGGTTTCAGGTTAAACAAACAACCAGAAACCTGAAACCAGGAACATTAAACTGTCTTTGGTTTGATATCCAGTAAAAATTTCATGGTATCCATAAAATCGGCCAATTCACTTACTTTTTCTTTGGTCTTATTTTTACCCGTTGGGCTTAAACTGTAGTATTTTCGCACACGCTTGCCAATGTATTCGGTTTCGGTAGTCACCAGTCCGTCGCTTTCCAGGGCATGGAGTGTTGGATACAAAGCTCCTTCCGTGATCTGAATTTTGTCAAGCGTTAATTCTTTCACACGCTGTGTAATTTCATAACCGTACATTTTTTTATTGTCGGCCAGGAGTTTTAAAACAATGGTTTTAAGTGTCCCTTTTATGAGTTCTGAAGAGTACATCATGGTTTATTAGTTAATGGGTTGATGGTATCTGTTTGAGTAGTGTTTTTAAGAAAGGATTTAATATTTTCAATGTATAACCCGGGCTGCTCGCTTGTGATAGAATGCCCCGCGTTTGGAATAATAACCAGTTTATGGTCCTTGAAAAAATCCAGGTATTCGGTTAAATAACCCCATTTTATGCTATCGTACTGGCCTTTTAAAATTAAAACCGGGATGTTGCAGTTTTTTAATTTCGACCGTTCGTCTTTCACACGGTCAAAGCTTTGAACTGTTTTCACATGCGTGTAATAACCGTAACCCGCTTTCGGTCCCGAAATTTTGCTGACATCGTAAACGGTTGACTTGTTTAACTCATGATTCAGATATGAAGCAAAGTGGTCCATCTCTTTATCGCCGGCAATTTTCAGGTTAAAATTCCTTGCGCAAAACGACACAAAGCGTGTCCTTAAATTATTTGCTTTTTCATTCCCTTGCCTGTTGCTAAAGGTTGGGCTTTTAAGATCTAAGCTGTCGGGCGGATTTAGCGTTTCCAGCTCTCTTTTAATGGGCAAAACGGGGCCGGGGCCGGTTAAAATGATCTTGTCAACTTTATCCATATGATTGGTAATGTATTGCATAGCCAGCATAGCACCCCATGATTGCCCGATGAGAATTACTTTTTCAGAACCAATGCGATTTATGATTTCCTCCAGGTCACGTTCATGCCTTTCAACGCTATATTCATCTATATTCTCTAACCGGTTGGAATGCCCGCAGCCAACCTGATCATACAAATAAACATCGTAACCCTCTTTTGCCAGTTCGGATAATACAGCAATGTTTTTATCAAAGATTGGTCCCCCCGGGCCGCCTTGCAAAAAAACAATGGGACACATTTTTTTAATGCCGCTTGCAGCAATTTTTGTGTAACCAATGACCGATCCGCCCGAAAGGTCCCAGTATTTTGTTGTATCTCTTTTTTTAAACGATGGCACATCATACGACCTTGCATAAAACACCAAGAATAAAAGTAGGCACAACGCAGCAGCCAGAAAATATTTTGCAAAGAGTATGAACTTCTTTTTCATGCGTTTTGTATCACATTTTGTTTTATAATGCTCTGCCTAAGACAAAGATACATAAGAAACTAATGTATTTGTGAGTTAGGTTAAAATATTTATTTAATTATCTGTAAATCAGATTTTTAATTTTTGTCTATGGTTTTGATGACACCTCTTAAAATATTCTTAGGCGATCTATTTTAAAATCATTTCTAAAATGATAATTGCTTTGCGCGGGTATTAAAATTGTATAGAATGAGTATGACTTTAAACAAGCTTGGCAAATATTTTTTAGGGATCAGCGGCCTTATTTTTCTGTTACTCATTTTGATATTAACAGTTGCAACCGAACTGTATGCAAACATGTCGGAATTCCTGGTCGCTTTTCTTTTTATTCTTATTATCACGCTTTTTTGTCTGGGTCTTACATTTACATTTTACAATTCCGAGATCAAAAAAAGAAAACGTCTGATTGTAACAACGACAACAATCTCAACAATCATTTTTTTATTCGGTATTTTCAGCAAACGCATGTATTGGTACGGAGCAGCTGTTGAGGTGATCCTGGCCATTTTTTTATTTTCTTTCACGGCCCTCCCACTCATGATTAAAGCGCGCTATGAACGTTTGAGGTCCATATTATCCAACAGGGCCATTGTTTTAAGCCTGGCCGACCTATTCTCGATCATTTTTTTGTTTATGGGTTTTTTGTTTCGGTTTGTACATTGGCCGGGAGGAAATTTTTTAATTGGCACCGGGGCTGTAGCCCTTGTCACCACATTAATAAGCTGGAACAGGTCGTACCGCAAAGAAGTGAATTTAAGGCTGCAGGCAGAAGAAAAACTTAAGGAAACATTGAAAGAGGTTGAGGAAAAACATCTCCAGATAGAAGAAAAGAATAAAGAGATAACCGATAGTATTAATTATGCCAAGCGTATCCAGGAAGCTATTTTGCCACCTGTTGATCTTATCAGGTATCATTTTCCGCAATCGTTTGTTTACTATCAGCCCAAAGCTATTGTAGCTGGCGATTTTTATTGGGCAGAGTGCATCAATGATGTGGTGTTTATTGCCGCCGCCGATTGTACAGGGCATGGCGTACCCGGCGCATTGGTATCGGTGGTTTGCAGCAATGCCCTGAACCGAAGTGTAAAAGAATTCAAACTGGTGGAGCCAGGGCACATTCTTGATAAAACCAAGGAACTGGTTTTGGATACGTTCTCAAAGAGCGGCGAATCCATTAAGGACGGGATGGACATCTCCCTTTTAACCATAAAAAAAACATCGCAAAACCTGGAGCTGAAATGGTCAGGCGCAAATAATCCCTTATGGTATGTTAAAAACAGGCAATTGACCGAGATCAAAGCCAATAAGCAACCTATCGGAAAATCAGACGTATCGGATTATTTCGTGACCCATAATTTAAACCTGGTACAAGGCGACACACTTTATTTATTTTCGGATGGTTATGCCGACCAGTTTGGCGGACCAAAAGGAAAAAAATTCAAATACAAGCAATTTGCCGAGCTCCTGGTTTCAACACAGGAAATGGCTTTAAATGAGCAATTTAATACTTTGTCACACACGCTTAATACCTGGAAAGGTGAGCTGGAGCAGGTGGATGACATTTGTATCATCGGAATTCGTCTTTGATTCCGCAGAGTGTATTAATAATTTGCATTTCGGTTTTCTGATCATTTTAAGGAGGTCCCTATTTAGTTTAATGCTAAGAATAAAATAATTTTTTGGTTATATTATTTTTTAAGTTCAATTTTGACCCACCATGAATTTAAACAGAATAGGAAAATACATGTTGGGAATAAGCATTCCCTTTTTTGTATTTCTTATAGGATCTTTATTAATCTCAGAAGACCTGTTTGATAGGTTGCCGGATTTTTTAAAGATCATTGTATTGATCTTTTCGTTTGTGTTATTTTGTGTCAGCTTTGTTTTAATTTTTTATAATGCAGCTTACGAAAAACGAAAAAGGGCAACAAACACAATCGTGATTATTTCCGTTTCTGTTTTTAGTATTGGCTGGTTCTTTAAAGTTATGCACTGGCCTGGCGGTGCGTTAGCCATCATAACGGCAAGCTTTTTATTTTCTTTTGCCGGCTTACCCCTTGTTATCAAATCACGCTACGAAAAACGAAAAGCCCTGTTGTCTTCAAAAACATTGATGCTCAGTCTTGCCGATATGATCTCCATTGCCTTAATTATTATAGGCTTTTTGTTCAGGGCAATGCATTGGTGGTCGGGCGGTAATTACATTATTATAACAGGGATTATTATACTTATCATCACGTTTATTTTATGGAATATTTATTTTAGAAGAGAAGTGAAATTGCGATTGGAGGCGGAAGAAAAATTAAAAGATACATTAAATGAAGTAGAGGAAAAAAACAAGGAAATAACCGACAGCATTAACTATGCAAAAAGGATTCAGGAAGCCATCTTGCCCTCTTTCGATTTTATTAAAACGCATTTACCCGACACCCACATTTATTACCAGCCAAAAGATATAGTAGCGGGTGACTTTTATTGGGCTGAAAAAATAGGGGATACTTTTTATATAGCGGCTGCCGATTGTACGGGGCATGGTGTGCCGGGAGCATTGGTTTCGGTGATATGCAGTAATGCGCTAAACAGGAGCGTTAAGGAGTTTAAAGCAACAGAACCGGGAGATATTTTAAATAAATCCCGGGAGCTGGTTTTAGAAAGTTTTTCGAAAAGCGGTGGAGATATTAAGGACGGAATGGATATTTCCTTGTTAAGCATAAAAGGACATGAGGTGAAATGGGCGGGAGCTAATAATCCCTTATGGTACATCAGCGGATCCGGAAAAAAGGAATTAAGAGAGATCAAAGCCAATAAGCAGCCTATCGGAAAAACAGATGACCCGGAACCTTTTACAACTCATAATTTAAGTCTTACAAAAGGCGATACCCTGTATTTATTTACCGATGGTTATGCCGACCAGTTTGGAGGACCGAAAGGCAAAAAATTTAAATACAAGCAATTTGAGGAGCTGTTGGTTTCAACCAAAGACCTGGCTTTAAATGAGCAGTTTGGGCTCATTACCAAAGAGTTAAACAACTGGAAAAACAAACTGGAGCAGGTAGACGACATTTGCGTGATAGGGATCAGGCTTTAATTTCTGAACAGATATTAACAATTTTTCTTCCCGGTTTTCTTATTTCGTACCTTTAAAGCTATGACAGAAGAGATCGTTTTAAGGGAAGCAACCTTTAATCCCAAAGTAAAAACCTACATCTTTTTTGTAGGCTTGTTTTTTTTAGTTACCTCCATTATCGGATGGATCGTAGTTCCATTCTGGATCTTTGGTTTGGGCCAATGGATCAGCGGAAAGTTCTTTAAAACGCTTTCCTGCCAGATCACCAATAAGAATTTAAAATTCTCAAAAGGATTAATTCTGCATATCGAAAAAACAATCCCGGTAGAGAACATCCAGGACCTCTCTTTTGTGGGCGGGCCTATTCTGCGTTATTTTGGCCTTACCCTCATAAAAATAGAAACTGCTGGCGGTGGCGGCGGGCCACATAACCAAAACATGATGAGCATGCTGGGTATTGAGGATGCCGAAAGTTTTAAAACACAAATTTTGCAGCAACGCGAAAAAGTCATCAATCAAAAGCACGGATACGGAAACCCGGGAACAGTTCAAAACCAAACACCCACCGGTGATAATACTCAGTTATTGATGGATATTAAAAATGAACTTATAGAAATCAAAAAGGCCCTCATACAAAAACAATAACAATGAATCACCCTATGCACTACAATTCAAAGCATGTAATTATACTCCTGTTGTTTATAGTTCAAAGATCTGTACTTAGCGCACAGTGGAATATGGTGCATGATTTTTACCAGGATTCAATTTATAATTACCCGGGAGGTGTGGCTAAAGATGTTAAGACTGCCAAGTCGGTTGTTTTTTTTAACGATACTGTTGGTTATACCGTATTAACCAAAAGAACCGTAAGCCCCTTTTATATTCCCCAGTTTACAGGCACAGAATTAAGAACCACTGACGGAGGCATTACCTGGAATGCCATAGGACCATCAGCCGGTTATTTACGGTTTGATTTTAAAAAGCACGGAAGAGATTCACTTGCCTGCTTAAAAGGGAACGATGCCGAATTGTTAGCATATCATTATTCGTTCAACCATGGAACCTATTGGATCAATGTTGCAACATCGCTTGGCGCTACACCTCAGTGCGGGTTTCATTTCAGAGATAACAAAAATGCTTATTTCTCTATGGGCAGCTCTTATTATAAAATGATGAGTAATGTAAAATATCCGACTTTCATAAGTTCTACAAATTATAATTTAACCAATAGTAAAGTACACATGCTTGACGGCAATAATGCCCTATGCATTGTTGATACTGCCAAGCGCCTGGTTATGACACAGGATAGCGGCTATAGCTGGAATACCAGTTATTATAGTTCCATTAAAAAAACGGAACTGTATTTTACAAACGACCTTAACGGTTATGTAACGTGTGACAGCGGCAAAGTACTATCCACTAAAAATGGCTGCGCCAATTGGTCTATCACGCAAGCTTCAACCAACCGGATGTTGACTGCGGTTGATTTTTTAAATGATTCGACCGGTATGGTTGGCGGTGTACATGGAGAGTTGTTTTCGACCCGCAATGGCGGCTTAACATGGAACTCAGAAAATTTACCTGATACCACAGACGTTAAAGCCATACAATTTGCCGATAATTATGTTTATGTTTTAACGGATAATGGCAAATTGTATAAGAAGACAATCAATTCCCTTGTTTCTGTTAGGGAAATTTCGAACGACGGATTTGGTTTCATGTATCCAAACCCTGTTACAATGAACCAGGAATTTCATATAACCAGCCAAAGAACAATTGTACGCTACGAGATTTTTGATATGCTGGGAAGGTTGGAAGCCGCTGGGTTGTATCAGCACCTGGGGAATACCTATTCAGGAAAAATAACAACCGGGCCGGGAGAGAAGATCCTGGTTTCGTACGACGAAAGCGATCGTAAAGTTGTACAGAAATTCATTGTACGATAAACATTAATTAAAAACACATTACAGAAATACCATGTTCCTGATATTTGATACCGAAACAACAGGTTTACCACGTAACTACAACGCCCCTTTAACCGATTTTGACAACTGGCCGCGCATGGTGCAGGTTGCCTGGCAGTTGCACGATTTGCACGGAAACCTTATTGACAGTAATTCCATTATTGTTAAGCCCGAAGGCTACACCATTCCGTTTAATGCCGTTCAGGTGCATGGCATTACCAACGAAAGGGCCAATGAGGAAGGACAGGACCTGAAAGCGGTTTTACAGGAATTTGTAACTGTGGTAAAACAGGCAACGTATTTATGCGGGCATAATATTGAGTTCGATAACAATATTATCGGTTCGGAATTATTGCGCTGTGGCCTGGAAAACATACTGGCAGCAAAACCGTTCATTGATACCAAGAACGATCAAACCACGGAGTTTTGCGCTATCCCCGGCGGGCGTGGCGGAAAATTCAAATGGCCAACCTTAACCGAATTATATTCAAAATTGTTTAACGATACGTTTGAAGAAGCCCACAACGCGGCATTCGACGTACTGGCTACCGGTAAAGTATTCTTCGAGATCATTAAACGTGGTATTACAAAAGTAGCTGAACTAACCGTTTCCGATTTGCCTTTGGTTAATTACCAGGCCCCGGATCTTACGGAGTTATATAAACACGAGCAAGCCTGGAAAGAAAGGAAGGCAGCGAGCAGTAAGCAGTCCACAGTTGGCAGAGAACAAACTGCCACTGCCAACTTATCGCTGCTTACTAATTTCTCTCATCTTCATAATCACACACAATTCTCCGTTCTGCAATCAACCAGCGATGTTGCCGACCTGGTAAAAAAAGCGGTGGAATACAACATGCCGGGTGTTGCTTTAACCGATCATGGCAATATGTATGGTGCCTTCTTATTCTGGCAGGCTATCGACAAACACAACAAAGGTGTTAAAAGCCACAACGAAGCGGTTGATAAAGGAGAGAAGGCCGAAGCGAAGAAAACTGAATTAAAATGCATCATTGGCTGCGAGTTGTTTATCTGTAAAGACCATAAAGACAAGTCAAAACAGGACAATGGTTATACACAGGTATTGATTGCTAAGAACAGGCTGGGTTATGAGAACCTTTCGCGGTTAAGCTCCATTGGCCTGATTGACGGCGCGTATTATGTGCCGCGGATCGATAAAGAGCTTTTACTAAAATATAAGGAAGGCCTCATAGCCACCACAGGTTCCCTGTCGGCCGAGATTCCCAATTTAATTTTAAATGTAGGTGAGGAGCAGGCTGAAGAAGCATTTTTGTGGTACAAGGAATTGTTTGGTGAGGATTTTTACATAGAACTGAATCGCCACAACCTGCCCGATGAGAACCACGTGAATGATGTTCTGCTTCGTTTCGCGGCCAAGCACAATGTTAAATATTTCGCGGCAAACAGTAATTATTATTTGAGTAAAAACGGTTTCGACGCGCACGATATTTTATTGTGCGTAAAAGACGGTGAGAAAAAAGCCACCCCTGTTGGCCGTGGCCGTGGCTTTCGCTACGGCATGCAAAACAAGGAATTCTATTTCAAATCACCGAAGGAAATGATCGAGCTGTTTGTGGATATGCCTGAAGCGATTGACACAACAAATGAGATCGTTTCGAAAATAGAACAGTTTAAATTAGGACGCGATATCCTTTTGCCAAAATTTGAGATTGAGGCGGAATTTATAACCACTAACGAAGAAGAGATCAAAGCGTCGCATACGCGCATTATTGCGTTAAAAGAACAAGGCTGGATCGATAAAAAATTATCGGAGCAAGCCATTGAGGCACAAAAAGCCGAAATGCGCGTTATTGCCGAGCAGTTCATTTACATGTCGCATTTAACCTGGGAAGGCGCGCACAAGCGCTATCCCGACATGCCACCGGAAACTAAAGAGCGAATTGAATTTGAGCTGGCAACCATCGAACGGATGGGTTATCCCGGTTATTTTTTAATTGTGGCCGATTTTATCAGGGAAGCCAGAAGGCTTGGCGTTTCGGTAGGCCCTGGTCGTGGCTCGGCGGCTGGTTCGGCTATTGCCTACTGCTTATGGATCACTAACGTTGACCCTATTAAGTTCGATCTCCTCTTTGAGCGTTTCTTAAATCCCGATCGTATCAGCATGCCCGATATTGATATTGACTTTGACGATGAAGGCCGTGATGCGGTCATAAAATATGTGATTGATAAATATGGCTTTAAACAGGTAGCACAAATCATTACCTATGGTACCATGGGCGGTAAATCCGCGATCCGTGATACGGCCAGGGCACTCGACCTGCCATTGCCTGATGCCGATCGTTTGGCAAAAGCTTTTCCGGATAGTTTAGAGGCCGAATTAAAAGCCCTGTTAAAACCCGGTGGTATCGATCAAAAGTACCTCGATAAGATCAAGGACAAGCGCGAGGTGGTTGAACAATCGCATAATTTCAGAAAACTGGCGGAAGAAAAAACACCGGAAGCGGATGTGCTGAAACAGGCTTATGAGCTGGAAGGCTGTTTGCGCAATACAGGCATTCACGCCTGTGGTGTAATTATTACACCCGATGAAATGGTGAAGTTCGTTCCTGTGACCAAGGCAAAGGACAACGACATGCTCGTGACCCAGTTTGATAACTCGGTAGCGGAAAATGCGGGCCTGTTAAAAATGGACTTCCTGGGTTTAAGGACGCTGACCATTATTAAAGATGCTTTGCGTTTTGTAAAACAAAACCATGGTGTTGATATTGATATTGATGCCATTCCGCTTGACGATAAAAAAACCTACGAACTCTTTCAACGTGGCGAAACCAATGGGGTGTTCCAGTACGAAAGTGCCGGGATGCAAAAATCATTGAAAGAATTAAAGCCCGATTCATTCAACGATTTGATCGCTATGAACGCCTTGTACCGTCCAGGTCCGCTGGCTTACATTCCTAACTATATTAACCGTAAGCATGGGCGCGAGCCGGTGAGTTACGATTTGGATGGGATGGATGAATACCTGTCGGAAACTTACGGGATCACTGTGTACCAGGAACAGGTAATGCGTTTGTCGCAAAAGCTGGCCAATTTTACCAAAGGTGATGCCGATACCCTGCGTAAAGCCATGGGTAAAAAGGACAGGGCTACGCTGGATAAAATGAAAGGCAAGTTTATTGATAACTGCAAAGCCAATAATCATGATCCGGCTGTAGCCGAAAAAGTATGGAAGGATTGGGAGGCATTTGCGAGCTACGCTTTCAATAAATCACATTCAACCTGTTATGCTTACGTCGCCTTTCAAACAGCTTATATCAAAGCGCATTATCCGTCAGAGTTCATGGCTTCGGTACTCAACCACTCGGGAAGTATCGAGAAGATCTCTTTTTTTATGGAAGAATGCAAGCGCATGGGCGTGAAAGTGCTGGGCCCCGATATCAATGAAGGTTTCGCTAAGTTTGCCGTAATTCCGGGGGGAACAGATATCCGTTTTGGAATGGGCGCTATTAAAGGAGTAGGAGAGAACACCGTTAACAACATTATTGAAGAACGAAATGCCAGCGGAAAATATTCTTCCGTCTTTGACCTTGCCAAACGTTTGGAAAGTAAGAGCGTCAATAAAAAATCAATCGAGGGCCTGGCGCTGGCCGGTGGTTTCGACAGTTTTGAGGGCGTGCACCGCGCCATGTTCTTTACCCCCGACCTGGATGGCCTGACGCTTACCGATCGCATGACCAAATACAGCAACCAGATGAGTTTGGGTAATGATACCTCTCAGGCCAGTTTGTTTGGCGGAGAAGATGAGATTGAGATCACCGAACCACAGTTACCGGCAAAAATAGAACCTTGGGGAATGCTGGAACAACTGGCCAGGGAAAAAGAAGTAGTAGGTTTCTTTATTTCGGGCCACCCGCTCGATCCGTATAAATTAATTATTGAACATAAATGCAATGCCAATTGCTCGCAATTAAAAGCAAGCCTCGATCAGTTTAAAGGAAAAGATGTGACCTTTGGTGGCATCATCACCGGTTCGGAGCAACGCACCAGTAAAACCGGGAACGCCTTTGGTAAATTAATTATTGAAGATTACCATGGCGCTTTGGAGCTGATGTTGTTTGGAAAAGATTTTGTGGAGTACAATAAGTTCATGGTAAATTCCCTGTTCGTGTATGTAAAAGCCAAGATCCAGGAACGTTATGGCCAGCCGGGCAGCCTTGAAATTAAAGTTCAGAAAATTGAGCTCCTGGAAAATGTGAAAGAAAACATTTTCTCGACCATGAAACTGAAAATGGATGTCAATACCATTAATGAAGAGCTCATTGCCAATATCGAGTCCATTTTTAATGCATCGCAGGGAAAATGCAACGTGGAGTTCTTTGTTGAAGATCCGGCAGAGAACCTGAGCGTGAAACTGTTCTCCAAATCGCAGAAAATAGCAGTGAGCACCGAGCTGATGAACGAGCTGGATAAGATAGGAAATCTTACTTATGAACTGAATTAATGCTATTTTGTGCTAAAAATGCCTTTAACGGTAGTGTATTGTAGTTTTAAATCAATATATTTGGGGTAAACCCTAAAATCAACACTTATGAAAACAAAAAAAATTGCAGCTTTATTGCTGGTAGTAGCCCTTGGCTCTTTCAGCTCATGTAAAAAGAAATCTGATGATCCGGAACCGGAGCCTGAAGTAGTTACCCCAGTTAATCAATTATGCGATGGAAATGGTGGTGCTTCTTACATGCCATTGGATTCAACCGACACCTGGACTTACGTTTACAAAATTGGCGGTATAACCCAATCTTCGCACCCGCAACTTAAAGTAGTTGGTCACACGACTTATGGTTCTGTAAAATATGCTCACGTACAGGATGTTGGGTTTGTTGGCGATTATTATTACAGGGAGAACACCTCTACTCATAATATTTATTCCTACGATACCAATAATAATACGGAGTATCTTGAAATACCGGGATCTCCTGTTCTGAACCAAACCTGGAGCAATTCTTATGCTACACTTAAAGTAACCAACCTGTCGGCTACAAAAAGCACATCAGGCTGCAACTATTCAGGTTTGCTTGAAATTACCATCACAACTACAGGTTCTTCACCAACTACTACCAAAAACTACTATAAAAAAGGCTTAGGTCTTGTTTATACAATAGGATCAGGAAGTTTTGCCGATGAGTGGACTTTAACAAATACATCATTAAAATAATTTCTTCTTCATACTTAAAAAGCCCGTCGCAATCAATTGCGACGGGCTTTTTCGTTTTTACAGTAATTGATTTTAGGCTGTTAACTTTGCTTCCGAAGTGATGGGAATGCTGAGTACTTTTGAGATCAGGCAGTTTTTTTCGGCGTCCTTTGTAATAGCTTCAAATTCTTCGGCACTTACACCATCCACGCTACCCGTAATGGCCAGGTGAACTCCTGTAATTTTTAAGCCTTCCATGCTTACCGCGGCATTGGTATGCAACGACTTTGGGTTTAAACCTTTTTGGGTGAGTGCAGCCCCAACCGCCATGGTAAAACAACCGGCATGAGCCGCTGCCAACAGTTCTTCGGGATTAGTGCCTTTTTCTGCATCTTCAAAACGGGTTTTAAAGCTATAATTGGTATTTTCGAGCACGCCACTTTGTGTGGTTAGCATTCCTTTCCCTTCTTTAAGGGTTCCTTGCCATTCGGCGTTAGCTGTTCTTTTCATAATTTTTTATTTGGTTAATACTAATTTACTCAAAAAAATATACCTAATCCCTTAATAATTGATACTAATCGTATGGCGTCATAAATTCGCTGTGGCTCACAACCCAGTTTCACAAGTGACTCTTCATGAGAAGTGACACATAATTCGCAACCATTTAAGGCCGAAACCCCTAAACTCATCAATTCGAAGAATTCTTTCCCCAACACCGGGTTGGCCATAATGCCCATTTTAATACCGGCGGGAGTGCTGGTATAAAATTCTTTTTTGGTGAAATGCCTGAACCGGTAAAACACGTTATTGACGTTTAGCAAGGATACACAGGCGTAGGTTTCGGATAGTTCCTCATCGGTGGCGCCCGCCTCTTTTGCTTTGGCCATAAAAGCCTGCTCCAAAGCTTTTGATTTTTCGTTAATGGCTACACTCAGTGCTAACAAGACGCTTTCTTTCGGACTTAAAGTGCCATACTTTAAAGCATTGCCTGTATTTATTTTCAGGTCTTTTAAATACTTGCTGTCAAGTGTAGCCATGTTTTCAAGGGCAGGAGGCGTAGCGCCCTTGTAGTTAATGGCATCCATCAATCCCAACAAGGTTTCGTTTATGATTGTATTTTCCATGATTGTTTTTTTAAGCGTTAATTGTTTCTTCTCCTTTTTGCCAGTTGCATGGGCACAATTCATCGGTTTGCAAAGCATCTAAAACCCTGATGACCTCATTCACATTTCTTCCTACACTCAGGTCATAAACGCTTACCCAGCGTACTATTCCCTGGGGGTCAACAATGTAAGTAGCCCTGTAAGCAATTTTTTCGTTGGTATCCAGTATTCCCAGCTCTTCGGCCAGGGATTTGGAGGTATCGGCCAGCATTGGAAATTTTAAGTTCTTAAGATCATCATGATTTTTACGCCAGGCCAGGTGTACAAATTCGCTGTCGGTTGAGGCGCCTACCAGCACAGTGTCCCTGTCGGCAAAATCCTGGTTATACTTATTGAATTCGGCAATTTCAGTAGGGCAAACAAAGGTAAAATCCTTGGGCCACCAGAACTGCACCATCCATTTTCCTTTTGCAAGGTGAATGTCGTTGCTGATGTCCTCAAACTCTTTTCCTTTTTCGGTTGATACTACGGCTTGTTTTTTAAATTGAGGGAATTGCGATCCCACTGAGATAACTTTTGTTGTTTCCATATTGTTTAGTTGTTTTTTTGATTTTAGTTTTTGATTTTTCGTCATGCTGTCACCACGTTTCGTGACGGCATGTAGAACATTATTTATTTAAATAAGCACTATACATCCACATCTGTTTTTCCTGCTCCCGGATGTAGTCGCTCATTAAGGCGTTGGTGCCTTCATCGTTAGCTTCAGCCGATTTGGCTAAAACAGCACGTTGCCGTGCAATGATGACCTCATAAGAATTCATTACTTCCGCCATGGCTTGCTTACCGTCGCTTATGTTTGTACTTTCTTTTACATCAGAATGCGTTAAATAGTCACTATAGCTATGCACTGGTGTAGAACCCAATGTCAGGATCCGTTCGGCGATCTCATCTATTTTTAATTGCAGGTTGTTGTAGATCTCTTCAAATTTTACATGGAGCTCGAAAAAATTGCTACCCTTAATGTTCCAGTGAAATCCCCTTACATTCATGTATAAGACCTGGTAATTGGACAAGAGGCTGTTTAATTGAGAAGAGAGTTCAATGCAATCATCGTTATTTAATCCTATTTTATTCGTCATGATTTCTAAGTTTTTGGTTTTACGGTACAAAATTGAGCTATTTTAAAGTATCAATCAAACTGATATTTTTTATATTTGTATAGACAAAATCTATAATAATGAATTTACAACAACTGGAATACATTGTAGCTGTTGATAGGCTCAAGAACTTTGTAAAAGCTGCGGAAGCTTGTTTTGTAACCCAGGCAACCCTTAGCATGATGATAAAAAAATTGGAGGAGGAGCTGGAAGTCAAAATTTTCGATCGCAGTAAACAACCGGTAAAAACAACAGAAATTGGGCTTCACATCATACAGCAGGCCCGGAAAACCATTGCAGAAGCCAAAAAGATAAAAGAACTGATACAGGATGAAAAAGGAATTATTAGCGGAGAACTGAAGATAGGGATCATACCTACGTTAGCGCCTTACCTTTTGCCATTGTTCCTGAAAAAATTCCTGCAAACATACCCTTTGGTAAAACTGGTCATCAATGAAATGACAACAGATGCCATTACAAAAAAATTACGATCGGGCGATATTGACGCCGGTATTTTATCAACCCCGCTTCACGATCCGTCGTTAAATGAACAAGCGCTTTTTTACGAAAAATATTTTTTATACGTTAATGCAAAAGAAAAGGGTTTTGACAAGAAATTTGTGTTACCAAAGGATATTGATGTGAACCGCCTGTGGTTGCTGGAAGAAGGCCATTGCATGCGCGCACAGATCCTTAATTTTTGTTCTCTTAAAAAACAAAAAGAGCAGGAAGAAGCTTTTCATTACAATGCCGGAAGCATAGAAACCCTGAAAAACATGGTAGATACAAATTTCGGGATGACCATTATTCCTGAACTGGCAACACAGCATTTAACCAAATTGCAGCAGCAACGTGTCCGTTCCTTTAAAACACCGGTCCCGGTAAGGGAAATTGGATTGATTACTCACCGGGAATTTATTAAGGAAAAACTGATTAGCTGCCTGCGTGATTGTATTTTATCTGTAATACCTGAAAACATGAAAAGCAACAAGCAGGTAAATGTTATTGAGATGTAACGTTAAAATGTAGTATGCTTATTATGTCACATTGAGCGGAGTCGAGAACCAGGGACAATGTGATTTTGGGACACTTCTCGACTCCGCTCGAAGTGACATGGGTTTAGCTACAACGCATTCAACTTCAACTCAAAATCGGAGTTGGAAATATTAGTCATAAAACTAATGTAATGCTGTTTGTCAATAAAAAATAGATTTACGTTTTGTCCCTGTTCCGATCTCAGGATTACTTTATTTTCAAGTCCCTTTTTGCCCATAAACACATAGTTGTAGGCTTTGGTGGCGTTACTGATGTTTGTTTTTTTAAGTAAGAAAGAAGAATTTCCTGCTTCGTCAATGGCTGTTCTTATAACCACAGGGTTTAGCAAGGCTTTGTACTTAAACTTATCGTAATCGCCAATATCATCCAGGTGAAATTTGCCATAGAGGTCGCCTTTGGCAAAGCTCGAAAAATTGGGAATAGCTTTGGTTGCAATAAAGAATTTTGATGGTGTAATGGCATAGTCCACATCATCAGGAATAATATCGATATGCCAGGAGCTGTAATAATTTAAGGTATTTGGATCGTACAATTCATACAGATCGGCCCACACATCAAAGCTGTTTTGGTTTATTTTTTTAAACTCCCTGATCTTTACATGATAAGACGTAACAAAGCTTCCCTTATTGATCTGGATGGGTAACGCGAATAATTTTTCCACCCGTGCAACCACCTCACCGGCACTGTCTAACGTTATTAAAAACAGCTTGTGATTTTTGGAGAGGTTCACAAAGTTGAACGCTTTTGTGTTAAGATCAAATGATTCGGCATTGTACACACTTCCTATTAAATCGATGCTGTTTGTTTTTTTACTGTAAACGCTGTTCGATACCAAAAAATAGCGGGGATCGCCTTTGATGCTCAGTTTTGTTCCTTTAACCAGGGTTCCGTTTGCCGCATTTATTCTCAAAATCCATTGTCCTTTTTTAGGCCCGTCGGATACATGCGCGTAAACCATCACATAATTCGAATCGGCGTACAGGACAGTGGCCCGGTGAATGTATTTCCTTTCAAAGGCAAATTGCCATTTAAAATCGTACTCAAAAGGCTGCAGCATACTCTTTAAATTGTACCTGGATAAGAAGAACTGCTTTCCGGCAGAGTCCGTATTGGTACGAATGGTATAAAGGTCTTCCTTATAAATGTATTTTTCATCATCGAAGGCGGTGAGCGAATTAATGTGGTTGGCATCATAATTCTCAACGGCACAAACCTTTCCTAAGGTGTCGTTCAGCCTCAAAAGTGTAACGGTGTTTTTTTGATTGGCTAGCTGAAAATAAAAGTTCAAGACATTGTGCAATGTATCGGAACTTATTTCCAGGAAATCGGGAATGGAATGTTTACCCAGATCGTATTCGGCGCTGTCTTTTAACTCCAGTTTGTAATTATAGGAAAAACACTTGAACCTGAGCGACGATTTACTTTCCTGCAGCCCAAAAACATATACCTTGTCGTGAAATGGAAGGCAATTGGCCGATACCAGGTTTTTTCGAAGGGTCTGGCTTTTAGCAATACCAAAAAACAGGAGAAAAATGTATAAAATATGGCCTTTTTTACCCATTACTCACAAATATAGCCAATAAAATACAATGTGAAAAAAGCCTTGCAAAACACTGTTTAAAATGTTAACCTTGTGTACTAAAATTTTACCATGAACTCAAAATACCTGATACTACCAATTGCTGCGGGAATACTATTCTCCTCATTCAAATCCAACCCAAACAACGGGGATAAGGATGCTAAAACCACTAAAAAAAATACAGCCATGACTGATAAAAAAGAAGACAAATTTCAGTATGTGAGCGAACAATTCGCCGACCTGAGAGTACTGCGTTATGAAATTCCGGGCTTCGATCAATTATCGCTGCAACAAAAAGAATTGCTGTATTATTTGTCGGAAGCGGCTTTGGCAGGACGGGACATCAGTTACGACCAGAACTATAAATACAACCTTACAATCCGAAAAACGCTTGAAGCCATTGTTTCGGGCTACAAAGGCGATGTAAATGCGCCCGAGTATAAAAAGTTTTTAGTGTATGCCAAAAGGGTTTGGTTCAGTAATGGTATTCACCACCATTACAGCAGCGATAAAATATTGCCGGAATTTTCGGAAGCGTATTTTGCAAAACTGATCGGTGCTTGTGATGTATCTGCTCTCCCGGTGAAAAAAAGCGAAACCAAGGAAGCATTTATTGCGCGCTTAACGCCAATTGTTTTTGATCCTAAGATTGCCGCTAAAAAGGTGAATTTAGATCCAAGCAAAGACCTGGTTTTAAACTCGGCTGTTAATTTTTATGAAGGCGTTGACCAGAAAGAAGCGATTGAATTTTATGAAAAAATGACCGATAAAAACTCTAAAACCCCTGTTATGCTTGGCCTAAACAGTAAATTGGTAAAGGAGAATGGCGTAATTGTAGAGAAAGTATGGAAAGTAGGAGGAATGTACACTCAGGCTATTGAAAAGATCGTATACTGGCTCGAAAAAGCGATTACCGTGGCAGAAAATGCGGAACAAAAAACCGCTTTGGAAAAACTGGTGGTGTTCTATAAATCAGGCTCTTTAAAGGATTTTGACGACTACAACATTGCCTGGGTAAAAGATACCCAAAGCGCCGTGGATGTTGTGAACGGATTTATTGAAGTATACGAAGACCCTTTGGGAAAAAAAGGATCTTTTGAATCGGTTGTTTCCATTAAGGATTTTGAAGCCTCAAAACGCATTGCTACCATTGGAGCCAATGCGCAATGGTTCGAAGATAATTCGACGTTGATGCCTGAACACAAAAAGAAAAGTGTAACCGGTATTTCGGCTAAAGTAATTAACGCAGTAATGGAAAGTGGCGATTCATCTCCGTCAACGCCAATTGGCATTAACTTGCCAAACAATGAATGGATCAGGGAAGCACACGGTTCCAAATCGGTTAATCTTGGAAATATTGTTGAAGCTTATGACCAGGCTGCCGGCGGAAGTGTGGTGAATGAATTTTATTACAATGACGCGATCAAAAAAAATGTATTGGCTTATGCAGGCCTTGCCGATAAATTGCATACAGACATGCACGAGGTAATTGGGCATGCCAGCGGACAAATTGAAGACGGTGTAGGACAGCCACACGAAACTCTGAAAAACTATGCATCTGCCCTGGAAGAAGGTCGTGCCGATTTAGTTGCTTTGTATTATTTAATGGATCAAAAACTGGTTGACCTTGGCGTAATGCCTTCGCTTGACTATGGAAAAGCGTCTTATGATGAATACATCACCAAAGGATTGATGGTGCAGTTGTCGCGTTTAAAATTAGGCGATAATATTGAAGAAGCGCATATGCGTAACCGCCAAATGGTTGCTAAATGGGCTTATGAAAAAGGGAAAGCGGAAAATGTGATCGAGAAAAAAGTGGAAAACGGCAAAACCTATTTCGTGATTAATGATTATTTGAAACTTCGCAAGCTATTCGGCGAATTGCTAAGAGAGATCCAACGCGTCAAATCACAGGGCGATTATAAAGCAGGCAAAGACCTGATTGAAAATTATGGCGTGAAGGTAGATCCTGAACTGCATAAGGAAGTATTGGAACGTTACAAAAAATTATCCATGGCGCCTTATCAGGGCTTTATTCAGCCTAAGCTAACTCCTGTAATGAAAGATGGAAAAATGACTGATGTGAAAGTAGAATACCCTATGAACTTTACACAACAAATGATGGAGTACGGAAAAAAATACAGCTTTTTACCGGTAGAGAATTAATTGATTTCATGGTGACTGAGGTTCCCGAAGTTACCATAAATGGAAATAAAAAAAGGAGAATGATTTATTCTCCTTTTTTTATTGTTATCTCTTTGTCAGTTCGAGCGAAGTCGAGAACCAAAACATAATCGTATCAGAATACTACTCGACTCTCACGACGCGTCGTGACGAAGTGACACTACTTGGGGATTTTTCTGTACTATATTAATTCAAAATCACCAGCTTCTCAATTTTATCGGCCTTTTTCTTTTGTCCGTCACTCACCGAAACCCTGTAAATATAAACGCCACGGGCAAGCTTGTCACCGAAATCATCTTTGCCGTCCCATTCTATGCCATCAAACCGGTACCCTTCGTTCAGGATGGTTTCGTTAATGGATTTTACCACTTTGCCCGTAATGGTATATACCTGGATCAGTACTTTTAAATTGGTGCAGCATTGGTTATGTTCAATAAAGAATTTTGTTTTTGTAGTAAAGGGATTTGGATAATTCAGAATATGTGTCAAAGCCAGTTCGGCTTGTTTCGCCACTAAAAAATCAGTGTAAACTGTTGTTGAATTGTTTTGTACATCCCACAACTTTAAGCTCAGGTGGTGATCTCCTTCTTCCAGTTCATTAAACGGATACCTGATCTTTCCTTTTTGATAAGTATTAAGGTCAGATACATAGTAGTCGTTTAAGACAATGGGCTTGCTGCTGTTCTCGTCAAGAATAGCGACTACATCATGGCCAATACCCGTACCAATAGTATTAATACCACTTGAATCACTTACAATGGCATAGATTTTCGGGTTTTCGTTTGTAACACCACCCGATACAAATTTTTCATCATTCATAAATAAACTAATTGCCGGTCCCTGGTTATCTACTAGCGGGTTGGGATTTGAGCCGCCAATAATAACCTGGTCGTAGTAACCGGAGGCATCATCCACGCCATTGTGCGCATAATAACTTATTTTTCCTTTCCCGAAATTGTAGGAGATGTCTTTTGGTACCAGGAATGAAAAACTGAATTCACCATTCACTACCTGCGACTTGCCTTTATAAATAATATTCTTTTGAACCGCGAAAGTAAAAGGCAAGGAACCGTTCAATACCTGTGGGGCTGGATCGTTTGCCAGTGTGGTTGTTATCACTTCCTTATCAAATACAGTGGGATAAACAACTCCATTGAAATTGCTTAGCTTCGTTCCGTTTTTATCACCTACGTAACCCGTAACGCTGATCTTTGATAAAGATTTGAGTGTATCGCTCGATGTTGATGAAACAGGCTGTGAATTAATGGTGGAGGTGAACACTTTTTGATTTGGATAAGAAAGCTTCAATGCAGGGTCGCCCAGTATCACAAAATTCATATACACCGCCGAAAACCCTATATCGGTCTTGGTAAGACGGTACATGTCGCCAATGTGTGGCATGTAACCGTTACTCATGGGAACAAGGGCGTGGCTGTAGAAAGCGGTATTTAAACTTAAATTGGAAGATGAATAGGCTACCCTGACGGTAGTAATTAAACTAATGGCACCCCCGTTCTCATTCAGCAAACAATATTCGCCGGCAGATGTCCTGTCGGGATCATCAAAGCGGCTGAACTCACAGGTTGCGGTAACCATGAGCGGTAAATTATTTTTGTTGTTCCAGTTTAAGATCTGTGAAACTTCTACGATCCGTTCTTCCGCGAGGCCCAGTTCACCACCATGCCCGGTATAATTAACAATCAAAGCGCCTTTTTCCATTCTTCTGTTAAGGTCATTCACGGCATC
Organism: Bacteroidota bacterium; assembly: GCA_048498515.1. GTDB lineage: Bacteria > Bacteroidota > Bacteroidia > B-17B0 > Aurantibacillaceae > UBA4416. Next base: position 60,743 of record JBEHXV010000003.1, on the reverse strand, counting down.
AGGGTAACGGTCGCCACCCGGCGTAGAAACCTGCACATAAGCATCAAGGTATATCTTGTCAATGTTGTATTGCTTTTGCCCGCTCGATACAATGTTTGCGAGGTAGTCGGCTTCGCTCACATGGGTAACGCCATCTTCATCATCGGCCACAAAGCAAACCCAGTTCCTCCAATCGCCCTGTGGATAATTGTTTTCAGCGGTTACACAAGACGATTCGACGGCATTGACATTGAATGAATAGTTCAGCTTGTAATAGTTCTCAATTTTGGCCGTTACCGCTATTGCCTCTGCCTTATTTCTTACAGGAAAACGACCCATTCCAACATCCACAATATCATTGTCCACTAAATCTCCTTCCGTATCATCCATCATGGCAAAATAATCATCACTTACATAAGATTCTACATACGATGCCGAAGCGGGGGTTTCGTATGTTGGTATAAGCGCCGTATTGCCCTGAACGTTAATTTCTTTGTTCTTATAAGAACCATCACCGAGCAATAACACATACCGTGTTGCTTTTTCCGGATCGACAGGGCGATGGTAGAGCATTTTAATAAATTCCCTGATGCCACCAATATCCGGTGTACCTGACGAAAATTCATTATAGACCTGTTCGGTGGTCGCTATCGCATAGCTCAAAGTATCGTATTGCTCGTGTAATTTGGCAATGCGTTGCGCTTCTTCCATAAACAGGGGATGGGTTACAATAATAAAATCGGCTTGCAATAAGCCGTGTAAATTCTGATTTTGCACAGAACTGCAAGCTGTTGGAGCATAAGCCTGATCCGTAGTGAAAATGCAATATTCACGTAATGAATCGGAGCTGGCAACATATTCAATGTCTGTTCCGGTGCTGGTATAGTTCTGGGAGACAATATTACCCGGGTCGGTAACATCCCATATGAGCGGTGTTTTTAATGAATTATTTGTGAGAATATATTTTGCAAATGTTCCGGGGCCGGCAGCCAACCTTTGGTCTCTGTAATTAAATTGTGTTTGGTTAAAAACAATATTTCTCCGGCAGTTATAAATAATTTTATCAAGCCAGCCGGTTGCCTGCGAGGTTTGCTTGCTCACCGTAACCGATAAAATGGTGGATCCCATGATCCCACCTTTGCTGTTTTCGCCATAATAACCAACATCAGCCAGGTAATAGCTAACACTGGTTGTGCGGCATGAAATGGCAAAGGAATTGCCGTTAAAATTCACATTATACTTCGAATCGGGCAAAGGGGGGCCGCATCGCGACAACACGCCTGCTTTTACATACACGCTATCGCTTGTAATAACATCGGGGATAGTAAAGGCAAAAGAATAAGATGTATTAAGGTCGAATTTTTCTCCGTAAAATTCCCGGCCGCTTTTTACCACATTTTCTGTGTTCATTTCATGATATCCGAAATAGTCCTGTGCATGAGTTGTTCGGTTGGGTGTTGCCGATAGCGAAGCCTGGTTTGGTATGCGTTTTCCTGCTCCCGCATCCACGGTGATAAAATAAAACGAGGTGTCGCTGAAATAATGCATCTGGTGGTCGAACGGAATGGCGCTTCCGGCTTGGTGTTTCCATATATCGGTGCTTTGTCCGTAAAATAAAACATAATCAATATCGTTGAAAACGCCATCGTTCTCTCCCGATACGTAAATGGCATTTTCACGCAGGTCGTCATACCTGAAAGCTGAATTCTTTTCAGGCATCAATTTCCCACCATTGCCATATACTTTGATATTCCTGGGGTCGAGGGTACTTACATCCATACCCAATGATGCCAGGAAAGATTTATCCATTTTAAATACACCTTCTTTTGTGACGCCAATTTTGTACCATTTACCTGTAGCCAGTACAGAAGAAGTTGTGAATGATCTTTTTGATGGCTTGCTTATCTGCCCGGGGACCTTTCCTTGTGTGAGGCCTGAGTTCCAAACCGGGGTATACGACTCCATGTATTCATAGGTGTTTGTATGGCCGTTTAACCGTAGCGGAATTATTTTCTGATACGATACAATATCAAAACGTGATTTGCCGATGGATGTTGTTATTTGAAAATCGGAAGGAATGAACTCTTTGAACTCCTCAATCTCAACAAGTTCTTTTTCAGTCAGAGGGCGGATAATTTTATTTTCAAGTTGGAACGATGGCACATTGTCACTACTGAGAACCTGATGTTCTAAAAAATATGGGAGACCCTTTTTCGAAACATCACGATGCAACTTTTCTAAAAACGAATGTTCATTGATCTCCGTTTTGCCGTTTTGTTTAATGGCTTGTACCTGCGTTTGCGCCTGGAACGGCAGAGTTGGCAACAGAGCAAATAATGTAATTGAAAAGTAGTTTTTAAAGAATTTCATAACAGGGATTTTTTTGCAATATTTATTTTAACGGATATTAAAATGGAATATTGCTCCTCATTATTTTTTTCTTGGTTCACATACTAAACGCACCTATTATACGTTGTATGTTTTGATTGCAGGTGAAAACTATTCTACTAAAAACTTTTTTGTGCCCAACAATTCGTTTGTTTGTTGGTCTTTGAGCCGGATAAAATAAATGCCGGTTGGGTTGTTTTTGAGCTCTACATCAATGATTGTTTTTCCTGTACGGGCATGAACTTGCTCATTGCTTACCATTTTTCCCAATACATCTGTTATTTCTAATTGAATAACTCTGTCTGCCAATAAAGTAAACTCAATACTTACATGAGTGTTGGAAGGGTTTGGATAAAGCTCAAAAGACAAAGCAGAAGCAAAGGTTTCGAGTAAGCCCTGTGCTACAGGACAAATTTTTAAAATGCCGCCATTGGTTGTGTAACCACCATTCATGGCATAAATACAACCATCAGGGCTTTGTTTTAAAGTAGTTAAACCACCCGCTGTTGTCATGTCACCCAATAGAGCCCGGTTAGTTACCACATTATAAAAAGGTGGGTTGCCCAGTGTGCAATCGTAAATATTACCATTATTGTTATCGGCTACAAGCAAATGGTTGTTTAAACTGCTCCAGGTAGTTCCTGAATAAAACAGGATCCCTGTAACGGCTGGTAAGGGAGCTCCAAAATCAATAATGGGTAACTGCGCGCTCGGGTCGTTACATAAACTGGTATTTGAACTGTTCATATAATTTCCTTCACATTGGGCCCATCCGTAAAATAACCCTTTGCTAATGAGGTTTACCTCGTCCCAATAAAACATTCCATTTTCAGAACAATACAAACTATCATTCACCGGGCTGAAGCAAAAGTCGAAAGGATTACGGTGACCGTAGCTCCAAATCCAGTCGCAGTTGGCAGCCAGCGCATTATCGTCATCATAAAACGGATTGTCGGTTGGAATGCTGCCATCTTTTTTGATCCGCAACACTTTACCAAATGGATTGGTTATTTTATTGGCATAGTTGAGCGCCGGATCGGTTTGCTGGTACAGCAGATCGCCAATGGTAAAATAAATATGATTTGGCTGCGATGGCCTGAAATGAAGGTTACCACCCACATGCCCATGTATGGTATCAAAAGCCGGCAGATCAAATATAACGACTGGGTTTGTACCTGTGTTTGCTGATTCCGTAAAACGTAAAATACGAATGCGTTCATCGTTATTATAAAAATGATTGTAATACACGTAAATGTAATGATTGGCTGAAAAATCAGGATCAAGGCTAATTCCCAGAACACCTCTTTCCAAAGTGGAGATGGTGGAATCACTTAGATCATAAAAAGTTCCAAGAAAGGAACCACTATTAGTGTATACCAGTATGCGTGCTTTTTGTGAAGGGGAGTTGGAACCGTCGCCCTTTTCGGTAATGAAAAATCTCCCGTCAGGCGCTACATCAAATGCCACCGGGTATTGAAGGCCGCTTAATATAGTGGTTGAAGTATAATTTTGAGCCCTCATGCAGTACCCTGCAACAATGGCAAGAAGCATAAAATAAATCAGTTTCATGTGTGCTTGCTTTAATGGTTAAACCAATGCAACATACATGCTGGGAAAACCTGTTGGTTTTTACTCAACTACAATTTTCTTTGTGCTTAGTACTTGTTTTGTGCCAAGGTCCTTGAGTTGTATAAAGTATATTCCGCTTAGATTGTTCTTCAGATCTATGTTTGTAGTTGTTTTTCCTGCTTTTGAAACAATGCTTTCAGTGCTGATGATCCTTCCGCACACATCCGTTAATTGTACCTGCAGGTTTTTCTCTTCCGCATAATTCAGCTCAATGGTCACGTAATTTTTTGCAGGATTAGGATAAACGGACATGGTTCCAGTTTGCGTTTTTTTCTCCTCGATCCCAACGCCTATCGGGCAGATCTTATAAATTGTACCGGCTGTTGTGTAACCGCCTTTCATGGCAAATATGCAGCCGTCGACGCTTTGCTTCAGGGTGGTTAAACCACCAGAAGTGGTCATGTCGCCAAGTAGCACCTTGCTCGTAACGGTATTGTAAAAAGGAGGATTACCCAGTGTACAATCGTAAACTCTTCCGTAGTTATTATCGGCTACCAGCAGGTGGTTGTCCAAGGCAGGCCATACACTACCCGAATAGTAAAGGATACCAGTAACGGATGGTAAGGGTGCTCCCCAGTCAACAATAGGAGCCACGGCACCAACCACGTTACAGGTTGCTGAGGTTGAACTGTTCAGGAATCGTCCTTCACAGGTATTCCAGCCATAATAGTTTCCTTTGCTAATGAGATTTACCTCGTCCCAGGTATTTAAACCATTTTCAGAACTGTACATGGTATCGCTCACCGGGCTAAAACAAAAATCAAAGGCGTTTCGGTGCCCGTAGGTCCAAATCCAGTCGCAATTTCCGGTTAAAGGATCACCGTCATCGTAATAAGGATTATCGGTTGGTATCGTGCCATTTTTATTGATACGAAGGATCTTACCATAAGGGTAGTTTAATTTGCTGGCATAATTGAGTGTTGTGTTTGTTTGCTGATAAGCCAAATCGCCAATGGCAAAATAAATGTGATTGGGTTGCGAAGGCCTGAAATGCAAATTACCGCCTACATGGTTCCCCGCGATGTTATCTGCTACGTCCAGGTCGAAAACAAGAAATGGATTGGTGCCAACATTGGAAACCTCTGTAAACCGTACAATGCGAATACGCTCATCGCCATTGTATAAGTGATTGTAATACACATACACGTAATGGTTCGTTGCAAAATCAGGGTCAAGTGTAATGCCGATAACACCTCTTTCAAAATCGGAATTGGTAGAGTCGCTCAGGTCATAAAAAGTTCCGATTAAAGTCCCCGTATTTGAATATACCTGGACACGGGATTTTTGACCTGGCGTGCTGGCCGATCCGTCGCCTTTTTCGGTTATAAAAAAACGTCCGTCGGGAGCCACATCAAAGGCAACAGGATATTGCAACCCCGAAACGATGGTGGATGAGTTGTACTGGGCTTTGGCAAAACAGGCCGTTACTACCAGTAAAAAGGTTAAATAAAATGTTTTCATAGTTTTTGTAATTAGAGTTAACATGCAAAACACATGCTATCTTAAAGTTACAAAATAAATGACCAGAATAACATGACTGAGGGATTCATTTACTTAACACACCATTGTCGAAAGCCATACACCCAATCGCATGAAGAATTTTTTCCACACTATTTTCCTAATATTTCCCTGAAGGTTTCTTTGCCCTGAGGAAGTTGTTTAAGGTTTGATATGAGGGTAAAGGCGCGGTCTACCTTTAACTGGACACTCTTTACGGCTGCTATATGGTTTAGGATATAGCGTTGCATCCCTGGTTTCAATAGTTCAAAACGACGCTTCCCTTCAGGATCCTGTTTAAAAAGCTCTGTCAGCTCTTCGGGTACATCCGCACCATATTCGCTCTTGTCTTCGGTTAAAATAAGGGTAACGGTATCTCCTTTTTCAAGGCCCAGTTCTTTCATGCGTTTGCTGTTAATGGAGATGTAGGCTTTTCCTTCGCCCAGGGCAATTAAGCCGCATTGAAATTTCAATTGCTTGTTTACCTCACAAATCAGGCGTTGTTTTCCAATGCCGCCGATCCTTTTTACCACATTGGCCGGGATCTCAAAATAAAACAATTTTAAATAGCTTAATCTGTCAATATGAGTGGAAAAGCTAATTGGTTTCATGCGTTGTTTGAATATAAATCTAAATTATGAGATATATCTTTAAAAACAAAAAAGCCATGATAAAGACCATGGCTTTTTATTGTATTTTTAGTTAGCTTAGAATTTAAGAGCTAAACCGCCTTGCAATAAAGCTCCTTTTTCAATACCACCCTCTGCATAAATGCCAATGTTTGGTGTAAAATAATACCTTAAGCCAATTGTAGCGGCATAAAATACTGAACTTGGGTTATAAGTAGCGTAAGTCCTGGTTGTTCCATAATATGGGTCATTGTTTGAATACACAAAATTGTTGATCGTGTAGCCTAATCCACCACCAACATAAACATCCAGTTTTTCTTTTCTTACAAAGTGGTAATTGGCATGAGCCCCTACTGAAATGCTTGTCCACGCAATAGACTCCTGGTATGTGTAAAGCTGCGAATAGCCATTGTTGTCATAATAGTAATCGTTTTCGCTGTAGGTAATCTTGCTGCTTGCATAACCAATAACGGCACCAACGCCCAGATTTTTCAGAACACCATAATCCCCTTTTACCAATATGGGTCCGAAGCCGGTTACTTTATATTCCGGGTAAGGGCCATAAATAATTTTCAGGCCAACACGGGCCAGGTTTGGTACGCCGTAACCCATGGTTACAACTGTTTTTCCTTTATCAAAAGCAAGACTTTGCGCCTTAGCGGTTGATGCAGTGATAATAATAAATGCAATTAAAAAGCTAATGGTTTTTTTCATAGTAATAGGTTTGGTTAAGAAGTTTCCGGCAATAAAGGTACAATAATTAGTTGGCTAATAACACACACCAGGCATCTTTTACTTTACCTGCATCCAATAATGTTTTGGCATATTGGTGTTTTTCGGTTTCCCCAGGAAATTTTTTATTCAGAGAAGCGGCATAAGTGGCAATCTCTTCAGGTGTAGGTAGGACTTCAAGGTTCCCTAGCTGCCCTAAATTATTGCCGGTTAATACAGAACTGTTTTTAATGCTTTGTGGAATGGCATCTACGCCAACGCCAATGGTGGTAATTGGTTTTTCAATTTCAAACAAGGCGTCGCCATGCGCGCGGCAATACCAGTTGCCGCCCATGCGGGCTACCAGGTCAATCTTTTGCTGGTCAATCAAACCCTGGTCGTTTAATAAAGCCTCGTCGATGTGAATTTTTATGATCTCGCACATGACCAGGTTGCAGTTCCCGATTTCTTTCAACTCAAATACCTTGCACTCCAGTTGTACCGGGCTCTCTTTTACCCGCATTGGTTTTACAAGTTCCGAAGCGATGGGTGTAAATCCTGCCTTTACAAACTCATTGACTCCTTTTTCGTAAGGGCTGCTGGCGAGGCTCATTTGGTGCACCATGTTGTAGTTCACAATGTTTATCACGCACTCCGGTACTTCTTTCAGGTTTAAATGAGTGTCCTTGGCTTTCCCGGTTTTACCGCTCAGGTTAGGCGAAAAAATAGCAATGGGTGGCTTTGCTGAAAATACATTAAAGAAACTGAAAGGCGCTAAATTGTGATTGCCCTCTGCATCAACCGTGCTGGCAAAACAAATTGGTCGCGGCCCAACTGCGCCTAGCAGGTACTGGTGCAATTGAGGAACGGGAATATCGTTTGGAGAAATGCTTAACATGTTATTTGGTTATGAGTTATAAGAGATGAGTGATGAGTTGTTTTCTTTGTCGCTATTGTTGAATTACAAGTTAAGACATTTATAAATTTTGATAAAATGAATAAGGTGATTTCTAATTGCCTCACTCATAACTCATATCTCATAACTTATAATTCCTACTTGTTCTCCCTGATCTTATCAATTAAGTTCGGATCACCTAAAATTTCAGTGCAGGTTACCACAGAGCTTACCGTTACACCCAATACACCATGCAGGTTCAAATTTTGTCCTGTTAAAAATAAATTATTCACTTTGGTACGAGGCGTGATGAACGTTTTTAAGGGCTCTTTATAATCTTTAAGTGCGCCATACAACGACCCTTCTTTACTGCCAATATAGTCGCGATAGGTAAGTGGCGTGGCACTTGTATAGGATTGCACTTTTGAGCGAATGCCAGGGATTCGTTTTTCAATAAGGTCTAATAACTTTTCTGATTTCTCAATTTTAAAAGCCTCATAGTCATCGCCACGGTAATTGATATCGTTTGGAATGATGCTTTTTGTGCCCCACCATTTTTCGCATTCATCAAAACGCATGTAGCCCATGGCCGTAAAGTTTTCGGTATATGCCGGGTTCCGTGAATTGGTGTTCCCAAATACAGCAACCGACTCGGGCCATTTATTGATTTCGTAAGTTGAACCTGCCCATACATCAGGATTGTCGAGGTGATAAATATTATGATCCAGGTGTGGAAATGAATTTGGTTTTAAAACTACATTGAGTAAAAATGCCGATGTGGTATTTTCAAGGCTTTTAAGGCGGTTTTTGTAGGCCGAGCGTAACTGCGGGCCTTCCACCATATCAATGGTTTTGCTAAGGTCGATGGCCGATACGAATGTTTTTCCTTCAACGCGCTCGCCATTGGCCAGCTCAACCGATTCCACCTCATTACCATTAAATACAAAGCGTGTCGCTTCGTGGTAATTCAGAATTTCGCCGCCCATGGCCTTAATGTTGTTGCTCATCATTTTAGCAATTTGCGAACTGCCATCAATGCAACGGTAAGAGCTTTCAATGTATGAGTTACAAACAAGCGCGTGAACGTAAAAAGGCGATTTTCCGGCAACACCGGCATACAGCATGTTATTGCCGCCAATTACCTTTTGCAGTTTTGGATCTTTGAAAATGGAATTAATGAAAGCCTGAGAATCGATTTGAAGGTGCCAGGCATTGGTAAAATCTTTTTTACTGCTCGACAGGTTGTACATCGGGAAATCGGCACAGGTTTCTTTTACTTTCTGGATGTATAGTTTTAAAGCTTCCCGTTCTTTCGGGAAAATAGCGGCCAGCCTTTCTATAAAATTATCGTAACCCTGGGCGTGCGGGTATAGCTGGTCATCGCCTTCAAAAGAAATAACGTCATAGCCATCTTCATTTAACTTTTGTAGTTTCAGGTCTTTTAAAATGTTAAAGTACCTGAAATAGCTGTGTAAATTTTGCCCTTCTTCAAGCCCTCCTATATAGTGCACTCCCGTTTCAAAAATGGTTTTATCGCGGCTATAAATTTGCAGAGAACCGCCAATTTGCCTGTTTTTTTCCAGCACGCAAACCTTCATTCCGTGTTTAGCCAAAATGTATGCTGTGCATAAACCACCAAGGCCACTTCCTATTATTACAACGTCGTATTTACTCATAAAAATGCAAGTTCAAGTATAAACAAATTTTCTAAAATAAAGTTGATGTATTTATTAATTAGTATTACTTTTAAATGATTATTTTAATGACCAGAAAGCTACTTTTTTACCCCCTTTTAGTGCTTGCTTTCTTTAGCATAAATTCCCATGCCCAAAATTATACTATTACCGGTAAGGTGTTCGATTCGGAGACCAAAGAACCTCTGCCGTTTGTTCCTGTTTTAATCAAAGGCACAACGGTTGGGGCAACTACCGATTTTGACGGGAATTTTTCAATTACCACCGATAAAAAGGGCGATTCGCTGGTAGCTTCTTATGTAAGCTATAAAAAGCTGGTGCGGCCTATCAAACGTGGCGAGAACCAAAACGTTAATATGCCCATGCTCCTGGAAGGGGTCAACATATCGGAAGTAGTGGTAAAAGCCGGCGAAAACCCCGCACATCGCATTATCCGCAACGTTATTGCCCACAAACCCTTTAATAACAAGCGTAAGCTGGATGCTTACCAGTATGAGGTTTACAATAAGGTGGAATTTGACCTGAACCGGATTCCGAAGGAAATGCGTGAACGAAAGATCTTTAAACCCATCCAGTTTGTGTTTGATAATGTGGACAGTATCAATTCGGGCGAAAAACCTTCGCTTCCAATCTTTATTACCGAATCGATCTCCGATATGTATTACCGTAGTAACCCTACACTTAAAAAAGAAGTGATAAGGGCCAATAAAATTACCGGGATCGAAAATACCAGTATTACCTCGGTAATGGGCGATATGTACCAAAACATTAATATTTACGATAACCATATCCTGGTATTTGGAAAAGATTTTGTGAGCCCTATTTCCGATAATGGTTTCTTCTATTATAAATATTACCTTGAAGACAGTTTGTTCATTGGCAGCACACGCTGTTACCAGATCCGTTTTAAATCCAAACGCCCGCAGGAACTTTGCTTTAGCGGCAATATGTGGATCTCGGACACTACCTGGGCGGTAAAACGCCTTGAAATGAGCATTCCAAAAGATGCCAATATTAACTTTATCAACGCGGCCAATGTGATCCAGGAATTTTCACAGATAGACAGTTCATGGATGCTGAGCAAAGACAGGCTCATTATTGATTTTGCGATGAACAAGAACCAGGTGGGGGTTTATGGTCGAAAAACTACGTCATACAAGGATTTCGTCATTGGTCAGCCCAAAGAGGTTAAGTTTTATGAGTTTGGCGATAAGATCGTGGTGGAAGACTCCGCGCTTTTAAAAACCGATGAGTTTTGGGACCAGAACCGTCACGATAGCCTGTCGTTCAGGGAAAAAAAGATCTACCACATGATCGATACCATCAAAACATTGCCGGTTTACAAAACCTGGGTCGATATTTTTACCATTTTTGTGTCGGGCTATAAAGTGGTGAATAATTTTGAGATCGGGCCTTATTTTAACCTGGTGAGCTATAACAGGGTGGAGGGGGCTCGTGTGCGTTTTGGCGGAAGGACAAGCAGCAAGTTCAGCCGCTGGTACGAGCTACAGGGCTATGTGGCATATGGGTTCAAGGACGAAAAATTTAAATACAGCATAGGGTTTAAAACCTTCATTACCAAAAAACCTCACCGCCAGCTGGTAGGTATGACCTACAAAAGCGATTATGAAATATTAGGGCAGAGCCAAAACGGTTTTTCGCAGGATAACATCTTTGCGTCCTTATTCCGTACCAGCCCTTTAACTAACCTAACGAGGGTAGATCAAACTTATGCCTGGTATGAACGGGAGTGGATAGATGGCTTAACATCCAAGGTAACCTTAATTGGCCGTACCATTACACCATTGGCTGTGAACAGCTATAAATATTATAAAAGAGATGGAAGCATTGGTACAAAGGAAAACATTCGTAATACAGAAGTGCGTTTAAATGTGAGGTTTGCGTACAAGGAAAAATTCATCAGCGGCGATTTCAGCCGCATTAGCCTTGGCACAAAATACCCGGTTGTTCAGGTCAATTATTCCAAATCATTGCAAAACGCCTTCCAGGGCGAGTACGATTACCAGAAAGTGGTGTTGAACTTAAGTGATAGGGTACGTTTAATTTCCCTGTTGGGCTATACCGATTATGTTGCCGAAGTGGGCAAAATTTATGGTATAGTACCTTATCCCTTAATGGAATTGCATGGAGGTAACGAAACATATGTGTACGATTACATGTCGTTCAACATGATGAAATATTATGAGTTTGCCAGCGATCAATACGCCAGCATAGGCTTGTTTCATCACTTCGAAGGGTTAATATTCAATAAAGTCCCCCTGCTTAAAAAATTAAAATGGCGCGAGGTGGTAACGGCCAAAGCGCTTTGGGGCAGTGTAAATGATAAGAACAGGAGAACCCTGATCTTCCCGTCAACCTTACATGCCCTGGGCAACGAACCTTATGTGGAAGTGAGTGCCGGGATCGAAAACATTTTTAAAGTATTCAGGGTCGATGCGCTTTGGCGGTCAACTTACCTGCGGCCAAAAGCCATTGATAATTTTGGAGTGAAATTCGGTTTCCAGCTGGCGTTTTAGATTTGTTATATCAGAGTAATTTTATTTTGGAGTCATGCTGCCACCGTGTCGTGATGATTCAGCATCTCAGGAGATCCTGAATCAAGTTCAGGGTGACGATTCATCTCTGATTGATGAAGTGCTTTCGGCTTATTCACAATTTTTGTAGTTTTGTTTAGAATATGTTTAGCTATATTTGGTAGCTGTTAGTTTTATAACATGATACTTCGATCGGAAAATTTAGTCAAAAGATATAAAAGCCGCACGGTTGCCAATAATGTGAGTGTTCAGGTAGAGCAGGGTGAGATAGTTGGGCTGCTGGGGCCCAATGGCGCCGGCAAAACCACTTCTTTTTACATGATCGTTGGGATGGTAAAACCAAATTCCGGAAAAATTTTTCTCGATGATAAGGACATTACCTCCGAGCCTATGTACAAACGGGCTCAATTGGGAGTAGGTTATTTACCACAGGAAGCGTCGGTATTCAGGAAACTGAGCATTGAAGATAATTTGCGGGCGGTTTTGCAAATGACAAAAAAAACCAAAGCGGAGCAGGAGCACAAGATCGAAAGTTTACTGGATGAGTTTGCCCTGCATCATGTGCGTAAAAATCTTGGCGATCAACTTTCGGGTGGCGAGCGCCGCCGTACCGAAATTGCCCGTGCCCTGGCCACCGACCCTAAATTTATTTTGCTGGATGAACCTTTTGCCGGGGTTGACCCAATTGCGGTAGAAGATATTCAAAGCGTAGTGCGCAAACTGAAAGATAAAAATATCGGGATCCTGATTACCGATCACAACGTTCACGAAACCTTAAACATTACCGACCGTACGTATTTATTGTATGCAGGCGAAGTGATAAAATCGGGTTCAGCCGAAGACCTTGCCAATGATGAAATGGTAAGGAAGGTTTATCTGGGAGCTAATTTCGAGCTCAGGAAATAGTGTTAGCACACAATCCCGAAGGGATTGAATATGAATAGCATAAAATATGTTATTGCATCACGACCCTGACAGGGTCGAATCTAAAATAACCCCCTAAAAACCATATTCAACCCCTTTAGGATTGATAATCCTGATTTCTAATATCATTAAATTTTAGATTAATCTAAAAATTTGTTTAGATCAATAAAATGATTAATTTTGCGTGATGGAAACTTCTTTTACCGAGGAAAATTACATAAAGGCCATTTTTAAGCTGGAGGAACTTACCCGCGAAGCGGTGTCGACCAATGAAATAGCCTCGCGCCTGTTGATGCAGCCGGCTACGGTTACCGACATGATAAAACGCCTTTCGGATAAAAAGATCGTAACGTATAAAAAATACTATGGTGTGCAGCTTACAGCCAAAGGCAAAAAAATTGCTTTGGATATTATTCGCAAGCACCGTTTATGGGAGGTTTTCTTAGTAAAGAAACTCAATTTTAAATGGGACCAGGTGCATGAAATTGCCGAACAGTTGGAGCATATCAATAGTCCCGAGTTGATTGAGAAGCTGGATGATTTTTTAGGTAACCCGAAATTCGACCCGCATGGCGATGCCATACCGGATAAGGAAGGAAAGATGAGGCAAGTCAATTCGTTTCCTTTAAGTACCATTACAAAAAAGAAAAATTATGTGTTTTGCGGTGTTACCAATCACGAAACAAAGTTCCTGCAATACCTCACTACGCTTAATCTTAGCCTGGGTAATATTATAGAAGTGGAAGCCATTAATGAATATGATTCCTCGTTAAAAATAAAGATCAACAAAAAACGCCATGAGTTCCTGAGCGAACAGGTGGCATCGTCTATACTGGTGTACTCTGTCAATGACAAATAATTCAAATAAATCGCTGGAAGAAGTTCATTCTTCCGTCAACACATCGAGCAGGGGTGGGGTAAGAAAACTGCTTGCCTTTATTGGCCCCGCTTACATGATAAGTGTTGGTTATATGGACCCGGGGAACTGGGCGACGGATATTGAGGGTGGAAGTAAATATGGCTACAGCCTCATTTGGGTATTGGTGATGAGCAATTTAATTGCCTTGTTGTTGCAAAGCCATTGCGTACGCTTAGGTATTGTGAGCGGTAAAGATTTAGCGCAGGCCTCAAAAGACCATTATTCTAAATTCGTTAATTACTTTTTATACGCCCTGGCAGAGATCGCTATCGCGGCCTGCGACCTGGCAGAAGTGGTAGGAATGGCTATAGGGATCCATTTGCTGTTTCCTTCTATATCTATTTTAATGGGTGTTTGTATTACTGTTTTGGACAGCTTTGTCCTGCTTTTTTTATTAAACGCGGGGATCCGGAAACTCGAAGCATTTATTATTTCTTTGGTTGGTATTATCGGCGTATCTTTTTTTATTCAGTTGTTAATTGCAAAGCCCGATGTGCTTGAGATCTCGAAAGGCCTGATCCCTGGCTTTACAAATGAGAATGCCTTATACATTGCCATTGGCATTATTGGCGCCACGGTTATGCCGCATAACCTTTACCTGCACTCATCATTGGTACAAACCAGGCAATTTGAGCGGTCGCCCAAAGAAATTAAAAAAGCCATACGTTTTAATATTATCGACAGCGCGGTTGCCTTAAACCTTGCTTTATTTGTAAACGCGGCTATTTTAATTATAGCGGCTACTACATTTTTTAATACTGGTGTAGAAGTAAGCGAGATACAGGACGCGCATAAAATGATGGCGCCCATGCTGGGGAGCACATTGGCCCCTTTGTTATTTGCCATTGCCCTTATTGCGGCGGGTCAAAGTTCTACGGTAACAGGAACACTGGCCGGGCAAGTGATTATGGAAGGTTACCTGAACCTTCGTTTGCAGCCCTGGATCAGGCGATTGCTTACGCGTTTAATTGCCATAGTACCGGCCTTTTTAACCATTTATTTTTTGGGCGAGGAAAAGACCGGGGATCTGCTGGTATTGAGCCAGGTAATCTTAAGCTTGCAATTGGGGTTCGCTATTATTCCATTAATTCATTTTGTGAGCAACAAAAAAAAGATGGGAGAATTCACCATTCCTTTATGGCAAAAAATCGCGTCGTGGATCTCTGTTTCGGTCATCGTTTTTTTGAATTGCCAAATGCTGTTTCAAAAAGTAAAAGACTGGCTGGCTAATTCGGACTATGCTGTTTTAATTGCTTGTACCGTCATTCCCTTCATGCTGTTTTGTTTGGGCATGTTATTATATATTGTTTTTGAACCTTTGTTTGCCAAACCTAAAAAGGAAAAGGCCTTTGATTTTCACGGTGAAATCCAGAAAATTAATTTTGAGCCGCAGAAGGATTATTCAACCATTGCTATTACCGTTGATTTTAGCACAAGTGATAATAAAGCCATTAACAAAGCCCTGCAGCTTGGCGGCAAACAAGCAGGCTACAGGCTGATCCATGTTTTGGAAAGCACCAACGCGGTTATTTATGGTGAGGAAACAAATGACCACGAACGTATTATCGATAACCAGAATTTGCTATCATACAAGGCTCAGCTATTGGAAAAAGGCTATAAGTGCGATATACAACTGGGTTTTGGTAATCCCAAATTTGTGATCCCGAAATTGATTGACAACTGCGACTTGTTAGTCATGGGTACTCACGGGCATACAACCATAAAGGACCTCCTGTTTGGCACAACCGTTGAAAGTGTACGGCATAAGATCACTATACCATTGGTGCTTGTTTAATGTAACAGCTATCACTTCGGGTTCATCTCGATCTTTATCGGGATGAGTATCGAGAAGTGAACGAAGATCAGTTCTCGATACGTTTTTTGTAAAAGGCAGACAAAAAACACTCGAACTGACAAATGGTATTCTCTGATATAATAGCTTACATTAAAATATTATTGACGGCTGTAATTGGCTTGGGAAGGTCGGTTTCATTCAGCATATCACGCAGGTCAATTTCAATGGTACGGCTAATGTTAGAGATCGGTACATCGTTCGGTCCACCTTCAAAAGGGTTTTCGGTTGATTCGCCAATGCGTTCCATCACATGAAATACCCAACCTACAATGAGCGAGCAGGGTACGGTTACCCATATGAATTCTCTTCCAAGGTCGTTGGTTAATTTGCCAAACTCCTGCAGGATTCCGAAAGGTAAAATGCCAACAAACAAACGGATAAACATTTGATTGATGGTTGCAAACTGGCGTGGGTAAGGAAAATTCTTGATCCGTTCGGATTTACCCTGATGGTCGTACAGGGTGGTCAGCATTCTTTCGAGCTCAATGAAATCAAGTTCCGATATTTTTCCGGAAGTCTTCAATTCTTTTAAATGCGCCGATTGCAGGCTGATGATCTGTGTAGCCCTGTTCTTTTTGGAAAGGATATAGCTCAGTTCTTCATTTGTTAGAAATTTTCTCAATTCATCCTCCAATGGTGTTTCTTTTTCGGGAACTGTATAAAATTTAGAAAACTCAACGTTACTTTTTAATCCCATATTTTCCCATACTCTTGGTTCGCGCATCTGGTACCTGAGAGCGGTAAGCCAGGCAATGTGCCTGTAGAATAAAACCTGGATATCATTTTTATCAGAGCTCACCATGTCCTTTACCATAATGCCCCATGCCCTGCTTGAGTTGATAATGCTGCCCCATATTTGCCGCGCTTCCCACAAACGGTTGTAGGTTTGTGTGTTTTTAAAACCAACCACAAAAGCGGCGGCAGTACCAACCAATGCAATAGCCACCCAGGGAATAACGAGCCATTTGATATCGAAAAAATAATATAAAGCGGTTGGTACGGTAGAGATAATGGCGAAACTGTAAATGTCCCTTCTTGTCCAGTAAATAACCTGCTGTAAAGTAAATCGTCTTCCTGAATGCATAATTTATTTTTTTGATCGTGTAAAATTTTCCTGGTACAAAGCAATCCACTCTTTAGCAGATATTTTTTTCATCAATTCAGCAATGAGTTTGTACGGAATGTCATCCATTTTTTTGAAACGAACACAGCCTTTTCCCATGTCGAGCTTTGTTTTACAATGTTTGGGATATTCGTTCACAAACCACTCCAAAAGTTTTGGGCTGGCATAAAGCCCCATATGGTGTAAGGCAATGAAATTTTTTTGGGATGCAACGGTCACAAATGGTAAAGGCAGCTTTGGATCGCAATGATACCCGGCGGGAAATAATTTGTGTGGTACCACATAACCTATCATCCCATAAGATATCGTTTCTTCATATCCTTTTGGGATGCTCTTTGCAATGGTTTCCTTTAGCTTTGTAAAGCTTTCTATTCTCTCCTCCGGAAGCTGTGCCAGGTAATCCTTCACGGTTGTTGCTTTTGATGGCATAAATGTATTTTTGAAATAAATATAATAAATCTTTTTTCAATTTATAAAGCTTTATTTGTGCATAAAATCGACCAATCTATTTCTCATTTTGCATCATTTATAGTACTTTGCGGTAAAATTTAATACTTGCAGATAGTTGTCAATACCCGTTTATTGCTAAAGAACAAATTAGATGGCATTGGGTGGTTTAGTTACCAAACATTAAAACGCATTACCCAAAACAATCCTGATGTACATTTTGTTTTTTTATTTGACCGTGATTACGATGATGAATTTATTTTTTCGGATAACATCACGCCTATTGTTTTAGGGCCGCAGGCAAGGCACCCGTTCCTGTACTACGCATGGTTCCATTTATCGGTAAAAAATTTGCTGAACCGCCTGAAACCCGACCTTTTCCTGTCGCCTGACGGGTTTTTGTCGCCAGGAGCAAGTTGCAAGCAATTACCTGTTATTCACGATATTAATTTTTTACATAACCCTAAGGATTTAAAGCCTTTAACCAGCAAATACTACAATCATTTTTTTCCAAAATACGCGAAACTGGCAACCCGTATTGCTACGGTATCAGAATACAGCAAAGCGGATATTGCCAGGAATTATGGAATAGCTGAAAATAAAATAGATGTTGTATACAATGGCATCAATGAAGGGTTTTACCCTTTGTTGGAAACAGAGCAAACGGCTGTAAGAGAAAAATTCTCGCAGGGCAAGCCTTATTTTTTATTTGTAGGTTCACAAAGCCCGCGGAAGAACCTGAACCGTTTAATTGCCGCTTTCGACCTGTTTAAAGACCAAACAGGTTCCGATTACAAGCTTGTATTGGTGGGTGCGGTATATTCGAGCGAAGGTGATGTAAAACGTGTTATTGATAAATCGAAATACAAAGCGGATATTATTTTTACAGGAAGGCAGCCACAGGAAGAGCTCGAAAAGATCATGGCAAGCGCTTTCGCATTGGCTTTTGTCCCCTATTTTGAAGGTTTTGGAATTCCCATAGTTGAGGCAATGCAATGCGATGCTCCCGTTATTTGCAGCAACACTACCAGCATGCCCGAAATTGCCGGCACCGCCGGAATGCTGGTTGATCCTTTTGATGTCAATGATATTGCAAAAGCAATGGTTGAATTGTATAAGGACCCCGTACTTCGTGATCAGTTAATTCAAAATGGGAAACACCGCAAGGCTTTCTTTTCCTGGGATAAGTCGGCGCACCTGCTTTGGGATAGTATAACAGCGAGCCTATGAGTTTCCTTATCAGTAAATCGGCATTTATTAAAGCAGAGCAGTGTTTAAAACATTTCTACCTCTATAAAAATCATCCTTATCTCCGCGATGCTTTATCCAAAGAAAAGCAGCTGATCTTTAAACGTGGAACGGACGTCGGTATTTTTGCACAGCAATTATTTCCCGGAGGCATTGACGTAACGCAGGGCGAAAAACGCGATCAACAGCTCTTTGCCGATAAAACAAAAGAACTGATCTCAAAAGGCGTCAATACTATTTATGAAGCTACCTTTATTTATGACGACCTGTTGGTGATGGTTGATATCCTTCATAAACAGGATGGTAAATGGACAGCCTATGAAGTGAAAAGTTCTTTAAAAATTACCGAGACTTATGTAAAGGATGCCTGCTTTCAATATTTTGTCATCAAAAATTGCCTGCCCGAATTAAGCGATTTTAATTTGCTTACGATGAACCCAAAATATGTACTGAAAGGTGCGTTGGATATTACCGGATTATTTAAAACAACCTCGGTAATGAAAGATGCCTTGAAGAACATGGATTATTTCAGGCACAAAACACAGGTAGCAAAACTTACCCTTGAGCAAGGGAAAATCCCCGATATAAAAATTGGTCCTCATTGTTTTCAGCCCTATGCCTGCGATTTTTTAGGTACCTGCTGGAAAAATACCGACGATCCTTCCTCCATACTGGCATTAGGGAAATTGACGAAGCAAGATTTATTCGACCTTTATGATAAGAACATTAAACGGATTGATGAGATCGATATCAATACAATTGGCAGTAAGGAAATTAAGATCCAGGTAAAAGCGGCTATCGAACAAAAGGAACAGGTGTTTCAAACAGAGATTGGAAATTTTATTAAGGACGTTAAGTTACTGTTTTGCAGTTTGGATATTGAAGTATGGATGCCGGCTATTCCTTTTTACCAGGGAACAAAGCCATTTCAGCAAATTCCCTTTTTGTTTTCAATGATCTGGGAAGAGAGGGGGGAATTGAAAAAATACAGCTATTTCAAACCTATTAATGAAGACCTTCGCAAAGAATTTTTGGAGAAGATCATTGAAATGACAAAACCCTATCAAACGATCTTAATGTTTGACAAATCGCTGGAAGAAAATATCCTGAACCAGTTGGTTGAGTTGTTTCCTGAATACCGAAAAGATATTGATACCTTTAAATCAAAAATAATTGACCTGGCCGAGCCGGTTAAAAAGGGCAACTATTATCATCCGGAGATGAAAGGAAATTTTACCTTAAAAAGTATGGCGCCTTTGGTGAACCAGGAAGCTGGTTTTAACAATTTAGAGATTCAATCAGGGATCACGGCGATGTATATTTACGAAAGTTTGCTGCTACAAAACGCCATTGAAGCTGAGCAGGTAATAGCGCAACTTATTGAGTATTGTGAGATGGATGCGTTGATTACCTACCAGCTTTTGGATTTCTTTAAACGAAAGGTTAATTGACGTTTTCATATTCAATCCGTCAGCTGGCGGATTGGTTGATGTATAATTTTGGATTTGGTAAAAAATTTGAACAAACTATTTTTCATATTACTTTTTTGTTTTCCTGTTGTATTATTAGCGCAGTTAAGACCTGATACCAGTAAGCGTGTCAATTACCTTGCTATCCCCATTTTATTCAGAACACCTGAAACAGGTTGGGCCTATGGTTTATCGGGTTCGGCTAATTTTAAAACCTCGCATAAAAACGATTCCCTTACCCGAACATCTGTCATTACTGTACTGGGTATTTTTTCGGAGCGTCAGCAGAACATCCAGGGCATTGACGCGACCATTTATTTTCCTAAAGAAAAATACATTTTGTATTTTCAAACCTCTCACAGCTATTTTCCTGATAATTTTTGGGGAATAGGCCAAAATACAAGGGATACTGATAAGGAACGTTACGTATTTGAAAATGTAGTAGTAAACCCGCATATCAAGCGAAAATTCTGGAAACATACTTTTTTTGGTTTTTGTGCCGATTATCAGAATGTATTTAAAGTGCAGTACACACCCGGCAGTTTAATGGATTCGACTTCCTTTTACGGTAAAACCAATTACAATGTTGTTGGCTTTGGGTTAACAGCTAGTTATGATACACGAAACTCAACCTTTTGGCCAACCAAAGGAATATTTTTACAAACTCAGTTCACAAGCTATAATAAGGAACTGGCTTCTACTTACTCGTTCAATAAATGGACAGCCGAAGTTCGCCTGTTTCAAAAAATATTTAAAAAGCATGTTATTGGTTTGCAGCTGTATAATTACTCCACTTTTGGCGAAACGCCTTTCCGTTCGATGGCTACTTTGGGCGGGGCCGGAAACCTTAGGGGCTTTTACCAGGGCCGGTACCGCGATAACTCAATGTATTCAGCCATTGTGGAATACAGGGCAAAGCTCGTTTGGCGCCTGAGCGCCTGTGTGTTTGGCGGGGTGGGCGATGTGTACCGTCAGCCGAAGGACATTAACATGGGTTCTATAAAAGGCAGTTTTGGAGGCGGCTTGCGTTTGTCGATCCTTGAAAAAGAAAGCCTCAATTTGAGGGTTGATTATGGTTATTCCGACAGCTATAACCAGGGATTTTATTTTACCATAGGGGAGTGTTTTTAAGTTTAGATCTGCCCGGTTTGTAAACGAAGCTGGTAAAAAAACCTGGCAGGTTTAAAACCATGGATTTTTAACATTCTTTGGTTCATAGTTTCCCTTTGCGGCA
Source organism: Bacteroidota bacterium (assembly GCA_048498515.1). Classification (GTDB taxonomy): domain Bacteria; phylum Bacteroidota; class Bacteroidia; order B-17B0; family Aurantibacillaceae; genus UBA4416. Next base: position 39,547 of record JBEHXV010000003.1, on the reverse strand, counting down.
GCATAAATTCTGCGATACAGTACTAACTTTAAACTCCATAATTTGAGTTAATTCTATATCTCGATTACTCAAAACTCAATAATTAATATTATGTCTAAAATAAGGGTTGGAATTTTATTTGGTGGTCGCTCAAAAGAGCGTGAAATTTCTTTTGCAGGTGGAAGAACAGTGTATGATAATTTAAATAAATCAATTTTTGAAGCCATTCCTTTATTTGTTGATTCGTTTGGTAATTTTGTGTTGCTCGATTGGAACTTTGTGTACAAAGGAACTATCAGGGATTTTTACCCGCCGGTTGAATTTATTCCCGCTTCCAATACCGATTTTCAATACTATGCTGAAAATATTGGCGAGTTGAATGTGATGCACCAGGATGAAATGATTGCTAAGATTGGCAGGAAAGTAGAAGTGAGTGAATTAAACAAGCTGATTGATTTTGCATTTTTAGCATTGCATGGCCCTTATGGCGAAGATGGCAGGATACAGGGTTTATTGGAATATTTGCACATTCCTTACTCGGGCAGCGGTATTTTACCAAGTGCTATTGGGATTGATAAAAGCGTTCAGAAAAAACTAATGGTCAATGCCGGATTTAATAGTCCCAAATATTTCACTATTGATCGTAACGACTGGATCCAGGGAAACGCAAAAGGTGTTTGGGAAAAAGCGAAAAACGAAATCGGGTTCCCGATGGTCATTAAGCCGGCTAATCAGGGATCGTCAATAGGCATTTCCATTTTCAACGAAGACAGCAATTACAATTTTATGGCGGCTGTGGAAAAAGCTTTCTTCACCAAATGGCTCGATTCGGCCGAATGGAAAAAATTATCAGAAAAAGAACAGATCGATTTTGTAAGGTCACTGTCGGATATTCGCGAGGGGATTGGCATGCCTCTAAAAATTGAAGGCGGCCTGAGCGGCATTGAAGGTCAGGCGACAACTGTTTTTTATAATCAATACGAGCTCATCTCTTTCTTAAACAATAATTGTGGTAAAACCGAAGGCTTTGTACTGGAAGCACTGGATGGCGAAAGCACGGTAATTATTGAAGGATTTATTGAAGGAAAGGAATTTTCGTGCATTGTTTTGGAAGATACGGATTCCAACAATGTACCGATTGCTCTTCCGCCAACAGAGATCAGGAAAGGAAAAGAACTGTTTGACTATCGCAGCAAATATCTGCCGGGCTTGTCGCGCAAGATCACACCTATTGAGGCCAGCGATGAGCAGATCAATGCTATCCGTAAAGAATGCGAACGCTTGTTTACCGAATTAAGTTTTGACGTATACGCCCGCATTGATGGTTTTTTAAGTAAAGAGGGAAAGGTGTTTTTAAATGATCCCAACACCACGTCGGGTATGATGCCATCTTCCTTCTTCTTTCACCAGGCGGCCGAAATTGGCTTAACACCTTCACAGTTCCTTACTTACATCATCCGTACCTCTTTAAGCAAACGTATTAAAAACAGCAAAGGCGCTTCCGTTTATGAAACCATCCTGCAAAGACTGGATGCCTTTTTACATGACGAAAAAAACGCGCTGAACAATAAAATTCCGGTAGCGGTTATTTTAGGTGGTTATTCTTCCGAAAGGCATATCTCGGTTGAAAGTGGCAGGAACATTTTTGAGAAACTGGCTTCATCCGAAAAATACGCGCCCATTCCTGTTTTTTTAACCGGCGATAATGCTAATCATTTAATGTATCAAATCCCTGTTAATGCTTTATTGAAAGATAACGCGGATGACATCAAGGACAAGATCAATAACTGGAAAATTCACCCGGTTATTAAACAAATCATTGATGAATGTAAAACCATTACCGGAAAATATGGTTCGCCAAACAATTTAATTGCGCCAAAACAATTGACCTATGCTCAGCTTGCCAAAGAAGTGAAACAGGTGTTTATTGCCCTGCATGGCAGGCCGGGAGAAGATGGGGCCATACAGGAGCAACTGGATAAAGTTGGCTTAACCTACAATGGTTCGGGAAAAGAAAGCTCATCGGTAACCATTGACAAATACAGAACCAATGAAATTTTATTGCAGCATGGTTTCCTGGTTGCCAGGCATTGCCTTATTACCAACGAGGAATGGAACAGCAATAAAGAAAAGATCCGTGAAAAACTCCAGAAAGAATATGTGTACCCATTAATTGCCAAACCGGTTGACGATGGCTGCAGCAGTGCGGTTAAAAAAATAAAGAACTTTGAGGAGTTTGAAGCTTTTGCCACGCTCATTTTCAGGCAAACAGAAGAATTTGATGCTAAGGCCGCGGAAAAATTGCACATTAAACCAAAAGAAGAGTTTCCGCAAAAACAAGTACTATTGGTTGAAGAGCTCATCAGCAAGAATGGCGCTAAACATTTCCTTGAAATTACAGGCGGCATGCTTACCCGTATCAACTCAAAAGGAGAGGTTGAATACGAAGTGTTTGAAGCTTCGGAAGCTTTGGCAGAAGGCGATATTTTGAGCCTGGAAGAGAAATTTTTAGCGGGGCAGGGACAAAATATTACACCGGCACGCTACTCAAGAGACGAAAAGGAAAGGCAGCTCATTTCCGATAAAGTGAAAGAAACACTTGGCGCTGCGGCAAAAGTGCTAAACATTGTTGGCTATTGCCGTATTGATGCCTTTGTGAGGATCTTTGATGTGAACCATGTGGAAGTGATCTTTATTGAGGTAAATTCGCTGCCAGGCATGACACCTGCAACCTGCATTTATCACCAGGCAGCTATTAACGGTTACAAGCCTTATAACTTCATTGACAGTATTTTAGAGTTCGGAAAAACCAATAAATCAGGTTTGGTTCTGGCAAATTAAGCGCAGGTTAAAATCGTATTTGTCGATACCAGAGCTATAAAATACGGAAATCTAAAACCGTTTTTAGATGTGTTTTAAACATTTCGGTTAATTTTATTTAATTTATTGATTTTCAGTTATTTAGTATAAATATTAACAATAAATTAACCCTTAATGAACAGGTAAGAAACTGATTTTGAACATTTTTTAACCGATTCAAATCCCTTTATTCGTCTAATAAGTTAGTTTATTAACAATTACCAACGTACCTTTGTTAATAACTGAAACTAGCTGCCATGTTCGAGATTTTAAAAAGCTTTGAGAATAAATTCGGTGCTCTTAAGAAAAAAGGGCTGAGAATTGAAGGTTTATCCATGATAGATCCAAAACGTAAAAAGCATGTCATTATGATCTCGAAGCCTTTTTTATTTGATAATCGCCAGTTGCCAAAATCATATGAAGGCCTGGAAATTAAATCAAAGATCGAAGGTGGTTTGCCCGAAGAGTTTAAAATTGAAAAGGAAGCTGTGAAAAAAGATTATTTATGGGCTCCTAATAAATTTGAAAAATATGTTGACCGTTGCGCGGAAGACATTAAAAAACAATTCGGTAACCCTAACATGTCGCGTTCAGAAATGTTGGATGCCTTGGCATTTGGTAGCTTTGAGGACCATAAAAAGAAAACATTAACACTGATACAAGAAGGAAAAATTCCTGCTATCAGTTTAAATTAAGATAAAGGCAATTGACTAGGGTATAATTAAGGGTTAAACTTTTAAAATTGCTTATAAAACCTCTCAGAAATGAGAGGTTTTTTTTTGAGATAATTTAATCACATAGATACAAAGGATAACCAGGATTCACAAAAACAGGTTAAAGGTTCAATAGCACATAGGGAAGCATCGCTTCCCTTGCCATGTTACCTTATTTTTCAGTTATTATAATAACTTTTAGAATCCCTATGTCTCTGTGTGGTTACTATAAATTTAATATTCAATAAATATCCGGCAAGTATTATAAAGTCAGTTTTTTAAACCATATATTTACGCTACATTTTGTATTGTGAGTAACGTTGTAGACCAGATAAAGTTGCCCATCAGCGGGCACATGGATGAGTTTGAGGTAAAATTCAAACAATCGATGAAAAGCAATGTTCCTTTGCTCGATAAGATTACCAACTACATTGTTAAACGAAAAGGAAAACAAATCCGCCCGATGTTCGTTTTTTTAAGCGCGCAAAGTGCCGGCGTTATTAATGATAGTACATACCGCGCGGCTTCATTAATAGAGCTGCTGCACACCGCCACCCTGGTGCATGATGATGTGGTTGACGATAGTAACGAACGCCGTGGCTTTTTCAGCGTTAATGCCTTGTGGAAAAACAAAATAGCGGTGCTCATTGGCGATTTTTTATTATCGAGTGGTTTGCTTTTGTCTTTGGATAATAATGATTTTCATTTATTGAAAATAGTGAGCAACGCGGTGCGCGAAATGAGCGAGGGCGAATTGTTGCAGATAGAAAAGGCACGCAAGCTGGATATTTCAGAAGAAATCTATTTTGAGATCATCACCAAAAAAACGGCTACATTAATTGCCGCTTGTTGCGCAGCAGGTGTGGCGTCGGTTACCAGCGATGACAAAACCATTGAACGTTTCAGGGAATTCGGGGTCAATACGGGCATAGCCTTCCAGATAAAGGATGATTTGTTTGATTTTGGCGACGATACCTCCATTGGTAAGCCAACCGGCATAGATATTAAGGAAAAGAAAATGACCCTGCCTTTAATTTTTGCGCTTAACAAAAGCACCTGGCTCGAAAAAAGAAAGATCATTAACATTGTAAAAAATCATAACGACGACCCTAAAAAAGTGGCGGAAGTCATTCAATTTGTCATTGAAAAAGGCGGCATTCAGTATGCCGAAAAGATCATGAATGAATATAAGGAAAAAGCACTTTCACTGTTGGCAGATGTGCCCGACAGTCCTTCAAAACAAAGCCTTATCCAATTAGTTAACTATTCCATCGAACGAAAAAAATAAGATCATGAAAAAATTAGTTGCATCGCTCATCGCTTTTATGTGTGTTGGTTTCTTCTTGTCAAATTGCAAGAACAACCAGTCTGAAGAAGCCGAAAGTGTAAAAAAAGATTCCGAAGCAAAAGCTACTACAATCACTTCCGAATCGGAGTACAGTAAATACATTACTACACCTCCCAACCCGGATTATACCGGAGATTATATTGATAAGTACCCTAACGGTGTTATCAAGTTTACCGGGTTTTTCAGGTTTGGTAAGCGTCACGGCCAATGGATGGCCTTTTATGAGAGCGGAATTAAATGGAGCGAGTGCTTTTACGACCAGGGCAAGCGTCATGGCTCGTCCCAGGTGTTTTATCCAAACGGAAAACTACAGTACTCAGGCTGGTTTAAAAACGACAAACGCGACAGTATCTGGTATTTTTATGACGACAAAGGGGCGGAAATTGATCGCCGTGCTTTTAAAGATGATGTGGAAACAGGATTGGTAAACTGATCTTTTAAATATTTTGTTTCCTGATCTGTATGGCTTCGGCAAAGCTGATGGTGTGGATCTTGGAATCGAGCCAGGCGTAAAAGTTAAAGAACTCCAGGGCATTTTTTTCGTACTTGTCCTTAAACACTTTTTGTAGCTCTTCCTTAAATTTCACATAGGTTTCCTTTTGTTTGCTGTCGCGTTTCGACAGGGCTATTTTTTTAAAATAATCCAGGAACACCGCTTCAAACTTATATTGTTTCTCCTGCTGGTTAAAGAACCTTACGCTGGACTTGTAGATGTATGAAAGCAGATCATCATTACCCAACTCAAAATGAATGATGAGGTTAATGAGTTTTGAAATGCGAATGGTATCCTGTCGCAGATCCTCATAATTGGTATTAATGATCTTATTGAGCCAGTGCAGCGCTTTGTTATATTCGCCCACGCCAAAGTATACCATGCTGATGGTGTGGTAAATCCTTACCAGCTCTTCATTGTTTATTTTTGTTTCGTATTTATCAAGACCTTTAATAACGTTGGGAATAATATGCGTTGCTTTTTCATGCTGCCCGATGTAGGCATACAGGATCATTTCGGTAATGTAGGATTGGGTAAAAATGGTGATCTGCAAATCGGTTGCTTTGAACATTTCGTTCAACGACAATGATTTTAACTTATCAATCACTTTAAACCCATCGTTGTATTGTTTTTTTATGGTCCAATACCTTACCAGGTAGCCATGCGCAATGATATAGTAATTTGGCATCTCCGAAATGATCTGCGGATTATTCTCAATTTCAATAATCAGCTCCGAAAAGGCTTTGTTGGCTTCCTCCATTTCGTTCAGGAGCTTATTTCCCAAACCAATGGTAAATAAATAAATGATCTTTGATTTATTGGATGAAAAACCATTCTTTGCCGAGATTTGTTTTGTTTCCTTCAAAATATCGGTGATCTCGGTTACATCTTCTTTACTGCGGGCAATAAGCAGTTTCGAGGAAAGATCGTTCAGTTTGGCCAGTTGAACTTCGTAGGCCGCGTAATGTTCTATTTTTTTAAATACACTGTTCTCTTCATCAATCAGCTCATCAATGGTGCGGTAATTTATATCGCCAAAATGCGCCTCCATATCAATGAGCACTTTTTCCAACTCTACGATTTCGAGTAAGCTGTAAAACAACTCATAATCGTTGGCCATTTTTTTAATGAGGCTCAGCTGTTTGCGCGATTGCTTGTAAAGCGACTTGTTGAACAGTAATTGGATGTTTTTAATTTCCTCATCAATCTTGGCGCTGGCACTGGTTTCCTGGCGGTGAAAACGAAGGCTTTTTAAAATATGGTGTAAAAGCTGGTTCTTTTCAGAAGCAAAGTGTTGTACAAACACCTCGTTTTTAAAATGGTTCTTTACACTTTCCTCATCATAGTTCTCCTGTTTTTGTATATAGTTGTAAAGCTTAATGTAATTTTTTTCGCCCTGTTGCAGGGAAGACAATAGGGTAAATTGCTTTTCCTCTTCCGGGGTAAGTGATTTTATAAGGTCAAACAGCTGATTGGTTGGTTTCATGTAACAGTCAAAAAATAAATTAATTTAACCAGGCTTTCGCGTGTTTTTTCTGCAGTAAAACGGCCATTGGAGTCCTTTTTAGCTTGGATTCAACATAGGTTTCAATGTCAAAATAAAAATTCACATTCTTTTCATGTGGGTCTTTCATGATCTCTTCAAGGTCTTTTTTAAAACTCTGGAAAATTTCCTTTTCATTTTCCTTGCCCGATACTTTTTGCGCCGAGAGTTCTTCAAAATAGCTTACAATAAGCTTTTCGGTTTTAAAATAGGAGACCTGCGTTTTGTAATAATTTTTAATGGTTGTAATAATGTATTCCAGCTGTTTAAAATTATTCAATTCATAATGCAGGCCAATATTAATGATCCGGGCAAAGGATTGAAGGTCTTCGCGCAATAAATTATTGCCCTCGTTCAATATCAGTGAAATGTATTGTTGCGCTTTTTTATAATTGCCAAAATAGGTATTCATAATGGCAATGTTATAGTAAAACACCAACTCCTCTTCTTTATTAATTTTTCCTTTATACTCTTTCAACCCTTTTTCAATTTCCGCTACATTTTCCTCCGCTTCTTTCTCACGCCCGCTGTTCATGTTAATGGTAAGTTTACCGTTGAGTACCGACGTGAATATTTTTAGTTGCAGGTCGGTGGTATTAAAGGCTTTAACCGGCGTTTTGGCCTCCAATTGGCTAATATGTAAGCTGCAGCTTTTGTACTTATTTTCCTCGTAGGCAATATTTATGAGGTTATTTAACGTAGTGAGGTAGCGGTTAGGCATTTCCTCAATCAATTCGCGGTGGTTGTCCATGAGGTCGAGCAGCAACTGGCATTCCGCTTCGCGGCTCTGGTTATCCTGGCAGCGGCAAAATAAAATGGAGCGGCAATGGTGATAAATAATGAGCGCCTTGGAAGAGCGGATGAGGTTTTTGTTCTTTAACAATGGTGAGTTCAAAAAGGAATCGATGATCTCCATGTCCTTTTCGGTCTTGGCTTTATTCTTTTGCCGCGTATTGAGGTTTATTTTGGAATAGAGCAGGGTATAGGTACCAAGGTTTTTGGCCTTTTCAATAATATCCTGTTCTTCCTTCACCAGGTTTTCGATGGTGTTGTTTTTAACATTGAATTGAGTTTCAATGGTAATCAATAATTTTTCGAGGCCAATGAGTTCAAGGATGAAATGAAATCGCTCAAAACGATAGGCTTCCTGCTTTTGTTTGTTCAGGATCTTCCGGCACTGCTTGTATTGCGCTTTATCAAACAGGTTCAGGATGTTGGTGATCTCATCCTTAATGATAAAAGAGGCGCTGCTTTCGGCATGGAAAGAACGAAGGCAGCGTAAAATGAAATTATACAGGTTTTCGGAGAGCTGACTTTGAATGCGAAGTATATCGGTTTTTGACTTGCTGGTTTTTGAAAAAAGCTCTTCTTTGTAATCGGAAGATAGTTCGATGGCATTAAACAGGCTAATGATGTTGGAATCTAAATCCATAGCCGAGGCGTTGAGTTTTAAAAACCGCTTTTCGGATTTGGATAAGGATTTTACCAGGTCAAAAAGGTCCCTATTGGAAATTAAGTTCATTTTTTAGAAGTGCAATTTTATTAATTTAATTATGGTACTCCTATTTGCAGATACTAAATAACTGATTTTTTATTAAATTAGATAAAAATTACCGGAATGAAACTGATCAATACTTGCTTCCTTATTGTATTCCTATTGCTTTGCAATGTTTCCAATGCTCAAACCATCAATTGCCAGTCGCATAAAGTCTCGGCGGTAGCTACTTCCATTTATTATTCTCCCGAAAACCTGAGAAGTGATACCATGGATGTGTTGAAATATACGATCAACCTGGATATTACGGATTTTGCCAACCAAAAAATAAAAGGAAATACCGTTGTACGTTTTGCTCCAAAACTCAATGGTCAATCGTCTATAAAACTAGACCTGTTAAAAATGACTATTGACAGCATAAAGCAAGGTGCAGGCACTTTAACCTATAATTACAACGACACCCTGTTGCACGTTAACCTCGCAGGTTCTTTGAACACGACTGATACTACCGAGGTTACAGTGTATTACCATGGTGTACCGCAGGGCGACCCGGCAGGCTGGGGAGGCTTTTCATTCAGTGGTAATTATGCGTACAACCTGGGTGTTGGTTTTGGCGCAAAGCCACATAATTACGGCAGGGTTTGGTTCCCTTGTTTCGATAATTTTGTGGAGAAGTCGCAATACGAATTTAATATCATTACCAGCACTGCTAAAACTTCTTTTTGCAATGGCGCCCTGATTTCGGATATTGCAAACGGAGGGACACATACCCGCAAATGGCTCATGACCAAGGAAATTCCATCCTACCTGGCTTCGGTAGCGGTAGCCGATTACACACAAGTGAACTGGAATGTGAATGCGGCTAATGGCAACCTGCCCATTGTACTGGCTGCCAGGCCAAGCGATACGGTGGGGTTAAAAAACGGCTTTGTTCATTTACCCAATGCCATTTTAGGTTTCGAAAATTATTACGGGCCTTATGTGTGGAACAGGGTAGGCTATTGCCTGGTGCCTTTTAACAGCGGTGCTATGGAACATGCCACCAACATTTCGTACCCGCAGGCAGCAACGGCTATTGCATACGAATCGGAGCTTATGGCGCATGAATTGTCGCACCACTGGTGGGGCGATTTAATGACTTGCGAAACCCAGGAAGATATGTGGCTGAACGAAGGTATGGCTAGTTACAGCGAGCGTTTGTTTTTGGAATGGACTTATAATTATGGAAGATACCTGGCCGAAGTAAAAACCATTCATAACGATATTGTGAAATACATTCACCTGCGCGAAAAAGGTTTCCGGGCTATTTCGGGCGTGCCGCATGAATATACTTATGGCGACCACGTGTATAAAAAAGGCGCTGATGTGGCGCATACACTGAGGAGCTATATGGGCGACGCGGCTTTTTTTAACGGGTTAAAATATGTACTGCAACAAAAAGCGTATAAGAACATGAATAGTCTTGAGTTCCGGGATTTGTTGCAAACTTCTTCGGGCCAGAATTTGACCGACTTTTTTGACAACTGGGTGATGAACGGTGGATGGCCGCATTTCTCTATCGATTCGGTGGTGACTACCGGCACCTCGCCACCTTATACATCGGTGGTGCATGTGAAGCAAAAATTATTTGGTGCACCCGCACTATATTCCAATGTGCCTTTGGAAGTTAGCTTTATGAACAACGCCTGGAATAAGGAAATTAAAACCGTGACCATGAGTGGCGCCACACAGGTATTCACTGTTCAAACCAATGTATTGCCGGTGTTTGCCGGTATGAACGTGGATTCGAAAATAAGCGACGCCATTTCTTCAGAATATAAAACCATTAAAACCAATGCAACCATTACCTACACTTTAGGTCGCGCTAATGTTATAGTAACCAATAAGGGAACCGATTCGTCCTATGTAAGAATAGAACACAATTTTGCCGCGCCCGACCCTGTTAAGAACAACATTCATAATTACCGCCTTAACTCACAACATTACTGGAAAATTGATGGTATTATGACCAGTGGTTTTGTGGCTAAGTTGAGGTTGTTTTACGACGGAAATAAAGTTACAAGTGGCAATAGCTACCTGGATACCTGCTTAACGGTGGTTAATGGCGACAGCATTATTTTACTGTACCGTAAAAACACGGCCGACGACTGGCGCCAGGTTCCTAACTGCACGAAGCAGATACTTGGTGCCAAAGCAGGGTTTATTACTACCGATAGTTTCAGGCTGGGCGAATATGTGTTTGCAAATGGTGTGAATATAACCGGTATAAAAGAAAGAGCGTTGGAAAACGTGAGCCTTGACTTATTCCCTAATCCGGCTTCCGATGAGTTAAGTATTAGCGTGAGCAATTACAAAATCAATGCCTCCTGTATAGTTGATATTACTGATATGCAGGGGAAATTGGTAAAGCACATTGATAAGATAGCCGACACGACAAAAATTTCAGTCACCGATCTGGCCAGTGGTACTTACCTGGCAAGTTTAAAGGATAAGAATAAGGTAGTAGTGACTAAGAAGTTTGTGGTGGAGTAAAGTATTACTATATATCTGCCTTTCCTTTCATTGAATTTAAAAGTCGTAGGCCAACCTTTGCTATTCCACTGTCAGGAAATTCCTTGAGCGCTCTTTCATAATATTCTTTTGATTTAATGCCATCGCCAATCTGTCCGTAACAAAAGGCAATATTATTCAAAGCCATTTCTTTATAGCTCATTTTCGAAGAACTCAGAAGTGTAAAGTAGCGGTACTTATCAAGCCAGGCAAACTTCCTGAAAAATTCATAACTCTTTTCAAAATGAGGTATCGCGTCCCCGAATTTTTCCAGCCTCACGATTGTTATTCCCTTTCTATGTTCTTTTGCAATGAACATGCGCAAACAAAAAGAAATCACTAAATATGTTAATGCACCATTAAAAACAGGATTGCTAGCATTTAACACATGCCAAAACAACATTAAGAGAGCCATAAAGGTAAGTTGCGGGATCATTGATATCCAGGCTACTTGCCTTACTGTTGGAACTGTTGAACTCATATGTTTTTATTTAAAGTTGTATAAAGGTATATTTAATAGTTAATTTATTCTTCGATTATTTGCCTAAAAAACAAAACCCTGAAGGATAGTCTTCAGGGTTTGTATTTAAATGTATGTCTTATTAATATCCGAGATCAGATACCACTATTTTTTTAGTGATTGGTTTTTCAGAACCGTTAAGTAATGATAAGTAATAGATTGCATTTGACACGTTGTCAAGGTCAACCTGAATAGTATTATATCCTTTTTTTACGGCTATTTGTTTTACATCAATGATTTGGCCTAAAGAGTTATGTACATTAAGCTCATAATTTGCATCAACCGACGAGTTTACCAAAATACCAACTGTTTTAGTGCCGTTGCTGGTAATTAGGGTGTTATCTAATACCTGGTCGCAGGCATCCAGCGATACGATCTTATGAACCGTTGTTTTTTTAGAATAATCGGTTTGGGTAAGCCTGTAGTAATTAACGTTGGCCATACCGGCGCCTGCATTAAATTTGTAGCAATGTTTGTTGGTAGTAGTTCCATTACCTTTTACGGTGCCTATGGCCTGGAAATTAACCCCGTCAATGGATTGTTCAACTGTAAAGAAATCGTTATCGGTTTCTGAGGCAGTGCACCATTCCAAAACTGTTTCTTTGTTCAAACAGTTGGCTTCAAAATTAATGAGTTCAATTGGCAAAGGTACGCTGTTATCGTTCAATGTCCATGATCTGAAAAAATCGGCTGCCGAAACAGAAACACCCGATACCGTATTTGCTGTTGTATTAATGGATCCTGCTGGAAGGTACTCAACATAACCACCCCACTCATTCAGGACAGTGGTAAAACGCTGAGCTCTTAAGTTAGCTTCGGTAATGGTATTACCGCCATTGGCAGCCCATTCGGCATCAATATAAGTAAAGCTGAGGGTTACAGCAGGTTTTGTAGTGTAGCCATTGGCATCAATGATCCAGAAACGGTCGATGGTTTTGGCTGAGTTATTTGCAATACCAGGCAAAGCTCCCATATTGGTCACATCAGATGGCCGATAGTTGTTATTATCAAAACCGGTTGCTCTTGTAGCAGCAGGATAACCAGAGAACCTGATGTTCCCTGCGCCGGTGCCAGCTGCCGATGGTGTTAAAGCTAATGGAATTTGTTCTAACAAGCCCGACATGTAAGGAACTGTAATAGCTGTGCTACCGGTTCCTAAGTTATACTGTAAACGGTTATACTCCGCTTCCATAATAATGCCGTCGGTTGTGCCACTTGTCACAATAGGTGTAGCCGGAGGAGTATTTAACACTACAAAGATGTTATTGGCTAAAGTACCTCCATTTATATTGATCTTGGCACCACCACTCAGCACGATCTGTGCTGCAGAGGTAAATGAAAGAAAGGTAAAAATGAGTAGTTGAATTAATATTTTCATTGAATTATTTTTTCTGTTCAGTTGGAATCTGTCTCAGTAGCTTTTCTGCATCTTTAGCCATTGCTTCTTTACTTTTTGTAAGAGACGGATCCACATTGTCATGTCTTACAGTCTGCCCATCATACCATATTGGCGTACCATCAGTAGCAGTGTCATAGTCGTTATGCATCACACCGTCCATATTGGTTTCATATTGTTTGCTCAAAATTTCAGTTTCTGTAAATTCAGAAGCTTGTTTCAAGGTTCCTGAAATAATAAAGCTTACAGCAACACTGTGCGCGCCATTATTCATTTCCTTTATGGTAAAACCGCTTTTGGTTATTTCATCAATATACACACCATTGCAATTACCCATAGCTGTTGCAGTTATCACCAACGATTCAAGTGTGCATAATTCTGTTAATTTAGAATCAAAGCTTACAGTTGCCCGGCCGTTCACCAATTGGATCTTACCTTTGGAGGTAAGTTCGTTGGTTAGGGCTGTGGTAGCGTAGCTTGCAATTCGTGTATCTGAATTTTCGGAACTGTTTAGCTGCACATATTTGCTGTTTGTAACGGTATTGCCATGAACATACACACCATATTTATCTCCCGAAAAGTTTGTACCGTACACAAGGCCTTTTATCCAGCCTCCCATAACGCCACCATAAATACCAATACCAACCTGATTATTTGGTTCAACGCTGGAAGGCAAATGGTTTCCAGCTGCTAAACGGCCACCCGCAGCACCGGTGTTTACGGCCATTCCGAAACCATATAATGAATAATCGACGCTTCCACTTGAAAAATAACCACAGGCTCCCCATCTGAAATTCCCATCATTCCCTATTACGCCTCCGCTCCTGGTTGAAACTCCACCGGTTCCTGCAACACCAAACTTATAATTACCGGTTGCTGTAGAGCTACCGTCGACCCCATTACGACCGGCACCTAAATTAAAAGAAGTCCCGTTTCCGGCTGGAGTATAAATTCCTCTCACACCTGTACCGCCCGAAGCAGTACCATTGTATTCGCCCTGAACTCCTCCAAAAATGGTAGTTCCGCCTGTTACCTGGCCATACACACCACTTCCATCAAAAGCGCTGTATCCGTTTACAGCCCAGTCTAATGTCGCATTTGACACCGCCGAGAAAAAATCATCGGCAATGGTTGTGGTTAAAGCTCCAAAAACAATCTCGCCTGTGCCTAAGAAACGGCCACGTTCCAGGTTATTTGTAACTATTGCCATGGAAACGTTATCGGTTGTACCAATAAAATTATTATTAGCGGCAGTACCGTAAGCAGAGCTGGATGCTGTTGTTCCGGCATTACCCGAAGTATACCATGGTGCACCCGGTGTAATATTATCAATAAGATTAGCCCAGATTGAACCGGTCCAGTAATAATAACCGGTACCATTGCCACCTGTTGGTGCAGAGGTGCTAAAAACCAAAAGCCCGGTAACAGCAGTACCTGTAAGCGGGGCATAAGTGGAAATGTTTGTGAGAGCAACTCTTGGAATTAATAAACCTTTATCGGTTGCAGCTATATCTAGCATGGCGCAGTTAGCAGGTGCAGCACCCGAACCGTTGATTCCAACATTTTGGGCTAATGAGATGGTTGAAAAAAGCAGAGCGGAGGAGAGGAATAATAAATTTTTCATCATTAAATAGTTATTTTAAGTATTAAAATTAGATAAAAATCAGATTAGTCTATAACTTTTAACATTTTGAAATACCAACTTTGTACTAAATGGATGTAGCTTTATCTAAAGCCGTTACAACTCCCTGATTTATGTGCTAAGCACTTCAATCATGGCGCGGGCTTTTAGCAGGCATTCCTCATATTCGGTTTCAGCATCACAAAGGCTTGTAATAGCGCTTCCAACTGTAAAACTCAGATACTTTTTCTGTGAGTCATAAAAAATGCTGCGGATCAATACATTCAGGTCAAAATCTCCATTTGGTGTAAGGTATCCCAAAGCACCTGAATACGCATTGCGATTGTACAGTTCATAATCATCAATCAGTTGCATGGCGCGGATCTTTGGCGCCCCGGTCATGCTGGCCATGGGAAAGGTAGCTTTTATTACCTCGTGAAACGATGTATTTTCTTTGAGTTTGCAGCTAACTGTGCTCACCATTTGGTGTACCTGTTTGTAAGACTCAATATCAAATAAGGCATCAACTTTCACAGTGCCTTTTTGTGCCAGGCGCGACAAATCGTTGCGGGCCACATCAACAATCATCACATTTTCATTCCGTTCTTTTTTATCCAGCTGAAGAGTTTTTTTGATCGCTTCATCTTCTAAAGCATCGGCGCTCCTCCTGGCGGTACCCTTAATGGGTTTGGTAATGAGTGTATCCCCTTTTTTGGAAAGGAATAACTCGGGACTTGAAGAAATAATGTACCGCTCGCCAAACTTTACCAATGCCGAATAAGAGGCCTCGCTGATGGCGTTTAATCTTTGGTAAATACTTACAGGATCAATTGCCGCACCCATCGCTTCAAAGGTCATACAGTAATTTATCTCGTAAATATCGCCGGCCTTAATGTGTTGCTTTAGCGTGTTCACGTTTTTAAGGTATGTTTCCCTGCTTACTGTTTGCTTCAAATCAACACGGTGCGCTGGTGTTAACTTCCCTGTACCCAAAAGCGGCGCATCCATATAAACCGTTTCTTCCGCTTCAATAAATAGCTCAGTTGGAAACTGTAACGGGTTATTGTTTTTTTCAGGGAAAGATTCAATCATGTTCTTCAGGTCGTAATTCAAAAAACAGATCTGTTCTTTGCCCTCAATAACATGGCTCTGAGGAGATAAATTGGATGCCAGTAATTTGGTTTCAAAACCATTTGCATGGTTATTTCCATGGAATAAGGCCAGGTACTTGTAATCCGCTAAATATGTTTCTAAAGGCTTGATGACAGTTTAATTTTTTGGTGGCTGAGATTCTCAAAGCCACCTAATTTAAAGCCAGTTTCTTAACGGTTTCCACCCAATCATGGCCACTGTTCAGGCTCTCAACCAGCTGAATTGTTTCGCCGCCATGTTTATGGAAAATTTCCTGGTATTCGGTGCCTATCTCATAAATGGTTTCCAAACAATCGGCTGTAAAAGCCGGCGAAAATACCAGGACACGTTTTGCGCCCTTTGTTGCCAGTTCTTCAACCACTTTATCGCTAAAAGGCTTCAACCATTTATCGTCGAGCCTGCTCTGAAAGCTCACGGTATACTTGCCGGCAGGAATGCCCAGCTTGTCAACAACGGCTTTGGTGGTTTGGTAGCAACCGGCTTTGTAACAATAGTAATTGCTATCATCCGTCTCTGTTTCGCAATTATGGTCCTTACACAAGGAGCCATCCTGGTAAACCTTATCTACCTGTCTTTCGGGCAAACCATGGTAACTGAAAATAACATGATCGTAGGCGGAAATATCGTGCTGCTTTCCACGGTTCACAATGCAATTGATATAATCTTCATTATCATAGTACTGGCTTATGATCTTCAGTTCAGGAATGACCCACCATTTGCTTACGATTTCCATAAAACGCTGCAGGGCGCTGCCCGTGCTGCTTGAGGCATATTGAGGGAATAAAGGGAATACAATGATTTTATGATAGCCCTCTTTTTTCATCCGTTCCAAAACGCTTTCCATTGAAGGATTTTGGTAACGCATGGCCAGTTCTACTTTTACATCAGTACCAACTGCTACTTGTAGTTTTTCTGCCAACTGTTGGCTATGCATTAGTAAAGGAGAACCGGTTTTAGCGTCCCAGATGGCTTTGTATAATTTTGAAGAATTACCGGCCCTGAAAGGAACAATAACGCCATTCACTAAAAGGGTGCGCGAGAGCCACGGAATATCAATGACACGCTCATCGTTCAAAAACTGGATCAGGTATTTTCGTACATCCCCTTTTTCAGGGCTATCGGGAGTTCCCAGGTTTAAAAGAAGGATGGCTGTTTTTTGTTTCATTTATTTTAGTTTCAACACAGAGGCACGAAGATACAGAGTCCACTGAGATTTAGTTAATATTTAAACATAATTTATTCAATTTAGTTTATAAATCTTTATAAACTCTTAAACTCCTCACTCTGTGTTTATTTTATTTCCATAATCCTGAAATTTTCACCATTTTTACGGGCTAAATGAATAAAGACCCGAACCAGGAAAAAGCGCCAAAACGTATTGCCATTATGGGCAGTACAGGAAGTATTGGCACGCAGGCCCTGGATGTGATAAGAGATAACCCTTCGCATTTTGAAGCGGAAGTTCTGGTAGCGCACTCCAACGCTGAATTGCTCATTAAACAAGCCCTTGAGTTTAAACCAAACGCGGTGGTTATTGGCGATGAAAGTAGATACAAACAGGTAAAGGACGCTTTATTTACACAAGACATTAAAGTATTTGCCGGCGCAAAATCCATTGAACAGATCGTTGAAATGGAAACCATTGATACGGTACTGGCTTCTATTGTAGGTTATGCTGGCCTGGCATCAACCATCAATGCCATTAAATACAAAAAAGCCATTGCCCTTGCCAATAAGGAAACCCTGGTAGTGGCAGGCGATATCGTCACTAAACTGGCATATGAAAATGCCGTAAACCTTTACCCTGTTGATTCGGAGCATTCCGCTATCTTTCAGTGTCTTGCCGGTGAGTTTGAAAATGAGATCGAAAAAATTTACCTAACCGCTTCAGGTGGTCCTTTCCGTGGTAAAGACAGAGCCTTTTTGGCTTCGGTAAAAAAAGAACAGGCCCTTAAGCATCCAAACTGGGTGATGGGAGCCAAGATCACCATCGATTCGGCCAGCCTCATGAACAAAGGCCTGGAAGTAATTGAAGCCAAATGGCTGTTCAACTTAAAGCCCGAGCAGATTGATGTCATTGTTCATCCGCAAAGCATTGTACACAGCATTGTACAGTTTACCGATGGCAGCATGAAAGCGCAAATGGGCCTGCCCGATATGAAACTGCCTATTCAATATGCATTCACGTATCCGCAGCGCATTAAGAGCAGTTTTCCGCGTTTTGATTTTTTTAACTATCCGCAACTCACCTTCGAGAAGCCCGATACCGAAACCTTTACTAACTTAGCACTGGCGTTTAAGGCAATGGAAAAAGGTGGCAACATGCCCTGCGTGTTAAACGCCGCCAACGAAATAGTGGTACAGGCATTTTTAGAAGATAAAATTGGGTTTTTACAAATGAGCGACATCATTGCCAAGGCATTGGATAAAATGCCGATGATAAAAACACCAGGCATTGAAGATTATATTCAGTGCGACAAAGAAACACGCTTGCTCACAAGCGAATTAATCAAAAAATAATTTATGGGAACATTCATTCAAATTTCACAATTTATTGCAAGTTTAGGCCTTTTGATCTTATTGCATGAATTTGGTCATTTCATCACCGCGCGCATGTTCAAGATTCGTGTGGACAAGTTTTATTTATTCTTCGACTTTTTATTTCCCTTGCCAGGTGTTTTAAATTTTGCCATTTTTAAAAAGAAAGTAGGCGATACCGAATATGGTTTGGGTTGGTTTCCTATGGGTGGTTATGTGCAAATTGCAGGTATGATTGACGAGAGCATGGATACCGAGCAAATGAACAAACCTGCCGAACCATGGGAGTTCAGGGCGCATCCGGCATGGCAACGTTTGATTGTGATGCTTGGTGGTATTATTGTAAACGTATTGCTGGCTTTTTTAATTTATGCCATGATCCTGTTTACATGGGGCGAGAAAAAAATACCCATGACCAGTATAAAAAATGGTATTGAGTGTGTCGATTCTTTGGGTACAGCTGTTGGCTTTAGGTCTGGCGATAAAATTGTTTCGGTTGACGGGGCACCTGTTAAATACCTGGATGACCTGCGCATTGAATTATTGTTAGGCCACAAAGTGCAAATTGACAGGGCAGGAGAAAACGTAGAGATCGTTTTGCCAAAAGATTTTTTAGACCAGATTGCCACTGCCGAAAAATTTGGTTTCGGCACCCCTCGTGTACCAGCTATCTTTGTGGAGTTCTCTAAAGAATCAATCAACAAAAATGCAGCCCTGAAACCAAACGATAAGATCGTTTCGATAAACGACTCTATTAACATAACGTTTAACGATGAATTAAGAAATAGCCTGAAAAACTTTGCTGGTAAAACAGTCACCTTAAATGTTGAGCGAAAATCCGAAAAAGTAAATGTACCGGTCAAGGTAAGTAACCTGGGAAAAGTGGAAGCGGTGATAGGGATCTTTCCTCCCGAAGAACTGGAAAAAATGGGGATCATCAGCTTTGAAACAAAAACCTATGGTTTCTTTGAATCTTTCCCGGCAGGTGTAGCCATGACCTTTGATAAGCTGAACTTCTACATCCGTCAGTTTAAAATGATCTTTACACCAAGCACCGGCGGCTACAAACATATTGGTGGATTTAAATCCATGGCAAAAATGTTTGGCGACGAGTGGAACTGGGAAGAGTTTTGGAACCGCACGGCCTTCTTATCCATTATTTTAGCCTTTATGAACTTGTTGCCAATTCCGGCGCTGGATGGCGGGCATGTGGTATTTACCCTGTATGAAATGGTTACCAGGAGAGCACCAAGCATTAAAGTACTAACCTATGCACAATATGTAGGCATGGCACTGTTATTGTTTTTAATGCTCTACGCTAACTTAAACGACTTTTTACATTTCTTTAAGTAACCTTTTTTGATTTTACAGTTATAAAGGATCAATGATGACACGCTATTTTAATTATACAACCTTAATTGTCTTGTGTCTTGTATCCTTTGTCATCGATCTGCATTCCCAGGACAAAACCATTAGTACAACTACCGGAACCGTTTCATCCAAAGAGGCCCTTTCAAAACATAAGATCATGCTCATTCCTTTTGAGAACAGGATGTACCTGAGCGAAATTGACATGCAGATCAATAAGGAATCAAAGCTCAATGCAAAGCAAATAAAAGCTACCATGCGCGATGGACTGAATGAGCAGTTTTATAAAAAACTGAAACCCAAAATGGGGGTGGTTGACCTGATGGAAGATACTGCAAAAAGCAAAAAAGATTTGGATAATATTTACCAGTACCTGGGCTATCAATATCAAAAAGTACCCGACCAGGCTAACTATAAGGCACCCGGAAAAGAAAAGGATGAAAAGACCATGGATAAGGGACAGCTGGTGGTTGAAAGTAACAGCGATGCCCGCTTTATGAATGCCAAGCTCAAAAACCCGACCCTGGTGCCTTACCTGAACGCTAAATACAAGACCGATCTTTTTTTATTCATCAATGAGCTCGACATCAAATCAGTGAACTCGGTTCCGGGCGATTTCAGCTCTGCCACAACCCGTAAAATTGTGCTGCATTACACGGTATATACAGTTGATGCCAAAGAGATCAATTCTGGAATTGCCGAGGTAAGTCTTCCTGTTAATGTCAATAATCCTTCAAAGATCATCAGTTCCTATTTCTCACAACTGGCCGACCAGGTAACAGCACGCATCGAAAAAGCCCTAGCCCTAAAGTAATTAAGATTTAACACAATTTGCCTGTTAATAAATTGGCAGTCTTGTCCCTTATCAGGCCTCAAATAGGATTATTTTTGCTTTAATAAATACATTAAAATGAGAATACTATTTTTGCCCTTAACCATAGCCCTGATGGCCCTAGTTTCTTGTGTACCGCAAAGAGTAATGGAGGAAACAAAAGCTAAATTAAACAATTGTGAAACCGAATCGGCGGCAGCCAAAAAATTAGCCAGTGAAACAGAAGCTAAAAATGCCGAGATGAAGGAAAAGATTGCCAAAGAAGAAAAAGAGCTGGCCGGTTTACAAAGAGATACAGTTGTTTTAGGGAACAACCTCAGGTTATTATCCAACAAATACGATAAATTAAATTTAGTGAACGATCAACTTCTTGATAAATATAACCGTATGCTGGCTGGTTCGGAACGGGATAATGCTGCTTTAAGCGGGAAACTACAGATGACCCAGGAACAGCTTTTGAAAAAAGAAGATGAGCTGAAAGCATTGGAATTAAGGCTTAACAAACAACAGCAAGACCTGGATGCTTTGGCCGCGCAATTAAAACAACGCGAAGCCAGGGTTAATGAACTGGAATCCATTTTAAAAAGTAAAGATCAGGCAACGGCCGATCTGAAAAAGAAATTACAGGATGCTTTAACCGGTTTTGAAGGGAAAGGCCTAACCATTACTCAAAAGAACGGAAAAGTATATGTGAGTATGGATGAGTCTCTGCTGTTTGAGAGTGGTAAAACAGCCGTTCAACCAAAAGGGATAGACGCTTTAAAAAATGTAGCCAAAGTGCTGGAGCAAAACCCCGATATTAATGTACTGATAGAAGGCCATACCGATGACGTGCCAATGAAAGGTACCGGTGATATTAAAGACAACTGGGACCTGAGCGTGATCCGTGCCACATCGGTTACCAAGATCATTTTGCAAAACTCAAAAACCGATCCTACGCGCATTACATCGGCCGGCAGGGGCGAATTTTTTCCATTGGACCCGGCAAAAACACCGGAGGCAAGGAAAAAGAACAGAAGAACAGAGATCATCTTAACGCCTAAGTTGGATGAATTACTGAAAGTTTTGGGGAACAATTAATTTAGCTATTAATAAAACAAAAAAACTATTATTATGGGAATGATGAAAGAGTTTAAAGAGTTTGCCATGAAAGGCAATCTCATTGACCTGGCAGTAGGTTTTGTAATGGGCGCCGCTTTTACAAAAATTACTACCGCTTTTATTAATGGAATGGTTATGCCTTTGGTAGGTATGATACAGGGAAAAGATTTTAATGAATGGAAATGGGTATTGAAACCTGCACAAACAGGCCCGGATGGAAAAGAAACTGCTGCAGAAGTGGCTGTTAAGTATGGAGCTTTTATTACAGTTACAATTGAGTTCGTCATTGTAGCCTTTGTGATGTTCATGCTTATCAAAGCTATAAACAGGCTAAAGAAAAAAGAAGAAGAAGCGCCTGCCGCTCCGGCGGAGCCATCGAGCACCGATAAATTATTGATGGAGATTCGTGATTCACTAAAAAAATAAGCTCCCGCACAAAACTAAAAACCTTTCAGCTTTGGAAGGTTTTTTTATGCTTTAAAAAATGACTCCCTGGCAAAAAATAATTATAGCATATGTTATTTTAATCAATGTGCTGGCATATGCCATCATGTGTTTTGATAAATTGAGATCGAAACAAAAAGGCCGGCGTATTTCTGAAAACACCCTGTTTACTCTGGCAGCATTTTTAGGAGCTGTTGGCATATACCTGGGTATGAAAACGCCCCTGTACCATAAAGCAGGAAAACCTAAATTTAAGATCGGGATTCCCTTGCTCATTATGGCGAATATTGCAACTGGTTATATGCTTCTAACGACACATTGATTCAACGTTTTTAATTAAGTATATTTACTTCACACTATGAAGTATATTTTTACGCTGTTATTTTGCACCACTGTTTTTCATTTCAGGGCCCTGGCTCAAAATGACAGTAATGCCGTAAAAGCAATTATTGCCAAACTTGGCGTTTTCCAGGATAACGACCAGGTTGATTCCATCTGGTTCTATGAAAATAAATCCATGGAAATTTCAAAAAAAATAAACTATGAGCCTGGTATTGCACACGCGTTAACTTCTTTTGGGGTGATATACCGCATTCGCGGTGAGTATCCCAAAGCGCTCGAAAATTTTTTGAAAGCCCTCGCTATTTACGAAAAGCGTAACGACCAGCGTGCTATCCTTGTGCAGTATAGCGGCCTTGCAGCTGTATATTATTTCCAGGCCGATTTTAAAAAATCGGAAAATTATTATTTAAAGGCCATTGAACTAAGCCGTAAGTTGGGGATTAAAGAAGTGGAGTCGAATAACTTATGTAACCTGGCAGGCTTATATAACGACAGGGAACAGTACCGGGAAGCGGAAAAATGCCTGACAACGGCTTTAAAAATAGACCAGGAAATGGATAACCAGATAGGCATCGTTCATGAACTGGCCGATCTTGGGCATCTGTATTCCAGCATGGAGGACTATGAAAAAGCCATTTCCTTATCGCAACAAGCCATCGCGCTCTCCGAAAAGATAGAATACTATGATGTGATGCCGGCAGCTTACAAAATGCTTGGTTCCAGTTATTCCAATATCAAGAAATATAGCGAAGCCGAAAAATATTACCTCAAGGCGCTTAAAATGCTTGAAACAGTGAACGACCTGAGCGAGAAAATGCAAATTGAAGACCATTTGGCGGTGTTGTATTCAAAGACCCATGAAGTGGATAAAGCATTTGAGCATTATAAAAAATACATCCAGTTCAAAGACAGCATGTATAATGTAGATAATACACGAAAAATGGTTACTGCCGAAATGAATTACGAATTTGATAAAAAACAATCAGCTATAAAATTTGAAAACGACAAGGTAGTTTATCAGCTCGAAAGCGATAACCGACTGCACAAGCAATGGCGCTGGTTCTTTATCATCGTTATTGTCCTGGCGCTAATTCTGCTGTTTTTTGCAAAACGAGCCTATGATAATAAAAAAAGACTGGCTGCCTTGCTGGAGGCTGAAGATCAAAGGAAAGATGTATTGCTGCAGGAAGTGCATCATCGCATTAATAACAATCTGCAAATCATATCAAGTCTTTTAACCCTTCAGGCCAACAATGCTGGGAACGAAAAATTAAGTGAGTACCTTGTACAGAGCCAGAATCGGATCCAGTCCCTTTCCGCCTTACACGAATTACTGTACGATACCAATTCGCCCCTGGAGATCAATATGAAAGATTATATTGACAAAGTGCTCAATTTTCATCGTGATGTATTAGGCACCATGCATAACACTATTGCCATTACGGCTGATATTGAAGAGGTGAAATTCCCTACCAAAATAGCGGTCCCCCTGGCTTTGATCATTAATGAATTGGTAACCAATGCCATTAAATATGCCTTCGACGGGATGACTAAGGGGTTGATAAAAATTGTGCTGGCTAAAAACCAGGAAGACGCTAGCTGGCACATTATCATATCGGATAACGGAAAAGGCCTGCCAATGGAAACAGAAAGGCGGAAAGACAGCCTTGGACTTAAATTGGTGACCATTATGACAAAGCAAATTGGCGGAACCTTTGTTTCTAAAAATATGGATGGCGCCGTTTTTAGTGTTACCTTTAAGCTTACAAAAACAAAACAATAATTGTTCATGATTGCAAACTCCGCTTTTTTAATTGTAGAAGATGAACTCCTGATTGCTGAAACCATTGCTCAATTCCTGCAAAAGGAAGGGTGTGAACAGATCACAATTGTAGAATCGGTGGAAGAGGCAGTGCAATTCCTTGAATCAGGGAAGATTGATTTTGTATTGACCGATATTGAATTGGGTAGAAATAAAACGGGCATTGATCTTGGAAACCTGCTGCACACCAAGTACCACGTTCCCTTTATTTACATCACATCGCACGCCGATAAAACAATGATCGACCAGGCCAAGCATACACGTCCTAATGCCTATATTGTGAAGCCATTTAAAAAGGAAGACCTTTTGGTAGCTATTGAACTGGGCTTGTATAATGCTGGTCATACTCCTGTAAAACACGAAGACAATGAAGAACTGACCGTTAAAGACGGGAGAGCCATGGTTCGTCTTTACCATTCAAATATTTTATGGCTGGAATCGGATGGGAACTACACTATTATTCATTTAAAAGAAAGCAACCGCCGCGTTATCCGAACCGCTTTATCGGAGCTGGAGGAGCAATTGCCGGCTGCAAAGTTCATCCGCATCCATAAATCCTGTATTATCAACAAAAAACAGGTTACCGAGCTAAGGGCCAATATGGTTATCATTAATAATGAAGAACTGCCCATTGGCAGGACCTATCAACCAAATGTAACGGATATATTTAAATAGAAGCTGGTGGAATGCTTATATGAAAAACTTATCGTTGTAGAATAATGTAGGATTATTTTATACATTTTCACTTACTTTTTTCCTTGATGAGGGCAATTGTGTAGCACACAATTGAGCCAGCATGTGTGCAGAGTAACAAAAAAATCAAGAACGAAAACCAACCGCCATTTTTTACGCACAAGCCTACCCAGGAAACGGAGTGAAAAAATGGCGGTTCGCACTTTTCGTTCACTTCCCCGCGCTGCCCTAATACTATTTATTTTAAAGTCAGGTATTTTCTCTTTTTCAGCAATTTATTTGCTAGTCTATATCTTATATTGACACATAAACCTTTACAAAGCAGCGCGCAGGCCTGTCAAAACGCGGCGCCGGTGAGGGGTGAATTTTAATTTTTTTAGTTGAGCCTGAAAAACCTTCAGTGTTTTTCAGCTGCGAAACTTAAAAATTAAAAGAGCGGGCTGCGATCGTTTTGACTTGTCTTTTTGTTTCTTTTTTGACTAAGAAAAAAGAAATAGATTAATTTAATCCTACATTGTCCTAATAAACGATGTATGAAAATAATCTAAATTATTCTAGTTGGTCTTGTATAAAGTTTTTTCTGTCGTTCACATACATTAATCCGTCGTTTGAAACATTTTTTTTATTCAAAAAAGCCTTCGGGCTATATTTGATATAAAAAATGGATAATTCAGCAGAAGGACTTTTCATAAAAGAAGGAAGGACAACCTGTTTTGTCCCCTATACTGATTTGCTTTGGGCAAAAGCCGAAGGAAATTACATTGCACTTACCATCCGTCCCGACAGGACCAGGTTAACCCGAAACACGATGCTAAAATTAAACGACCAGCTACCTGGCGACCATTTCATCCGTGTGCATAAAACCTATTTCGTTAACATATCTCATGTTACAGGAATATCCGGAAGCAATTTATTTATAGGACAGCAAAAGATCCCGGTTGGCCGGATCTACAAAAAGGAAACTGAAAAGCGTTTAAGCTTGCACAAAACAAAATAGCACATAAAAAAACTCCGTCACGATTTATCGTGACGGAGTTTTTTTATGTGTATGATAAAATTAGTGGTGGTGATGTCCTCCCGGCCCGTGAACGTGACCGTGATCAATCTCTTCGGCAGTTGCTTCTCTTACAGATAATACTTCGCCCACAAAATGTAAGTTATGGTCAGCTAAAGGATGGTTAAAATCCATTTTTACATAATCGTCTCCAACTTCCTCCACAAAACCCATTAACTGGTTCCCGTCGGCATCGTTCATCATCAGATCCTCACCTTCTTTTACTCTTTCCGAGTCAAATTCGCCATCCACGTGAAAAGCTTCTTTAGGGATCTTAACGATCATTTCTTCGTCTGATAAGCCATAACCGTTTGCCGGAGTTATTTTAAAATCAAACTTATCACCTACTGTTTTACCTAAAAGATTTTTTTCGAAGTCAGGCAATAATTGTCCAACGCCGAACATGAATGTAAATGGATGCTCTGTAGTTGTTTGCTCAACCAGTTTAGGAGCATCACCGTCGATGTGAGATGATAAATGATAATTTACCGATACTACTTTGTTTTTGTCAATGGTCATTTGTTATTTTTTATTTTAAGGAATTTATATGACTACGAATTTTAACACGAATATACGAATCTGTACGCCTGTAGGTGATTCGTATATTCGTATTTATTCGTAATTAGCGTTAGAAATCAAATTTGATGCCTTGCGCCAATGTTAATTTTGTACCATAGTTAATGGTATTGGTTTGACGGCGCATGTAAGCTTTCCAGCTGTCCGATCCGCTTTCGCGACCGCCACCGGTTTCTTTTTCGCCGCCAAAAGCGCCACCAATCTCAGCACCGCTGGTACCAATGTTTACGTTGGCAATACCGCAATCGCTACCTGCAGCAGATAAGAACTGTTCGGCTTCACGCATATTTAACGTCATGATGGAAGAAGACAAGCCCTGAGGAACGCCATTTTGTAATTCAATGGCTTCTTCAATGGTTTTGTATTTCATAATGTATAAAATTGGCGCGAATGTTTCGTGCTGTACAATTTCAAAATCATTTTTAGCTTCGGCAATGCATGGTTTTACGTAGCAGCCGCTTTCATAGCCTTTTCCATCCAGCACACCACCCGGTACCAGGATCTTTCCACCTTCGGAGATCACACGCTCAATAGAGATCATGTAATCTTTAACCGCGCCCTTGTCAATTAACGGACCAACGTGGTTGTTCTCATCCAAAGGATCGCCAATGCGTAATTGTTTGTAAGCGCTTACCAGTTTTTGTTTCACATCTTCATAAATATCTTCATGAATGATTAAACGGCGGGTTGATGTGCAACGCTGACCGGCTGTGCCAACCGCGCCAAATACAATACCCGGCAAGCAGGCTTTTAAGTCGGCATTAGGTGTAATGATGATGGCATTGTTTCCACCCAGTTCTAAAATAGAGCGGCCAAAACGGTTGGCTACTTTTGTGCCTACAATTTTTCCAACGCGGGTAGAGCCCGTTGCCGATACCAATGGTACGCGTCCATCCTCACACATTTTTTCACCAATTGAGCCCGGGCTTACCAGTAAGCAGGAAATACCTTCGGGTAAATTATTCTCAGCGGCTACTTCGTTCCATATGTTGTGGCAGGCTACAGCGCATAAAGGCACTTTGCTCGATGGCTTCCAGATGCACACGTCACCGCAGATCCAGGCTAAGGCAGTATTCCAGTTCCATACAGCAACCGGGAAGTTGAAGGCCGAAATAATACCTACAATTCCTAATGGATGCCATTGTTCGTACATGCGGTGGCTTTCCCTTTCGGAGTGCATGGTTAAACCATACAGCTGACGCGAAACACCAACGGCAAAATCGCAGATGTCGATCATTTCCTGAACTTCGCCCAAACCTTCCTGTAAGGATTTTCCCATTTCATAAGAAACAAGTTGTCCCAGGTCTTGTTTTTTAGCACGTAATTTTTCACCAAACTGGCGAACGATCTCTCCGCGTTTTGGGGCGGGAACATTACGCCAGGTTTTAAACGCTTCGGCAGCTACCTGCACTACTTTTTCATAATCTTTTTCGTTAGCAACCTGTACTTTGGCAATTAATTTACCATCAACCGGGCTGTATGATTCAATGATATCGCCGCTGGCAAAATAATTTTTACCGGTTGCGCAGCCAATGTTCACATCTTTAATACCTAAGGATTTTAATACTTTTTCCATATTAGTTCTGATCTGATAATTTTAAAATTTAGAAGGTTAAATATAGGCAAATTATTAACGTGGCAAAGGCATTTTTATGCTCAAAATCTCAACGTTTATGCCTCTTTTTCAGGAGTTTATGAAATAATAAGGTTTTGAAAAAAGACCTGTCAGGTTTTTTTAGCACGCTGTGTACCAAACCTGTCAGGTCTCACAGACTAAAAACACAATTTATAACACGTGCCATTATCATTGCCAAAAACAAGCTTGCCATCCAACTGCTCCGACAGCATATGAATTAATTGGATCCCCAGGCTTTTGGAGGTTTTAAAATCAAAACCGACAGGCACACCAATCCCGTTGTCTTTTACAATTAAAGTATAGGTCTCGCTGGTTTTGAAAAACTCGATGGAAATGAGCCCTTGCTTATCGGGAAAAGCATATTTTAAAGAGTTGCTGATGATCTCATTCAGGATCAAACCTATCGGGATCATGCGGTCGATCTCAAAGAACAGCGTGGTATCAATGGCGTACTCAAATGACACATTGCTTTCGGCCATGTAAAACGACTGGTAAATGCTTTGACTTAACTTTGTAATGTAGGCATTGATGTTTACCTGGCTGAAATCTTTCGAGGTGTACAGCATCTCGTGGATCAATGCCATGGATGAGATGCGGTTCTTGCTTTCGCGGATCATCATCAGGAATTTTTCATCCTGCGAATGTTCCGATTGCAGGTTCAGCAGGCTTGAAATGATCTGTAAATTATTTTTTACACGGTGATGCACCTCTTTTAAAAGCTGCTCTTTTTCTTTGAGTGAAATGGTGGAATTCTCCAGCTCTTCGCCAAGCATGTTCACGCCGGCACTGATGCCATCAAATACATCCTGCTGGTTGCTGATGGTGATTTTCTTTTTAAACTCGAGCCTTGCATACGACATGATGACGTCCAGGATCTCGTTGGCCCTGTTCACAGAATAATCTGAATTAGCGGAAACCGCGTACTTTTCTAGAGGAGCGTTTTGAGCCATGCTTCAGCGTCTGTTTCATTGTCAAATAAACGGGTTGGTACCGCGGGTTTGTTGATCCCTAAAAAGAAATTGCCGATCACTTTGCTCAGGGAAGAATCAATAATAATGGCAAAAGCCATGGTGTTGGTTTCCCTGCCTTTGGTAGTGAACTGGTTCCTGGCATCACGTGTCATGGATCGAATGCCCCTTGAATCAATCAACAACGGAAATTTGCGATCGACATACAAGGCGTTAACCGCGTCTGAATTTTCTTTGGCGAACTGGACCGTTACATCCGCACCCGGTTTTACTTTAGTGCGCACAATTCCATCTTCCCCTTTCCAGGTATAAAAACAAGCCAGTTCTTTTGCGTTTGGGGGGACATTCACAAGCCCAAGATATTAAATTTAATTGTATTAAAAAACGGGGCTAAGAGATTTTATCAATTTAGTAACGCAAAAATGCAATAGTACTGGCATCCTTTTTTGTGCATTTAGCTAAAAGCATTTTACCTATTACAATGAAAAGCTATTTACTGATACTATTAGTTATTCCGTTGCTTTTTACCTCCTGCATTGTTCAGTCGCCAAAATACAGCACGCTTGATAAAGTGATGATCCTGAAACTGGGCATGACCAGGGAGGAGGTAGAGAAAACTTTGAATCTCAAACCCTACAATCTTCATGCATTGACCGATACAAGCACCACGTTTATTTATGTGTACAGGGTTAAAGACCGTAAAACATTGTATTTGAACACCCGGCCAACAAACGGGCGCGAATCGCTTGGTAAGTATACACAGCTGGCCGTAACCTATTCAAAAAAAGACAAGGTCACTTATATAGGCTCCTGCATTGATTGCCCTGATAATTTAGAGAATGTGACAAAAGTGGACGTAGAGAAAATTGTCTTGTTCTTAACTGCTACATTGCCGGCGATCTTGCTTTATGTTGGCTTGAAGAAGTAAAGATGTTTTTTATTAAAATTATTCTAAAATTATTTTTCCACAACCCGCTTTGCTTTTATTTTTAAGTAGTACAAAATTGTATATACCGTTAGCCAGGCCAAATGTGTTTATTTTAGTTTCACCTTGTGTTATTTTTTGTTCGTAAACTTTTTGGCCGATTGAATTAATTAAGATCAATTCTCCATCATTAAATTCATCTTCAATTTTGATATTAAATTCACTAACACTTGGATTAGGAAAAACAGAGAACCTAATGTTGTCTTTTATGTATTCAGTTTCACCTAATACACAATTGTTCATGTTACATATCACTCTGACTCTATGGTTATTTTTATCACATATATAAACATTGCCTTGGGCATCGGAAATTGCATTTGTCGGATAAAATAAATTGGCAGCACTGGCAGGACCACCATCACCTAAAGGTCCACCACTGGCACTTGTACCGGCAATTGTTGTTATTATCCCGGAGTTGTTTATTTTTCTAACTCTGTCATTACCAACATCTGACACATAGATATTACCAAGCGCATCAGCTGATAATCCATATGGTATACTAAATCTGCATGAAATAGCCGGTCCGTTATCTCCTAATCCGGACGACCCTTCTCCCGCGAATGGATCAATAATACCGGATGAATTTATTTTTCTGACATTAGCGCCGCAAACATACAGGTTGTTATTTATATCAACACAAAGTCCAACAGGTAGGGGTATAGAAGCAGAGGTGGCAGATCCCCCATCGCCGGCATAAATATTATTTCCGTTACCAGCTACAGTAGAAATAATTCCGGAAGCATTTATTTTTCTTATCCGGTTATTATATCTATCAGCAAACAAGATATTTCCTAAAGCATCAGTGGTAATTCCATACGGGCTGTTTATTTCAGCCAGGTTTGCCGGACCTCCATCGCCTGAAAAGTTTGGAATGCCCGTTCCGGCAATAGTTGTAATAATACCGGCTGGGTTTATTTTTCTAATTCTGTTGTTTCCATTGTCGGAAATGTAGATATTGTTGTTTTGATCAACGGCAATTCCTAAAACATAATTTACTTGCGCTGAAACAGCAGGACCACCATCTCCTGAAAAACCACTAACCCCTGTACCCGCAATAGTGGTAATGATTCCATTTGGGTTTACTTTTCTAATGCGATCATTGTAGGTGTCTGCTATGTATAGTGCGCCTGAATTATCAACAGCAATGGCATGTGGATAGCTTAACTGAGCGGTTACAGCCAAATTGCCATCGCCCGAATACCCTAAAGTTCCTGATCCAGCTACAGTATATATATTTTGCGACCTTATGCCGGTGCACAAAAAGAGTAAATAAAATAGGTAAATTAGACCGTGGTTTGGCTTCATTTTATGTAGTTGTGTTATTCACTGAAAAACAATATTACTCAACCGTCGCAATCACCTTCAGTTCAATAGCAATAGGCGTAGGCAGGCAATTGATCTCGATGGTAGTGCGGCAGGGAGGATTCTCCTTAAAATATTCGGCCCACAATTTATTGTACTTTGGGAAATCATCTTTCATGTTGGTTAAAAACACTTGTACATCCACAATCTTGTCCCAGCTGCTACCCGAGTCTTCCAAAATGTATTTAATGTTACGGAACACCGAATGACACTGCGCTTCAATGTCATAAGAAACTATCTTTCCATTTTCATCGAGTTCCACACCCGGAATTTTTTTAGTGCCGCGTTCGCGCGGACCAACACCGCTTAAAAACAATAAATTGCCCACCCGGCGCGCGTGTGGGTACAAGCCAACCGGTTCAGGGGCTTTGGATGATTCAATGGATTTTTCTGTGCTCATGATACAGTTATTGAGTTAGAGGTTTGTTGAGTTATAAAGTTAGGGTGTTATTTCAATGACAATATTTTTATCGTTCAATCCAACGTTATCTTTCTGCGCCAGTTTTTTGTTGTCCTTTGAAACGGTGATCCATTTTGTTTTTGATTTGGAAGCCACACGCTTGTCAATGACGAACTCACCGCTTTGGCCGGTATACACCTGGCCTATCACAATTTCCTTGCAATCGGCACCATTGCTTTCGCATTGCACAAAGCTTACGAGGGCATTGTACACGCCTTCGCCCGATACCGGGTTGACAACTTTCCCGCTAATGCCTGATTTCTTTTTATCGCAGCCAAACAGCAATACACAAATGAAAGATATGAAAACTAAATTTTTTAACATTACATTTATTTAAATGCGTTCCAGCCCTGTGCTGTAATAGGGTGCGAGGTGCCTGCTTTAGCTACTAAGTTAATGCCGCTTGCTTTGGCGGTCATGTGGCCAATAATGGTGAAATCGGGAAGGTTCTTCACTTTTTCATAATCATCCATTGGTATGGTAAAGAGCAATTCATAATCCTCGCCGCCGCTTAATGCGCATACGGTAGGGTCGAGGCTGAATTCCCTGGCACGGTCGTAAGTTTGAGGGTCTAATGGGATTTTTTCCTCGTACAGTTCACAACCCACTTCCGATTGCTTGCAAATGTGCATCAGCTCAGAGGCCAATCCATCACTCACATCTATCATGCTGGTTGGTTTCACATCCAGTTTTTTAAGCAGCTCCACAATATCTACACGTGCTTCCGGTTTCAACTGGCGTTCCAGGATATAATCGTTTCCAACCAGGTCGGGCTGTAAGTTCGGGTTGTCTTTAAATACGAATTTCTCACGCTCCAGGACTTGCAGCCCCATGTAAGCGCCGCCCACATCACCGCTTAAGCAAAGCAAATCTTTTTCTTTGGCGCCATTACGGTAAACAATGTCTTCCTGTTTGGCTTCACCAATGGCTGTTACGCTGATTATTAAACCACTTGTTGAGGTGGTGGTATCGCCGCCAACCAAATCAACATTGTAGCGTTTGCAGGCAAACAACATTCCCTCATACAATTCTTCCAATGCCTCTACCGAAAAACGATTCGATGCCGCGATGCTAACGGTTACCTGTTTGGGTGTGCCGTTCATGGCACAAATATCCGACAGGTTTACTACAATGGATTTGTAACCCAGGTGTTTTAATGGGACATAAGTTAGGTCGAAGTGTACGCCTTCCACCAGCATATCGGTTGATACCAGGGTCGTTTTTTCGTTATCATATTTTATTACAGCGGCATCATCGCCAATCCCTTTTAGGGATGAAGGATTATTGATCTCTACGTGTTGCGTTAAATGGTCAATCAGTCCAAACTCACCAAGGGCCGTTAATTCTGTTCTTTCCTTATTCTCTAACATAATAGTTATGGTCTTAATGGAACGCTGATGACACAGATTTTTTATGATGCTCTCAGATTAAAAATCATCATAAATCATAGGCAACCAGCGTTATCTGCGGTCTATAATTTTACTTCAATTTAATACATACATTTTTTGGCTCGGTAAAAAAATCCAAAGCTTCAAAGCCGCCTTCCCTGCCTACACCCGATGATTTCACGCCGCCAAACGGTGTCCGGAGGTCGCGCAGCAACCAGCAGTTGATCCATACAATACCCGTATGCAGGTTCATAGCCACACGGTTTGCTTTGGTAATATCCTGGGTCCAAATGGTAGATGCTAAACCGTAGATGGTAGAGTTCGCATAGGTCATTACTTCTTCTTCGGTATCAAAAGGCATAATGGTGACCACCGGCCCAAAAATTTCTTCCTGGTTGGTACGGCAATCATAGCTTAGTCCTTCAATAATGGTTGGTTCCAAATAATATCCGTTCTCAAATTCGCCTGCTACTTTAGCTTGTTTTCCGCCACATAATACGGTTCCGCCTTCCTGCTTTGCCAGTTCAATGTAGGAAAGTATTTTTTCCATATGAGGTTTTGAAACCACCGCCCCGATCTTTGTTTTTTCGTCCAGTGGAGCGCCTACGATCAGTTTTTGTGTTTTAGCAACAAAATCGGCTTTAAATTTTTCATAGATCGGCCGTTCTACAAAAATACGGGAGCCGCACAAACATATTTGTCCCTGGTTTGCAAAGGAGGACAACATGGTAGTTGACAGCATCTTCTCATAATCGCAATCGGCAAAAATGATGTTGGGGTTTTTACCTCCCAGTTCTAACGATAATTTTTTAAACATGGGTGCGGCAATGCTGGCAATGCCGGCGCCTGTTTTTGTACCTCCTGTAAACGAAATCAATGGTACATCTTTGCTGCTCACCATAGCGTTGCCAACTTTATGCCCATAACCATGCACAATATTTAAAACACCTTTTGGCAATCCCGCTTTGATGCAAATCTCCGAAAGCAAATAGGCTGTCATAGGTGTTACCTCCGATGGTTTTGCTACTACGGTACAGCCGGCAGCCAGTGCCGGCGCTATTTTCCAGGAAAATAAATACAAGGGTAAATTCCATGGCGAAATGCATCCCGCCACACCAACCGGCTGACGAAGAGTGTAATTTATAGCAGTGTCTTCCATACTGTGCGCGTGCGCGGCGTAATGCAAGATGCCGGTTCCGTAAAAATGAAAATTAGCCGCGGCCCTTGGTATATCAACTGTTTTGGCCAGGTGCAAAGGTTTGCCGTTATCAAGGCTTTCGGCTACTGCCAGCTCATGCAATTGCTCTTCAATAAGCGACGCGATCTTTAACAGGTATTTCGAGCGGATTTCTTTTGGTGTCACACTCCAGGCCGGAAAAGCTTCTTTAGCGGCCGCAATGGCTTTCTCCGCATCATGTTCATCACTATCCGGAATTAAGGAATAAACAGTACCCCGCGATGGATCGTAATTATCAATATACTGGTTCGAAACAGGGCCAACCAGCTCGCCGTTAATATAGTTTTGTAATTTTAACATGGTCATTATTAAGTCTACTAAATTAATCAAAATTGACGCAATAATTATAAAATAAAGGCTTTAAATAGGTGTTTTTGTTAATGTTGTAAAAGAATTTTTATATCGGCTTTAAATCCCTACTTTTATAAACATAAATTTTGGTAATGAGGTTCCTGTTTACTGTTTTAGGGGTGTTGTTTTTGTTTTGGAAGCCTTCCTTTTCTCAGGATATACTCTATACTACGTCCGGCAGCAAGCTAAAAGCAAAAGTGGTGGAGGTTAATACCACTGATGTCAAGTACAAGGATTTCTCGAACATCGACGGGCCAACTTATGTCATTGCAAAAACAGATGTGGTTCTGATTGGCTATGCAAACGGCAGCACTGATATCATTAATCCCAACGCCGCTTCTTTATTACCTAAAACGACTAAAACGCCCGAACCGCTACCTGTTACGGTTACCGAACCCAAGCGTAAAATACCCGAGAAGCCGAAGATGAACATTTATTACCTGAACCAGAATTTATTGTCCATTAACGCGATGGCCCTTGCCAATGGTGATGTGACGCTTTTATACGACAGGGAATTTGCCAACCAACGACTTGGCTTAACCGTTTTGGGAGGATATAATTTTAACTCAAGAATGGGCGGCTTAAATGCGGCTATTGCCGACTCGAGGAATGGCGCCAAGAAAAATTATGACGCCGGCCTGGGTTTAAATTATATGCCCAAAACTACCAAGCGGGTGCAATACTTTGTGGGCATTTTAGGCAAGTATATGTCTTATACCTATCGAAATGTGGTTGACACGACCAATAACCAGATCAGATCGGAAAATGCCAAGGGCTATCAAATTGCGCTCATGATTACCAATGGCTGGACCTATAGGATCTCACCTAATTTTAACTTTAAATTGTTTGGCGCGTTTGGCATTCCGGTCAATTATCCCGAATTGAATTATTATTCCACTTCATCGCAATCGAAACGGGTCATAAACCCATACCGCAGTTTGCCTAAAGTTTATATTGGATATTGTTTTGGATACCGGTTTTAAAAGAAACATGCAGCGTTTGCTATACATATTGTTTTTTGCGCTTTTTGTGGTTTCATTTAAAGGCAGGGCTCAGGATAAACTATTCCTCAGGAATGGCTCGGTCCTTTATTGCAGGATCGCAGGCATATCCGATAATACGATCAGCTACAGCGATACGCTTGCAAACGCCCCGCTTGTGACCATTGCCAGGGAAAGTGTTTTGCTGGCAGAATACAGGTCGGGCGAAGTGTATATTTTTGGAAAAGAAAAAGAAAAGAAAGCCGAACCGATTGCGTTAATACCCGAAGAAACACGGGAACAACGCAGGGAACGGAAATTGAAAGAATGGAAAGAAAAGGAAGCCTTGTTGCCAAACGGGATCCTGGGTTTTTACATCCCCGAGATCTTGATGGGGAGGCTCACGGTTTCCTATGAACGTTTATTTGCCAATAAATCGATGGGAATAAAGATTCCGGTGAGCTTGACATACGATGGACTAGGAGCTTTGAACGAAGCCTCTGCTAACAGTTCTTCCACCAACACCAATTCCTCTTCCACCAATACCAACTCGTCCACCTCCAATAACAATAATAAATCCACTACTAATCCCAGGACCCGCGGCACCGGTTTTATTACAGGTATTGATGTAAACTATTATCACGACCTGAAGCCGCAGTTAAAGTATTATTTTGGTCCCAGGATCAGGTATGGAACTGACATGACACTTGGCGGTATTGAGGGGATTACGGTTCAGCTGCAAAACGGTATTATGAGAAGCAGGGGAAAACGTTTTACAAGTACACTGGGATTTGGTGTTGGCTTTTTTAAACTTTCCGAAAAATATTCCCGTTACGGAGGCTATGAACCCAACCAGGTATATCCATGGGCTTCCTTTACCTGGCGTTTAGGTTTCAGGCTGTAAGCCATAGCGCGTCATGTAGCCTTCATTTCCCTGTAAACCACCCGAGTGAACGATCAGGATGTTCTCATCAGGATTTAATGTGCTTTGATCTATCAGGTTGAATACGGCAAAAAATAATTTTACGGTATAAACATAATCCAAAGGAATGCTGAATTGCTTTTCGAAATGTGTTTTAAAATTGAGCAAGTCCTGTGTATGCCTGGCATAACCGCCAAAATGATACTGGTTAAGAATCACAGAGCGTGGCAAATCGGTAAGAGCCTCATAATTTAAAACATTCACACCGGTTAAGGTTTGATGAGACTGTAATGAATTGGCTATTCCTTTAAATGTTGTTCCGGTACCATAGGCACAAAAAACAGAACTGTACATATCCGTTTCGATATTTAAAATCTCTTCACAACCTTTTTGCCCTAAGACATTATCGCCGCCTTCGGGAATTATATAACAGTTGGGGAATTGTTGTTCCAGTTTTTTAAGATACGCGGTTTCATGCTTTAGTTTGTATTCTTCGCGACTTATAAAATGTAGCTCCATCCCATTTTCTCCGGCATAGGAAAGAGTGGGATTACCGGCAGATGTTGTTTCTCCGCGAATGATGCCAATGCTTTTAAAACCTGCTTCTTTGCAGGCAAACGCCGTAGCGGCAATATGGTTCGAAAAAGCGCCGCCAAAGGTCAGGATGACATCTTTATGTTCGTGTTTTGCCTGCTCTAAATTGTATTTTAGTTTGAACCATTTGTTGCCCGAGATTTGCGAATGCAGAAGATCCAACCGCAACACGGAAATACGGCATCCCTTGTAACTGATCTGATCTATAATGGGCTTGTAGGAAAGCATGATATGCTCAAATTTAGTTTAAAAATTGTAACAGAATCCAATATCTTTGTCATAAGATGTTTAAAAAGGAATTGGATCCCGAAGACTTTTATTATAGCCCCGAAGGTTATATTGTATTTACCGAAAAATACCATTTGAAACGTGGTTATTGTTGTAAAAATGGCTGCAAGCATTGCCCCTACGGTTACAATAAAAAAACAGGGCAGTTTGAGAGTGAAAAGAAGTAATGGTTTTAGCGACGAACATCGTCACCCTGAACATGATTCAGCATCTCATCAATATCTCAACTTTTGTTCTGAGCCATTATTTTTAGTAATTTAGATCATATAAATTTTTGAGTATGAAACCATTTTACCTGTTAGTTTTTTTACTGGCCCCCCTTTTTCAATTTGCCCAATCCGACCTGCATTGCGCAACGGATGTGGTAATGCGGAAATTTTACCAAAGCCATCCCGGGGCCGAACAGCAGCGAACAACACAACTTCTTAACTCGTCAAAAAAACGCACTGCCAATTCGGCTACCTATACCATTCCGGTGGTGTTTCATATTTTGCATTTGGGCGGGCCCGAGAACATATCCGATGCGCAGGTAAAAGACGGGGTTAATATTTTGAACAGGGACTATGCCAAACAAAATGCCGATACAGCCTTTATCATTCCTGAGTTTAAATTATTGGCCGATTCCACAAAGATCCAGTTTGCCCTGGCCACACTCGATCCCAACGGCAATTGCACAAACGGCATTATCCATTATTACGATACGGATACGGACTGGAACGATGCTTCGCCAACCATATACCAATATACCTGGGACCCTACGCGTTACATGAATGTATACATAGTAAGGTCAATTACATTGGGTAGTGGCTTTGGAGCGGCAGGCTATACGTATTTCCCGGGCACTTTCACGGCGGGCGATCAATGGGATGCCATAGTTGTGCTCAATAATTA
Organism: Bacteroidota bacterium; assembly: GCA_048498515.1. Taxonomy (GTDB): domain Bacteria; phylum Bacteroidota; class Bacteroidia; order B-17B0; family Aurantibacillaceae; genus UBA4416. The sequence goes on along the minus strand of JBEHXV010000003.1, from coordinate 1,046 downwards.
TTTTGGTTCCATTGGTGCCGGTAACCCTTTTTTGTCGCGCGTACTAACCCATGAAGCGGGGCATTGGCTGGGCCTGGCCCACGTATTTGGTTCAACCAACAGTGCAGGGGTTGATTGCACGGGCGATGATTTTATTTCGGACACACCAACCACACAAGGCTTTTTAAGCTGTCCTAATGCTTCCGATCCGGCTTCTTACCAAATTTGTACTCCCGGTGTGAGCGAAAATTACCAGAACTATATGGATTATTCCTATTGCGTAAAAATGTTCACACAGGAACAGGCATTGGCCATGCAATTTACCTTGCAGTCGGGTGTAGTAGGAAGGGACAATTTATACTCAACAGCCAACTTAATGTCCACCGGGGTTATCAATCCCAATACCACCTGTGTGCCGGTTGCCGATTTTAAATATAACCGCTCCGAAACCTGCGTTGGTACGCCGGTAACCTTTATGGACGCGTCTGCAAATGCTACTGCTACAAGCTATACCTGGACATTTAGTGGGGGAACACCCTCCGGTTCTAACGCGCAAAACCCAGTGGTGACGTATAATACACCCGGTGTGTATTCTGTCACTTATAAATCTGGCACATCAGCCGGAAGTTCCACACCGGTTACAAAAACAAACATCATCACTGTTATAAATAACACCGCCAGTTACAATGCCTCATTTTTTGAAGGTTTTGAAACCAACCCGCTTCCCAATACCGATTGGGATGTGTACAATACAAGTGGCGGGGCATTCTGGCAACAATCGTTCGATGCCGCTTATGGCGGGTCATTTTCAGCGGAACTGTCTGCCGTTAATAACACACGCTTAGCGGCAAGCTCCATGGTAAGCCCCATCATTGATATTTCCGCTTTATCCTCACCGGTATTGAACTTTAAGCTGGCAGCCGCCGAAAGCAATCCTGCTCACATCAATAATTTAACGGTATATGCTTCTACCGACTGTGAAAATACCTGGACACAGATTTACAGTAAAACAGGCTCCGCGCTTGTTACAACAAGCTCTACCATGAACCCTTTTATTCCTGCCTCTT